>CADCIN010000007.1 GCA_902801525.1 uncultured Erysipelotrichaceae bacterium | reverse complement strand
TGATATGAACCCCGTTTCTTGGACATAGAAACGAGGTTTTTATATGGGTAAATTAAGTTATAAGGATAAAATAAATTTATATAAAGATAAGAAATCAGGATTATCAACAAGTTCGGTTTCAAAAAAATATGGAATTAGAACATCCGGAGTAAGCTATTTAGTAAAATTAATAGATATACACGGATTTGATGTTTTAAGAACTAATAAGAATAAGGTTTATATTAAATACGAAAAGCAAGAAGCAATTGATAGAGTTTTAATAAATAATGAACCAGTATGGACTGTTGCTTTAGATATTGGACTACCCAGTGATAGTTTATTACAAGCATGGATAAAAAAATATAAAGAAATGGGTTATAATATAGTTGAACGAAAGCGAGGTCGTCCGACTATGAACAAAAAAGAATTAAAGCCTAAAAAAAATGTATATTTAAAAGCGGAGCTTGAATACTCAAAAAAATTGAGAGCCGTTGTTCAAGCAAGGAAGAATCAACAACAGAAGAAAAAGTAAATGTTGTAAGTGAACTTCGGCTAACATATCCATTAATGATTCTTCTAAAGGTATCAGGTTTAGCTAAATCAGTATATTATTACACCTTATCTAAAACTGATAAAGATGATAAAAACAAAGAAATTATAAATAAAATAAAGGAAATATTT
The DNA here is from genome assembly GCA_902801525.1 of uncultured Erysipelotrichaceae bacterium. GTDB lineage: Bacteria > Bacillota_I > Bacilli_A > RF39 > UBA660 > RUG14670. The sequence goes on along the minus strand of CADCIN010000007.1, from coordinate 43,147 downwards.
ATTAATAATAAAGAAAGATATGGTTATCGTAGAATTACATTAGAGCTTAGAAATCAAGGTTATAATGTTAATCATAAGAAAGTTTATAGAGTAATGATTAAACTAGGCTTAAAGCCATTAAAAAGAAATAAAAGAAAATATTCATCATATAAAGGAACAGTTGGTAAAATAGCTGATAATTATATTAATCGTGAGTTTTATGCAGATAAGCCAAATCAAAAATGGTATACAGATGTTACTGAATTTAATCTTCGTGGAGAAAAATGTTATTTATCACCAATATTAGATGGCTTTAATGGTGAAGTAGTATCTTATAATACTTCTAAATCACCTAACTTAGAACAAATAAATGATATGCTTAATAAAGCATTTAATAAAAATGATAAGCTTGAAGGCTTAATATTTCATTCAGATCAAGGATGGCAATATCAACATCAATCATATCAACAAAGATTAAAGAACAAAGGTATAAAACAAAGTATGTCAAGAAAAGGAAATAGTATGGACAATGGTATGATGGAAAACTTTTTTGGACTACTTAAAACAGAAATGTTTTATGACCAAGAAGATAAAAGTAAAATTAAAAGGACTGTCTCCTGTAAATTACAGGTTACAATCCTCTAATTAGAAACTATTTATAAACTGTCCAACTTTTGGGGTTCAGTTCATAAAAACTCTTTTTTTATTTACAATATCTTGAATTAAATCTTTCAAGTCCACTCCTAGTCTTAACTTTAACATTATTAATGTTTTCCTCATTATTAATTTTAAATATAGGAACATCTTCATGTTTTTTAGAAGGATACATAGTAATTATTTTATCAGTATTAATAATACAAATTACTTCTATATAGTTAAAACATGAATCATCAGAACAATTAGGAACTTCAAAGTGATAACAATCTTCAAAATCACTTTTAAGTACCGCTTTATCTAAATTTGTTGAAATTGTATTTCTTATTCTATGAAATATATTATGAATATTAAAATCTTTTGAAAACAAAGTACTAAGTTTACCATTATCTGAAAATCTTGGATCATGTCTAATAGTAATATGTTTTATAGCTTCATCCTCATTATAATTAGATATTTGCCTTACCATATAAGTAGACTTAAAATTTCCATTATGAAAATTAGGATTGTATTTTGCATCCAAATAACACTTTAGCCAGTAAAAAGTCCTATCACCACAAGCAGTATATTTAAAACAAACATCACTATCACAAAAATAAGTTTTGTAAAGTCTATATACTTCATCTTCCTGTTTTAATTTAATATTTAAAACAGTCTTCTTTTTAAAACATTTTACCTCATTTACATTTTCTATATCTTCTAAGGCCTCGCTATATCTACGTTCAAATATTTTAAGTCTTGCACTTTCGCATCTTAGAATATCATCATCAGGACTTTTAATCATTAATTCATCAACTAACTTTTGAGCTAATTTTATTTTTCCATCATTAATTAAATCATTAATTTTTTTAGTATAATACGCTAGTTCACCTCTTTTTGATGATTTAATATGACTCATTTATTTCACCTCTAATCTTTGTGATCTGTAAGTTTTACACTAACAAGTTTTGACACACCAGACTCTTGCATTGTAATACCATAAAGGGTTGATGCATATTCCATTGTTTTCTTTTTGTGTGTAATTATTAAGAATTGAGTTTTATCTCTATAATTATCTAAGTATTTACCAAATCCTTCAACATTAGCTTCATCAAGTGCAGCTTCTACTTCATCAAATAAACAAAATGGAACCATTCTAACATTAAGCATTGCAAACAGTAAAGAAATTGCAGTTAATGTTTTTTCACCACCTGATAATAGTGATATTGATGATAACTTTTTACCTGGAGGAGATGCAATTATTTCAACACCAGTTTTAAGAAGATCTTCAGGATCAGTAAGTTTTAAAGAAGCACTACCTCCTCCAAATAATTCACTAAATACTTTTTTAAATTCAACTTGAATCTTCTCAAAAGCATTAATAAATTCTTCCTTCATTACTCCATCCATTTCATTCATAATATCAAGTAAAGTTTCTTGTGCACCAAGTAAATCCTGTCTTTGATTAGTTAAGAATAAGTATCTATTATTAACTCTATCATACTCTTCAATAGCATCTAAGTTAACCATACCAATTCTTTTAATATTTGCTCTATAAGTATTAACTTTAATTCTTGCATCATCAGGTTCAATATCAAGTTGATAATCACTCTTAGCTTTTGAAAAACTAAGTTCATATTCATCACTTAATACACTAAGCATATTATCAAGTTTAACATCATATTTACTAATTAAAACATCAAGTTCACGAACTTCTCTTTCTAAATTATGAAGTTTAGAATTTTTTAACTTATTAAGGGCACCAGACTCTTCTATTTTATGTTTCAAATTATCAATATCATCATCTAATTTTAATAAGTTATTAAAAACATTTTTTTTCTGACCCGTAAGTTCATAATATTTACTAATTAACTCTTCTTCTCTACTATCTAAACTATTAGATTCAATTGTTTTTAAATTATCAAGTTCAGTATTAATACTTTCTAGTTCTTTTTCTAAAGCTTTAACTTCGTCATTTTTTATATCATATTTTTCTTTTAAAGTAACTTTTCCTCTAGAAAATTCAAAATATTTATCTTCTAAACTATTTTGATTTTCCTTACTACTGTTAATCTTTAAATCTATTTTCTTCATTCTATTTTTTAAATTATTGATTTGGGTATCTATATTATTTAACTCCTGTCTAATAGTAACAGAACTTTTAAAAGTATGAACAGATCCTCCAGACATAGATCCACCTACATGGATTACATCTCCATCTAAACTAACAATTTTATATCTTCCACCAATAATATGAGATATTCTAGTAGCACTATCTAAACTATCTGCAACTAAAACTGTACCTAGTTGATTTTTAACTATATTTTCATACTTCTTATCGTACTTAACTAAATCACTAAGTACTCCTAAATATTCACTATTATCATTAAGTTTATCTAAAGTATTTGAATCTACATATCTTGCTTTAATAACATTAAGTGGAAAGAAAGTTGCCCTTCCTAAATGATTATCTCTTAAATATCTAATAGCTTTCTTTGATGATTCTTCATCAGTAGTAATAATAAAATTACGACTACCAGCTATTGCAATATCTAAAGCTCTAATAAACTTATCAGAAGTACTTAATATATTACCAATAGTATTATGAATACCTAGTAATTCATTACTTTGTATTACACTTCTAACACTATTAGGTAAATTACCCATAGAATCTAATTCTCTTTGAAGTGAATCTTTTTTATGATTTAAATTAATTAAGTCACGATCCATTTTAGAATAATCATTAGATGCTAAAATATTATCAGTTTTAATTCTTTCTATTTTACTTTTACAATTATCAGACTCATTATTTAAATCTTTAGACTTATCAATAATAATTTTTAACTCTTCTTTTGAAACATCTAATTTAGAATTAATTTCATTTTGTTTAATAAATAATTCTTTTATTTTAAGTTTAACTTCATCTTGATTACTATTTAATTTACTTCTTTCATTAAGCAAATTCTTCTCACCATTAACTTTTTCAGCTTCTTCAGTTAATTTTAAAAGTTTATCTTGAAGTTCTTTCTTCTCTTTCTCAAGTTTAGATAATTTATTATTCAAATTTAAAAATTCAACATCATTTTTCGCATCATCTGAAGAAATTGTTAATATTTCATTATCTAATTCTTCTTTTTTACTCTTCGCATCATTTAACTTATTAGAATAATCTTCAATATCATATGCAAGAAGAGCTACTTCATATTTATCAAGACCTGCTTTATTTTCTAAATACTCACGAGCCTTACGAGATTGCTCTTCTAGAGGTCTAATTTGAGTTTCAATTTCACTAATAATATCATTAATTCTATCTATATTATCATGTGTCTTATCAAGTTTCCTAAGTGCTTCATCTTTTCTTCTTTTATATTTTAATATACCAGCAGCTTCTTCAAAAATAACTCGTCTATCATATGGAGAATTACTAATAATTTTTTCAACTTCACCTTGAGAAATAATATTAAAAGACTCTTTTCCCATACCAGTATCCATAAGTAAATTATTTAAATCCTTCAAACGACATCTTTCATTATTTAAGAAATATTCATTCTCACCACTTCTATAAACTCTTCTTTTAATAGAAAGTTCAGTATAAGGAACTTGTAAAAAATGATCAGAATTATCAAATATTAATTCAACACTTGCAACATTTAAAGCTTTACGACTTTTGCTTCCAGAAAATATGACATCACTCATACTTCCATCACCACGAAGTGATTTTACAGATTGCTCTCCTAAAACCCAACGAACAGCATCTACAACATTTGATTTACCACTACCATTCGGACCAACTATACATGTTGTTTTATTATCTAATTTAATATCCATTTTGTCCGCAAAAGATTTAAAACCGGACATTACTACTTCCTTCAAGTACATATACTTCACCTATATAAATTATACAATATTTAAAGTTTTTAGACAACTTTTTTCCTTATTTCATACTATTTTCACTAAGTAAATCTCTAAGAAACACAAAATTATATCCTTTAGAAATCAAATAATCTATACTAACACCAAGTTCAATTTCAGAAGTAGTATTAATTGGAACCCATACTATATCTGAATATCTGACTTTGTGAACAACATCATTATATAAATAATTACCTACCTTTATAGTAGGTATAATAGTATGAAGTTTGTATTTAGAGCATAAATTAATAACTTCTTTATTATCATAATCACTGAAACAATATAAATTATTCCTACCAGTAATAGAAGATAATCTATTTAAACTACTAGAAAAATATATCTCACTATATTTATTATCATAACTCAATAATTCAAGTTCATAATTTTTCATTAATTCAACTTTATCCATATTATTTTCAAGCCATAACCCATCAATAAAAAATGTAGATTTAATACCTTTACTATTTAATATATTAATAATATTTGTAGGATCTATATTATTATTAATAGTAAATACAAGTGCAATTTCTAAATCATCTCCGCCTCCAGATGTAATATATTTATCATAATAATCATCAGTAGAAATAACTGGTTTTATACTTTTAAATACTGTTAAATTCTCATTAAAAGAACCATATCTTTTCATTTTACTAAAACTTTTATTTAAGTCCACTTCTCTTCCATTTCTTCCAGGTATTATTTTATTCCCATCTATTTTAGCATTAACTGATTTAATATAAAACTTCTTATTACTTTTCTTAATTTCTTTCATAATTGGATCATTTTGTCTAATTAAATTAATAGATAAATCAGTATAATAAAAACTAAATAAAAGTAAGAAAACACCAATTATTCCATTAATTATTTTTTTATCCATAAAATCACCTATTAAATTATATGAAAAAAGAGTTCATTTCTGAACTCTTGACTTATTTTTCTTCAATTTTTTCTTCTTTTACTTCCTTATCAGTCTTTTTAGGTTTAGGAAGTGCATCACGTCTAGAGAAATTTTGTCTTCCTCTCTTATCTGCACCAAGTGCTTTAACCATAATTTCATCGCCAACACTAACTACATCAGATGTTTTTTCAACTCTCTTAGTGTCTAGTTGAGAAATATGTACAAGTCCTTCACATCCAGGCCAAATTTCTACGAAACAACCAAAGTCTTCTACTTTAACAACTTTAGCATTATATATTTTTCCTACTTCTACTTCTCTTGCAATTTCTTCAATCATAGTGCGAGTTTTATTAATTACATCTTGATCTTGATGATAAATAATTACACGACCATCATCTTCAAGTTCAACTTTAACTGCATTTACATTTGTAACTTCAGTAACACCACTTGCTTCACAAATAATCTTAGTAATCATTTCACCACCTCTACCAATAACGTCTTTTATCTTAAGAGGATTAATTGTAAATGTTTCCATCTTAGGTGCATATTTAGAAACTTCCTTACGAGGTTCTTCAATTTGCTTTCCTATAACATCAAGTATTTGCATACGAGCTTTTTTAGCTTGCTCCAAAGCTTCTTTTAAGATATCTTCAGTAATTCCACTAATCTTAATATCCATTTGAAGAGCAGTAATACCATTTCTAGTACCAGCAACTTTAAAATCCATATCACCTAAATGATCTTCCATACCTTGAATATCAGTTAAGATTGTATAATCATCTTCATGAGTAATTAATCCCATTGCAATACCTGCAACTGGAGCCTTTATTGGTACACCAGCAGCCATTAATGACATACATCCAGCACAAATACTAGCTTGAGATGATGATCCATTAGATTCAAGAATTTCTGATACAACACGAATTGTATATGGGAATTCTTCTTCACTAGGAATTACACGAGCAAGTGCTTTTTCACCAAGTGCTCCATGTCCAATTTCACGTCTACCAGGTGCCCCATATCTACCAGTTTCACCAACACAGAATTGTGGAAAGTTATAATGAAGCATAAATCTCTTTTGATCTTCTAGACCAAGTCCATCAATTACTTGATGTTCATTTAATGCACCAAGTGTTGTAATAGAAAGTGCTTGAGTTTCACCTCTTGTAAATAGTGCAGAACCATGAGTTCTAGGAAGTAAATCTATATCAGTAGATAAAGGTCTAATCTCATCCATTGCTCTACCATCAGCTCTAACTCCTTCTTTAACAACTATACTTCTAAAAAGTTTATATTCAACATCAGATAAAATCATATTAATTTTAACTTCTAATTCACGAAGTTCCATATCACTCATATCATCTTTATTTTCTTCAAGTATAGTATTAACAATTTCTTCTTTTAATTCATCAATAGTATTATATTTTAAAAGCTTATCTTTAATTCTTAAAGCTTTATCCATTCTCTCTGAAGACATAGTAGTAACTCTATCAATTAAATCATGACTTGGAACTAAAGTTTCATATTCCATTTTTTCAACGCCTATTTCTTTAACTATTTCTTCTTGGAATTTAATTAATTTCTTAATTGCTTTATGACCAAACATTAAAGCTTCTAACATAGATTCTTCATCTACTTGATCAGCACTAGATTCAACCATGTTAATGGCATCTTTTGTACCTGCAACAGTCAAATCAATATCTGATTTTTCAAGTTCTTCAGGAGTTGGATTAATAACTAATTTACCATCTACACGTCCAACTTTAACACCTGCAATTGGTCCATGAAATGGAATCTTAGAAATTGAAACAGCAAGACTTGAACCAAACATTGCACATAATTCCGGAGAACAATCTTGATCTACTGATAAAACAGTAGAAATAATTTGTACTTCGTTTTTAAATCCTTCTGGGAAAAGTGGACGCATTGGTCTATCAATCATACGTGCAGCAAGAGTTGCAGCTTCACTTGGTTTTCCTTCTCTTTTAATAAATCCACCAGGTATTTTACCTACTGAATAAAGTTTTTCTTGATAATTAACTGTTAATGGAAAAAAATCAGAAAGTAAATTAACATTCTTACTAACAACACATGCAGTAAGTACTGCAGTATCATTATATCTAATTAATACAGCACCATCTGCTTGTTTAGCAAGTTCACCATGTTCAACTACTAATTTTTTACCAAAAAAATCTAATTCAAAAATTTTCTTATTATTTTTCATATGTACCTCTTTTTCAAAAAAAATAGACACTTTAAAAAATGTGTCTACTTTCTTAATCCTAATTCTTTAATAACTTCACGGTATCTAGCAACGTCTTTCTTAGCTAAGTATTGTAACATATTTCTACGTTGACCAACTTTCTTTAAAAGACCTCTACGGGAATGATAATCATGAATATGTACTTTTAAATGTTCTGTTAATTCATTAATCTCTTTTGTTAAAATAGCGATTTGAACTTCTGCAGAACCAGTATCTTTTTCATTTCTAGCAAATTTCTTAATAATATCTGCTTTTTCTTTTGCTGTTAAAGCCATTATTAACACTTCCTTTCTTATAATATATTCGCCAAATCTAAGTAAAAAGTCGGAAATTCTTTTAACTGAGATGCGGTAAACATATATAATATACTAAATATTTATCTTTTTTGCAAGTATTTTTATCTAAAATTCTTCCAAGTTTTTAATTTATCCACATCTACTTCATAAATACCAAGCAATTTATCATCATAACTTTTAAATAATACTTTATCTTTAATATTAAATGTATTGGTAATAATAACTCCGTTACTAACTAAATAACTATTCTCTTTATCTAGTTTAACTACAGGAAAATCAATCACATCTTCTATACTATATAATGAATAGTTATTATCTCTAATCTCATCTATTGTATTACTATTTTCAAGGCTAAATTTACCTTGTTTAGTTCTAATTAAACTAGTCATAGTTGCATAACAATCTAATTTATTTCCTATATCTCTAATTAAACTTCTAATATAAGTTCCTTTACTAACGCATGTTTTAAATGTAAATGTATCATTATCAGAACTAATTAAAGAAATATCACTTATATTAACTTTTCTTTTTGGAAGTTCAACACTCTCTCCACTTCTAGCATAATCATAAAGTTTTTTACCATTAATCTTAACTGCAGAATAAATAGGAACTTCTTGCATATAACTTCCTTTAAAACTATCAAGTACATCTGAAATATTAATACCCATATTAACACTACTACTATTAATAATCTTACCAGTAATATCCAAAGTATCAGTTAATACTCCCATAAGTACACCAGCTTCATATTCTTTATATGTTGAAGTAAGAAGCTCACCAATCTTATTAGCTTGTCCCATAGTTATAACTAGTACCCCACTAGCAAGTGGATCAAGAGTACCAGTATGTCCAACTTTCTTAAGTCCAAAGATATGACATATATCATTAACAACATCTCTAGAAGTAACACCTACTTCTTTATTAACAATTAAAACTCCTCCAAAATATTTAAAATATTCTTCTAAAGTCCAATTATTCTTATATATGATACTTGCAACCACTCTACCAACATATCTAATATGAATGAATTCAAGTCTCTTTTCAGAAATAATAAATCCATATTTAGATAAGTCCAAAGAAATATCTAAATCAGAATTAATAGTTATATTAAGACCAAGTCCACTACAATAATCTATATATTTATCAGAATCATCATATCCCTTAATAATATCTATAATAATATTTTTATTTTTTAACTCTTCTTGTAATTTTATAAAACAAGATAGACATACCTTCTCGGCTAAGATATTCTCACCATGTAAATTTAAATAATTATCAAGTTCTAAATACTTATAAAATGATTCTTTAATTTTATTATTTTTATTAATTAATACTACATAATTCATATATTTATACCCCATTCATAGTCACTAAAAATATACTATAAAATTAAATTAGTGTCAAAAAAAAGTTAATATATTTCTATATTAACTAAAAAAGTGATAATTGATTTGAATCTGGTAAATCTTTTAATACTCCCATATCTACCATTCTATCAATTAAAGTTTGTGAAACTTTTCCACGTTTCTGAACATCTTCTAAACTTAAGAAAGGTTTTATTTCACGTTCTTTAACTAAATTTTTAGCAACTGTATCTCCAAGTCCATCTATTGAATTAAATGGAGGATAAATTTCATTATCACTATTAACAGTCCAAACAGTTGCATCACTCTTATATAAATCAACATTCAAGAATTTTATACCACGTGCAGTAGCTTCCAAGCAAACTTTTAAACTTTCAGCTTGTCCACTTTCTTTATTAGTAGCATCATATCCCTTATCTTGAATTTCAATTATTCTATTTTTAATAGTATCATATCCACCAATCATAGCAACTACATCAACATCTGTTGCTTTAGAAGAAAGCCATGATGCATAAAAATATACAGGCATATGGACTTTATACCAAGCAATTCTAAATGCTGAAATTACATATGCAGCAGCATGTGCTTTAGGGAACATGTATTTAATCTTAGCACATGATCCTATAAACCATTCTGGAATATTTGCATTCTTCATAGTTTCTACATGTTTCTTCCAAGTTTCTGGATCTTTAGAAGCTTTACCTTTACGAACAAACTCCATAATCTTAAATGCTTTAATTGGTTCAAGTCCATTATACATTAAGTAAACCATGATATCATCACGACAACCAATTGTATCTTTAAACGGAACAACATTGTTTGCAATTAATTCTTGCGCATTTCCAAGCCAAACATCAGTACCATGAGAAAGTCCAGATATTTTAATAAGTTCTCCAAAAGTCTTAGGTTTAGTATCCTCTACAAGTTTAATAGTAAATGCAGTACCAAACTCTGGAATACCAAGAGTTCCAGTATTACACATAATTTGTTCTTTAGTAACACCAAGTGCTTCAGTTGATGTAAAAATACTCATTGTATCTTTATCATCGAGAGGAACTTTCATAATATCAGTATTAGACTGTAATTGAATTAAACGAAGTTGTGTTGGATCTGAGTGACCCAAAATATCAAGCTTTAAAACACATTCGTCAATTGAGTGGTAATCAAAGTGAGTTGTTCTCCACTCTGCATTAGGATCCTCTGCTGGAAATTGAAATGGTGTAAAATCAAAACAAGACATATAATCAGGTATAACAACAATACCACCAGGATGTTGTCCAGTAGTTCTTTTAACACCAGTACATCCCATAGCCAGTCTTTCTACTTCAGCATTACGCATTTCACTAATTCCATGCTCTTCTAAGTATCCCTTAACATAACCAAAAGCTGTTTTTTCCGCAACAGTTCCAATAGTACCAGCACGATAAACATTATCTGCACCAAATAAAACTTTAGTATATGCATGAGCAGATGCTTGATTTAAATCAGAGAAGTTAAGATCGATATCAGGAACCTTATCAGCATTAAATCCTAAGAAAGTAGCAAAAGGCATATCTTGTCCATCTTTAATCATAGGAATATGACAATTAGGACATTCCTTATCAGGCAAATCAAATCCTGAAGAATAATTAGCACCAAATGGAGTACCATCATCATCTTCAAAAATACTTGTTTTACATTCATTACATCTATAATGAGCTGCAAGTGGATTAACCTCTGTAATACCCATCATTGTCGCAACAAAACTTGAACCAACAGATCCACGGGATCCAACTAAATACCCTTCATCATTAGAATGCTTAACAAGTCTCTGAGCAATTAAGTAAATAGGATCAAATCCTCCACCAATAATACCACCAAGTTTTTTCTTTAATTCTTTTTCAAGAGTTTCTCCCTCTAAATCAGGATTATCAAGTGCTAAACGATCACCGACAAGCTTCTTAACAGAATCAAATCCTTCTAATATAACATCATGAAGCATCTTATTAGCTTTAATTTCTAATTCACTATCACTTAAATTTTCATCTTTTAAGTTTTCTTTAACAGTATTAAATACAATATCACCATATAACTCAGTAGCAATTCTTTGCTCTATCATAAATGGAAGTGGTTCACCATACCAGTCCTTTGCCTTAGTATAAACTAAATCAGTAACAACTCTAGGACAATCCAAATAACAACTACCATCATCTGATTTAACACGAGGTGAAAAAGGAATACCACCAGTATCAGGAATAACTTGTATCTCCTCAACCATATCAAGTATCATATTAGTATTTTCTACTACAATTTTATATGCTAAATCTTTATCTAAGAAACTAAAATTATCAAGCATCTCCTCCGTAGTCCTAAAGTGTTGTGAAGGAATAGATGTAATACCCTTACGAGCAAGTGGATGTCTTCCACCACCAGGTACTTTTTGATTAACGATAATCTCACGGTAAATTTTATCATCTCTAGTAAAGTGATGAACATCGCCAGTAGCAACCATAATCTTACCCGCAGCCATTGTAGCATCTATAATCTTTTTAATATGATTTTGAAGTTCATTAAGATCTTTAAAGTCACCAAGTTGAAGTAAATGATCATATACCTCAGGTGGTTGAACTTCTACATAATCATAAAAATTAATAATATTAGTTAATTCTTGTCCTTCTTTACTACGAGCCTCTAAAAATACTTCTGATTCATAACAACCAGATCCTATTAAAATACCATCTCTAAGTTCTTCAAGTTTGCTTCTAAGTATTCTAGGAGTCTTATATAAATAAACAGTATTAGCAAGTGAAATAATCTTAAATAAATTTTTAAGACCTTGTTGAGTTTGTGCAATTGCATTAAAGTGATATGTACGTCCAAATTTATATATCTCATCTTTAGAAACCAAATTATCTAAATCACTAATCTTTTCATAATGTTGATTTTCTAATTTCTTAAGCATCTTATAAAAAACATTAGCAGTTCCTTCTGCATCGTAATCTGCTCTATGATGAGCATCTTCTTCCCAAGGTACATTATATCTTTTAACAAGTGCTGATAAACTGTGTCTAGCATATCCCTGATCTAAAGTTCTTGAAAGTTCAAGTGTATCAATTACCGTGCTTTTAAATTCACCAAGTTCATATTTTTTCATTGCCATAGAAACAAATGAAATATCAAATTTAGCATTATGAGCAACCATTGGACAATCTCCTGCCCACTCAATAAATTTCTTAGTAACCTCTTCTTCATTAGGACATCCCTTAACCATATCATCAGTAATTTGAGTAAGTTCAGTTATTTTATCAGGAATATGTCTCCCAGGATCAATTAATTCATCAAACCTATCAATAATTGCACCATCTTTTAATTTAACAGCACCAATTTCTATCATCTGATCAGCACCACCAGCATTAAAACCAGTAGTTTCAGTATCAAATACAACATAAGTTGATGAAAGTAAATCTAAATCAGTAGGTCTAACTACAATATTAACAGTATCATCAACTAAAGTTAATTCAGTACCATAAAGACCTTTAAATATAGGTGGATTTTTTCTTTTTTCTTCAAGTTTAAAAAGTTCATTTTGAAGATAATCAATATCTTCATCTCCACTTTCCATTCTCTCATTAATAGCATCTATCTCACTATTAATTTTTTTTCTAACATCTTTATTATGAGAATTAATAATTGCAAATGAAATTGGAAAAGCTTGACAACCACTATGATCAGTTATTGCAACACCTCTATAACCCATCTTTATTGTTCTCTCTACTAGTTCACTAGTATGTTTACCAAGATCAAGTTTAGTAATTCCATCCATACCACTCATCATAGTATGAGCATGTAACTCTACTCTTTTAACTTCAGCATTATCAACAATAACATTTTCTTCTTTTTCTATCTTAAGAATATCTCTAGCATTTAAAACTAATTCTTTAGAAAAAGGATCATTCTTTGTATATCCTCTAAATTTAAACCATTTACCACTCTTTAATTCTTTACTAAGTCTACTATATTCTTCAGGATCTCTAACAAATACTTTGCAATAAATACTATCAGATCCATCAGTTATTTTTAAAGTAATTATTTTAAAATCAGACTTACTAGATTCAAAGAAATCTACACCAAATATTTTAGCTTCAACAACAACATTATTGTCTTCTCCTACAATAGATTTAATCTTAATTGGATCTTCACTAATACCTCTGCCCATCACACTATTAGGATCTTTTGGCTCACGCTTTTTATATACTTTCTTTGGACTATCTGATTCATTAGATAACTTTTCACCAGAATTATTACTAACTGTACTAGAATTATTAGAATTACTATTATTGTTTATTTTAATATCATGAGATACAGATTCTAAATCTTTTTTTATCTCTTCTGCAATACTACTTTCATGTCTTAATACAATATTAATATTAAAAGGATATCCTAAACTCTTATATATATCATTAAGTTTATCTAAACAAGAACCAAGTCTAACTTCTTCTACTTTATTAGATACAATAAGTATTAAATAGCCATCTTCTACCCTTAAAGCATCTTTATATATTTCTAATACTTTTAACTCATCTTTTAATTTATTAAGTACATAAGGATAATAATCAATATAAGTATTTAAATCAGTATTTTCTACTTTAAAATTAAATAGTACATCTTTAATACTACTATCTAAATTAAGTCTTTTAGAGTCAAGCTCCTCTAATACATTAACAGGTAAAAGACTATTCATTTCAATATAAAACTTCCAAATATCTCTTTTAGAATTAACAACAATTCTTTTTACAACAGCATCATTAAAATATTGATATGAATCCATATCAATATTAATCTTATCAAGTAAAGTTTTAATATTCTTATCCATAAAGAGCCCCCTACTAATTTATTAGAATACTTCAAATTCTTCTATTTTTAAAATTAATTTCTGATTTCTTATACAAAAATCTATAAATTGATATAAATCTACTTTAGCAAGTTGTCTTTCAAAAGTATATTTATCAATATCAAAAGCTATTTTATCTCTACTCATATATTTAGCCATGTTTTCTTTTTTAACTCCAAGATACATAAGCCAATAAGGATAAATTCTTCTTTTTAAGAAACTAAGTGAATCGTCCCCTGATAAATAATAACTATAACCACTAAGACTAGTTGCAAGCTCATTTAAAATAGCAAGTTCTAAGACTGCTTGTACTATCTCTTTATACTTAGAATTATAGTCTCCTACTTCCTTTGTAACTATTTTAAAAATAATTTCTGAAAGTAATTTATTAGCATCAGTTGTACAATATTTTTTTCCAAGTACTAAGGCATTCTTCTTAGAATTATTAATATCTAAAACATCTAATTCTTTATTAACAATATATACATCATAATTTTTAATATCAAATCTTAAAATATTTTTAAGATTAAATGAAATATTTTTCTTATTAAGATCCCATAATTCTAAAACTTCATTTCTATACTTATCTGTTTGTTTCTTAATATTTTCGTATTCACTTGACTCAAGAACAATATTATATATTGTATCATCATCAGGTATATAATTTTTCGGATCATTTAAAATAACATCTCTATCATTAAACGCCATATTATATTCATTTTTATAATTCATCCATAATTTTTGCTTCAAACTATGAATTTTAGCAGAAATTGAACCTCTAAATAATAAATTCCAAATTAATACATAATCATTTACTATAAATTTAAAATTCACTTCTACCACATCCTACACATATATAATAACATAAATACAAAATAAAAAGAAGATAAAATCTTCTTTTAAAGATAATTTTTATATATAAAATAACCAATCCCAGCAAGAACTGCTAATATAATTAAAATAATAATTATTTTTAATACAATTGGAAAACTCTTCTCTTCAAATTCATCTGATAAATCAAAATCTTTATCTGATAAATCCATACTTCTAGTATAAAAATCACTATCAGCTTTACTCATAATTCCAGTATTTAAAGTATTTTGACTCTTTAACTCATTAACTTTATCAATAGCTTCTTTATCAAGTATTTCTTTTGAAAGAGATAGTTTTTTATCAATCTCATCTTCTTGTTCTTTATCAATCTCCTTAGCTTCTTTAGGAATATAATCAGTCATATCAGAACTAGGTTTAACTTTATCCATCAAACTAGTAGCCATTAAATCACTAAGTAAGCTAACACTTGTAGCTTGTGATATTTGACCAGCAAGTGTCTTAGAAGTAATAGTATCAATTAATTCTTTAATTTCATCTTCATCAGGAGCAGGTCTTTTAGACATACTCTTTCTTTCCTTATATTCTTTAAGTGCTTCTGGATTTAAATCAGCAAGTATATTATAATTTGTATTTTTTAACTTTTTACATTCTTCAAGAGCATCATTATTAACTCTGTTTTTACGAGCTTCTTCAAGTATAGTGTTAATATCATATACTTTATTTTCATGATCTTGATATAAATAATTAAATTCATCTAATTCTCTTTTTACTTTGGGAGTTTGCATCATTGGATCAAATTCTTTAATTTGATGATATCCTTCTCTGGTATGAGACTTTTCTCTAGCTTTACTTATATCAATAGCGTTAGCTTGACTAACATCAGTAAAATTAGTATATCTTCTATTTTTACCTATATTTTCATATAAGTCTGAATTTTTATTTGTACGACTATAACTTTTTTCCAATTTTTCACTATTGTCTAAATAACGATCCATTCTGCTTCTCACACTAGTCACCTTCTTATTATTATTTTACCATATACAAATTAAAAACAAAAGAATAAATTTATCTTTACGTAAATAAATTTATTATGTATAATTAATCTTAAGAAAAGGAGAACAATATGAAAATTAAAGTTAATGAAGATGCTTGTATTGGATGTGGAGCATGCATGGCAATTTGTGACGAAGTATTCGAAATGAATGACGAAGGTCTATCAGTTGCTAAAACAAATGAAGTAACTGATGAAGAAATAAAAGAACAAGTTAAAGATGCTGCAGAATCTTGTCCAACAAGTGCAATAGAAATATAAAAAAAAACTACAATGTAGTTTTTTTATTTTGTACTAAATACTCTTTGTACTTCTTTTTTAGAAAGTTTTCTATATTCCCCAGATTTTAATCCATTAAGTTCAAAGAACCCTTCTCTCTCTCTTTTTAATTTAGAAACTGGATATCCAACTGCTTCAAACATATTTTTAACTTGATGATTATGACCTTCACCAATAATAATTTGGACAATTGAAGAATTAGTAACTAAATCAAATTTCTTTAACTTTACTTTTTTAGGAACATATTTAACCCCATCAATAGTAACACCAGCTTCCATACGATGAACAGCTTCTCCTCCAAATATACCTTCGACTTTTGCAACATATACTTTATCAATTGAATTACTTGGATGCATTATTTTATTTGCAAATTCTCCATCATTAGTAAGTAAAAGTACTCCTGTAGTATCATAATCAAGTCTACCAACAGGATAAATTCTTGCTTTAGTATTAATTAATTGAACAACAGTCTTACGTCCCTTATCATCAGATGAAGTAGATAAATAACCTCTTGGTTTATTAAGTAAATAATATTCTTTTTCTTCTTTTTTTAGTAATACACCGTTAATAACAATATCTTCACCACCACTAACTTTACTACCAAGTTCCTTAACTATCTCACCATTAACCATAACTTTTCCATTTTTAATTAATTCTTCAGCTTTTCTTCTTGAACAATAACCACATTCCGCAATAAATTTTTGTAATCTTTCCATATAATCCTCCCAAGTTCTAAGTCCCTCATAGTATAACATATATTAGAAAAAAAATAAACATTAACAATAATATAAAATAAACATATTCTATTATTAAAGGAGAGATTAAAATGTATAATTATTATCCATATAATGAAAGAAATATTGAGCAGTGGAATAATCCAAATGATGAAAGATTTTTCTGGGCTCCATTTGTAGTAGGAGGTCTTGCTGGTACGGCTCTAGGATATGGAATAGCAAATAACAATCAAATGAATAATTGTCCAAATTGTCCAGGACAAATGATTTATAGTTATCCAGTCTATCCATATCAACAGTCCCCTCTATACTCTACGAATAATAATTACTATTACTAAAAAGTCTAAAGACTTTTTTCTTTTTCTTTATAATGAAAAGGCAAAGTAATAATAGTATCAGTTCCCTTATTTAATTTAGTTCTGTAATTAAGAGTTCCTCCATGTTTTTCAATAACATCTTTAGAAAAGGCAACTCCAAGACCTGTTCCATTATCTTTAGTAGTATAAAAAAGTTCAAATACTCTACCCAAAGTATAATCAGTCATACCACAGCCATTATCAGAAATAATTATTTTTACAAACTTTTTATATTTCTTAATATTAAGAATAATCTTAAGTGCTCTATCAGGAAATTTAGCTTCAACACAGTTCTTAAATAAATTAACAAGTACTTGTTTGATTCTATTATAATCAATATTCATATAAATTTCTTCATCAAGGAAATTAAACTCAGTTTCAATTTTATTTTCAGAAAATAAATAATAAAGTGATTGACAAGTCTCCTCAATAAGAAATTCTAAATCACACTCTTCCCTAACAATTTTAATCTTTCCAAAAGCTGAAAAATCACTTAGTATATTAATAGATCTATCTATTTCATCACTAATAATAGGTATATATTTCTTAAGTTTTTCTTTATCATCATAATCAATCATTTGTAAATAACCTTTACATACTGCAAGTGGATTTTTAACTTCATGAGTAATTTTAAACATAGATTGATGTAAATCTCTTTCTTTATTTAACTGAACAATTATAGAGTTAAAATCAATAACCTCCTCACATCTGTGTAAGAAGAACAAAATAAGATAAGAAAACACCGTAAAAAATATCATAATAAATATCATAGTAAGAATATTAGATATAACCCCCCCATGAGAATTAATAATTATAAAAATTGCAGTAGTTAATACAAATGACTTTATCCCAATAAATAAATTAATAAACAAATTTTTATAATGTTTTATATGACTTTTATAAGATAAATAAAAGTATAAAAGATAATATAAAGAATATTCTATTATTAATATATATAAATATATATCATAATAAACATAATAATAATAGATAAGTAAACAAGAAAGTAAAATAGTTGCAACCCTCTTTTGCTTTATATAAGCAATTAATAAAGGTATATTAAAAAGAGCCATATTATATAAATAATTATCTTTATATCCAAATCTAATTAAAAGAAAAAGTGATGAATAAAGTGAAAGTTCTAAAAATATATTTTTTTCAATCTTATCACAATTTCTTATATATGCTACATATAATAAATATATTAGTATAGGAAATAACAAATAAATCATATTTTCAACTAAACCATTAAATAAATGCATATTAAACACCTCAAAACAATAATATCAAAATGAAATGTCGAAATTTGTCGAAAAAAAATAAAATGACTAATTTTGTCATTTTATTTCATCAATATATTTTTTTAATTGTTTAGACTCAGGACCTAAAATAATTTTTAATTGATTATCTATCTCAACAATTCCTTTAGCTCCAAGTTTTTGAATTCCATCTTTATTAGCTTTACTAATATCTTTTAAAGTAACAATAAATCTAGACATATTAGTTTGAGTATTAATAATATTGTCCATTCCACCAAGATATTCAACTAATTTATTAAAATCTAGTTTAGCATCTTTTCTAGTTGCTTTTAAAACAGCAAGTAAAATTATTACTAAAATAATTCCAATAATTAAATATTCATAAAAATTCATATAATCACCATATTAAATATATACTTTTTTTATAAAAAAGTCAAAATTATTCATAATTAATACTTTCTAAATAATTGTTAAGAGTATCTCTAAATTGTACTTCCTCTATACTTTCATGTCCAACAAATACAATATCTTTAATTTGACTATGTTCAAATACACAATTTTGATCAGATGAAATAATCCCCTCTGGATATAAACATCCACAATAATCATATATTTTATCACCAACAACAGGACAAAAACCTGTAATCATAAGTTTTTTTGTCCCACCATCTAATAAAACAACTGAACCAATAGGTAAAAATTTATCTCTCATATGATCCTCCTAATCAAAATCTAAAACAGTTTTGTCGTCTGAAGCATCACTTACTGAGGAATCACCATCAAAACTATCGATTTCTAAATCATTAACTGTTCCAGCTTGTAAATCATCAGTTAATACTGCACTTGATTTTTTTTCTGGAGCATTTTCTGTTATACCATCAAATTCAAGTTCATCTTTAATATTACTATCATTATCATCTAATCCGTCTAAATCTAAAGTATTTATACCTTCAGCTTTATAAGCTGTTGTGGATTTTTTATCATCATTATTGTATGAATCACCAATTATATTACCAAATTCATTATCACTAGAATAATCATCTTCAAAATCTTCATTAAAATCTTCTTGTTCTTTTTTATCCTTTATGTATCTAGCACCAGCAACACCTGCAACACCTAAGGCACCAAGTCCAAGCAGTGTTCCCAAAAAAGCTCCAGATGAACTTGCACCTGTACTAGCAGGATTAGTATTAGTAGAAATAACTTTATTAGTACTTAACTTAGATACTAATGGTTTAATTATAGTTTTACCAGTAACAGGATCAATCTTAGTACCAGCTTTAGAAAAACTACTTAATCCATTTGTTCCAGATACAAGAGTTGCACCAGTATTGTTAAAAGATTTAGCAAGTGGACTTGTTCTTCTAAATGAACCACTACCAGTACCAGTAACACCACCAAATGTAGGTGTAGTATCAACTCTTAGATTAATACCATCTCCACCATTTGTTGGAGTTGGGTCAGTAGTTGTTGTTGAATCTGTTGGTGTTGAATCTGTTGGTTTAGGATTTGTTGGTTTAGGATTTGTTGGTTTAGGATTTGTTGGTTTAGGATTTGTTGGTTTAGGATTAGGAGTTGGATCAGGAGTAGGATTAACTACAACAGTTGGTGTTGGATTAGTAGTTGGCTTAGGAATAATAAAATCAGGCCCAACATTAATTTCTCCCATACCACCTGGTGTAGTAGTATTGCTTTCGTTATTACCACCACCAAAATTCGTAGGAATAGTGTAGTTGCTACTTCCACTACCACTACCTGATGTTTTAGAATATCCAGAATCTTGCACATTCTTAATTCCACCATCAGGGTCTTCAACTTGTTTAAATTTAACATCTTCAGATACACTAATAACAGCATCAATATTATGTTTAAGATCCTCTATATAATTAGTAACCTCATTATAAACTGCAAGTAATTTATCTAAATTATCACTAATAGTATCGCCATGCACATTATTTTTAGCAGTATTTACTTTTGTTGAAAAATTAAGTCCATTAATAGTTCCCATTAATGAATTAATATCACCAGATGCACTTCTCAAAGAATCAACTTTAATGCAATCAGAAACGGGATTAGTTTTAACATATTTAGGATAAGCATATGATTTAACAATAGATGAATAGCCAACAGTATAACTATAATAATCTGTTGAAAATTGAGGAGCAACATTTCTTAGATTTTTTACACCATTTTTAATTTTATTAATATACTGTTTTGCATGAGGTCCAATAAAAAGTTTATCAAAACCAACAAAAGTAGCAACACCTATTATAGCAGCAGCAGCAGTTACTGGTGTAACAAGTGAACCAGAAAGTAAAGTACTTCCACTTCCACCAGTTGCAGCTGTAGTAGTTAATTCTGTACCTGTTGCAGCCGTAGTAGCTAATTCTGTACCTGTTGCAGCTGTAGTAGCTAATTCTGTACCTGTTGCAGCTGTAGTAGCTAATTCCGTTCCAGTTGCAGCTGTAGTAGCTAATTCTGTACCTGTTGCAGCTGTAGTAGCTAATTCCGTTCCAGTTGCAGCTGTAGTAGTTAATTCTGTTCCAGTTGCAGCTGTAGTAGCTAAAGATTCAGTTGATGTAACATATGTAGCACCATCTACTACTGTTACACCTGCAGTACTAGAAGAAGCAGCAGCACCTTCAATAGCACTTGAAGAAGCAGCAGTTTCAGCAGCACTTGAAGAAGCAACAGTTTCAGCAGCACTAGAAGAAGCAGCAGTTTCAGCAGCACTTGAAGAAGCGGCAGTTTCAGCAGCACTTGAAGAAGCAGCAGTTTCAGTGGCACTTGAAGAAGCAGCAGTTTCAGTAGCACCAGAAGTAGTAGCACCTCCAGTAGTACTAGAAGAAACACCTGATCCAGAAGAACTAACTACATCATCAGAAGCAACTTCACGATACTCGCCTTCAATAACTCCGTCTTTGTCAATTTTAACGCCTCCTTTTTTTGATTTTATCTTTTGATAAACCTTTTTACCACCATAAATAGTAGCGCCTACTTTAATGCCATCTTTTATAGGATTATTACTATCAGCCATATTATAAGCCTCCTTTATAATTATAAATCATTTTAAATCTATTTACTTTGATCAGTATCATAAGAAATTTCGCAATTAGCAATTTCAGAAACTTTATACTGTTCGCGACCAACAGAAGAACCAAAAAAACCTTCTCTTTGTACAAAAGTTCTATCACAAACTTCATTAATAATATTCTGAACTTGACTAAAGTTATTATTAAATGAAGCATTAATTACATTTCTTAAAACATCAGCTTTAAGTTGTTGTAAATAATTAAGTTTAGTAATCAAATCAGTACAAGTAACTTTTCCATGCCCAGTTTCAACTAAAGGATTAAAATTATTAGTTAATAATCCATAACTAGTAAAAGCCCCTTCTCCTTGCATATTTTTATTAATAAAATTATAAGTTTCATCAGTTAAAGTATTTATTTTACTATCAATTTGATTAACAAATTTAATTACATTATGAACAGGAGTAATATTTGAACCCCACCCATCATATTTAGATGTAGAACCTTTATCAGTTGCAAAAACAATATCACGGCAAGAATCATACATACTATCTAAATAAGCATCTATTTTATATCCACCACTTTGTGTCTCATCATACATAATAATTCACACTTCCTTTCAAATTTAACGTAGCATGTTAATTATATTATTAGAATTTTCATTTATAGTTTTACTAGCTTGTATTAAAACACAATAAAACTCATGAATAACTTCTTGACCAGGTATTAAGACATGATCATATTTAGTTTTATATAAATTAAGATAATTGTTATATGTTTCACTATTCCAAAGTTCTCCCAAATGATTAACTTGTTTAGTTAAATCATTAAAAACACTAACAAATTGTTTTTCATAGTTAAAAACTTTTGATGCAGTATCATTAATTAAATTTATATTTGCAGAATAATCCGACATAATTTTCGCACCTCCTATTTAGATACTTTTAATATTGATTAAGAACATAAACACTCCTATATCCTTATACAAAATATTATATCATACAATAAAAATAAAAAAAATTATTTTTTACAATAAATTTACAATTTACAAAAAAATTTACAAAAAAAACTATATCCAAAACGGATATAGTAAATATTACATATTTTGTTGTTCCCAAGCATGATATTTATCAATAGCATCACTTACATTGTTACTTTGAATTTTAAAAGTATTAATAAAGTTTTCTTTATTATCATTGTAAAATTGATCCCATTTTTGTTTATAACTAGTTGCAGCCTCACCTGACCAAACAGATCTATTATTAACATTTTCATCAACAATAGCGTTCATATTTGTTAAAATATTATTTAATTGATCTGTTAATTCATTGATTCTTGCAACTGTTTGTTTTGCGTCATCATAATTAAATGTATTAGTCATTAAAAACACCTCCTATTAATTTAAATTATTCATAATTTGTTGTTGTGCGCTATCAAAACTATCAGCAGCAGTATCTAATTTATTTTTAAATTCTTTCATTAATTCATCACCACGATTTAAACTAGGTAATTTATTATCAAATAATGATTTAAATTGATCATAAACAGGACTGCTCCATAATTGTCCTAAATGCTTAATTTGCGCATCTATTTCATTAACTGTTTGCATGTATTCTGCTTCTTTTGAATTAACATTTCCAGCAACATTTCTAATACTTCCTGAATTAGCTGTAAAATCTGCCATAATTGCACCTCCCTCGAATATATGATAAGAACATAACACCCTCTATATTCTTATAAAACAATTATAACATATAAAAACAAGAAATCAATAAATTTTAAAAAAAAAGACATCTGCTTGACAGATATCAAATTGTTTATTGTTCAGCAAGTGTTTCTAAAGTATTACCCTGCAAATTTTGATTTTTATTACTCTCATCTAACATATTAATTAGCTTATTTTTAAACTCTTTTTCCTTATCACTTATAAATCCTAAATATAAAATTTCTTTTATTTGATTATTGTTAAATACACAATTTTGATCAGATGAAATAATTCCCTCAGGATATAAGCATCCACAATAATCGAAAACTTTATTTTCTTCAACAATAGGACAAAAACCAGTAATCATTAATTCTTTAGTACCACCTTCTAATAAGACAACACTACCAACTGGTAAAAATCTATTATTCATTAATTCACCCTCTTTTTATCATAAAAAAATTATATCATATATTTTTTCTATAGAAAAGAAAAATATTTAAAATAATAAAACATATTATTAATATAGGTATTTATAAATACACTTTTATAAATACAAACATATTTTATACTAGGAATAGATTTACATATAATTTTTAAACTACTCCTATTTATTAATAACATCTAGATGAATATAAATAATTGAAAGGAGGACAAAAAATGTGTTGTAATAAAGAACAAGGAAATTGTGGTTGTATTTCAGATA
This sequence comes from uncultured Erysipelotrichaceae bacterium, assembly GCA_902801525.1. Taxonomy (GTDB): domain Bacteria; phylum Bacillota_I; class Bacilli_A; order RF39; family UBA660; genus RUG14670. Next base: position 18,979 of record CADCIN010000007.1, on the reverse strand, counting down.
TTTTAAGTAAAATACTTTGTCTTCAAAAACAAGATTTTGATAATGAAAATTACTCAGGTTGTGATAAACCTTATCTAGGACCAATATGCAATACAATTTGTTATAATACTAGACCAATAATGCTTTATAACTGCTGCAATGGACAACCTTGGACATTTTCATTTCAAACAGTAAATGCCGATGGTACAAGACAAACAAATCAAACAAATATCTTTAGAGTTGAGGCCTTAGATGAATGTTGTTGTACAGTAAGACTTCTAAATCAAAATGAAGAGACAAATACACTAACAGGTACTAATGAATTTGCAACAATTAATTTAAATTGCTGTGGAGCATGTAAATGTCTAACCGATACTTATATAGATTTATGTAATTAAAAATACTAGATATCTAGTATTTTTTCTTATGTATAGAAATAATATCATTTATAGGTATAACTTCGTTCTTAGTAGTAACTACACTATTTTTAGTCCTAATAAATAAAAAAGTATCATACACTTTACTAGTAGTCTTAATAACTACAGGTATATTATAAGAATAACCAAATCCACTGAATATCTCATCAAGAACTTCTGTTACTCCTTTTTCATTATCATAGACAAAATTATCTTCAGAAACAAAGCACATACTTTTGTTGTTCTTAAATACTTTATCATTAGAACATTTAAATATCCTAGGTAATTTATTCATATTAAGCTCCTTTATAATATTTTATGAAAAAGAATATAAATCTTTCCTTTTTTTGGTATAATAATAAACAGGTGATAAAAAATGACTAGAAAATTAAACTTAAACATATTGGTACCACTTATCCTATTAGCAATAATAAGTATAATAACTATTTCAAGTGCATCTACTTATATTTCTAAAGATATGGGTAATTTAGCATTAAAACAATCTATATGGTATTTAATAGGAATAATCTTAGTAATAGTACTAATAAAATTAAAAAATGAATATTTATATGAACACACCTGGATATTATATATAATTGGAAATTTACTACTACTTGGCCTATTCACATTTGCAGCTCCTATAAATAATAGTAGATGTTGGTATGTAATACCAGGAATTGGAAGTTTTCAACCAAGTGAATTTATGAAAATATTTTTAATGTTAACACTCGCATCTATGATACATAAGTTTAGACAAGAAATTAAAAATCCAAAAACTAAAGATGAATTTATTTTTATATTTAAAACACTAATAGTAGTTTTAATACCATCGATAATTACATTCCTAGAACCAGATACTGGTGCAGTTATTATATATTTAATAATATACTTATCAATGATGTTTGCAGCAGGTATAAAAATGAGATGGTTTGCAGCAGCAGCCATTCTAATTACTATTTTACTATCAACTATACTTGGACTATATTTCTTAAAAGAAAATTTATTTATTAAAATATTTGGTACTAAACTTTTCTATAGATTAGAAAGAATATTTAATTGGCAAAATGGTTCAGGTCTTCAATTAGAAAATGCTCTAGCAGCAATTGGATCAGCAGGTTTATTCGGACATGGGTATAATAAAACCCCAATATATTTCCCAGAATCAGGAACAGATTTTATATTTGCTGTATTCGCATCAAATTTTGGACTAATTGGATCACTTGTGCTAATAGGAATAATATTATATTTAGATATAAATATAATTAAACTTGGAAGAAGAAAAATACTAGATACTGATAAATACATAGTCGCAGGAATTATTGGAATGTTACTATTTCAACAAGTTCAAAATATTTCAATGACAATTGGATTATTACCTATCACTGGAATTACTCTTCCATTTGTAAGTTATGGAGGCTCATCCCTACTTTCATATATGCTACTAGTAGGAATTCTTTTAAATATATCTATGGAAAAAGCAAAAAAATATAAATATTAAAAAGGAGATTTAATAATCTCCTTTTATTACGCTTTCGTAAACATCTTTTAATTGTTTTCCTATCTTTTTAATATCTCTATCCTTTGCAATATCATATGCCTTATCACTAACACTTGGAAGAGAACCATCTATAAGTCCTTTTATTTTTTTCTCAAATTCATCTAAATTTTTTGCTTTATATACATTAACACCATCAGTAAGCCATTCTTTAAAAATGGGAATATCTCTAATAATTGCATTAGCACCACTCGCACAAGCTTCAATAATTGGAATTCCTTCTGTCTCTTCTAAAGTTGGGAATAAGTAAACATCACAACCATTCATTGCATCTCTAATTTCTTCTTGTTTAACATAACCAGCAAAAACCAAATTATCAAGTTTAGTATTAACAGCTTTTCTAACAGGTTTAGTAGCAGCTGCTAAATGACTATAACCAAACCATATAAATTTATATTCAGGCATTCTCTTAGCAAGTTCTACAAAGTCCACAATACCCTTTCTTTCAATATATAAGCCAATTCCAATAATAACTTTATCATTTTTACTATAATTATATTTTTTTCTAAATCTATCTCCTGCATTTTTATCTTTCTTAAATAAATCAATATCAATACCATTACTAATAGCATATATCTTTTTATTAATTCCATAACCCTCTAATAATCTCTTAGAATAAGGAGTTGGAGTAACAATAACATCTCCTAAACTATAACATTTAATAAGCCATTTCTTAAATAAAGGAGAAATTTGTCTGCAAAAAATAAAACCATCTCTAAAATCCTCCTCAGTAGAATGAGCATGATAAACTACCTTTTTACCATTTTTCTTAGCTTTCTTAGCTAAATGATAAGATTTAAGTCCATAAAAATTTAAATGAATAATATCAAAATCATCTTTAGGATTAGTAGTATATGGAATACCTACTGAGTCTAAAGCTCTAATCTGATGCTCAATTGCCTTACCAAGACCACTCTTTGAAAATAATTTTACATTTTCTGTATAAAGTAAAACTTTCATTATACCACCTCTATAAAGATTATATTATTGAATAAAAAAGAAAAACTATCTTAATGAAATTGTTTTCTTAAGAACATATCCAGAATCCTTCTCATCAAAAGAAACATATGATTCAAGCACATCATTATAAGTTTCCAAAGTGTAAGCTTTAATAAGAGGATTTAAAAATATTTTTCTAACATCCTCAGTATTTGAATCTCCATCATAATGCATTTCAAATTTCTTATCTAAATAAAATGAACCTTTTCTATCTTTAGCATTATTATAATTATATATTTTAGTTTCTTTACTTTTTAAATCATTAGAAAGAAAATATCTATCCTTCTTATAACCAATATCATCTTTTGAAAATCTTTCTTTTAAATGTCCTTCATCTTTTATTTGTTTTTTCATAATTTCAAACTCATCACTTGTAACATTACATACAATAAATGAATAAGCAGAATATTTTTCTAAAAAATCATAAAGTGATATATCAAACACTTTGTCTTTATTACCAAACATAATAATTACTTCATTAGCCTTTTTCTTTCTATTAATAATCATATCTTTAGTATTATCTTCAATCATATTACTTAAATTAGTATATTTATTATTTATTTCATCAAACTTTCTAGTAATTTGATCTTTATTATTAGGATTTTGCTTAATATATTCATTTAACATTTGTCTATGAACCGTATTTAAATCCTTTAAAGCTGCTTCTTTATTATCATATATTAAATTAGTTATTAATTTATTATTTTCATTTGGATTAACTCTAATCCAATTAGTTGAATTTATATTCTCTCTTTCATAAGGAAAAAAAATACCATATTCATAATTACTAGAACCATCTACTAGATATTTCTTACATTCACTTAATAAATAACATTTAGATACTATATATGTTACTAATTTATTATCCTCATATATTGGCATAAGTGTGTATTTTATCGGATAATTAATTTTCATATAACCACTTCCATACTATGATATTAACACTTTAATATTTTTTTGACAACAAAATTTTTTTAATACAAAAATCTATAATCCTTTTCTTAGTATTTTTCTTTTTGATTTTTTCATATTAATATCATTAATAATATATTTAAATTGATCATCTATATTAATAGAAGAATCACAATCAATATTAAAATCATAATCACAATTAAGAGATTTATCATAAGAACACATAGTAATTATAAGTTCTTCATTACATTTTTTTCTAGTATATGCAACTATCATTTCTCCTAAGTGATCTAGTTCATTTAATTCATCAAACATTGGTAATAAACTATCACATATCAATAAATCATATGGATTATTTTCATTATTTTTCTTATTATGATCATTTAATAGTTTAATACCACTACTCATTGATTTAGCCAAATCTATTGACAAATTATCTTCTATTTTTTCTATAATTTCCTTTATTTTATTAAATTTATTGTTGTCATAATCTATAACAAGTATTCTCATAAATTTATCCTCTCTATATTTTACTGCATTTATTATTATAGAATAAATATTTTTTTTTGCAAGAAAAAAGTACAAATAAATTGTACTTTAAAAATTAACTATTATTTCTTTTTCTACATAAGATCTATTATATAAATATTTAACTATAAGTGAAATAGTATCTCCCTTTTTCTTATTAGCAAGTACACTAGTAATATCACTAACGTCATTTACATCTTTATCATCAATTTTAGTAATAATATAACCTACTTTTAAATTTGATTTGGATGCATAACTTCCTGATTTAATAGATGATACATAAAAACCATTAGGAAGGCTAATATTTTCATTTAAATCATCTGTCATATATCCCTCAATTCCAAGTGTAATATCACTATTAGACGAATCTCCATTCATTAAGTCAGTTATTATATTTTTTACATCAGATATTGGAATTGCAAATCCCATTCCTTCAATACTTGCTGAAGAACTAGATCCAGAAGATGAATATTTAGCTGAATTAATTCCCACTACTTCCCCTTTACTATTTAATAAAGCTCCTCCAGAATTACCACCATTAATAGCTGCATCTATTTGAATCATTTTATTTTTATAACTATCAGACTCAACCTCTCTATTAAGAGCACTAACAACACCAGTAGTAACAGATTGACCATATCCTAGAGCATTACCAATAGCAATTATTCCATTACCAACTTTTAATTCATCACTACTTCCCAGAGTTGCAACTTTTATTTTACTTAAAGTGTCACTTTTTAAATTCTTAACTTTAACAGAAATAACTGCAATATCCTTAGAAACAGATACACCTTTTACAGTAGCATCAGCTTCACTATCATCGATAAATTTAACAGTTAATTCTTCTGAATCATCTATAACATGATTATTTGTAAGTATAAGAATTTCAGAATTAGAATTACTAATTATTATTCCAGAACCAGCACCTTCTACATACTGAGAATTATTATTAAATCCTGGTCCATAATAACCAGAATTAATTAAAGTTTTAGATGTAATAGATACTATTGAAGGCATAACATTAGAGACTACTTCAGAAACATCAGTAATATATATGCCTTCTTTAATTTTAGTATTCACACTAGTAGATGATAATTCGAATTTTTGATTAAAGGGAAAAATTTTATTATTATATAAATATTTAACACCAAACCCACAAGAACAAATCACTATAATAATTACAGATATTATAATTATTATTTTATTATTATTATTATTTTTCATATTATTTCCTTCCATTAATCTTTTTTAAATCATAAACAACATCTGCTCTGTTACAAACATTTTCAGAATGAGTAACAATAATAACACATTTATCATCATCATGAGCAAGAGATATTAAAATATTTAATATTTGATTCTCAGTATCTTTGTCTAGATTTCCAGTAGGTTCATCTGCAAGAATTATCTTTGGATTATAAGAAAGAGATCTAGCAATTGCAATTCTCTGTTGCTCTCCTCCAGATAACCTAAGTACCATTCTATCGGCTTGCTCTTCTTTTAAACCAACCTGCTTCATAAGTTCAAGAGCTTTTTTTCTTTTATCTATATTTTTACTATTATTTATATCCATAGACAAAATAATATTTTCAAGAGCTGTATAAGATGGTAATAAATTATAACTTTGAAATACAATACCAACATCAGTATTTCTATATTTATCTAAATCCATTTTACTAAGTTCTTCATCTGCATAAAGTATTTTACCTTCATAATTTTTTTCAAGCCCACTAATTAGAGATAAAAGCGTTGTTTTTCCAGACCCACTCTTTCCCTTTATTGCATAAACTTTTCCTTTTTCAAAAGACATGTTGATATTCTTTAAAACATATTCGTCTTCTAAAGCATCACTATATCTATAACTTAAATTATCTAATTTTAATAAATTCATATTCTAACTCCTTTCCTTAAGAATTGTAAGTGGTGAGAATCTTTGAATTGCAATCATTGAAGATGCTGAACTTATTATAGTAAGTACAAGTCCAATTCCAAGCAATTCTAAAAGTACTTTAAAATTAACTAAAGCATTAATATTATCAATTTTTTTAAAATTAGGATTACCACTCATCTTATTAAATTTCATATTAGATGATTCTCTATCTCCACCAGGACCATGTCCAAAATTACTACTAATTTCATTTACCTTTTCTTCACTTGAAGTTATTTCATTTTGAAGAAGTGAGTTAGCAACAGGTACAGACGATGCAGCACCAATACCAGCACCAATTAATAATGCCGCAACACTAACAATAATTATTTCACTAATAAATTGTAAACAAAGTAGAGATTTCTTCATACCTATTGTTCTAAGAACACCAATTTCATATTTTCTTTCTCTAATGTTGATCATATTAATTACAAATAATACAATAGCACCAATTATCAATGTAATTATTAAGAATGTAGTTGCAAAACCTTTTACATTTAAAATTGTACTAGTAGCAGATTCTACTTGATCTAAATTAGATGATACAGTTAAATATTCACTTAATCCTTTAGAAGTTAATTCACTACTAAATTTATCTAAGACTTTCTCACTTGTTAATACAAATGTAGGATTAGTATTAACTTTTAAATCATCATCTTTGGAAGAAAAATCTTCAACAACTTTGGTATTAGTAATAATAGTATTAGCACTACTTGTAAACATACTCATTTTCTGAGTAGAATCATTATCCTCATAAATACCTGTAATTTCTAATGTCACAGTATTTTCACTATTATTAGGATCAGTAAATGTAATAGAATCTCCTACTTTTAAATTATTTTGAGTAGCAAGTTCACTATTAATAATTGCATAATTACCCTCAAAATCACTAAATACTTCCCCACTAGTAATTTTATATGTACCATTAATAAAATTAGTCATCCCATCAATTGAAGAATAACCTGTTAAAGTAAAGTCAGTAGAACTTTCCATTCCATGTGGACCCCTACCAATTTCATTACCACTAGATGATTCAACTTTAGTAAGATCAGAGTCTACTCCAACACTCATAGAATAATAATAACTTTTAACATATTTACTATCTGCATAGTTTTTTATATCATCACTAGAAATCTTAGATGCTTCTTTAAATTCACTGCTAATCTTTTCTATATTAGATTCACTGTCTTCTCCACTATCACTAGGTGGAGTCATATTTTGTCTCATGTTGTCCCTATTAACTGTAATAGTTGCAGTAGTATCTGTTGACTCTTTATATGAATTAATTAAACTATTCGCGGAATTTCTAATTGCAAGTGATATTGAAGCTGATGCTGCAATCACTATAAATATAATTCCAATTAAAATATTCCTTCCTTTATTTCTTATAATATTTTTCCAAGCATTTTTAAATATATACATAATGTCTCCTTTCTACATTTAAAGTATAAAAAACAAAACTTAAATAAAACTTAAAAATAATTATAAAAAAAAGAATTCAAAAAAATTGAATTCTGTCTATTAAAAATTAAGTAAGTAGTATTTTAAATTTTAAATATATTAATTAATTAAAAAAAATAAGTAAAAGTGAAAATTTTAATTAACTAATAATATTTTTATAATTAAATTAAAAAGTAAGTAAGAAGTATATATTTAATTTAATTTAATTTATTATTTAGTAGTATATTTTTTAGAAGAAACATTTTAATATTTATCTATCACCTCCATTTATATAATGGATAAATAATATCTTATTTATCTCTACAAATACATATTAATATATAAAACTTAAATAAAACTTAAATAATTCAAGAAAGAAAAAAAGTTCTAGATAAATTATTTAATTATCTAAAACTTTCTTTTTAAACTTTTTTATAACGAGTTTAATAACTATATAAATTATAATTATTAATATTTCAATAACTAATCCGATATAAAACATATCATTCCACCCAGTTTTAATTTGATATTCTCTAGGGTTATTCGTATTATATTTAATATTAATATTTTTTTTAAAAACATACTTATTACTACCCGAAAAATTTGGAGAAGCTTTATAAATAGTTCCATTAACTGAGTATTCATATACAGCACAAACTCCCATTTCATTTTCATATTTACAGTTTTCATATTCTATAAGTGTAGCAGATGTTTGTGAATAATTTTTTGATATTCTATCTTCAGAATAATTATTATAAATACTTATTCCCATTAACACTAAACCTAAAATTAAACCAGGTAATAAAATTAAAATAATAGTGAAATTTACTAAAAGATCAAATTTGGTATCTTCTGAATAAATATGTTTTAAAGTATCATAAAAATAGTATTTTTTATTTAAGACGACTCCTTCATCTTTTTTCTCTGGCTTAAATTGAAAACCACATGACACACATTTAAAGTTTTTATCATCATTTTCAAATCCGCATTTTGGACAATTTTTTATTATTTTTATAAAACTCATATTAAATCCTCCAACTATAAATTATTTTATCATTTTTCCAAAAAAAAGAATTAAAAAATTAATTCTTTTTACAAAATAACTTTAAATGTTGTAAATCCACCATCTGAATAAGCTTCTATTGTACCTCCATGAAGAGTAACAATATTTTTAGCAATAGCAAGTCCTAAACCATAAGTATTATTATTTCTATTTCTTGAAACATCTGATTTATAAAATCTTTCAAATATCTTTTGACGATCTTCTTCTTTAATTGCCTCACCTTTATTAGAAACCTCAAGTACTATATTTTTATTATTTTTATATAATTTAATAATAACTTTTCCTTTCATAGCACTATGTTTAATTGCATTATCAATTAATATACTCATTAATTCCTTAATATCATCTGAATTACAATTATATTTTAAATTTTCTACTATATCATATTTGAGTTTAATATTTTTTTCATAAAATAAACTTTCAAAAGTAAGAACTGAACCCTCTATTATTTTAGAAATATTTTCTTCATTTTTAACTATTTCATCATTTTTTTCGGACTTAGCCAAATCAAGTAAATCTGTTACTAATTTATTCATTCTTTCAGACTCACTCTTAATATTATTTATCCATTTTAAATTATTATCATTACTATAAGCTTCAGCACTAGCCATAATAACCGCAATAGGTGTTTTTAATTCATGTGATGCATCTGCAATAAATTGTTTTTGTTTTTCAAAACTTAATTCTACTGGTTCACTAATCCAGCTAGTTAACAAATAAGAAATTAAAGAAACTATAAATTCAAGTAATATAAACATAATAATTGAATAAATTAAATATAATTTGAGTTCTAAATTAGTAGTTCTATTATCAATAATAATTAATTTATCACCAGAAAAATAATATGAATATTTATTAGTAAATAAATTACCTATTTTTTTATCACTAGAATGATTGTTAATTATTTCACCAGCAATTTTCTCAATATTAATATCAGTATTTGATGATCTGTGATCAATTGATGAAGAATATTTACCATCTTCATCTAAAGTAACTGTGTAAACATCAAGTTCAATAAATATATCTTTTGGACTCTTATCCTCAGGTTGCTTCATATCAGTACTATTATTTTGACTGGGAATAATTTTAGGTTTAGAACTTCTCATAAAAATATTTTCAATCATATGTTTTTCTTTATTATAATTTTGTATATTAACAAAACAAATGACAATTAATATAAATAAACTCAAAATTGAAAAAATAGTTAAAAATATTTTATTTCTTAATTTTTTCATCATCCACCTCTAATTTATATCCCATATTTCTAATTGCTTTAATTTTAACATTTGCATTAACAATTTTTAATTTTTTTCTTAAAAAAGAAATATATGCTTCTAAAGTATTAAGTTCTGATTCACTATCATAACCCCATACTTTTTCAAACAATCTATCTTTATCCATTATTTGGTTAGGATTATTTAAAAATATCTCAAGTAGAGTAAATTCTTTACCAATAACATCAACCCTATCTCCTGTAAGAGTATTAGTAACATTTAATTTTTCAATGTCAAGTTCAATATTACCTAATATTAACTTATTAGATTTAACACCATTTCTTCTAACTAAATTATTTACTCTCGCAAGTAATTCATCCATATGAAATGGTTTAGTTAAATAATCATCAGCACCGTTATTAAATCCTTCCATTTTATCATCAATCGTACTCTTAGCAGTAAGCATTATTACTTTAGAAGTGATTTCTTCTTGTCTAATTTCTTTAAGTATTTGAAAGCCACTCATCTTAGGAAGCATAACATCCAAAATAATTAAGTCATAGATATTACTTAAAGCACTATCAAGACCATCTTCTCCATCACAAGAAATATCAACTATATATTTCTTTGACTCTAGCACTCCCTTAATTGCATCAGCTAAATTAAATTCATCTTCAATTATTAATATTCTCATACAAATCACCACAAAAATCATTTTAAACGTTAAAGTTTAAATAAAACTTAAATAAATTATACCATAAAAAAAAATAGTATTTCTACTACTCATAATAAAATAACTAATAATAACATAATGTTATTTAACTTTTGGTCCCTTCCAATCTTTAAATTTATCCTTTAAATCCTCAAGCTGTTTAACACCAATTTTTATAATATCACCTTCATCAGTTAAATCTTCAATTGTAATAGGATTGCATCCATCTTCTTCCAAATTACCAAGATCATCTATAGAAAACATATTACCACAATTTTGACACTGAATTTTATTACCAACTTGTACAAAATACGCGTATGGAGCACCCCCACATGACTGACATGTATTAATTACAATCCTAACATTCCCGCTTGAATCCTTAACAGTTAGTAATCCAATTTGAACATCTTCATAAATATAATTATAGTAACTTACTTTTTGAGTAACTTCACTTTTATTAATAACTATATATCCATCATCATTTAAACTTGCTTTTCTAACTTTACCAGTTATCTTCTTTAAATTAAATGGTACTTTCTCATCATTATTTTTTTTATTTGTTTGACAACCAGTAATTATGAATAATGAAAAAACAATCATAAAACTTAAAAATATCTTCTTCATTAAATCTCCTCTACCTTAGTAACTTTCTTTGAAGTACTACTAATCTTCTCTTCTATTATTTTATTATCTATCTCATTCTTAGAATAAATAACTGCACATCCATCATTTAAACTAACTTTAACTTTTGTAACTCCATCTATACTTTTTAAAGCATTCTCTACTTTTGATGTACAATGATTACACATCATCCCCTCAATATCTATTCTTTTTTTTATTTTTTTTCCAAACATAATTATTTCTCCTTCCATTTTCTTAATCTTAAAGCATTTATAATAACAGTTATACTAGATAGTGTCATTGCAATACTCGCAATCATTGGATTCATCTTTAAACCAGCAAATTCAAAAACACCAGCTGCAATAGGAACCATACAAACATTATAGAAAAAAGCCCAAAATAAATTTTGTTTAATATTTTTAAGTGTTTTATGACTAATATCAAATAAATTATATATTTCATTTAAATCATTCTTCATCAGTATTACATTAGCAGAATCTCCTGCAATATCTGTTCCTGAATTAAAACTTACACCAATATCAGCAAATGATAAACTAGGTGCATCGTTAATACCATCACCTACCATCATTACAGAGTCTCCCCCATCTATAAGACTCTTAATCTTATCAGCTTTATCACTAGGTGATACATTAGCAATTACTTCATCTATTCCAATACTCTTAGCAATTATTGTAGCAGTAGTTTCATTATCACCAGTAAGCATAATAACTTTCTTATTTAATTTTTTAAGTTTTTTTACAACTGAAATTGCATTATCTCTAACAATATCCCTAACCCCAATTAAAGCAATTATCTTTTCATTTTTAATAATATAAACAATACTATTACCATCACTAGATAACTTATCTTCTATACCTACAAAGTCATTTTTAATATTAAATTTCTTAAGTAATTTATTATTACCAATTAAATATTTATCATTACCTACATTACCACTAAGTCCCATACCAGAAATACTCTTAAAGTCACTAACATCTAACTTATCAATATTATTAGAAGTTAAATAATTAGCAAAAACATATGCAATTGGATGAGATGATAAACTTTCAATAGATCCAACAATTTTTAATATTTCATCATCACTCATTTTAGAGTAATTATATATTCTAGAAATATTTAATTTTCCATAAGTTAATGTACCCGTCTTATCAAATACTACAGTATCTATTTTAGAAGCATTCTCTAAAATATCGCTCCTCTTAACTAAAAGTCCATTTCTAGCACATACGCCTTCACTAACAACTATTGCAAGAGATGTTGCAAGTCCAAGAGCACAAGGACAAGCACATACAAGTACAGTAACAAAAGATATTAATGAATTATTAATTCCACTACCAATTATTAAATGAATAATTAGAGAAGCAAAAGCAATTAAAATAATTAATGGTACAAAAATACTACTTACCCTATCAGCAACTCTAGCAATAGGGGCCTTTGTATTAGTAGCTTCAACAACAAGTCTAACTATATGAGAAATAGTAGAATCCCTTCCCATATTAATTGCTTTATATTCAATTATTCCATCAGCATTAATAGATCCAGCAACAACATTATCATTAACACTTTTCTTAACAGGAATAGATTCACCAGTAATAAAAGACTCATCAATATGACAACTTCCTTTGACAATAACTCCATCAACTGCAAATTTCATACCAGGTTTAACAATTAATATATCTCCCTTTTTAACTTCATCAATACTAATTTCTAATTCACCATCATCTCTTTTAATAAGAGCACTCTTAGGAGTAATAGTAACTAAACATTTAATCGCATCTTTAGTCTTCTCCTTACTTTTTCCATCAATATATCTTCCAAGTTTAACAAGATATAAAATCATACATATACTTTCAAAATATAAAGATTCAACTAATGAATTATTACCCTTAATAATAAATATTAAATTAATAAAACTATATATAAAACTAGATAAAACACCTATCATAACTAAACTATCCATATTAGGTGATTTATACTTAATATTTTTTATTCCATTAATTATAATATCTCTACCAAAGTATAAGAAATAAATACTAAATGCGAACAAACAAACAGCATAATTAACAGGATGATTTTTCATATGAAGAAATGCAATTACTGGAAGTTTAATCATATGAGACATAGATATATATAGTACCAATAAAACAGTAATTCCATTGATAATCATACTTATATTTTTATTATCTTCCTTATCATCTAATATATTGTATTCTCCCATTGACTTAAAACCAGCCTCACTAACAAATCTATTTAAATCATCAATAGAAATATTTTCATCATAAGTAATACTAGCAGTTGCCATTACTAAATTAACAAGTGCATCTTCTACTCCATCTTGTTTAAGTAAATATTTTTCAAGTCCAGAAGAACATGCAGAACAAGTCATCCCATCTATTTTCAAAATAATCTTTTTCATAATTACCTCCTTTTAAAATAATCCTTATCATCAATTACTTTTATATTATTCTTAATCATATTCATCCAGCAATTCATAGAATAAACTCCACTATCTTTAGGAAAAAATTCTATAATATTTTTACCAGGTTTTAACTTTTTTCTAATGTTAAATTTACTTATCACAACAGTTTCATTACATCCAGTTAAATATTTCTTATCAACATTAATAATTAATCTAACTTTTTTACCTTTAAGTAAAATAATATCATCATAACTATTATAAGATAAATCTATATTAACTTCTTGATAATCATCTTTTATTATAGATGAAGTATAGTTTTTATAATCATTAAATAAATATTTAATATTAAAACCTAAAGTACTAACTCCTCTATTAATCATAATAATAGATAAAATCATAATTAATATTGATGCAATCTTATTAAGTTTAACTCTAATATTTCCTTTGAATATATTAAAAAACAATCCAACAAATAACATTAAAGAAACTATTCCTAAACTAAATAAAAACATAGATAAACTTCCTTTAACAAATGAACCAGTAGATAAAGCATAAACCTGCATAGCCTGAAGTGGTCCACATGGCATAAATCTATTGAATAATCCAAGTACAAAAGAATTACTACTATTATTTCTTATCTTAATTAATTTAGGCATCTTAAACTTAATTATATTCATCATACTAAGTGACATAAAAAACATGCAAAAAGCTGCTAATAAAATTATTATTCCATTTACTACTTCATTTATACTAATAATAGATCCTAAAAATCCAACTACACCACCTATTAAAGTATAAGAAATAACTCTCCAAGATTATAAAAAAAAGGTCTTTTTAAACTAACTTTATTTTCTATATTAAAAGTTGCAAGCAAATTAATAGCACCACACATACTAATACAATGAATACTAGTAAGTATTCCAGTAATAAATAACATTCCATAAGTAATATTACTATCAATTGTTGGAATAACATTTAATATATTAAAACCAACTAATTTATTTATAATAAATAAAATAATCAAAGTAATAAATAATATAATAATTAATTCAAGAATATTTACACTTTTATTAAGATTCATTTTATCATTACTAAAATATTCTTCTTTGGTAAAATAATCAATGCTATTTATTTTATTAATAATTTCATTTTTATTAATCTTACCAGTATACTCTATCTCAGAAATATTCTTATCAAATTTAACATCTTTAATATTATCGAATTCTAATAAATTTTTCTAATAGTATTTCTACATGCATCACAATGAATACCTTCTATTTTTAAAAAAATTTTACTCATTAACTAAGTCTCCCAATTAACTCCATAACTTCATCAATTACGTCATCATCACCATTTTTTATATCTCTAACAACACAAGTAGATAAATGATTTCTAAGTATTTCAGTACTTAAACTTTTAATAGATTTATTAATCGCAAGTAATTGAATAAGTACATCATTACAATACTTATCTTCTTCAATCATATTTTCTACTCCTCTAATTTGTCCTTCAATAATTTTTAATCTCTTAGTTAACTTTTTCTTTTCATCATTATCTCTATGTGTACTTTTTTCACAAGTTCCACAGTGTTCACAATTTATCACATAATCACTCCAAAAAAATTGTATCATACCCCAAGGGGGTATGCAAGAAAATTAATAAATAAAAAATTAGGATTTCTCCTAATTTAAAATTATATTTTAATTTTAACTCTAAAACCACGATTTGAATAATATGATTCTGCACTATTATGATAAATAAATACACGATTATATTTCTTATCACCAAAGATTGCACCACCAGAGTTTCTAATAGAATCAGGTGTAAAAATCCAACTTGTAGACTTTAAATCAAAATCACCCAAAGATTGTAGATATTTATATTCATACTCATTAAGTACTTCCACATTATGATCATGTGCTTCTCTAATAATACTAGATTTAGGTTTATTAACCTTTCTCTTTAAAAGTGCTTCATCATCATAACAATAACTTCTTCTTCCACTAGGTGATTCTAAAAAAGTATCTACAAAATAAATATCATTATTTATTACAACTACATCAGGTTCACCACAAGTCTCTTCCATATATCTAATAGAATCTAATATTTCATCATCTAAACATTTTAAAACGTCATTCCAATCTAAATCTTTATGATAATTAATATTTTTATTAAATCGTTCTTCAAGTATAGCTAATATTTCCTCTCTTTTCATTTAATCTCCAATCTTACATAATTATAACAAATAAATAAAAAAAACTAAATAATTAGTTTTCATTATCATCATAATCATCTAAAAAAGAATGCTTTTCCTTGCCATCTTTCCATCCCAATATACAATCCATATTAACATTATCCATAGCTTTAAATATATTTTGATCAATACTTGAATTAATCTTTCTCATTTTTTTAATTAATTCTTTCATTTCACGTCTTTTACTAGTTCCATCATTTATTAAAGAACATCCTTCAGTAAATCTACATGCACAATTAATAAAAGTTAATTCGTTATATTTCTTCCAAGCAATAATTGCTTCTTCCTTAACACAGTATAGCGGTCTAATTAATTCAATATTTTCAAAATTATCAGAGTGTAACTTTGGCATCATAGTTTTAATTTCAGAACCATAAAACATAGATAAGAGCGTTGTTTCAATTACATCATCAAAATGATGACCTAAAGCAATTTTATTACAACCTAGTTCTTTCGCTTTATTATATAAACATCCTCTTCTCATTCTAGCACACAAATAACAAGGACTCTTATCAACAGTTGATACAACATCAAAAATATTACTTTCAAATATCTCGATAGGAACATTCAAAATCTTAGCATTATCTTCAATAAATTTTCTATTATATTCGTTATATCCAGGATCCATAACTACATAATGTGCATCAAACTTAAATTTTCCATGTTTTTTTAATTCTTCTATACATTTAGCAAGCAAAAATGAATCCTTTCCTCCGGATATACACACCATGATATTATCGTTTTCCTTTATTAATTCATAATCAGAAACACCCTTAATAAATCTAGACCATATATCTTTTCTAAATTTGGTAATAATACTTCTTTCTATTTCTTCATGCTTTTTCATTATCTTAACTCCTCATAACATTTATCAAATATTTCTAAAAACTTATTAATCTCTTCTTCTGTAGTTAAATGAGATAAACTAATTCTAATAGAAGTAGACGCAAGTGACTTATCTTTAGTAAGAGCATAAATAAGTTTAGATGGACTATTAAGTGGACAACAACTAGTCTTAGCAGAAACCATCACACCATAATCATTCAACTTAGAAACAAATACATCTGATTTAATACCCTTTATACTTAAATTTAATGTATGTACAATACTTTTATCAGTATTATTAATACGTATATTACTATTATCTTTTACATGATTTCTAATCATTTTATTTAATTTAGAAATATGTTCTACTCTTTCATCAAGTTCATTAACTGCCTTGGAAACTGCAACACTAGAAGATGTTATTAAAGCAGTAACTGGTGTACCACTTCTATAAACCGTAGTAGATTTTCCACCCAAAATTATTGGTTTCAATGAAACATTACTTCTTTTAATTAAAATAGATACTCCATTCATTCCGTAAAATTTATGAGGTGCTAGTGTAATTAAATCACAATTACTATAATCAATATTTACTTTACCAAAACTTTGAGAAGCATCAGTATGAAAAATAATATTTTCTTTATCTTTTAAATAATTAGCAATCTCTTCAATAGGTTGAACAAGACCAATTTCAGAGTCAACTGAACATACACTAACTAAAATAGTTTCTTCTCTAATCATTTTTTTTAATACTTCAACATCAACAAGTCCATTTTTATCAACTGGAATTATTTCTATTTCAAAACCTGCTTCTTGAAGAGAAGAACAAACACTTATTATAGAATTATGTTCTAGCGAACTAACAAGTATATGCTTACCTCTATTTTTATATCTTTCTGAAACACCTCTAATAACCAAATTATTAGATTCAGTAGCACCACTAGTATAAATAATCTCATCATTACTACAACCAAATACACTAGCAATATTACCACTTGCTTCATCAATAAGTTTTTTTGCATCAAAACCCATATCATGATTTGAATTAGGATTACCATAATAATTTTTAGTAATATCAATAAAATTATTCAATACATCTATATCAACAGGTGTAGATGCTGCATAATCTAAATAAATCATAAAAGCACCTCCAAAACTTCATGACTAATTATACAACTTTAATTACATCAAGTCCATAATAATTAACATAATTAAAAATTTTAATAAAAAAAAGAAAGATTCAAGTCTTTCTAAATAATTATTTTTTTAAAAACTTTTACTTTCTCACAATTAAATTCTATTTTATTAATTATTCTTTCTAATTGTTCGTAAAATCTCTCTAAATTATTGAATTCAAGTTGATAATCACTTTCTGATAATTTTTGCTTATCTGAACATAAAATAGTAATTAATTTATTATTGCAACTATTCTTAGCAAAATTAATAATCATCTCACCAACAACTTCAAGCTCCACACTTTCATCAAAAAAAGGTAATATATATTCACAAATTAAAAAATCATAAGAATCTATCTCATTATTAATAGTATTGTGCTCATTCAAATATTTAATACCCTTACTCATTGATTTAACTCTATCAATAATTAAATCATTACAAAATTCCTGTAAGACACACCTTAAATATTCATATTTATACTTATCATTTTCAATGATAAGTATTTTCATCTAAATATCAGCTCCATAAAAGATTATATCATTAATAAATAGTAATTATAAGTTTTTTTTAACAACAAAATAACATTTATTTCGACATAGTCTTCTTATTCCAAGTCCTCTTATCACACTTAGGACATTTTAAATATCTTGTTGTACCTATATGTATTGCAAAATAAACACTTTTATAACTAGGAACATATTTATGATGACAACTATTACACTCATAATAAATCCAACTTTGAACTTATTAATTCCAATATTAACAAACTAAACATTAAAGATAATTTAACTGTTGTTATGGAAGCAACTAGTATCTATAACAAAGCACCAGAAAGATTTTTTAAAGAAAATAATTATCATGTTATTGTCTTTAATCCTCTTATTGGTAAAGAAATTACTAACACTATCAGAAAAACAA
>CADCIN010000006.1 GCA_902801525.1 uncultured Erysipelotrichaceae bacterium | reverse complement strand
GTAAAAATATATGAAACTAGAAGTTGGAAAACAAATTATAGAGGTGAAATATATATTCATGCTAGCTTATCATTAAGTAAATCAGAAAGAGTAGAAAGTGCAAATAAATATTTAAAATCTGAAATTAAACCTGGTTTTATATTATGCAAATGTGAGTTAGTAGATTGTATTCCCATGACTGATGAATTTATTAAATATATTAATAAAGAAACTTCAGAATATGATTATGGATTATATTCTGAAGGAAGATATGCATGGAAATTAAAAGTATTAGAAGTATTAGATGAGCCAATACCAGCAAAAGGTAAATTAGGAATATGGAACTATTAACATAGTTTTTAATGAGGTGATGATAATGAAGATAATGACAATATGTGGAAGTTTAAAATTTAAAAAAGAAATGATGGAAATAGCTGAAAAAATGGCATTAGATGGTTATTGTGTTTTAACACCTACTTACCCTGTATCTAATAATTTAAATATAACTGATAATCAATTGAATTATTTAAAGAAAGCACATTTTAAGAGAATAGAGATATCTGATGTTATACTCGTAATGAATGTAAATAATTACATTGGAGAAAGTACAAGTTTAGAAATAGAGTATGCCACAAAACTTGGAAAGGAAATAATATATTATAGTGATTTAATTAAAAATTGAGTTGGAAAAAACCAACTTTTTATTTGCAATAATACATCCCACTATTTTTATCAGTTTTATTAAATTGGGATATACATATCCCTAGTATATATAAATAAAAAATAACATTACAAACTTGTTTTGGGATAAATTTTGCAAGTGCAAAATAAGTTTGGTACCATAGGGAACATATATTTTATATAGGTAAAATGTATGTGGTGGTACCATCATCTTATCCTGATAAAAAAATACCATAATAATTATGGCATTTTTGGGATAAATAAGACTTCATCAACAAACTTATTATCTATTATAATTGAAGCAACTAATACACCTTGATTAGCTACTAGATTATTTATTTGTTCTTTAAAGTCATCATGAATATTATGATTATTATTTAAGTAATCTTCTACACTAATTGAATTATAGTTTTCATATAAAGTTAGTAATGTATCCATATCTCTAATTTGTTTATATTCAAATCCTTTATAATTTTCTCTTAAAGATAGCATTAAATCATTTAAAAATTCATCAGCATTTTTATTAAAATATTGTTTTTCAAATTTAATGTTTGTTATATCTATAAAATATTCTTCATCACGGCTAATTTCTATTTGTCTTATAAATTTATGTAATATTAATTTTTTAGTTTCAGGATCTAACTTTAACCACTTTTGATAAATAGGTAATTCTTTATTCATTAAGTAATTGTTTAAATTAGAATTATTAAAAGATTCCATTAATTCTATTTTAATGTCTAATGGTTCTTCATAGTTTAATTCTTTTTTCTTTGTTTCAAGTTCAGTAATCTCATTTTTAATCATTTCATTTTTACGATTAATAGTTTCTACATCTAAACTACTAGATAAATATAGTTCAATCAATTTTTCTTCTTGTTGTTTTAATTTTTGAATCGCTTTTTCTATATTCTCAAAATCTTTATTAGTATCAATTTTTGGTTTAATTATATTCTCTGGATTTTCAGTCATATAGATTATTAATTCATTTAATAATTTAGATAAAGTTCTTTCTAATCTATCACAACTATAATGTAATCCTTTGTGAGTACATTTTTTTGTTCTTACAAACTAGAAAATAATAGTCTTGATAACCATCTTTAGTTTTCTTATGAGAAAAAGTAGAACTTAATATATTTTCGCAATGAGGACATACAACTAAATTAGAAAATATATGAGTATGTTTTCCATAGTTTTCATGACAATTTCTTTTAATTTGCTTTCTGGATTTATTCCATATTTCTTTACTAATAATTGGTTCACAATAGTTCTCAATTACTAATTGTTCTTCCTTTTTACGATTATATTTACCAAATCTAAAAGTTCCAATATATATTTCATTATCTAATATTTTGCATACTCTAGAATCAGACCATTTACCTCGTTTTAAATATCTATTTTCATTTCTCATTTTTTCGGCTATTTGCCTATATGGAATTCCATCAACTGACATATTAAATATATCTTTTACAACTTCAGCTTCAACTGGTTCTATTTCTAAATGTTTAGTTATTGGATCTCTAATATAGCCATATGGTGGTTTATTAGGATGTTTATGTTCAATAGCCATTTGTTCTAATCCTCGTTTAGTTCTAGCACTTATTTCTTTTCTTTCTCTTTGCCCAAAGGCTAAATTAAGTCCAAACATCATTTCACCATTAGCCGTAGATATATCAAATGGTTCAAGAGTTAATTCAATTCTTACATTATATTTATCACATTGATGTAATAGCCAATATCCATCATAACCATCTCTTGTTAATCTATCGGTTTTAATAGCCAAAAGAATATCAATTTTACCATCTTCAATATCTTTTAATAATCTTTGTATTTCAGGTCGCATTAAGTTCTTGCCAGAATATCCAGCATCGTTATATATTCCAACTATATTATAATTATTTTTATCAGCATATTCTTTTAACATACGAAGTTGTGAATCAATAGAATATCCATTATCTCTTTGTTCATCAGTTGATACTCTCACATATATAGCAACTTTATTATTCATTTTTAACCTCACTTTCCAAATAATAAGACTTGTTATTAGTTTTTTATAATAGACTTCATATTTATTAAAGTCAATTCCTTATTTAGGGAATGAATTTTAATAATTTGTTATATATGCTTTTAATTCATTTTTGTTAAAAGTTTGTTTCGTTTGATGATTAATAAAATTATTTCCTTTAACACGATCTTCAGGATATTCATAAAACTCAATTATTTTAGTTCTATAAAATAATAAATACCTTATAGGGATAATAGTTTCAATATTAGTAGGTTCTAATATATTTATTTTTCCACTAGTTATTTGTATCTTATATGGATGAGTAGAACTAATTGATTTTAATGTTCGTGGACTAGGATTTAACTCTTGTAATAGTTTTATTTTCATAGAAAAAAGTGCCTCCTTTCTACAAAAGAAAACACTTTGAAAAATAAAAAGCACATCATTTCTGACGTACTTTGAATTCAAATGGAGCGGATGATGGGAATCGAACCCACGTAGTCAGCTTGGAAGGCTGAGGTTCTACCATTAAACTACATCCGCACTTTTCTTAGCCTTCCAAAATTGGTTGACTAATCAGTAGACATTTACAATTATATCAAATATATTTAACTTGTCAACATATTTTTTAAATTTTTTTTATTTTTTTCGAATAATATTAAATAGGTGATAGATTGAATTCATTTTTGATTGGTCTTATTTCTGATTTTGGTTATTTTGGAATATTTCTTGGAATGGTTTTAGAAGCAGTTATAATTGTTATTCCAAGTGAAGCCATTCTTGCATTTGGTGGAATACTTGCAGGAAGAGGTGTTTTTTCTTTTTGGGGTGTGTTTATTACTGGACTTTTAGGAAGTGTTTTTTGTGCTATTATTATTTACTTAATAGGTTATTTTGGAGGATATAGTTTTATTAAGAAGTATGGTAAGTATTTTTTTATGAAAGAAGAAGACATTTCTAAAAGTAATTTTGTGTTTAATAAGTATGGTTTAATTGGTGCCTTAGTATGTCGTAATTTTCCAATAGTTAGAACTTTGATTTCTCTTCCTATTGGAATTTACAGATTATCTTTTATTAAGTTTGTTATATATACTTTTATAGGTTCAATTCCATGGACTTTTGTATTTGTATATCTTGGATATAAACTTGGTGATAATTGGACTTTTATTAATAATTATCTTTCTAAATTAAAGATACCTATTATTATTTTACTACTTATAATTATATTAAGTTACATACATAAATTTTTAAAAAAGAAGAAATTTTACTTTTTTACCTTATTTTTTTAATAAAAATACTAGTATTTTATTTTTTTATATGTTATAATTAATGCCGTTATGAAAAGGAAGAGTGAAGTATGAAAAAAAGAAATGTTGCAATTATTGCCCATGTCGATCATGGAAAAACAACTTTAGTTGATGGTATCTTAAAACATTCTGGTATGTTTAGAGATAATCAAGATGTATCAAATGTATCTATGGATTCAAATGATCTTGAAAGAGAACGTGGTATTACAATTTTAGCTAAAACTACTGCATTAGATTATAAAGATGTACGTATTAATATTTTAGATACACCGGGACATGCTGATTTTGGTGGAGAAGTTGAACGTATTATGAATATGGTTGATGGTGTTATTTTAGTTGTTGATGCTTATGAAGGAGCTATGCCTCAAACAAGATTCGTTTTAAAGAAAGCTTTTGAAGCAAAAGTTAAACCTATTGTTGTTATTAATAAAGTTGATAAACCATCTGCAAGATGTAAACAAGTTGTTGATGAAGTATTAGATTTATTTATTGAATTAGGTGCTGATGATGAACAATTAGATTTTAAAGTTATCTATGCATCTGCAATTAATGGTACTTGTTCATTAAGCGACGATTTAAGTACTCAAAAAGAAGGATTTGATCCTTTACTTGATTCTATTTTAGAGGAAATTCCTGCACCAAAAGGTGATATTGATGCTCCGTTACAATTCCAACCAGCATTATTAGATTATAATGATTTTGTTGGAAGAATTGGTATTGGACGTGTTCATAATGGTAAAATTAAAACTGGAGAAATGGTTACATGTTGTAGATTAGATGGTTCTACAAAACAATTTAGAATTCAAAAATTATTTGGTTTCTATGGATATAATAGAGTAGAAATTAATGAAGCAGAAGCTGGAGATGTTATTGCAATTGCTGGTCTTGCTGATATTTCAGTAGGAGAAACAGTTTGTGATAGTAGTAATGTACTTCCTCTTCCACAACTTCATATTGACGAACCAACTCTTCAAATGACTTTTGGTACAAATTCATCTCCATTTGTTGGTAAAGATGGTAAGATTGTTACTGCACGAAAAATTGAGGAAAGATTAATTCGTGAAACACAAAAAGATGTTAGTTTAAAAGTTGAACAAGCCTCTAATGAATCTTTCTTAGTAAGTGGGCGTGGAGAGCTTCACTTAGGTATTTTAATTGAAAATATGAGACGTGAAGGATTTGAACTTGAAGTTTCTAAGCCAACAGTTATTATTAAAGAAATAGATGGAGTTAAATGTGAGCCATATGAGGAATTACAAATTGAAGTTCCAGAAGACTCTGTAGGTAGTGTTATTGAACAACTTGGTATTCGTGGTGGAAAAATGGAAAATATGACTAATTTTGAAGGTCAAGTTAGATTACTTTATACAATTCCATCTCGTGGATTAATTGGTTTCTCTACAGAATTTATGACACTTACTCGTGGATATGGTATTATGAATCATACATTTAAAGATTATATGCCATATGAAAGTGTTGACATTGGTGAAAGAAAACTTGGTGTTTTAGTTTCTATGGAAAATGGTGCATCAACTGCTTATTCAATTGGTAACTTAGAAGATCGTGGTACAATGTTTATTGAGCCTGGTACTGAAGTATATGAAGGTATGGTTATTGGGGAATGTAATCGTGATAATGATTTAGCTGTTAATGTTGTTAAAGGTAAGCAATTAACAAATACACGTGCTTCTGGATCTGATCATACTGTTGTATTAAAGAGACCTAGACCAATTACTTTAGAATATGCACTTGATTATATTAATTCTGATGAATTAGTTGAAGTTACACCTAATAATATTAGAATACGTAAGAAAATACTTAATACTGAAGAACGTAAGAAATTTGATTCAAGAAAAAACAACTAAAATAGTTGTTTTTTATTTGCCTTTTTTTAGTAAATTTATTATAATTAATGTAGAATGGGGTTGATAATATGAATCAACAAAAAAATGAAGAAGCACAAGTTGTCAATGTTGATGAAATAAATAATGTTACTGCTGGTACGAAAGAAAATGCTTTAAGGCCAAATAATAATATAACAAATACTAGTGAAATAAATGATAATAATGTAGATAAATATTCTGCTAATAGTAATGTAGTAGAGATAGCTGATCCTACTTCAAAAGTATTAAATTATAATGAAGTAGAAGAGGTAGCTATGTATGAGGCTAAAGCTAATAAGAAACCTATTATTTTACTTACAATTGCAGGAATTTTTTCAATTACAATGGGACTTATTTATCCTACGATTATGAACTTTGTAGATGGAGAAAACGTTAATTCAAATATTTCTAGTGTTTCTCAAGATAATACTAGTGATGAAGTTAGTTCTATAGAATTAAATTGTAGTGTTACCAGTAATGGTGCTAGTGATGGTACTGATTCAAATACTGCTATTTCTTTCTATTTTATTAATAGTAAATTAAGTAAATACACTAAAACATTACATATGATTCCAACTACTGGTAATGAACAAGGTACTTTGAATGTTACTAATTATTATAATTTGTTCAAGAAGTTAGAAGGTTCAACTATTAATGGTTATGAAATTAAATCTGATATTGTAGATACAGGATTTAATTCAACATTAACTGTGGATTTTTCGAAATTTGATGTTAATACTTTAACTCCTGAACATATTTCTAATTCATTTACTAATGTTAATTATACTAAAAATGAAAATTATGATTCAGTAAAAGAAAAAGTAACCTTTGCCGGTTACCTATGTGATAAGTAATAAAATTAAACTTATATATAAATAAAAAAAATCATTTATTTAAATGATTTTTTATTATGCAGCTTGTTGATTCTTTAATAATGTTCTTTTGTCTTTCATTGACATTCTAACTCTAGTTCCATCTTCTAATCTTACTACTTGAAGATTTAATCCTTGTTTTCTCTTAGTAGTATTTAGGGCATGGGATCTTTCGTTTTTTACATTTGGTTTTCTTTCAGAAATGTTTCTTGCCATATTTATCCCTCCTTCGGTTTTTTCATTCGCTTTTTAACTTTATCATAAATATTATAGAAAGTCAAACAAAACCTACATATTTCCATTATTTTATGATAAAATATTCATGAAAGAGGTGATCTTATTATGTATATTCCATTAAATAATAAAAGTAATTATACATTGCTTTCTAGTTTAATTAAAATATCTGATTTGGTTTCATATGCTAAAGATAATAAGATTACTAGTATCGGTCTTTGTGATAGTAATATGTATGGTGTAATGCCTTTTATTAAATTATGTAATGATAATAATATTAAGTCTATTATTGGTCTTAGAGTTATTTTAGAAGAATATTCATTTAATTTATATGCTAAGAATTATGACGGGTATAAGAATTTACTGAAACTTTCTACAATACAAAATGAAAGATTAATTAAAATAGATGAAATTAAGAAATATTCAAATGATTTAGTATGTATTTTACCATTTAAATCAAGAGACTATTATGAAAACTTTTCAAATATATACTCCAACTTATATGTGGGTTATTCTGATTCTTTAGAGATGGATATTTTAAATAAGAGTCAATTTAAAAGAGTATTTTTTAGAGAAAATTTATATATTAATAATGATGATTTTGATACATTAACTTATTTATATTATATTAGAGATGGTAAGAGTGTTTCTGATGAATGCAATTATGATATATATAATCATAGTTTAAATATTAGTAATATAAATAGTTTAACTGATAATGTTGGAATTAATAATTCAATGATTATTAGTGATATGTGTAATATTGAATTTCCTAAGAATCGTAATTTACTTCCTATTTATGAGTGTGAAGATCCTGACAAGTATTTATTTGAACTTTGTAAAGTAGGTCTTAATAAAAGACTTGGTGGGAATGTTCCTGATTATTATAAAAATAGACTTAGTCATGAACTTAATATTATTACAAAAATGGGATTTTCTAATTATTTTTTAGTTGTTTATGACTTTATTAAATTTGCTAAGAAAAATGGTATTTTAGTTGGTCCAGGAAGAGGTAGTGCGGCTGGTAGTTTAGTATCTTTTACACTAGGGATTACGGATATTGATCCTTTAAAATATAATTTATTATTTGAAAGATTTTTAAATCCTGAAAGAGTTACTATGCCAGATATAGATTCTGATTTTCCTGATTCTAGAAGAGATGAAGTTATTTCATATGTTAGAAATAAATATGGGAATAAAAGAGTAGCTGGTATAGTTACTTTTGGTACTCTTGGTGCTAAACAAGTTATTAGAGATGTTGGCAGAATTCTTAATATTCCTTCTTATAAGATAGACAATTTAAGTCATTATATTCCGGCGATGACTCATGATAAATTAAAAGATATATATAACAATAATTTATCTTTTAAAACTATGATTGATAGTGATATTTCTCTTAAGAAGTTATTTTCTATCTCTTGTAAAATAGAAGGATTTCCTAGACATACTTCATCACATGCTGCAGGTATAGTAATGAGTCAAATTGATTTAGATGAAGTTGTTCCTCTTACTATGGGTGATAATATTTATTTAACTAGTTATTCAGCTGAATATCTTGAAGATTTAGGTCTTTTAAAAATGGACTTTTTAGGACTTAAAAATTTAACTATGATTAGTAATATTATTAGTTTTATTAATAAAGATTTAGATGATAAAGATAAGATTAATTTTTCTAATATTCCACTTGATGATCCAGATACTTTTAAAATATTTAGTGATGCGAATACATGTGGAATATTTCAATTTGAATCTATGGGTATGAGAAACTTTTTAAAGAGACTTATGCCTAATTCATTTGAAGATATAGTAGCAGCTATTGCACTTTATAGACCTGGTGCTAATGTTAGTATTGATTCATATATTGAGAGAAAGTTTGGAAGAGAAGAAGTACACTACTTAGATGATGGTTTAAAAAATATATTAGCTGATACTTATGGTATACTTATTTATCAGGAACAAATTATGCAGACTGCATCTATTTATGCAGGTTATAGCTTAGGAGAAGCTGATATTTTAAGACGTGCTATGTCTAAAAAGAAAGTTGATTTATTAAAAAATGAAGAAGAAAAATTTGTAAAGGGAGCAATTAAGCTTGGACATGATGAGAATCAGGCTATGAAGATATTTTCTTTGATACTAAATTTTGCAGGTTATGGTTTTAATAAATCACATTCAGTTGCATACTCAATAATTGCGTATAAAATGGCTTATTTAAAGTGTCATTATCCATTATACTTTTTTGCTAATTTACTTACTAATTCTATTGGTAGTATTAATAAGACACAGGAATATATTATGGAAGCTAAATCTATCAAATTAGATATTGTTAAACCTAGTATAAATTATAGCAGTGATAAATACGAAGTTTATAATGGAAAAATTATTTATCCATTTTCTAATATTAAATCTATTGGTGGAGTTCTTACTAGTTCTATTATTAAAGCTAGAGGAGATAAATTATTTGTAGATATCTTTGATACATTTAGCAGACTTAGTATAGAGGGTGTTACTAAGAACAATTTTGAGACACTTATTTATGCTGGTGTATTTGATGAATTTAAGTATTCTAGACAAACATTAATTAATAATTTAGATAGTTTGCTAAATTATGCAGATCTTACTAAAGATATTGATCCTTCTTTAGTTATGAGACCTGAGATAGAAAGGGAGACTGAATATTCACAAGAATTTATTTTAGAGAAAGAATTTAATGTATTTGGTTTCTATTTATCTAGTCATCCAACTACTATGTATAAAAAAGATAATGATAACTGTATACTTATTAGAGATGTTTCTAAATACTTATCTAAAAGAGTAGATGTATTAGTTTTTACTGAAAAAGTTAAAATTATTAATACAAAAAAGGGAGATAAGATGGCTTTTATAACTGGTAGTGATGAAACTGGTAGCATTGAATTTACTATGTTTCCAAAGACTTATAATTTATATTCTGATATTAAACGTGGAGATATATTTAAAGTTAGTGGGTCTGTTGAAAAAAGATATAGTGATATTCAAATTATTGTGGAAAGGATAAAAAAATTAAATGAAGAATAAAGAAAAGATATATAGTATGACTGCACTTTTTTTGATATTTGATCAAATTATTAAATTGTTTATTAAAACTAAAATGAATTTACTTGATCAAATTAAAGTAATTCCTAACTTTTTCTCTATATTTTATATAGAAAATAAAGGTGCAGCATTTTCTATACTTGAGGGACAAAGAATATTTCTTATATTAATTAGTTTTATAATATTATTTATTATTGATAGATATATAACTAAAGAAAATATAAAAGATAAACATTTAATAGTATACTATGGTATGATAATTGCTGGAATACTTGGTAATTTAATAGATAGATTATTATATGATGGGGTTATTGACTATTTAGCATTTAAAATATTTGGGTATGATTTTCCAGTATTTAATTTAGCAGATATATGTATTGTAGTTGGTGTTATTTTATTAATAATTAGAGAATTTATAATTTGGAGGAAGAGTAATGATAGAAATAGAATTAGAAAATGAAAGATTAGATGTTTATTTGGCTAATAAACTTGAACTTTCACGTAGTAAAGTACAAAAATTAATTAAAGATGGATTAGTTACAGTTAATGGTGAAATTAAACCTGTTAAATATCTAGTTCATGTAGGTGATAAAATTGTTGTTAATGATGACTTAGATTATTCTATTAATATAGAAGGCGAGGATATACCTTTAGATATAGTTTATGAAGATGATGATTTAATAGTTATTAATAAACCTTCTGGTATGGTCGTACATCCTGCACCTGGTCATTATACTGGTACTTTAGTTAATGCATTAATATATAAATATAATTTGTCTTGCGGAGATAGTTTTAGACCTGGTATTGTACATAGACTAGATAAAGATACTAGTGGTTTAATGTTAGTTGCAAAGAATGATTTTACTCTTGAAAAACTTTCTAGTATGATTTCTGAAAAAAGGGTAGATAGACACTACTTAGCTATAGTTACTGGAGTAATAAAGAATGATTCTGGTACAATTGATGCACCTATTGGAAGAGATTTTAATAATAGACAAAAGATGGCTGTTACTGCCCAAAACAGTCGTAATGCAGTTACACATTTTAGTGTTTTAGAAAGATTTAAGGAAAATACATTAATTGAATGTGTATTAGAGACTGGACGTACTCATCAAATTAGAGTTCATATGGCTTATATTGGTTATCCTATTGTTAATGATCCTTTATATGGAAAGGGTAAATGCACTGATTTTGGTCAAATGCTTCATTCAAAAAGTATTAGATTTAAACATCCTAGAACTGGTGAAGAACTATTCTTTGAACAAGAGGCTCCTAAAGAATTTTTAGATAAATTAGAGGAATTAAAAAACAGTAATTTTTAAATAAACTTTACTGTTTTTTTGTTTTTTTGTATAATCATTAACGTAGGGTGTGACTTTTATGAAAAAATATTATGACAGAGTATCTATTAGTGGAAGATTTAATAATATAATATTTAGATTTTTAAATTTAAAGAAAAATTTTATTTCTACTCGTAATACTTCTAAATATATTAAAAAACTTAGTACTAAAATTATTTATAATTTACCTAGAAAAATGGGATTTAAATTCTTAGAATATAATGGTATGAATATTTATACTTTTAATGGCAATTTAAACCTGAAAAATAGAAGAGTTATTCTTTATTTACACGGTGGTAGTTTTATTAGTGAAGCTAATAGATATCAATTAAATTTTATGAAAAAGATTTCTATACTTACTGATTCCACTTTAGTATTTTCAGTTTATCCTTTAAGTCCCAGAAATAATTATAAAAAGTGTTTTGAATTATTAGATGATTTATATGAAAAAATTTTAAAAAATACTGATAATATTCATTTTATTGGTGATTCTTGTGGTGGTAGTATGGCAATTAGTTTTTCTATGTATTTACGAGATAATAAGAAGATGTGTCCTCATAATATAATTATAATATCTCCTTGTATGGATTATACATTTACTAATTCTAAAATTAACAACTATGAAAAAATTGACAGGTGTTTGTCTACTACTGGTATTAGTTATGTAGCTAATATTTGGAGTGATGCTGATCCTAATAATTATTTAGTTAGTCCTATATATGGAGATTTTAATAATATTGGATTACTTAGTATTTTTACTTCTGGATGTGAAATATTTAATCCGGATTGTCACAAAGTAGTTAGTAAATTGGATAAAGAAAAGATTAAATATAATTTTTATGAATTTAAAAACATGCAACATAATTTTATGCTTTTTCCATCAAAAGAGAGTAAACTTGTTATTAATGAAATAGTTAATATTATTAACCAATAGTATTATTTATTTAGTACATATATAGTTAATGATAGAATTGTTGCAAATAGTGATAGGAGTACATAAGGATCTAGATACTTTGTACTTTTTTCATTTATACTTTCAGTTTCTTGGTATAGAAATAGTGTTGTTATAAATGTAGTAATACATGATACGAAACCAAGAAATTGATTTTTTAATAAGAAGAATGTTATTTGGAAAGACTGATTACATAAATAATTTAATAAAAGTATTTTTAGATACTTTTTATTTTTTTCTATACTTAATATTTGATAAATACTTATAGATATTAAAATATAGTTTACTGTCCAAGCTACTGGATAGAATATTCTTGGAGGAGAGAAGAATGGAAGTCTAATAGAATCATAATAAGAATAATCTATTTTTATTAGACTAGTTATAAACCATGGCATTAGAATAATTAAAAACTTCAATATTTTTTTGATGTTTATCACCT
This sequence comes from uncultured Erysipelotrichaceae bacterium, assembly GCA_902801525.1. Taxonomy (GTDB): domain Bacteria; phylum Bacillota_I; class Bacilli_A; order RF39; family UBA660; genus RUG14670. The sequence goes on along the minus strand of CADCIN010000006.1, from coordinate 45,548 downwards.
CTTTTAATATTTTATGATTTATTGTATAATAATATTATTGTTTTAGGAGGTGTTAATATGGATAATGAATCTTTTTTAGATAAGAAAAACATTATGATTATGAAATTACTTCATTATTTTATTATTGAAAAGAATTATGATCCTATTATTATTCAAGGAATAGATAATGAGATTTGGCTTGAAAACTTAGATGAAGATTATAAAGTGATTAGAATTGTATCTGGATATATTCATAATGATGAGCAATTTGATTTTGATATATTTAAAACTAGAAGAATAATAAAAAAGATTAAGAGAAAGACTTTGTCATTTAATATACATACTTTAAGTTTATTTTTAGATTTAGGGGAGAATATTACAAGAGATAATTCTTATAAGGATATTAAATGGGTTAGAGTTAATGATATAGATGATGTAATAAAAGATAAAGTTGTTAAAGAGGAATTTCCTGATATTAAAAATGGTTTAATTTATAATGAAGAGGGAGTAGAATTATTTAATAAAATAACTTATGATATTAATGAACATAATAAACGTGATGCATCTAAGATTGAAAAAGTATTTAGTAGTAAGTTTCCAATGATTACCTATTTATTAATTGCTATTAATATTCTTTTATATATTATTCCTATTATGTTTGGTAGTTATAATAGTATTATTAATAAATTTTGTATATATGGACCAGATATTAGAGCGGGTGAATATTATAGACTTATTACAGGTATATTTTTACATGGAAATATAATTCATTTAGCATTTAATTGTTATTCTTTATATGTTATTGGTACTCAAATAGAGAGCTTTTATGGTAAATTTAAATATTTGTTAATATATTTTTTTAGTGGATTATGTGGATCTTTATTTTCTATTTTATTTAATCAAAATGCAGCATCTATTGGAGCATCTGGTGCGATATTTGGTTTACTTGGTTCACTTGTTTATTTTGGTTATTATTACAGAGTATATTTAGGAAATGTAGTTAAAAGTCAAATTATACCACTTATTATTATGAACTTAATTCTTGGATTTATTTTAACTGGTGTAGATAACTTTGCACATATTGGTGGCTTACTTGGTGGATTTATTATTTCTACTGGTTTAGGAGTTAAAGATAAGGGAAGTACTTTTGAAAGATTTAATGGTTTAATTATTAGTTTACTTTTCTTATTATTTGTTATTTTTATGACTTTTGTTTATGCAAGTAAATAATAAATTTATTGTAATTATATTTTGTTAGTGTTAAAATTATTATAGTTATTATATTGTAGAGAGGTGATTATATGTCTGATAAAACAAGTTTATTTTCAATTAAAGATATAAACACACAAGAAATTCATGAAATTATTAATTATGTTAGTGATGCGCTTGATGAAAGAGGATATGATTCAACTAATCAAATCGTTGGTTATTTAATTAGTGGTGATCCTGGTTATATTTCTAGTTATAAAAATGCTAGAGGTAAGATTCAAGAAATTGATCGTGAAAAGATTATAGAAGTATTACTTAGAAATTTTAAAGGTATTTAATTATGCGTTACTTAGGACTTGATTTAGGCAGTCGTACGCTAGGTGTTGCTATGAGTGATAGTTTAGGTATTATTGCGAGTAGTCATGGAACAATTAGGCATAATGAAGATTATAAGTTTTTACTTGGTGAAGTTAATAAGTTAGTTAATGAGAATAAAATAGAAACTATTATTTTAGGCTATCCAAAAAATATGAATAATACGGTTGGTCCTAAAGGAGAACTTTCTATTAAATTCAAAGAAGAATTAGAAAAACTTCTTGATATTCCAGTTATATTACAGGATGAGAGATTAACTACAAAACAAGCTACAGATGTTTTAATAAAGGGTGGAACTTCTAGAAAAAATAGAAAGAAAGTTGTTGACTCTTTAGCTGCTACAATTATATTACAAAGTTATTTAGATAGGAGATAAAGAATGAAAAAGAATAGATTTTCAATGATGACAGAAGAAGGAAAAGAAGTATTTTATGATGTTTTATTTACATTTGAAAGTGAAGAAACAAATAAAAATTATATAGTGTATACTGATAATAGTGTTGATGAGACTGGTAATGTTAGAGTTTTTGCATCAATTTATTATCCAGAAGAAGAAGATAGTAGATTAGATCCAATTACTACTGAAAAAGAATGGAAAGTAATTGAGACTATTTTAAGTACTTTACAAGAAGAAATACAAAAAAAGGATAGTGATGATGAACAGTAATTGTTTGTTTTTGGAGGGGAAGTAATTGACAAAATTAAAATTAAAAAAAGGACCTCGTATTTTATTAATAACTTTTATTGTTTTCATAATATTATTAATTTTATTTGGAATTATTAATTTTATTTTTTGTTTACCAGTAGACTCTAGTGATAAAAAGGATATTGAAGTTGTTATTAAGAGTGGTACTGGTACTAAGAATATTGCAGATACTTTAAAGAAAGATAATTTAATTAGAAGTGAAGCTTACTTCTTTTTCTACGTTAAATTTCATAGATTAAATTCTTTAAAAGCTTCTACATATACTTTTAATAGAAGTATGAATTTAAAAGAGATAGTTTCAGTACTTAATAATGGAAATAATTATAACGAAAATAATATTAAAATTACTTTTAAAGAGGGAGAAAGAATAACTGATTATGCATTAGAAATTAGCAATAATACTAATCATACTTATGAAGAAGTTATTAGTACTTTAAATGATAAAGTTTATATTAATGAGTTAATTAATAAATATTGGTTTTTGACTAGTGAAATATTAAATGAAGATATTTATTATCCACTAGAGGGTTATTTAGCACCAGATACTTATCAATTTAGTGATAAAGATGTATCTATTAAAAAAATTGTTGAAGTTATGCTTGATCAAACAGATAAAGTATTATCTAAATATAAAAATAGTATGACAGGTTCGATTCATAATTATATTACTATGGCATCTATTGTTGAACTTGAAGGTACTAATACTACTAATCGTAAGATGATTGTAGGTGTATTTAATAATAGACTTAAAGCTAATATGAATTTAGGTAGTGATGTTACTACTTATTATGCACTACAATATCCTATGACAAGTGATTTAACTACTGCACAATTTGCTACTATTAATCCATATAATACTAGAGCTAGTAATATGGGAGGTAAGCTTCCAATTGGACCAATTTGTAATTTTAGTTTGTCTGCTATAGAGGCTAGTATTAATCCTAGTAGTAATGATTATTATTATTTTGTTGCGGATAAAAAGGGAAAAATTTATTATTCGAAGACAATTAGTGAGCATGAGAAAATTGTTAGTGAAATAAAAGCAAGAGGTGACTGGATATGGTAAATTATTATGCCATGATAAAGGAAATTAGAGATTATGCTGATGAAAATAATGTTCCTATTATGCAAGATGAAGGAATTAATTTTTTGACTACATATATTATTAAAAATAATATACATAATATATTAGAAATTGGAACTGCTATTGGTTTTTCAGCTATTATGATGTGTTTATCTCAACCAAATGTTAAAGTTACAACTATCGAAAGAGATGAAAAAAGATATATAGAAGCATTAAAAAATATTAAGAAGTTTAAATTAGAAGATAAAATTACTTTAATTTATCATGATGCATTAGATGTTAAAATAGATGGTAAATTTGATTTAGTATTTATAGATGCTGCTAAGAGTCAAAATCAAAAATTCTTTGAAATGTTTTCTAAGAATTTAAATGAGGATGGGTCAATTATTACTGATAATATGAACTTTCATGGATTAGTATTTAAAGATGAAGGTGAAATTAAAAGTAAAGACTTAAGAGCATTAGTTAGAAAAGTTAAAAACTATAAAGTGTTTTTAGAAAATAATGAAGACTATGTAACTAGATTTCACAACGTAGGAGATGGAGTTGCAGTTAGTGTAAGAAAGAAATAATAAGTTTCTTTTTTTTTTTTTTTGATATATAATCTTTGTGAGGTGATTTAAATGAATATACTTTGTGAAGTTGCAACAAAAGATATTAAATCATATATTGATAAAGGTATTAATGGATTTATTTTATCACTTGAGGGTTTTAGTGTTGGATCAAGTGTATATTTTAGTTATGATGAGATTAAGAATATTACCATAGATTATAATACCGAAGTATTTGTATCTATGAATAAGAACTTTTTTAATAGTGATTTAATAGATTTGGAAGATATGCTAAATAAGCTTAATGATATTAATATTAAGGGTGTTATTTTTTATGATATTGCTATTTTAAAATTAAAAAGAGATAATAATTATTCTTTTGATTTAGTTTGGGGTCAAGAGCATATGACTACTAATTATAATACTTGTAATTATTATCATGATAAGGGTGTTAAATACGTATATTTATCTAAAGAGATTACATTAGATGAAGTATTAGAAATTAATGAAAAGAGCGAAATTACTCCATTTGTATATATATTTGGACTTAGTAATGTTGCATATACTAGACGTAAGCTAATTAGTAATTTTGAAGATAACTTTAATTTGGAAAAAACTAGTAAATTAGAAATTAATGAGAAAGTAAGTCATGAAAATTATAAATTATTAGAAGAGAAGAGTGGTACTGTATTTTATTTAGATAAAGTACTTAATTGTCTTTCTTCTATTAAGACTTTATATAATAATAGTTTTCCATATTTAGTATTTGGAGAGTTTGGGATTGAACATGAATTATTTTTAGATGTTATTTCTGATACAGTTAATTATATTAATTCTGGACTTGTATCTAATGATTTAGATAAATATAAAGATATCATTGGAGAGGAGACAAACTTTTTATTTAAAAAGTCTATCTATAAGGTGAAGTAATATGAGAAAAGTTGAATTATTATCTCCTGCGGGAGATTTAGAGAGATTAAAAGTTACATTATTATATGGTGCGGATGCTGTTTTTATTGGTGGTAAAAAATATTCTTTAAGAGCTAATGCTACTAATTTTTCGTTAGATGAAATTCGTGAAGGTTGTGAATTTGCACATAAACTTGGTAAAAAGGTTCATTTAACTTTAAATATTGTTTTTCATAATGAAGATATTGATGGTGTATATGAATATATAGATGATGTTTGTGATGCTGGAATTGATGCTTTTATTGTTAGTGATCCTTTTATTATTTCATATATTAAATCTAAACATCCTGAAGTTGAAGTTCATGTTTCAACACAAGCTTCTACTTCTAATATTAAAGCTATTGAGTACTATAAAGAAGAAGGATGTGATAGGGTAGTTCTTGCTAGAGAAGTATCTATTAAAGAAATTAAAGAAATATCTGAAAAAGTAGATATAGATTTAGAAGTATTTATTCATGGTGCGATGTGTACTTGTTATTCTGGTAGGTGTGCTCTTTCTAATTATGTAACTAATCGTGATGCTAATAGAGGTGGATGTAGTCAAGTTTGTAGATTTAGTTTTAATACAGATAAGAATTTAGAATTTACTATGGCTACTAAAGATTTAAATATGGCTAGATTAATACCTAATTTAATAGAATCTGGAGCTAGAAGTTTTAAAGTCGAAGGAAGAATGAGATCCTTATATTATTTAGCAACTGTTATTGGTACTTATCGTAAGTTAATTGATTCTTATTATGATGGGACTTTAACAGATGAAAAGATGGAAAATTATGAAAAAACATTATCACGTGTTGCAAATAGGGATGTATCTACTCATTACTATCTTAAAGAAGCTGATAAGAATGATCAATATTACACAGGTAGAGTAGAAGTATCTAATCAAGATTATTTAGGTCAAGTACTTGAATATGATAAGAATAAACATTTAGTTAAAATACTTGAAAGAAATTATTTTGAAGTAGGTGATACAGTCTTATTATTCTCACCTAATGGTGATGAGGTAGAATTTAAAGTTACTAAACTATATAATAAAGACATGGTAGAAGAGGATGTTGCTCGTCATCCAGACGAAGTATATTACTTATATTTAGATAGTGATATTTCTATAGTTAAGTATTCTATGATTAGAAAGGTTGTTGAATAGTAATGGATGAAATTATTAAGACTGCGAAGAAGAACTTTTTACTAGGAGAAGAATTCTTTAGTGAATATGCTACTAAAAGCTGTGATGGATTTAGAATGAGTTACTTAGAAGAAGATTTAAGACCAATCTTTTTTAGAGATGTTGATAGAATTATTCATTCACTTAGTTATACTAGATATGAAGGTAAAACACAGGTTTATTCATTTAAAATGAATGATCATATATCTAAGAGAATGGTGCATGTTCAACTTGTTAGTAAAATTGCAAGAACAATTGGAAGGGCTCTTCGTCTAAATACTGATTTAATTGAAGCTATTGCACTTGGACATGATATTGGACATACTCCTTTAGGCCATACAGGTGAAGCATTCTTAAATGAAATATCTAAAAGAGAACTTGGTGAAAATTTTATGCATAATATTCAAGGCGTTAGATATTACATGGAAGTTGAAAATAATGGAAATGGTCTTGATTTAGCTGTTCAGACTTTAGATGGAATTATGTGTCATAATGGAGAAATGCTTTCAAATAAATATGAAGTTCAAAGAAAAGATAAAGCTGAATTTATTAGAGAATATAAAGAAAGTTATGTGGATAAAGAATCATTTAATAAAAATAGACCTATGACTTTAGAAGGATGTGTAGTTAGAATAAGTGATATTATTGGATATATTGGAAGAGATATTGAAGATGCAATTAACTTAGGATTACTTGATCGATGTGATCTACCTGAAGATATTACTAAAGTACTTGGGAATAATAATCATGATATAGTTAATAATATTATATTAGATATTATTCATAATAGTTTAGATAAACCATATATTATGATGAGTAAAGAAATTTTTGAAGCATTAAATAAGCTAAAGAAATATAATTATGAGTATATTTATAGTAAAAGTATGGGTAGTGATGAAATAGAATATTATAGAAAAGGTATGAATAATATTTATAATGTATATTTAGATGCGATTAAAAATAAAGATACAGATAATTATATTTATACTATATTTTTAAATCATCAATCTGATAGATATTTAGACAATACTTGTGATAAAAGAAAAGTTATTGATTTTATTGCTGGGATGACTGATGAGTTCTTTTTCAGTGAAATTAAAAGATATAGTTGACAAAAAAAAAAATATATGATATAATTTGGTCACTTTGAGGGGGTATATAATATGAAAAATTTATACAAAGTAAATTTATATGAGGTTTCTGATATCAATAGTATTATACAAGCTAATCCTGTTGATTTAATTATTGTTGAACATGATAGTGACAAAGATACTGTTAGAGAATTAATATCTAACGTTAATGTTAACGTATTTAGTTATTCATCAGATGAGTTAAAATATGTATTTGATGAATTTTCTGCTAAAAGAGCTAAACAAGATATTAATTTTTTTGAAGGTACTTTATGTATCAATAAATCTGATTTAAATGATTTAAATAAACTAGAATTTGATAAGAATAAAGGTTCTAATCCTAGTTTACCTGGTTATCTTGAAAATTATTCATTTAATAAATTTAATCTATATTTAAATACTAGAGCTGAAATGTTTAATTCAAAAAAACCAAAATATAAAAAGTAATTGACAAACAGGTTTTTATATAGTAAAATTTAAAACGTTATTATGATTATGAGGTGATATTATGGCTAGTAAAAAAGATAATACAGTATATTTAACTCAAGAAGGGTTAGATTCATTAAAAGAAGAATTAGATAATTTAATAAATGTTAGAAGACCAGAAAATGTTCAAGCTATTAAAGAAGCTAGAAGCTTAGGTGATTTATCAGAAAATGCAGAATATGATGCTGCTCGTAATGAACAAGCTGAAATTGAAGGACGTATTAAACAAATCGAAAAAATGCTTGAGAATGTTTCAATTATTTCTAAAGTTTCTACTGATTTTGTTGGAATCGGAAATACAGTTTCAATTAAATATGTAGATGATGACGATGAAGATGAATACAAGATAGTTGGAAGTCAAGAAGCTGATCCATTTGAAAGTAGAATTTCTAATGAAAGTCCAATTGCACAAGCTTTATTTAATCATAAAGTAGGAGATGTGGTTACTGTTAATTCTCCAAATGGTTCTTATGAAGTTGAAATTACAGCTATTAAATAATTATTCGACAAAATATTTATGTTATTAAACTTATAATTAATTTATAAGTTTTTTTTTGGAGATTTTTATGAAGAAATTATTTTATTTACTAATATTATTATATTTATTTAGTTATACAATTACATATGGATATTCTAATACAAGTCGAGGTATTGATGAGAAAATAACTTTTAATAAGAATAAAAGATTAATAAAAGTTAAATTTATTATAAATAAGAATTATAATAAAAAAGAAATTGTACTTGTTCCTCATATATTTGAATTAGTTAATGATAGTTTAATTAATACTGATATTAATAAATTAGATATTAGAATAAATATAAATAATTTATCAAAATATAAATACAAGTATAAGAGGCAAACACTTAAGATTATGCCTGATGATTTAAATAGATATACTAAATATATACATGATACTGGACTTGTTAGTAATAATAGTAAAATATATAGAGAATACTACTTTAATAGAAGTTATAATGATGCAATAAAAAGTCTTTTTAAAAAAGAATTTTCTTGTAATTTACTTGATGAAAATATGATAAATTCTAAACTTAAAGATAATGGTTATACTAGTTTAGATTCTTATTATTTAGATTATTATAATAATAAATATAATAGTAGTTATGATAGTATTTATGATTTTGATCAGTACATATTAAAAGATATATTTGATGGAGAAGTATGTGATGTGAGTGAATCTAGCGATAAGTTAATTAAACTTGGATATGATTATTTTTATAGTAATGCAATTATTGTTAAATTTAATAATAAAAAGTATAATTTTTTGGATTTTAAAGATGATTTTAAAAGTAATTATTACTTATCTATTTTAAAAAATACTAGGTATTATACTAAGTCTTTTAAAACTTATAAATTGTATGGATATTTAGAATTTAAACTTAAAAAATATTAGACGTTAGTCTTTTTTTTTTTACCTTTTTGTTTTATAATTAAATAAGAATAAAATAGGAGTGTTTAATATGATTATTAGAAAACCTTATGCATTTTTAATAAAACATTTTCGTAAGATTCATATTGCTTTATTAATATTATCTGTATTTATATTTTATATTAATATAACTTTAAGAGACTTTGTAAGACAATTTATGGAGTTTCAAACTTATGATCAAATAAGTGATCCAATTAGTAAGTATATTAATATATGGCTTGTACTGGATTTATTTTTACTTTTTTTCTTGTTTGGAGTTTTATTATTTCTTTTAAGATATAAGAAAAAACCTTGGAAGTTATATATACTTCCAATTGGAACTTATTTATTATTTGGCTTAACTTGTATATTTACATATAACTTTTTTACTGGTTATACAGGAAATATGTCTGATACAACAAATATAAGAGCGCTTAGAGATTTATTTTTTATAACATATTTCTTAAATTATCCAGTATTTGTATTTTTACTTGTTAGAATTATTGGACTTGATCTTTCCAAATTCAGTTTTCAAAATGATAAAGAATATTTGGATCTTAGTAGTGAAGATAGAGAAGAGATTGAAATTAACTTTGAATTTGATAAACATTCTATTAAAAGAAGTATTAAAAGATTATTTAGAAATTTAACTTATGTATATAAAGAACATAAATTTAAAATTAGTTTTTCGTTATTTATAGGTTTATTATTTATTTCATTTTTAATTTACAGAAATATATTTATTATTAATAAGGTTTATAAACAAGGACAGGATTTTCAATCTAATAATTTTTTAATTAATATTAGTAATGCATATATTACAGATAAAGATTATACAGGAAATGTAATTGATCATAATAATAAGTTTTTAATACTAGAAGTTAATATTAAAAATCTTATTAATGATGATCGAGAAGTTGACTTTAATAAATTCCATATTAAAAATGGCGTAGATTCATATACTTATACTTCTGATAATTATGCGACTGATTTTGAAGATTTTGATAATATAGTTGATAATTTTACACTAAGAAGTGGTCAAACATCTAAATTTACTTTAATTTATAAAGTTTCTAAAGATTTAGAAAATGATAAGTTTGTATTATATTATCAAGAAATTAATGGATTTAATATGACACAACTTAGAAAAATTAAGATTAAAGTTAAAGATGTATCTAAAATAATTAAACAAAAAGAGAAAAAAATGAATGAAAATATTTCTTTTGGTTTACTTGATGATGATTATGATTTTACTTTAAGAGATTATGTTTTTGGTGATAATGCAAGTTATTATAAGAATGTTTGTACATTTGATGAATGTAAAGTTTCTGAATTAAATGTTAATAGTATACCTGGTAAAAAGATTATGAAAATTTCTTTTTCATCTGATTACTCTGATGGTAAAGAATTGATTGACATTTTATCTAAATATGGTAAAATTGTATATAAAGATAGTAAAGGTAGTAACAGGAAAATAGCAGTTGAAAATCCAATTGAAACAAATTATTATGGAAAGTATTTATATACTTATGTTCCAGATGAGTTAGTTAGTTCAGAGTCTATTAAAATTAATATTACTATTAGAAACAAAAAATATGTTTATGTTTTAAAATAAGGGAGATATTTATGAAATTAGAGAAGATAAAGAAAAATTTAAAATTAATTATTATTTTTGCTTTAGTTATTTTTTGTTTATGTTTATTTGTTATTTATCCATTTGCTAAGTTTAAGAATAATGAAAAGGTTTTATTAAATGCTGCAAAAAGATATTTAGAAGTTAATAGTGAATTAGCTCCTACAGGAAGTAGAGTTAGAACTATTAAACTTTCTACTTTATATAGTGCTAAATTAATTGAAAATGATTTAAAAGTGCCCCTTTCTAGTAAGTTATGTAATGTTGATTCAAGTTTTGTTAAAATTAAAAATGAATCTGGTAATTTAAAATATTATACATATTTAAGATGTGGTATATATTCATCAATAGTTGATCATGATGGCCCTAATATTGAGCTTAATGGAAAAGATTCAATAGTTATTAATAAAGGTGATAAGTATACAGAACTTGGTGTTAAAAAAGTTAGTGATAATACAGATGGTGAAATTAATACTAAAGAAGTTGATATTACTGGTAAGGTTAATACTAATAAAATTGGTACTTATAAGATTAAATATACTGCTATTGATAGTTTAGATAACAAAACAGTTAAAACTAGAAATATTAAAGTTGTATTAAGACTTAAAAATGTTATTAAGAAAGATACAAATAATGGTAATACTTATAAAGGTAATGTTAATAATAATTATATTGAGTTTTCTAATATGTTATTTAGAATATATGGTGTGGATGAAAATGGTAATGTCAAAATAGTTAGCAATGATGCTATTTCTTATATTGATTATGATGGTATAGATAACTGGTCTGATAATTTTTATGATCATTTATCAAATTCTGCTAAAAAATATGTAGTTAAGAGTAAATATTGTACTGGTGAAGTTAATGATTTAAATACTACTAAGTGTAGTAAATATACAAAAGCAAGAAATGTATATATTCCTTCTATTGTTGATTATAATAATTCATATGATAAAGATGGTTTTTCTTACTTGTCACCTAGAGTATTAACTATATTACCTAATACAAAAGATAATAAAATCTTAATTACAAAAAATGTTTTTGTGGGCGATAGTTATGGCAAGAGATTTATTTCACTTGGTAATAATTATAATTATGCTATTTATCCTATGATTGCAATTAAAGGTAACATATTATTAACTGGTGGAAATGGTACAATAACTAGTCCTTATAAATTTGAATCAAGTAAAAAAGCAAATCCTGGAGATAAAGTTAATACAATTAATACAGGTGAATATATTAGATATTCAAATTCGATTTGGAGATTTATTGAAAAAGATGTAGATAGTACTTCAAAGATTATATTAAGTTCTAATTACAGTATTATTTCTACAAAATATAATGATTCTAAAGTAAAGATTTATAATCCTAAAACTAAAGGTAATGTTGGATATTTTATATCTAATGATATGACTAAAAATTTAGATACTTCTTATTTAGCTAAGAAAAATATTAAAGTTCCTGTTTATAATAAATATGCTAAATATAATGATCATAAGAGAGAAGATACATATAAAACTAATATTGCAGCAGCAAATATTTATGATTTATTTTCTACTTCTTGTAAAGGATGTTGGATGATTAATTCTTCCAAAAATAAAAATGTGTCATTTAATACTTCTTCTAATGGAGATTTAAATTATATTAATTATGATGATGAAGAATATGATGTGAGTTTGGTTACTTATTTAAAAAATGACGTTACTATTAAGAGTGGAAATGGTACTTTATATAATCCTTATATTATAGTTAAATAGAGGTGATTTAATGAAAAAGATGAATAATTCAAAGAAAAAATTAAAAGTTTTTTCTTTGATTTTGTGTATTATTGTAATAATTATTCTTTCTTTTTTCACTATTAAAAATATTTTATATCCTAAAATATTTACAAGTGGTATTAAGAGTGTAAATAATACAGTTAATAAGAAAAAGTTTGATACAGATGTTGTTGGTTGGTTAAAGGTTCAAGGAACTAATATTAATTATCCGGTTATTTATAATTCAGATGATTATTCGGTTGATTCTTTTAATTTAGATGATTTTCTTTGGACTAATAAGAATAGTAAAAAATTGGAAAATAGAATGTTTGTAATAGGACATAATATTTTAAATTCTTCTTCACAGCCTCTTATTACTGATAAAAATCATACAAGATTTGAACAATTACTTTCTTTTGTTTATTATGACTTTGCTAAAGATAATGAATATGTTCAGTTTACTATTGATGGTAGAGATTATGTTTATAAAATATTTTCTATATCATTTGTTCATGATAGTGATGTTGATTATTATTCGAATAGTTTTAGTAAAGATGAATTAAATAAATATATTAATAAATCATTAAAAGATAGTTTTTATAAATATGATGTTTCTGTATCAAAAGATGATAAGGTCATTACTTTATTAACATGTACAAGAATGTTTGGTGAATATTCTGATTATATGTTTAAAATAGATGCTAGATTAGTTCATAAGAATGAGTTTAGAAATAAATATAAAATAACTAAAAAATCTAACTATAAAAAAATTAGTAAGATTTTAGAGGGAGATGTTGAAAATGAAAATAATAAAGCATAGAATAGGGGTTGTTTTATTTAGCTTAATATGTATTTTTACTTTATGTAATTATAGTATTGTTAATGCTGAAACAAATGCTTGTGCTCCAGAAGAAGACGTGTTTAGTCAAAAGGGTAGAAACTTAATTTTTTCTCCTAAAGTTGATGCTGATTATGAAATTAAAAAGTATATTGATGGTGATGAAACTAATGAAAAAGGTTCAGTAAATGCTGGTGACAAGGTGACATTTACTTGCCCTAATGATAAAGATTGCGTCTTTACATTAATTGCTAGTTATTCTAATTGTGAATTTACTTTTCCAGCAAGTTTTCAATCAATTAAAACAACTAAAATTAATAATCAAAAAGCTGTTAATATTTGTAATGGCTTTAAAAATGGTAATTATAGTGATATTATTAATTCAATAAGCAATGACAGAGCTAAAAATAATATTAAAAGTTCTTTAACTTTATTTGGTCCTCATAAATCTGATGTTTTAAATGATAAAGACTTTATATCATTATGTGATAGTGTATCAGATAAGCCAATTAGTGAATTACAGTTAGTAAATTCTATTATATCTTTTTTTAAGTTTTATGATACTCAATCAAAGATTGATGCTAATATAGAAAAAATGAATAATGTTAATACTAATGGCTTTACACTTGTTAATAATGGTAAAATTAGTTTAAAATGTGATCCCTGGGCACGTAATGGATTAAGTCGCACTTCTAGTTTTGAGTCAGATTCATGGGCTAGTGATAAAAAACATAATACAAATCCTTTAGATGGTGATAAGTATTATTTGGAAGCTAATACAAAAAGATACTATCATACTAATGAGAAAGTAGTAATTAATAAAACAGGTTCTAAGGGCCAAACATTTACATGTACAAAGAAATGTACTGAAAAATTAACTGTTAGATATGGTGCACCTGTTGCTGTAAAAGCTGGAGCTTGTTTCCAATATCGTGTTAAGGTTGATAGTGAAGTTACTTGTGGTTATGTTAATATGCAAGCTCCTAAACCGGTAATTACTAATTACTATATACCTGGTTGTTCAGTTGTTGGTAGCTGTAATTATATTAGTGAAAAAACAAAAGATCAGGCAGGTCCAAGTGAAGAATTTGATAATTGTGTAAATAAATGTGATGGTGGTAAGTACAGTCAAAAATGTATAAATACTTGTTACAAAAAAGTGTATGGTAAACAAAAAAATAATAAAGCTAATAAATTAACAAATGTTTTTGATACATATTCAGTTACTAATTTAGGAATTGATATATCACCTGACGGTTATGAAACTTCATGTACTGGTGATTTTTGTAAGATTAAGATTAATGATTTAGATTCTATTATTAATAGATATGCTAGTTATGATAATAATGGAAATCTTATTGAATATTATAAAAAAAATGGTTATTATTATTGGAATGGTAATTCAATTGTTTGGAAATCTGTAACTGATGATTTATATAGTTCTATTGGTTCTGCATATTTTAGAACAAAAGATCGTATTTATCGTGCTCTTACTAATTTGGCTGGTCATCCATATAATGGTTTTTGGGGTATTTTGCGCAATGGTCAATATTACTATACTAGAGACGGTTTCTTAAGAGCTAGCAACTGTAAAGAGACTTGTACATGGGAAGCATATGATTCATCTGGTAATCGTGGTAATAATGTTTCTTGTCCTGATGAACTATTAGGTACTGCTATTTATTTTGATCAAAAAAAATATGATGATGATATGAAATTATATAATGAAACAATAAAGAGTTGTACAGGTACAGTAACATGTTCTAAACATACTAAGGAAGTTACTGTTAAAATAAATGCTACTAATGATAAAGATGAAACTTATTTAACAAATAAAATTGATGGCCAAAGATCTTATCCATTTAGAAATGATAGTGTTATATATGATTATTCTAAGTGCTATGGTAATAAAGATGAAGAAAATAAATACTTATTAGAATGGAATTTACCTTATTCATATGTTGATTTTAAACATAATGATAGAACTACACAAAGACCTAAAGATTATTCTGGTTGGGTCAGAACTAATAAATTTTGTTTACCATTAAATTCGAGCACTGTAAATGAAACTTGGTTTAATTGGTATACGAATACTTTAGTTAAAGAAGATGACGAAAAGTATGGTTGTTCAAAGATTCCTGAAAATTCAAATAGTAAGGTTTATAAAAAAATAACTGATAGTATTAAATATAATATTACTGCTTCAGTTAAAAATTTTGGCTTTGATTGGTCAGAATTTAATGATAATTTTAAATGGGATATTGACCTTGGTTGTTTCTTCGCATCTGGTAAATCTACAGATAGTATAAAGAATTCTAAAGATGATAATACTAGTGGTTCTGAAGAAGCTTGTACAAAGAATCCAAATCCACAAACAGATGATTTCATTTGGAGATCTGTAAACAACGGAAATTTATTTAATACTAATTCAGAGACTATTCAAAGTAGAAGTAGTGATGATATTGGATTTAACTGGACAAGACAAGCTGAGAATCTAAATAATTCAGATTATTTAGTTAAACCTAGTGTTATTAAAGAAAGAATTGAAAATTTAAAAGATAAAGTTTATTCAGATGATTATTTAGAGTATGAATTTAAATTAACTAAAGAAGATTTAAAAAAGATTCGTGATTATAATAAGTATAAAAAATTAAGTGATTTTGCTTCTGATTCTGATTCTTACATAGTAGAAAATGGAATTCGTACTTATCAAAGTCCTTTATTTAGAGGTAAAGGTATAATTACACCTGTTAGAACAAGAAAACTTGCTTGTAATCATTTTTCTAAAAATGATGTAAGAGATGATTGTAAAGGAGAAAATTAATTTATGAATAAAGCTATTTTATCAGTTGGAATTATTTTACTATCAGCTATGGCATTTGTATTAATTAATTTAATTACAAGTGCTAACACTGGTAGTGAATTAGATTATTATTTAGTTAAAGAAACTACAGAAGCAGCAATGCTTGATGCAAGAGATTTTAATTATTATAGTGTAAACGGTGTTATTAGAATGGATAGTGATAAATTTGTTGAATCATTTTTAAGAAGATTTGCTGAATCTGTTGATAATACTAGAGAATATGATGTTCGTTTCTATGATTTAAATGAAGTTCCACCTAAAGTAAGTGTTAAAGTAGATTCTGATTCTGCTGTTTCATTTAATGGTTCTTCTGCTAAGTTATCTACTAATATTGATGCAATATTAGAATCTAACTACAAAAAAGATAATTTAACTAATTATAATTCAAGACAAGATGTTAAGATTTATGATGGTAAATCATTTGATAAGGAATATTAATAATAGAAAGTGAGAGATAAAAATGGGTAATTTAAAAAAAGCATTAACTAATAAAAATACTGTTACTGTTTTAGGTGTTATACTAGCTGTTTTAATTATTTATTTTGGATACAATATGAGGGTTAAAAATGCTGTTAATCCTGTACCTGTTCCTTATGCAATTAAAACAATTAGTCCTGGAACACAAATAACTGATGATATGATTGGTATTATGGAAGTACCTCCTGCAATGTTAAAAGGTAATGTCATTAGAAATAAGGGAGAAGTTGTTGATAAATATTCTAATGATGATAGTATTATTCCAGAGGGTAGTTTATTTTATTCCAGAAGTGTTGTTGATAAGGCAAATTTAGCTTCTGGTGGAATACTTGATTATCCTAAAGGTTACGTTTTATATAACTTAGCAGTTGATTCTGAATCTACTTATGGTAATTCAGTTTTTCCAGGTAACTATATAGATATTTATTTAAAGGCTGTTAATAAAATAGCTGATGGGCAAGCTGTTACAGCTGATGCTGATAAAATTATGTTAGGTAAATTATTACAAAATGTTAAAGTAATTGCTGTAAAAGATAGTGAAGGTAATCCTGTATTTGCTAACTTAGATGAAAAAAGACAACCTGCAATGATTATATTTGCTTTACCAGAAGAGTATTATATTTTACTTAAAAAGGCAGAATATTTAAGATCTTATGATTCAACATTGATACCTGTTCCTACTAATGAAAGTCTTAAAGAAAAACAAGGTAAGATATCTGTTTCAAGTAATGACCTTAAAAACTGGATTAATAATGTTACTGTTTGGACTGATAATCAATAATATTATTAATATAAAAAAGAATAAATAATAAAAGAACAAAAGAATAAATTGGGATGTGAGAATATGAATGAAAGTATTTTTGATAAACTTGATTTTGGACCTTTAAAACAAGTTCTAGATAATGATGACATTACAGATATTTCATTTGATAATGGGGGTCAAATTTGGGTACGTAGTTTAACACAAGGTTCTTTAAGAGTTGAAATTGATGGCGTTACTACTGAATTCATTGAAAAACTTGCATTTCAATGTTCTAATGTTATGGGTACGACATTTAATAATGCCAAACCTTTTCTTGATGCTGAAAGTTCAGAATTACGTTTAAACTTTGTACATCAATCTATTGCTACTAATGGAATTGCAATGGTTATACGTAAAACTCCAGCTAAAATTAGATTAAAGAAAGAAAAATTATTAAAAGAAGATTATTTTACAAATGATATTCATGATTTTTTAATAAGATGTGTTCAAGGACATTGTAATATAATTGTTTGTGGTGAAACTGGTTCAGGTAAAACTGAGTTTCTTAAATATTTAGCTTCTCATACTAAAACTGAAGAGAAGATAATTACTATTGAAGATACTCTTGAACTTCATCTTGATAAAATATTCCCTCAAAGAGATATAGTTTCAATGAAAACTAATAACGTTGCAAGTTATTCTGATGTTTTAGTTACTTGTATGAGACAGAATCCAAAATGGATTCTACTTTCCGAAGTACGTAGTGCTGAAGCAGTTAGCGCTGTACGTAACTCTATTTCTTCTGGACATAATATTTTATCTACAATACATGCTGATAAAGCATCTGCTATTCCATATCGTCTTTATAGTTTGATGGAAACTGATCTTGATGTTAATCAGTTTCTTACAACTATTTATAGATATGTACAAATTGGTGTTCATATTAAAGCTTATTATAGTAAAGAATATGGTCAATTTCACCGTGAAGTAGATGAAGTCACTGAATTTTATGTTGATGATGATAATAATCCTGTTTCACATACTATTTATCGTAAAGTTTTTGGTAAATCTCCGGTAATGTATAAACCTAGTGCTCATTTACTTGAATATTTATCAAATCAAAATATTGATGTTTCTGATATTGCTAATAAGTTAAGTGAAGATAAACCTTTTGAAGAAAGTTTTGATTCTCCAGAAGTTAGTACTATTAATACTAATCAAGCTAATAATACTGAACAAGTTAATGATACTAATACTAATGCTGTAAATAGTAGTGTTGATGTTTCTACTAATAAAACTAATAATCTAGTAGGTAATGGTGTGGATAGTACATTAAATACTATTACAGATTCTATTAATAATAATACTAATGCTATTAATGATGTAGCTTCTAATCAAGTTATAAATAATGTAGTAGATAGTAATACTTTGCCTGTTACTGGTTTGAATCCTACGGTTAATACTTTAGATAGTAATAGCTTAAATAATCCTGTTATTCCACCTCCTGATATTACAAAGGATACTGTTTCTAGTAACAATGTAATTAATAATGGTGGTTTACCTATTTCTACTAGTAATAATGTAGTAAGTAATGGTGTTTTACCAAATACTCAAAATACTGTACAAGAAAATGGTGCTTCTGGTAGTATAGGAAGTAACTTACAGACTTTATCTTCTCAACCAGTTTTAAATATTGGGGAATTATCTTAGGAGGTGTTTTATGATTGAACTTTTACTTTTATTAATTATTGCGTTATTTATAGTTTTTTATAGAAATTATAGTGGTAATAATATGGGTAAATTTATTACTCAGCAAACTCAAGTTTTTTATAATAAATATGCACCTTATTCTTTTAAAAAAGTTAGAGATAAAACTAAAGAGTTGGGTCAGGAATATACTCCTCGTCAATATTTAATTCAAATTGTTTTACTTGGGGGATTTGCTGGAGTTGTTTCTTATTTATATTTTTATAATTTAGTTACTAGTGTTATTTATATTATTGTAGCTATTGCTTTTGTTCCATATCTTGCATTTTTAAGATGTAAGAGAGTATATAGTGAATTTATTTTTGAACAAATTCAAGTTTATACATCAAATACTATTATGGAATTTGCTACAACTCAATCTTTTGTTAAATCATTAGAGGGTGTTATTGAATCAGGTATTCTAGAAGATCCAGTTAAAAGAGATGTTCAACATATGATAGATTTAGCATATCAAAATGGTACTATTGATGAATCACTTGCTTATATGGCTAATTTATATCCATTTTATATTGTTAAAAATATGCATCAATTATTTTTACAAATTACAAAAGAAGGTGCTAAAGATTCTTCTGAATCACTTGATAACATGCAAAATGATATCGATATGCTTGTTGAAAGTGTATATAGAGATAGAATAGATAGACAAACGTTTCATCAACAGTTTATACAATTTGGTCTTATGATTTATTTTATGGTTATGGTTGTACAATATTTAGTTGGAAGGGAATCTTATTTAAATTTATTGGATTCATTATTCGTTAGAATTTTGCTTCATTTAGTATTAATAGTTAATACTTACTTTTTAATTAAAGGTGAAAAATTTTATAATGAGAATGTAGGTGCTGAGTAATGGAAATATTATTGGTTTGCGCTATAATTGTTTTTATTTTAGTTTATAATAAAACAATTGATAAAGATAAGTTTTTTATTGATAATGAGGAATTTTTTAATTTACTTAGAGAAGAAGATTATAACTTTTTAGTTTATTCTAAGTATGGTGATGATGTAGATGTTAATTTACTTTATAGAAAAAGAGTTACTAATTCGATAGTTTTATCAATTGCATTTTTAACTATGTTTTTAAGTTCATTTTCTTTTATAAATTTAGTACTTGCTTTAATTTTATCTTTTATATCTTTTAAAGCTACATATTTTAGTTTAAAATCACATTATAAAAAACATATAAATGATATTGACATTATGCTTCCCTATTATTTAAAAAGTTTAGAGATTTTAATTCAACACTATACTGTTCCTGTTGCTTTAGGTAAAAGTATGGATGATGCTCCTGATATTTTTAAACCAGGGCTTAGAACTTTAGTTGATAGAATTAATTCAGGTGATTCAACAATTGATCCTTATATGGAATTTGCTAATACTTATCCAGTAAGAGATTCAATTCGTATGATGAGACTTTTATATCGTTTAGGTTTAGGTTCTCAAGAGAAAAAACAAGAAAGACTTATGATGTTTTCTAGAACTATTTCTAGTTTACAAAATAAAGCACGTGAAAAGAAATATAAAGCTAGACTTACTCATATGGAAAACCAAACAATGATTATGTTAATTGTTTCTGGTATTGGTGTCATGCTTATAATGCTTATTTCTATGGTTTCTATATTAAGTATGTAAAATTTTATCAAATCTATTGTTATTTTTTAAATTTTTGTTATAATAATATTGTAGGGTATGTAGTTATTACTATGTATTATATATGAAAGGATGTGTTTTAATAATGAAGGCAGCTTCAGGTGAATTAGGATTAACTGTTATTACTCTAATTGCAATTGCATTAGTTTTAGGATTTTTTAGATTTGGACTTTGGAACAATGTTAAAAGTTCTATTAACACACAATGGAATAATACAATTAATGGTACAAAAGAACAATAATTATAATATTCAATATGTTAATTTATATTTATGAGAATAACTATAATAAATCATTATAGTTATTTATTTTATTGAGTAATTTGAGGTGATTATAAATGCGTGATGCTATTGGTGGTGTTTTTAACTTTATGATTATTTTTGTTTTTATAGCTTTAGTTAGTGGTTTTTTAGCTTTTAATATTGGATATTCGAAAGCATTTAGAGTTAAAAATAAATTAATTGATTTAATTGAAAAAAATGAAGGATATACTAATGAAGTTAAGGAAGAAATAGTTCAATATTCTAGAAATTTAGGATATAGTCCTGGTTCCATTAAAAAGAAAGTTCAATGTAATAAAGGTGCTTTATGTTGTCCTGATGGGTTAGGCTTTTGTTATCAAAATGTAGATGCATCTACTGAATCTTATTCAAATGATGAACATAAATGTTACTACAATGTAATTACTATTGTTGATATAGACATTCCTATTTTAAAAAGTTTTATACCTGAGATGGAGGCTTTTAAAGTAAAAGGTAATACAAAAACCATGGATTGTAGTATGTAATTTAACTAGGAGGTGAATATATGAATGTTATTGTGTCTAATAAACAATCTGATGTTTTATTTAATTTAGATTTAGATGTTATTAAGAATGTAACTGGTGAATATACTGCGAATGAAATAGTTGAAATGTTTAAAAATTTATTTTTTGATAAACTTATTTTAGATGTTACTGCACTTAAGAATTATGAAGATTCAAATAGTTATACTTTCTTTAAAGATAATTTTGATCTTAATAAAATAATTTTGTTTTTGCCACAAGATAGTACTGTGTGTTCTCCGTCTTTTTTAAGTAATTTTGTTAAACTTGGTATATATAATTTTACTACTAATGTTAATGGGATTAAATTTTTAATTAATAAGTCTAATACATATGAAAATGTTGCTAGTTTATTACAATATAGTAACACTGGTGCAACTATTGTTAATGAAAATGTTAACACTAAGAATAAAGATATCATTTCTAATGATAAAAAACATGATGTTGAACAGAAGAAAGTTAAAGTTGTAAAAAGTGCTAATAAGCAATTAAAAATTATCGGATTTATTAATGCAACAGTTCATGCTGGATCTACTAGTCTTATTTATATGCTTCAAAAAGAATTACAAAAAGTATATGGAAAGAGTGGAGTTGTTGCAATAGAAGTTAATAGACACGATTTTCAGTATTTTGGTAATAATAGTAATATGTTTGCTTGTACAGGTGATAATTTAGTTTCTATTATTAGAAGTCATCAAGATGCAGAAGTTATTCTAGTTGATTTCAATGATTATAGAAGTGAATCTGTTTGTACTGATACAGTATATTTGGTTGAACCTAGTGTTATTAGAATGAATAGGTTAGTAAGAAATAGAATGGATTTACTTAAAAAATTAACTCAGAAAAAGGTTATTTTAAATAAGTGCTTACTAAGTAAAGGTGATATCAGTGACTTTAAAACTGAAACTGGTATTGATGTTTTATTTGAAATACCGCCTTTAAATGATAGAGTAGATAATAGTATTTTAAATGAATTATGTTCAAAACTTGGATTAGTTGATAAGAGTGATGATAATACTAATAGTGAGACTACAAATGGTATTTTCAGTATTTTTAATAGATAATAATTGACATTTTCTGTCATATATTGTATTATATTTTTAGAGAAGGAGATTGATTTTATGTTTCAAATTTTAGATGCTAATATTAATGGTACTTGTGGAGGTCTTTTACCTATAGTAACAATTTTAGCTAAAGTTGTTAAAATAGTTCATATTTTTATTCCAATTGCTTTAATAGTATTTGGTACTTTTGATTTAGGTAAGGCTGTTATCTCAAGTGATGATAAGAAAATTAAGGAAGCACAAGGACATTTAATTAAACGTGTTATTTATGCAATTATTATTTTCTTAATCCCATATTTAGTAAGTTTAATTATGAGCTTAGTTACAGTTGGTGGTGAAGCACAAACTGGTGATACTGGTTCTTATAAAAATTGTTGGACTAGTGCATGGAATAATGCTTAATTAATCTTTTAAAAACACATTTATGTGTTTTTTTTTATTTATATTGATAATTTTTATTTTATTTGTTATACTTTTATTGTGGTGATTTACGTGAAAAAAAAGGGATTATTATTTATATATATATTTATTTTTATATTTTTATTATTACCAAAAAGTGTTTTTGCAGAAACTGTAATCAAAACTAGTGGTGATCCTCAAGTTTGTGATGCAAATGCAGCACAAATATCATGCAGTTATCATATTTCAGGTTCTGGATGCGGTATTAGCACAGACGATAGTTGGGGTGAAATTATTGGGGATGTGGCTAATGCTGTTTTTGGTGGTGGTTGTATTACTGGCTCTACACATATGGGCGGAGATATACATTTATTTATAAGTAGTTGTGGCGATGGTACTGCAAATGTTTTAGTTGATTCTGATTGGCAAGATGAACTTTTTCATGGCAGTACTTTGACAGCTCCTTTAAGTAATTCCTTATATATGGTTCCTGAAAGTTCTAAAACTAAAACTAAATATGAGTTACTTGCTCGTTGTCCTAAATTATATACTAATTTTAGTAATGGTTCCCTTGCATTAAGTTTTGAAGAATCTGCTTTAAAAGAAGGTTTTGTTCTATCGAGCAATCAATCTTCTGATCCTGTTAATAAAAATGGCAATTCTAATAATAATAAACCTTGGTATACAAAAAATGTAATACAAAATAATACTAAATATAAAAATTGTGAAGCAATTTTAGGTACTGATAAGTATAGTGTTGGTTGGATAATAAAAAGAATTTTAGCATATATTAGAATTTTAGGACCTGTATTAACTTTAGTTTTATCTGCTATTGATTTTATTAAATCTTTCTTTGGTGATGAGGAATCAATGAAGAAGACTTATAAAAGATTTATTACTAGGTTAATATGTATTTTAGCATTGCTTATTATCCCTACACTTGTAAGTGGATTCTTAGATATTTTTGGTTTTACTGCAAGCAAGTGTAATTTATAAAAAAGAGGTGATTTTATGTGGACTCCTGGGTATACAGATGGTCTTAAAGGTAAAGGTATTTTGACTCTTAGAGTAATTTGTCAATTTGTTGATCGATTTATTTATTTTATTTTAGATTTGATTTTTAAAATTTTTTTTGATTTATGTAAATTGGAAATGAAAGATAATACTATAGTAAATACTTTAATACATAATGTTGAACTTCTTTTAAGTTTATTTATCGTTTTTAGAATTTCTATTGCTATTTTAAATTATATTGTGGATCCTGATAAAATTAAAGATTCTAAAGTAGGAGCAAAAAAATTAATTCTTAATATTATGTTAGTTTTAGTTTTAATTACTTCGCTAATTCCAATGAGTGGTATTCCTGAATCTTCTGATCATGAAAATGTTAATGGCAAGGATGTACGTACATATAATTATTATTTGCGAAATTATGGTATTTTATTTGGTACTTTACAACTTGTACAAGAAAGTGTTATTAATCAAAATATTATTCCTAAAATTATTTTAGGGAGAGGTGAAGAATATACCTCTGATGTTGATAAACAATCTGGTCAATTGATATCGATAATCCTTAGATCTTTTGTTTATCCGGCTACGAATCCTGATGATCCTAGTAAAGCTCTATGTACTCCTAATGGAGGTGACGCTATTTATATAACTCATAATGATACAGACGATTATTCTTTGATAATTAATAGAGATATTATGAAAAAATGTGATGATGAAGTTATGGGTACTGATGGTGAGAGACATGATTATTATGCTTTTAATTACATTCCATTAGGTTCAATGATATGTGGTGTTATTTTAATATTTGTAGTTGCTGGTTTCTGTGTAGATATTGCAATTAGATATATTAAACTTGTTTTACTTAGAATTATTGCACCTATTCCTATTATTTCATTACTTTCACCTGGTAAAAGCAGTGCTTTTGAATCATGGTTAAAATTAACAATTAAAACCTTTTTAGATTTATTTTTAAGAATAGCTATTATAGTATTTATTGTTGATTTATGTTTAATCATAGATGAATCTATTGATGCAAAATCATCATTCTTAACTAAAATTTTTGTATATATTGGTTTATTTGTTTTTGCTAAACAAGCTCCTAAATTCTTTATGGATATGTTTGACATTAAAAGTGATGGTAGTTTATTTGGAAATATTGGTACTTTGGCTGGCGTTGGAGCACTTGCTGGTGGTATGATTGGTTCAGGTGTAACCGGATGGAGAGCTGCTTCTAAAGAAAACGCAGATTTGAAAGATAATAATAAATTAAGATATTATGGTCGTAATGCTGGATCTGCTATTCTTGGCAGTTTAGGTGGTGGTTATGCTGGAGCAAAGGGTTTACATAATTCAAAAGATGGTAATTCTATTGGTAGTGTTATGGATAATATTAGTAAACACAATCAAGATCGTGCTAATCATAAAACATTTTTACGTAGTACTGGTCAAGATTTAAGAGCGTTATTTTCTGGTCAAACAGCTTATGAAGCTCAACAAGCTAATTGGGATGCTGAAGAGGAACGTATTAAAAATGATGAATTAGCTTTAAAACATCAACAGGATATTAATGCCCATAGAAAATCTATTATGGATAGAGCTAAATCGAAAGCTGTTGATAGTACTTACACAACTGGTTCTTTTATTGATAGTAAAGGTAATAAAATTAGTGGTAATTATCGTGCATATCATTCTGCTTATACTGCAGCTATGAATCAAGGTGTTGGTGTTCATGATGATGGTCGTGGAAATAAATATTTTGAATTTAATGGACAAAGAGTTAGTTTAGCTGAGGCACAAAGTATTGATTTAGGATTACTTGATGATAACGCTAAAGATTATTATGCAAAGGCATATGCAGATCGTAATAATCAAGGTTCAACAAGTTATCGTGATGCCTCTATATCTGCTGATATTGATGCATTTAATGATCTAAGTGGCACTACCATTGAGGATAATTTTGGTTCATTGAAAGCAAGTTTTGGTACTGCCTCTGCTGCCAATAGTAGTGCGAGTGATGAATTAAATAGTCGTCGTCAAATACTTAATAATGATAAAACAAGTATGCAATCTTCTATTAATAAAAATAATTCTAATCGTTCGAAATAAAAAAGGGTGTGATTTATAGTGAACAATTATTTAATTCCTGCTAATACTAAGAAAGGTTTATTAATATTTAGTATATTTAGACCTTTTGATTTGATACTTTTTGTATCTGGTATTGGTGTTTCTTTGATTATGTTGCTTACAATGCAATTATCTTCTTTGCAGGGGGCTTTGTTTTCTTTAGCTCCTGCACTTATTTGTGGTTTTTTAGTTATTCCTATTCCAAATTATCACAATGTATTATGTCTGATTATAGATATTTATTATTTTTTCTCT
This sequence comes from uncultured Erysipelotrichaceae bacterium, assembly GCA_902801525.1. GTDB lineage: Bacteria > Bacillota_I > Bacilli_A > RF39 > UBA660 > RUG14670. The sequence continues at coordinate 19,065 of CADCIN010000006.1, read as the reverse complement.
AATCAAAGAAAGTTCGAATGGAAAGGTTGGTGTTTTAAAGATGGGTCAAACAAAAACAAAAGGTAAATTATTTACAGAAAATTGGATTCCTGTTAAAGGAATAAAAAATAATATGATATATACATATGGTAATTATAAAGTTGCTGGTGTAAAAATTATTCCAAGAAATATTTTTATATTAGATGTTCAAACACAAAATAATGTTATGATACAATTAAAAAACTTTTATAATACAATTGATTATGAATTTTGGCTTGTAGTTGCTGATAGACCTGTTGATATTTCTGTTTATATGTCTCAATTACAACTTTTATATAATAATGCTAAAACTCCTGCTATGAGAAAGTTTATTCAACAGGATATGGACAAAGGTACACAATTTATGCGTAATGATGTTGTTGATACTGAGTATTATATTTTATTTAAAGATAATGATGATGAACGTATTATGAAAAAAGTTAGATCATTAATTAATAATTTAAGTTTATGTGGTCTTTCTTCAGCTCAAGCTAATAATGATGATTTAAGAGTTATTCTTGATAATTTCTTGAATGGTGGTAAAAAAGATCAATTTGGGATGGTGATGATTTAATGAGTTTAATTAGAAGTGAACTTGCACCTAAGGGCTTACATTTTAATCCAAGTGATTTTGTTATAAGCGATAAATATGCAACTATTTTATCTGTTGTTTCTTATCCAAAATATATTTCTCCTGGTTATCTTGCTAATTTAACTAGCATGCCAGGTATTAAAGTTGTTATTAAACATATTCCTGTTCCATTTTCATCTATGTCAAAAATGCTTAATAAACAAGTTGTTGATTTACAAGATCAATATCGTAATGAACATGATTTAACTACTAAAGAGAGAATAAAACAAGATGCAGAAAGTTTACAATATTTTACTTCTATGCTTGCTGCAAACCAAGATAATATTTATGATTTTCAATTACATATTATGATTACAGCTGATACTAAAGATGAACTTGAACTTAAAAAGACTAATGTTCGTAATTATTTAGATGCTATGGAATTACGTGCTATTCCTTTAAGATTTGAACAAGAAAAGATTTTTAAATCTATTTTACCAATCTTTCCTTCACAAGAAATTGAACAAAGAATTGGTACTCCAATTCCAAGTGTTACAATTGCTGCTATGTATCCATTTATTTTTGATAGTATTAAGGATCCTGGACTTTCATGTTTACTAGGTGTTGATTTTTCTGGTGGTGTTATTTTATTTAATCAATTCTTATATGAAATTAGAAAAGAAAATAATAGAAATAATGCTAATATGATTATTCTTGGTACTTCTGGTTCTGGTAAATCTACTGCTGCTAAATTACTTTTAAGAACACATATTAGAAATGGTTGTCAAATAGTTGCAATCGATCCTGAAAATGAACTTAGAGAAATTACTGAAGTATGTGGTGGAGACACTATTGATATGGGTAAAGGTGGAAAATTTGGTTTAATTAATCCACTTGAAGTAGTTATTGATGCTGATGAAGAAGAGATTAAACAAGGATTAGGTTATACTGTTTTAAGTAGAACTTTACAATTTTTAAAAGCATTTTTAAGATATTATGATCCATCTGTAGGAGAAGATGTTTTAACAATGTTTAGTGATGTTGTTCAAGATACATATAAGCGTTTTGGTATTAGTTTTGATTCTGATTTTTCAAGTTTTACTTCTAATGATTTTCCTATTTTTTCAGATGTTTATGCTACTATTAAAGGTAGACTTTTATCAATGACTGATCAAACTCAAGAACGTGAAATTATGGAAAGACTTGAACTTGAAATTAGACCTTTTACAAAAGAATTAAGTTTTTATTTTAATGGTCATACTACTATTCGTCGTGATAGTGACTTTATTGTTTTTAATATAAAAGAGTTAATGAATAGTGATTCAAATATTAGAAATGCTTTATTCTTTAACGTTTTAAAATACGCTTGGGGCTTATGTTTAAATCCTAAAGTTAATACTGTTATGATGGTTGATGAAGCACATGTTTTACTTGGTTCAAATAATGAACTTGGTGCCGAATTCTTAGCACAAGTTCAAAGACGTGCTAGAAAATATAATACAGGAACTATAATTATTACTCAACAACCTAGTGATTTTGCTGCACCTAATGTTCTTATGCATGGTAAAGCTATTTTTGATAATGCTTCATATTATCTAATTATGGGACTAAAAAAACAAGCTGTTGAAGATTTAAGTTTATTAATTGATTTAAATGATAATGAAATGGATAGTATTAAGACATATTCTCAAGGTGAAGCTTTGTTTGTTTGTGGTAATAGACGAATGAGAATTAATGTTATGGTTTCAAAGGACGAATTAGATTCATTCGGTAGTGGAGGAGGATTCTAATTCTTTTCTTTAATTTTTAAATGTAGTTAGTTTGGTGGTGATATAATGCCTAATGACAAAGAATCTAAAAGTGATTCAAGAAAAAAAGTTGATGATAAAATTGATGGTGCTGCTAGTAATGTTTTAACTAAACTTGGTGTTCCAAAAACATTTGCAGATAAAGCTGTTAAAGATAATGGTGGTAAATTTAGTCCTGGAAACTTTGGTGTTAATAAATTATCGAAAAATTTTTCAAGAAACAAATTAGCAGATGGGCTTGATAAAGTTAATGGAAATAATTCTTCTAATAAAAGTGGTATTGTATCGCCAAATAATAATAAAGTAGATAATCCGGAAAATAGTGATTTTAAAAAAAATAATAATTTTAAAAATAATCAAAAAGCTAATTCAGATAATAGAAATATTAAAGCTTCTGAAAAAAATTCAAATAGTAAACTCGATTCTATGACTTCTAAGGGGAAAAATTCTTTAAAAAATGGATTTAAAAATTTTTTTAATAGAGAAGATAGTGAAGCAAATGGTGATGTAAATGCTGAAGTAGATAATGGATTTGAAGGATCAGAGGTTGTTAGTAATTCTCTAAAGAAAATTAAAGATATAGTATTATTAATTTTTAAGTTAAATCCTTATTTAATATTTGTTCCTATTGTAATTATTGCTTTTGTTTTTGTTTCAACTATTGTTTCAAATATTGTTCAAACTTTCTTTGAAACTGTTAAGGAAGAAGTTGTTATGTATCTTGATAGTTATGTGAATGGTGTGACTGCTTTTGCAGATGAGATAAGTCCATCTGATTCTGACGTTTTTAAAGAAGATGAAGCATTTATAAATAATGTTAAAAAGGTGAAAGATGATTCATATTCTTCAAGAAAAATTAATGTATATCTTGTTTTTGCAACGTTTCAATCTATTTGTGATGAAGATGATAGTTATGACTTAAATAGTTTTACTACTGATCAGATAAAAAAAGTAGTTGATGCTATGTATGAGAATGGTAGTTATAATGAAGAAAAATTTTATGAAAAGATTAAAGACATTTTAGAAAGCGATTATTTTACTGATTATGATGATTCTCAAATTAAAGAAGTTGTTAAAAATATAAAATCAACATATAATTCTTTTGGGTATGAATTTAAAGATGATTCAAATTCTAATGATTCTTCTTGTACTGCTTTAGGTTCTTGTAACTATATTTTAAATGGTACTACAAATGGATCTAGAGTAATTAATAATCCTATAAATGCCTCTAATATTAAAGTTCGTTTGATGCAAGCTGGTAATGTTTCTGGTCATTCTTGTGGAGGAACTTATGGGGTTCCAATTGAGGGTGAAGAACTAGTTGATTTTGAAAAATATGTTATGGGTGTTGCTTCTGGTGAAAGTGGTAATAATCCTGATGAAGCTATTAAAGCACAGATAATTGCTGCAAGAAGTTTTTCACTTGGTAGAGCCATGATTGGTGGAAACGGTAGAAAAATTGAAAATGAAAATGGTAATTGGATTTTACAAATTACTAACTGTGTAAGTGATCAGGTTTATTGTGATCCCGATAAGGGTTGTTCTAAAAATGTTCCTGCAAGTAATCAATGGGGATATTTATATTCTGGTTCAAATACTGCTAAATATAAATATAAAGATCCTCTTCCTGCGAATAATAGGCTTAGATCTATTGCTCCAACTGTAATTGGTGAAGTACTTGTTGATTCTACTGATCATGTATTACAGGCAACTTATGCTTCCAAAGTTCAAAATAAATGGGCTAAATTAGCAAATAGTAATTATGATTATAAACAAATTTTGGCAAGTACATATGGTGGCTATAATATAAAAAAAATGACTTGTAATACAAATGGTCAAAGTAATTGTATTTCAAATGCTGGTACTGGCTCTCAAGGTGATTTTAGTAATTGGAAACAATCCAAGCAATCTTGGTCTTCTATTCATCTAGGTGGAAGTTCAAATACTATTGCATCTTCTGGATGCCTTGTTACTTCTATTTCAATGTTACTTGCTCGAAGTGGGATTCAAGTGAATGTTGATGGTGAACTTAATCCTGGTACTTTTGTTAACAAATTAAATCAAATTGGTGGTCTAGATGGTGGCGGTAATTTTCTATGGGGTTCCGTAACAAAAATTGCTCCTAATTTTGTTTATGGTGGTAAAGTTAATCTTTCCGGTATGCCTCAGTATGAAAAGCTAAACATTTTGAGACAATATTCTAATCAGGGATATGCTATTGTTGTTGAGGTAAAAGGTAATACGGGTCAGCACTGGGTGGCGTTAGATAAAATCGATGGAGATCAAGTATTAATGTTTGATCCTGCTTCTTCAGCAAAAGTTATGTGGGATCAATATCCATCAAATAATACTAGTAAATTTGCTTATTATAAAGTGGGGTGATTATATGAAAAAAAATTATAAATATTTAATATTATTTTCTATTTTATTTTTTTATGGTCTTCTTATGTTTTTTTATTTTTCTAATAAAAAGAAAAAAGAATTATTTGTTGTTGTTGATAATTATGCGGTTTTTAATTATGATAATAAAAAATGGTATAATATTATATTAAATAGTAGGAATATAAATGATTATAGTTGGAAAAAGTATAATGTTTATTTAAATGGAAATTCTATTGGAAAAAAAATTTTATGGTTTGATGAAAAATGGTATTTATTTGATCTTAAACATAATCCTATTAATTATTCAGATCCTTTATTAGGTATTCATAATACATACGATTATGATATTAAATATCTTAATGTTGATGATACTATAGTTGATTATTCAGATAAAAATTTAAATAAAGCTCTTAAATTATATAAAATTGATATCGATAATAATTATACATCTCTATATCGTAAAATTTTTGATATTGATAATGATGGTATTGATGAATCAATATATGTAGTTAGTAATTCCTTTGCTGATGATTTTACTGCAAAAAAATATTATTCTCTTGTTTTTATGGTTAAAAATGGAAAGTTTAGTAGATTATTTTATAATTCTTCTGATGATAATTATAGATCTTGTAAAGCTTATATTAGTAATATAGTCGATTTGGATAATGATAATAAATATGAGATTTTTGTTAATTGTGGAAAATATAGTGATGGTAAACCTATTGTTTCAATTTTAAAATATAAAAATGGTGGTTTTGATACGCTTGTAACTACTAATAAATAGTGACATAATTGATTATTTAAGGTATAATTATTATGAGAGGAAGTTTATTTATGAAATTTAAATTTAGAGCTGATAAAGATGATGTTTTGATTTTTGCTATTTTTGCTGTATTCTTATTTTTTGTAGTTTCACTTGTTGTTTCTAATATTGCAAGTGTTTTTAGAACGGGATACTTATCTGGTATTAATATTTTACCTGTTTTTACTTATGGTCTTTTTGTACCAACTTTTGTATTTTATTTGATTATTCTAGCTGCCATGTTTTTTAGTGTTAATTCTTATTTTTTTGATAGAGAAAAGGGATTTGGTATAACTACTGAAAAAAAAGATAAAGGTTATTCTAGATGGGCTAAAGATAAAGAAATTCAAACTCAAAAAAATGTAGAAGTAATTGATGTTAATGATGAAAAAACTACTGCGGCTGGGACTCCTTTAATGTATAAAGGAGATAAAATTTGGGTTGATAATGGTGAGAATCATACACTAGTTTTAGGTGCTACTGGTTCAGGTAAAACTCAGTTAATTATTTTACCAACAGTCAAGATTTTATCTAAAAAGGGTGAGAGTATGATTATTACTGATCCTAAAGGTGAAATTTATGAAAAAACTTCAGAAATGCTTAGAGATAAAGGATATCAAATACTTCTATTAAACTTTCGTGATCCTCAAAACGGTAATTCTTGGAATCCAATGTCTCTTCCTTATAAAATGTATAAAGATGGAAATCAAGATAAAGCTATTGAGTTATTAGATGACCTTGCTTTAAATATTTTATATGACCCTTCAAATAAAAATGCTGATCCTTTCTGGGAAAAAACTGCTGCTGATTATTTTTCTGGTGTTTCTCTTGGATTATTTGAAGATGCTAAAGAAGAGGAAATTAATATTAGTAGTGTTAACTTAGTTACTACTGAGGGTGAAGATAAATTTGGTGGTTCTACATATATTAAAGAATATTTTAATATGAAGGATCCTGCTAGTGCAGCTGCTGTTAATGCTTATTCAACAGTTACTGCACCTAATGAAACAAAAGGTTCTATTCTTTCTGTTTTTAAGGGTAAAGTTAAATTATTTGCTTCTCGTGAAAATTTAAGTGAGATGCTTTCACATAGTGATGTTGATTTAGATTCTATCGGAGAAAAACCAACTGCTGTTTTTATTGTTATTCAAGATGAAAAGAAAACATATCATTCATTAGTAACTATTTTATTAAAGCAAATATATGAAACATTAATTAGATGTGCACAAAAACATGGTGGTAAATTACCTATTAGAACTAACTTCTTACTTGATGAGTTTGCTAACATGCCTCCTTTAAAAGATGTTACTACAATGATTACTGCTGCAAGAAGTAGACAAATTAGATTTACAATGATTATTCAGAACTTTGCACAGCTTGATAGTGTTTATGGAAAAGAAGATGCTGAAACTCTTCGTGGTAACTGTGGTAATATGATTTATTTAGTTACAACTGAGTTAAAAGCTTTGGAAGAAATTTCTAAGATGTGTGGTAACGTTAAATCTAAGAAAGATGATAAAACTGATTCTACACCTCTCGTTACTGTATCTGATCTTCAGAGAATGAAAGAAAATGATATTATTTTAATGAGACTTCGTATGAATCCTTTTAAAACTCATTTTACTCCTGATTGGAAGATCAATTGGGGTAAGAAATATCCTTTAGCTAAATATCCTCATCGTGAAAAACAAAAGGTTCATGTTTTTGATATTAAGGAATTTGTAAAAGATCAAAAGAAAAAGAAAATATTAGAAATGATGAATGTAGCTGATGATGATTCTGATACTCTTGATGATGTTCACAGTAGTTCAGTTTCTAATGAATCTGCTCCTAGAGTTCCTTTTCCTCCATTCTTTAGTCAAACTCCAAACTTTACTAATAATTTACCTGCAGCTAGAGAACCAATTAGAGAATTACCTAAAGAAGTTCCTCATATTAATCCAATTGATGATGAACAAGACGAAGGTGAAGATGATGGATTTGGATTTGATGTAGATGAATTACTTAGAAAAATAGATGCTAGAATCGCTGAAATGGATGAGGAAGCTGAAAAGCATAAAAATGATAATAAAACTGATTCTTCTGAAACTAGTGAAAATATAAGTGATAATAAAGATATTACTTTTGAAAGTAATCCTTTAGATACTAAATCTGAAATTCCAACTTATTCAGATAGTAACAAACAAAATGTACTTTCACTTGATGAAGAAGATGATGAAGAAGATGATGATTTTTTTGATGATTTTTTTGATAATTAGGAGGTCTTTATATGAATGGTAATAATTATGATAAATATGAAAAAATAAATGAAGAAAATAAAGAAATAAAAGAGGAAGATGTAAATGATGAAGATTTAGATTATATATTAAGTGATAATGAAGAATCTTTAAGTGATGATAAAAATATTTCTATTTATAATAGTAATCATGATTCTAATCATAAAGATGAATTTAGAAGTAAAATTTTAAAATTACTTGGTATAGTTATTGTAATATCTTTGGTTATTATTTTATTATTATTTGTTTTATCTGTTTTCTTTAAGAAAAAGTATAGTTATGCTGATATTGAAAATATATTAAAAGAATCAGCTGTTAGTTATTATAAGGATAATAAGAGTAAATTACCTGCTAATGAAGACAGTCCTTCCATAGTTGAATCTTCTTCATTAATTTCAGGTGAATATATGAAAGAATTTGGAAAATATGATTCTAAATTTACTTCATGTAAAGGTAGTGTAACTGTTAAAATGGAACAGGGTAATTATAAATATGTTCCTAAACTTGATTGTGGAAAGGATTATACTACGACTAGTTTTATTGATAAATTAAAAAATGATAATGGAGTTGTTACATCTGGTTTTGGTCTATATGATATGAATGGTTCTTTAGTATTTAGAGGTTCAGATGTTAACAATTATATTTCTATTGGTGATGATACTTGGAGAATTGTTAAAGTTTATCAAGATAATTCAGTGGAATTAATTTTATCAAACTTAGCTTATAAATCTTTATGGGATGATAGATATAATTCTGATTTAAACTCTAATACTGGTTTTAATGAGTTTTCTTTAAGTACTATTCAAAATTATTTAAAAAAATTATATAAATCTGGTGTTTCTGAAGAGGGTTATAATTTTTCTTTAACTAAAGATGAAAAAAAATCTTTTGTAAAGTTTGATGCTTGTGTTGGAGTAAGAGGAGAACAAGAAACTATTAATGATGGATCAATTGAGTGTTCTGTTCTAGCGGGTGATCAAAATATGTCTTTACTTCCAGTTAATGATTTTTTAAATGCTAGTATAGATAAAAATTGTACTAGTACTACTTCTGGTTCTTGTCAAAATTATAATTATTTAATTATAAAAGATTATTATTGGTGGCTTGCAAATGGATCAGGTTTAAAATCTAATTTTGCTTATGGTGTTGGTGAAGGTGTTTACTCAGCTAATGTTCAAGCAAATCTATTTGTAAGACCTGTTGTTCATTTATCTAAAGATGCATTATATGTTAGTGGTAAGGGAACTGAAAAAAATCCTTATAAAGTTAGATAATTAAAATAAGAAATCTGTTTATACAGATTTTTTTGTTTGTCTTAAAATATAATGGAGGTGTAATTATGAATATTGATATTAAAGAATTTTTAAAACTAGATTTTGATAATATTAATATTATTGATATTAGAAATACTTTTGATTATAGAAGAGGACATATTAGTGGTTCTATTAATATACCTAGTAATTATCTAATTTATAATTTTTCTAAATATTTAGATAAAAATAGGACTTATTATATTTATTGTAATAGTGGGATTAGCAGTTTAAATTTAGTTAATAAACTTAATAGTTTTGGATATAATACTATTAGTATAGATGGTGGTTATAACAAATATTTATTAGAAAAATAATATTTAATTAGATAAGGTGATAATATGAATTATATTAATTATTTAAGTAGTATTATCAGTAATGGTGGATATTTATTAGGTTTCTTTATAATAATACTTGAGTCTTTTATTCCCATATTACCTCTTAATTTCTTTGTTGCTTTAAATGTTAATTCTTTTGGCTTAATTATTGGTTTTATTATATCTTGGCTTGCAACTTGTATTGGATCAATTATATCTTTTTTCTTTTTCAGATTATTATTTAATAATTTTTTTATAACTTCTAATTGTAATTTATTCAATTATTATAAAAAATTAAGTATTAAATTATCTAATATATCTTTTTCTAATCTTGTTCTAATTATTGCATTACCTTTTTCACCTTCATTTTTAATAAATATTTTATGTGCATTTTCCAAAATAAAATATTTTAAATTTATATTATCTATTTTAATTGGAAAAATGTTTATGGTTATTTTTTGGTCTATTATTGGTGATAGTTTTATTAATAGTATTAAAGATATAAGAGTTATTGTTTTTATATCTTTTTTACTTGTTTTAGCATATATTATTTCTAAATATATAGGTAGTAAATTTGAACTTAATTAGTAATTGACATAAAACAAATGTATGATATAATTATTTTATCATATATAGTAGAGGTGTTTATGGAATATATTATTATTACGTTATTAGTTATTAATTTGATTATTGGTATTATATCTATTTTTAAGAATATTAATGAGAGTTATATTACTGAAAGACTTGGTAAACTTGAAGTTAATATGATTAAAGAAATGGGTGACTTTAAATCTGATTTAAGTAGAGAACTTGGTAATGACTTTACTTTACTTAATGAACAAGTTGAGAAGAGACTCTTACTAATAAATGAGAAGGTTAATTCTAGATTGGATGATAATTTTGAAAAAACTAATAAAACTTTTATGAATGTTATTGAAAGACTTTCTAAGATAGATGAAGCTCAAAGAAAGATAGAAAATTTATCTGGTGATATTGTTAGTTTACAAAGTATATTAACCGATAAGAAGACTAGGGGTATATTTGGAGAGGTTAATTTAAAACATATACTAGTTAGTGTTTTTGGTGAAAAAAATGATAGACTTTATAGATTACAACACACTTTAAGTACAGGTGTTATTGCTGATTCCGTTGTATTTGCTCCTGAACCACTTGGTACTATTGCAATAGATTCAAAATTTCCACTTGAACATTATCAATTAATGGTTGATAGAGGAAATTCAATTGAAGTTAGACAACATTATGAAAAACTATTTAAAATGGATATGAAGAAACATATTGATGCTATTAGTAGTAAATATATTATTCCTGGAGAAACTGCAGATCAAGCTATCTTATTCTTACCGGCTGAAGCTATATTCGCAGAAGTAAATGCATATCATTCTGATATTATTGATTATGCATATAAAAAACGTGTTTGGATTACAAGTCCTACAACACTTATTTCAACTTTAACAGTTATCGAGATGATTGTTAAAAATATTGAAAGAGATAAATATACATCAATTATTCATGAAGAACTTAATAAACTTGGTCTTGAATTTTCAAGATATAGAGAACGTTGGGATAAACTTGCGAGAAGTATTCAAGCTGTTAATAAAGATGCTGAAAATATTTCTATTACTACTGATAAAATAACTAAAAAATTTGAAATAATTAATAAAGTTGAAGTTGCTAAAATTAATGATTCAAATATTAATAATGAAATAGAGTAGATTAAAGTCTACTTTTTTTGTATAATTTTTTATTTTTTTTGTATACTATTTTTAGATAGTTCATATAATTTAATATGTTATTTAAGTTATTTTTTTATATTATAGGTATTTGTTTTATGTCTACAAGTTTTATGTATTTAATTTTATATCTTAACTTATTTTCCTTTGGTTATAGTTTTTATGATTATTTTAAATATTTAGTTGGAAGATTTGAATTTTACTATTTTTTTATTGGTTTATTTTTAATAATATTTACTGTATATAGGAGGGATTAATATGATGTATGTTTATGATATTTTATTAAATTTTACTGATGGTAAAATATTTAATTTTTATGAGTGGAAGGAAGATGATTTAATAGATCATATTAAAAAAATTCCATTATATAGAGTTAATAGTAAAACTATTGATGATTTTATTAATAATGATTTTTTAGTAACTTGTGATTTTATAGAAAAGATTAAGGGAAAGACTTTAGTATATAAAAATAAAAATATTATTTTATATGGATGTTTATTTAGTGATAATAATAGAGTAGTGGCAGTTGAATTTAATGATTTAGGTGAAAGTATATATAAAAGTTTTTTAATTGTTGATGAAGAAGATGATGTATGTAATGATGCTTATTCTTTAGAATATATAGATATAGATTATAAAATTTATAAAAAAAATAGTGATAATTTATCTTCTATATTTTTGACTAGAAGTGAGGCATTTAAACAAAAATATTTAATTTCTGAGATTAATTATTTATATAAAAATAATATGAAAGATAAATTTAAATTTTTATTTCTTGAAATATTTGATAATTATAACGATGATATTTCTATTAATTATAATAATTTTATTTCAGAGATTATTAATAATTATGATAAGAGATTTGATCATCTTTATGATACTGTTAGACTGAGTTATTCAAAAAAAAGATAAGTTAATTTAACTTATCTTAATAATCAATCATCATAGAATGTTTAATTTTTTTCATTTGTTCCTTTGCTTTTTCTCTAGCTTTTTCTGTTCCTTTATTTAGAATTTCATCAACTACTTTAGTATTTTCTTCATAGAATTTTCTTTTATCTCTAATTGGATTTAAGAACTCATTCATATTTTTAATTAATTCTTTTTTACATGCTACGCATCCTCTTGCTCCTTTTTTACATTCTGAGCATACTTTTTTTACATCTTCTTCAGGTGAGACTAGTTTGTGATAGTAATAAACCATACAAATATCAGGATTTGCAGGATCATCTTTTTTAATCTTACTTGGATCAGTAATGGCTCCCATTACTTTTTCTTTTATTTTTTCATCATCATCTACTAAGAAAATTGCATTTCCAAGACTTTTTCCCATTTTGTCATTTCCATCTAAACCTTTAATTCTTTTTGTTTCACTTAGAATTGGCTCTGGTTCGTTAAGTGTTTCACCATAAATAGAATTAAATTTTCTTACAATTTCACGGCATTGTTCTAGAAGAGGTAGTTGATCTTCACCAACTGGAATTAATTTCCCATCAAAGCAAGTAATATCAGCGGCTTGACTTACTGGATATCCTAAGAATCCATAAGTTATACTTTCACCATTATTTCCAAAAAGTTCTTTTTTTTGAGACATTTCTGTTTTAACAGTTGGATTTCTTTGTAGTCTTGCAACTGTTACTAAGTTTGAATAGTAAACTGTTAATTCAGCAATTTCAGGTATTTTTGATTGAATAAAGAAATTAACTTTTTCTGGATCTAGGCCAATTGATAATAAATCAATTGTAATTTCTCTTACATTTTTTCTTACTTTTTCTGGATTGTTAAAATTGTCTGTTAATGCTTGAACATCGGCAACTTCTAAATAAAAATCATATTTACCTTGATATTTTAAATAATTTTGACATGCTCCAAAATAATGTCCTAGATGTAGATTTCCTGTTGGTCTAAGACCTGTTAATATTGTTTTCATTTTATCACTTCCTTTTTGTATTTTAGCATATTTATTGACAAATTCAAATAATTATGTTATAATTTGTCTACTTTTATAGGGGTGATTATGTGGCAAATTTTTATGATAGACTATGTAATGCAGTTATTAGAAATAATAAACCAAATAATGATGGTAAGACTTTTAAAAATATTAATAATTTACTTATTGCATATGGAGATACTAATGAATCAAATATAATTTGCGATTTAGAATTAGATGATAATGAAGCTAGAATTCTTAATAAAATGTGTAGTAATTATACATATAGTAAAGACTGGAATAGATCTTTTTTTATTAAGAATTTTTCACCTAACGAGGAAAAAAATGTTTTATCTAAATTATTAATAATGAATTATTTATATAATAGTGATTCAATGAATAAAAATGATTTTATTAAAGCATTAAATAATAAATATTTTAGTTTATATGAAAAGTTATTAAATGATCCTTCATATTCATCTTATTTTTTCTTTTCATTAATGAGTGATGATTCTAAGAAGGATTTAAATTTTGCATATACAGTTGTTAATGTCGATGGAAATTTATTGGAGTCATTTGGAAATAATATTAAAGTTAATAACGAAATTGTTGAAAGTGCTTTATGTAACTCAGATAGTAAATTTTTAGTACTTGATGCGGTTGATAATTCTATTAAAGAAAATTTTAAATTTGGATTAAAAATTGTTAGTATTTTAAAAGAAGAATATAATGTTGAAGAAATATATAAAAAATTATTTAGAAAAGATGAAGCTGGTAGTTATATAAACAGTTATGTTGAAAAATGGTTTCATAATAGTGATTTTATTTATTTGTTTTTAACACAAAATAATGAATTTAAATCTTTATGTGAAAATAAAAATGAAGGTAAAAAATTAACGAAGAAAAGAAAAAGATAGAAGTGAGGTTTTTATGGGAGATTATGATTTTTTAAAAAAATTAGAAATAAATGAATTAGAGTTATTAAGTGAAAAAATCAAAACTATTAAAGGAATAATAGAACTTAATAAAGAAATTAGTTATGTTAAATCTAATAAGGTTTCAATGTTAATGATTGATATTGATGATAAGGAAAATGAAAATGTTGAAAAAAATATTTCATTAACAAATATTAATGAAGAAGATGAAAAAAAAGATTGTTCTCATAATCTTACTATCAATCAAAAAATTAAATTAAAAGATTTATCTCTTCCTTATGAGGTGGAGAAAATTATTAAAGAATATAATTTAGTAACTATTGATGATTTAATAAATACTGATTTTTCATCATTTAACAATATTTCTTCTTCTGTGAAAAAATCAATAGAATGGGTTAAAAAAGAATATGATTATTCTGCTTTTGAAAGCGATTTATTGACAAGGAAGAAGAAATAGAATAATATATATGTATAAACGTTGAGGAAAAGAAGTAAATATTAGCGATTTTTAAAGAGAGTTGGGTATTGGTGGAAGCCTGATAAATAGTTAATATTGAATAACATTTCTGAGTGCTTAAAGAAATAATAGTAGACTAAGCCGTGGGTATTACGTTATAAATACTAGATTTGTTAGAATTTAAAGTGATTATAAAATATTTAATTTATAATAAATAGGGTGGTACCGCGGAATACTAGTTTTCGTCCCTTACTATAGGAATATAGTGGGATGATACTAGTATTTTTTTTACAGGAGGTTTGTTATGAAAAATAATATCGATTTAAGAAATTCTTTATATAATCATGTAAATTATGATGTTAGAAAAGTTAATGATATTTATTCACTTTGTCATTATCTAAGTAAAAGTGGGATTATATTTGAAGGATTAATTATGAAAGATGAGTTTCATTTTCATAAAAAAAATGAAGAATTATTTAATAAATATAGAAATTATTCTTCTGATTTAGTTGTTTGTAATAATTTATTGTTAAAGAGTAAGGATAATTCTAATAGTATTTATTTATTAATTACTGATCATAATAAGGATATTGATTTAGATTCCTTAAATTTGGAATATTATAATGAAGAGAATGATGATATTTCTTTATTTAGATTAATAAATGATTTAAATAATAATATTAATTTAATAATAGATAATGACTTAATTAATGCAGATGAACTTGTTTTTTATCCTGTATATAAAGATTTAAGTTTATTTATAAGACCTAGTGAATGTATTAAATATTTAAAACTTATTTCTAGAGATTTTAATTTAATTAATGTTATTAGTAAAAATAACAAAAATGATAATAAAATGAAAATAAAAAATATGATATAATAATTAAGGAGGATTACATATGATAGATGATAAAGTATTATTTGAAGATAGTGAAAAATATTTAGGTAGAGAGGTTACTTTACAAGGATGGATTAGAAATCATAGAAAGCAAAAAGAATTTGGCTTTATTGATTTTAGTGATGGAACTTGTTTTGATCATATTCAGATTGTTTATGATAACAAGTTAAGTAACTTTTCTGAAATTAGTAAATTTGGTGTAGGATGTGCGATTAAGGTTGTTGGAGAAGTTGTTGAATCTCCTAAGGAAGGTCAAAAATTTGAAATACATGCTAAAGATGTTGTTTTGCTTGGTGATTGTCCAGAAGATTATCCAATTCAGCCTAAGAGACATTCTAGAGAGTTCTTAAGAGAACAAGCTTATTTAAGACCTAGAACTAACTTATTTCAAGCAGTATTTAGAGTTAGAAGTGTAACTGCATACGCAATTCATAAATATTTCCAAGATAGAGGTTATGTTTATTTTCATGCACCACTTATTACTGCGAGTGACTGTGAGGGAGCTGGAGAAATGTTCCATGTTACTACATTTGATTTAGATAAAGTACCAATGAAGGATGGAGAAGTTGATTATTCTCGTGATATGTTTGGTGTACAAGCTGGTCTTACTGTTTCAGGTCAGTTAGAAGCTGAAAGTTTTGCACTTGCATATAAAAAGACTTATACATTTGGACCAACATTTAGAGCAGAAAATTCTAATACTAAAGTTCATGCTAATGAGTTCTGGATGATTGAACCTGAAATTGCTTTTTGTGATTTAGAACAAGATATGAATATTATGGAAGAAATGCTAAAATATGTCGTTTTATATGTACTTGAAAACTGTAAATCTGAAATGAAATTCTTAGATGGATTTGTTGAAAAAGGACTAATTGAAAAACTTACTAAACTTGTAAATTCTAAATTTACTAAGATTACTCATAAAGAATGTATTGATATTTTACAAAAAGCAAAAGTTAAATTCGAATTTGAACCTAAACAAGGTGAAGATATTGCAAAGGAACATGAAAAATATATTACAGAATATTTTAATGGACCAGTATTTATAACAGATTGGCCAAAAGATATTAAATCATTTTATATGAAAGAAAATCCAGATGGAAAAACAGTTGCTGCTGTTGATTTGGAAGTGCCTGGTGCAGGTGAAATAATGGGTGGTTCGCAAAGAGAAGAAGATTATGATAAACTTTTTAAGAGAATGGATGAACTAGACATGGATAAATCTGTACTTGACTGGTATATTAACTTACGTAAATTTGGAGGATGTGTACACTCAGGATTTGGTATGGGATTTGAAAGATTATTAATTTATTTAACAGGCGTTGAAAATATTCGTGATGTTATTCCCTATCCAAGAACACCAGGATCATGTGATTTTTAAGTTTTTAAACTTAGAGGTGAAAATATGAAAAAGAATACTAAGAAAAAACAAAGTATAGTTATTTGGCCATTTATTTTAGTTTTACTTATACTTATAATTTTTATATATTTATTACTTGATAATAGTAATAATAGTTTTACTTGTTCTAAGAATTATACAGATACATATAATATTTCATATAATGATAAGTTAGAAGTTAAAATAGATGGTAATCACATTTCTAATATGGTATTTGTTAAGACTATTAAAGTACCAGAAGAGTATTTAATTAATGATGATAAGTTATTGGACTCTATTAAATATTCTGTTGTTAATAATTATAAAGACAATAAATCAATTAGTGTTAAAATAAATGATAATAAAGTTATTATTAAGTCAGTTGATTCTAGTAAGAAAATCAATCTTAATAATATTTTAATTAGTAAAGATGAGTCTGATAACTTCAATGTAGTTATTGATAATGATAGGGATAATTTATCTTTAAAAGTTGGAGATAGTTATTTACTTGGTGATTTAGAATCTCATCTTAGAAATAATCAGTATGTGTGTAAATAATATGGAAGAGTATAATGTTTCAGATTTAGTTGATAATATTGATTTTAATTCTTTTAAGTTTAATGATTTTGGACATGGTATTTTACTTACTAATAGTGAGGTTAGTATCTTAGATAAATATAATATAGATTATAAATCATGTATTGATTTAAAAGAGTTGATTTTTAAAATAGAGTATTATTTAGATGAGTATGAATATAACTTAGATGATTTAGATAACGTATGTTCATCTATTTCAGAGAGAGATTATTACTGGAATACTAATAAATAAGTGGTTTTTTAAATATTTTTGTGTTATAATATGAAGGCTGTAAAATTACAGGCCTTTTTTTATTTAGGAGGAGAAAAATGTTAGAAGAAGAAAGTTATAAAGAAATTATGCTTAAATATATTTTTGCGAAAAAAACTTTGGAAGTTAAACTTGATTGTTTAGTTAGTGAATATGAATTAAAAAATGAATATACTATTGTAGAGCATGTTAAATCTAGAATTAAATCTGAAGAGAGTGCAATTGGTAAGCTAAAAAGAAAAAATCTTCCAATAACTTGTGATAATTTAGTAAAACATGTTCATGATATGATTGGTATTAGAATTGTTTGTTCCTTTTTAGCAGATGTGTATGAACTTGTTAATTTAATTAAAAATAGTGGACAATTTAAAATCTTAGATGAGAGTGATTATATTAAATGTCCTAAAACATCTGGATATGTTAGTTATCATTTAAATATATTAGTACCTATATATTGGGAGAAAAAAGTTGAATATGTAGAAGCTGAAATACAAATTAGAACAGTTGCAATGGATTTTTGGGCAAGTTCTGATCATAAATTAAGATATAAATTTCCAATTAATATCCCAGAAGAATTAGAAAACGAAATGTTAATTTGTTCAAATGACATAATTTTATTAGATAAAAAAATGCAAAGATTATATAATGCAATTAAAAAATACCAGGAATAAATGGGTGTATAAATGTTATCACTGATAGAGTTAATAAGGAACTCTAACTTGATTATTATATATAAGAATAAAAATAGTGAAATTGTTTACAATGTTACTAGAAAAGATAGAAATATCTATAGTGAGATTATTAATAATTCTTTATATATGGATAATTGTTATTTTTTATATAATTTAAATTAATGGTACGATGCAAAAATAGTTTCTATTTATGATAAAAAAGATAATGAATTTCATGATGTTAGTTATATTTTTGATGTAAGTAATTTAAAAAAAGGAGAAGAAGCTTATCAGTTTGATAAGTTAACTAATTTACCTAATAAAGATTTATTTAATAAAAAGTTGGATGAATACTTATATAAGTCTATTAGTAATAATGAAAGTTTTGATTTTATTTTTATTGGTCTTGATGGATTTAAAAAAATTAATGATAATTTTTGCTATTTGTTTGGAGATTATGCTTTAAGTCAAATCGGTAAGTGTTTAAATAAACATTTAGATATAGATGATTTACTTCTTTCTCCTAGTTTTTTTATTAAAAAAGTAAGTTTATAAGAGAGCAGATAATGATTTAAAAAAAAAATATTAAAATCAAAAGAAAATAGACATAATTATTTGAAGTTGTAATATAAAAGTGTACACGAAAAAAAAGTGTATGCTTTTATTTTTGTTATAATTTAATAAAGGAGATGAAAAAATGGCTACAAAAGGGCA
>CADCIN010000005.1 GCA_902801525.1 uncultured Erysipelotrichaceae bacterium | reverse complement strand
TAGTTTAGCATTTTATTTAAAATATATCAACTTTTCAACACCAAATTTTAAAAAAATAGGCACTTTTGGTGTTTTAAGTCGTGGATTAAACTACAATTTCAGGCAAAATCACAACTTTTTTAAGAAATTTACAAAAAGTACTTGTAAAAACTTAGAAAGTCACATTTATTCATTAAAATCATTATGTAGGACTCGTGATAGATTAGTTAGAGAAAGATCTAAGTTTAAAGTTTATATTACAAATGAACTAGATAAATCATTCCCTAAAATAAAGAAATTCTTTGATAATAAAATATCAATCACACTTTTATATATATTAGAAAAATATAAAAATAAGAACAAAATTGCATTAATGAAAGATTATGATTCAATAAGAAAAGTTTCAGCAGCTAATTTCTCATTTACTAGATTTCTTCAATTAAAACAATTAGCAAAAGAATCAATTGGTCATCCAAATGAGACATCAGATTTTTTAATTGAATCCTATGTAAAAAGTATTAATTGTTTAAGTGAACAAATTAGTAGTATTGAAAAACAAATTATAGAATCAGTTAGAAATTTAGATACTCATATACTTACAATTCCAGGTATAGCAGAAATATCAGCTGGATCTATTATTGCAGAGTTTGGAGATATTAAAAACTTTAAATCTCCAGAAAAAATGTTAGCATTTGCAGGATTAGAGCCAAGCATAAAACAATCAGGAACATTATCTACAGAAGGACATATGGTAAAACATGAATCAGGTTATTTAAAAAATACTATTATGAGAGTAGTTAATTCTTTAGTAATGCATGATCAAGTATTTTATGATTATTATAATAAAAAACGTGATGAAGGAAAACATCACTTAGTCGCACAATCCCATGTAGCTAAAAAGCTAATAAGAGTTATTTATACTTTAGAAACTAAAGGTATAGATTACGATATTAATTTTGTTAAATAATTATTATTAAATATTTTAAAAAAAATTCACTATTGTGAATCTTTTTGTCGTGTGTAAATTTATTATTTTTTTTATTAAAAATAAGCTTGACATAATATAGTTAGTTTACTATCTTGCCAATGAGTTGTTTTTGTATCTATTGCTATCGCATATACTCCATAATTATCTAAATCATCTTTATCCATTACATAAGTAGTTATTACTGCAGCAGAAACATTGCTTGCAAAAACTATTGTAAGCATTAATATCATAAAACAAAAAATAATTTTACTAATCTTTTTGATATTTTTCATCCCAACATCCTACTTTGTATTTATTATACACTATTTTATATTCTATATATGAGATTATCATATTTTATATTTTTATTCAATATTTACAAGGAAAAAAGAAACTATTTAGTTTCTTTTTTCCTACTTGGTTCACCTAATAAAATTCCTGTTAAGAATATTAATATAATAAATGTTACACAAATTATTAAACCAGTTTTAGTTTGTAATTTTCTAACTATATATCCTAACTTAGGAATACTATAAATATTTTTACCAATATAATTTTTTTCATTTACTAATACTTTATCTTTTACTCTATTAGCATCACCTTTAGTTACTAATCTATCTTCTTTTACTTCATTAATTCTATGTGTTACTAATACTCCATCTTTTAGTTTAAATGCTATAATATCTCCTTTTTTTAATTTAGAGTATTCATATTTTGTATTTATAAAACATACACTACCTGTTTTTAATGTAGGTTCCATTGAACCAGATAATACAACGTATGTTTTAATTCCTATTAAGTATGCTACTATAAAAATTATACACAAAGCTATTACTATGTCAGATAATATATTAATTATTAATTTTATTATTTTCATATTGTTTCTCCTTATTTATTATTTTCTAAACACACAAATGTTGCTATTTTTTCTTCTACTTCTATTGTTTTATATAGTTCTACTTTGAAAGATACAAAGTCATTTTCTTTAACATTATTATATTCAATATTATTACTAGTTACTATGTATTTGTTTCCTTCTGAATCTATAATAAATCCACTATTTCCATTATATTCAGCTATTTTTCCATATTTTATCATTAGTAACTCCTTTCAGTATTATCTATAACTGATTTATTATTTTATTATTTTTTTGTTCTATATTCTTTAAAATATTACTTATTTCTAATAATGTCTTTATATTATTTTTTGATTTATCTAATATAAATACATCTGATTTTATTTCATCTAATGCTATGTAATAATCTTCTCCGCTTATTAATAGATTAGGTGTTGGATAGTTCGAATCAACATCTATTTTACTTATATCTTTTCCATTTAATAAATCATTTATCATATGTAATTGTTTCATTCGATCTACTGCATTCTGACCTTTATACTTTTTTGTTTTATCTCTTAGTTTGTTATATACTGCCGGTCTTTCATAAAATTTATATTTAATTGGATTATTTTTTTGTTTAATTATTATACCATCAGTTGATAGATTAAAATTTATGAAATATAATGCTTCTGCAGCTTCTTTGACTGTTAAATTTGTATTTTTACTTTCATTTAAATGATTTTGTAATGCGTAATCTGTTGATATTAATACATTATCTATTGGGCAATTACTATTTTTTGAATTTTCTACTACTTTATTCATTGCAAGTTTAAGAGCATCATATACTTCATCATTTGAATAATTTTCATCTACGCTTTCTCTTAATTCATTAAGAAAAATTGTATTTCCATTTATAATTCCACTTACTCTGCTTATTAATTTATCATTTTCAGGATTGGTAAATCTTACATGAAAACCATTTGGATTTTGTATGCAGAATTCAAACAAATCATTAAAAGCTCCACCTTGTCTCATACATGATTCAGTTCTTTCTCCGTATGTTAAATTAATCATATTTGTAGAATTTCCAATACATACTTCAATTGATTTATTATCACTTAAATCAAATGTTTCATTAAGTGGTTCAAATGATAACTTATCACAGTTATACATGTCATTAATTAATTTAACATTTTTACTAATTCTTTTTGATTTAATCATACTTGCTTTATTTTTTCCTGAATTAGATGAAATTAATCTAAAGTCTTCTTTTCCAAATAATGTTTGATATACTTTTGAATATACTGAAAAACAATTTGAATAATCAATTATTGATGTTAATGTTTCATTATTTTCTACTTTTGGATAAATTTTATCATAGTTACATATTAATCCTTCTAATATTCCTTCATCAAATTCACAATCAGATCTAATCATTCCATATGAAAATGTGTTTTGACAACCTAACATTTTATATTTAGATAAAAATTTCTTTAATGAATCATAATATTTTTCATTATTAAGAACATTATTTAAACCCTCTATTTTTAACTCAAGTAAAATACTAATTAGGTGTTCATTTGTTACTTTCTTTTGTTTTTTATCATATTTATAGTTATTATGATTATTTATATAAGTATTATAATTATAAAAATTAATTCTATTCTCATACATTATATTTAATATTTAATTTAGGACTTTTAAATATTTTTTATTTTCTGGTTTTACTTCACTATTTGCTGGATCTTTCTTAAAATTAATTAATTCGTCTTGTAAATTAACACTATGTAATAATTCTATTTGATTAGGTGTAAATGGATAATTTATTTCATTTATCAATCCTGGACCCAATAAATATGTATTTTTAAACATAATATCTTGTTTATATGACTCTTTAGATATTACTTTTTGTAAATCTAAAGTGATATATTCTTCTTTATAATTATTTTTTAAATATTCTTCTCTTTTGTTTTTTATATATTCGTTAGTTATAATATGTAATGTATTTAATTTACCTATTTTTATTTGATTTAATAATTCTTCATAATTTATATTATTATCTAGTAATATTTTATTTATATCTATATTATTTGAAATTTTATTTAATAAATTTTCTGTTTCTTTATATTTTTGATTTTTTATTAACATTTCAAATTTAGAAAAAATATCATAATCATCTTTTTTTTCTATCATAAATCTTCTTTGAAGTAGTGAATTTATTACATCATTAATTGTATTTTTATCAAAATCAATTGTTTCACTTGTAAATAAATTTAGTAATTTATTAAAATTATTATTTGGCAAATTAATAATATTTTGAATATTTTCATTTTCTATATATTTTAAGATATTATATCCGAATTTTTTAACTAATTCAGTAAAATTTTCCAGATCTAAATTATACAATTTAGAATATTCTATTAATATATTTTGATATTTTTCATCATAATTACAAAAACTTACTTTTTCAGAAATATCTATAAGTGCTTGTTTTAAAATTCTATCTTTTTCTTCTGATTTATAAAATTTAATTTTTGTATTCAAATAATCTAAGCAGTTGAAATACTTAAAATTTTCTTTTTTTAAGGCAAGTCTTTCATCAAATAATTTATCTTCTAAAACATATTTTGTAAATAACTGTTCTATTTCTTTTGAATCAAATATTTCAATGCATTTATAGAATGCATAATCTTGCATTTTTGGATGATTATTTTTTCCATCTAAATAATGTATAAGATAATCTAATACTTCTTTTTGTTTGTCTTCGGGAGTATATTTTAATATTTCTCTAAACCCAAGTGTTGAACTTAGATAATTAGAATCAATTATTACCTTTAATATTTTTTTATAATAAATATTATTATCTACAAACAATCCGTAAATAATTGGAAGACTACTCATTTCTTGGAAAAATGGCCCTTTATTTTTATTTTCATTTTTATGATTATCTATCAATAAGTCTAAAGCTTTAAAAACTATTTCTTCTTTCATTTCTTTTCCTAAGAATGCTTTTAAATATAAATCATATTGATGTTCATAAAATCTTGGATTATCGGGATTATCTACGTTTTTATTAAAATTTTGTAGTATTATTTGTAAGACGTCATATCTATCTTCATATTTGAATTTCAATAAATATTCTTCTACCAAAAAGGAAGATATTATTTCTTTATTTTGTTTGATTTCTTTTTCTCTTATAGATAACATAAATTCTTTTCTTTTGCTATAAGGTACTAAATCAATTAAATTTAAACCACCAAACGCATCCATTTCTTTTATTTTATCTAGTACAATTTTTAACAGTTTTAAAATTTCATTTTCATCTGTTAATGACTCTATCAAGTCATATTCAGCTCTCCATTTTTCAAAATCAAATTTATCTAAATTTTTTAATATCATTTGAAACGACATTTTAGGAAAAAGATAATTTATATTTATATTTTCTGAATATAGTTTTTGAATAATATAATTTTTTTCTTGTTCATCTAATTTTTCAAATTTTTCTTTTTGAGCATCTAATGGCAACATTAACAATCTTTCTAGTTTTTCTCCATCCATTTTCTTCACCACTCTACTATATATATCATTTTATCATCAGGGGGTTCGGTTGAATATACTCTCACATTTATACCGTGAGAGATATCGGCGTGATATGCATCACGCATCTTAATCATAATTTATTATTTATAAAAAGTCAATTAATTTTTTTAAATAATTTTTACTTTACACTTTTCTTTGCATTATCTAATGCTGCTCGCTCCCTTAGTATTCTTAGCAATTTTTGTCTATAGACTATGTCAAGTAGTGGAATATTATTTTCTTTTAAATAAGTTACAGCATCTAACTCATCTTTCTCAGTTGATGTATATATTTTATCATTTACTTTCACTGAAATATTTAATCTTGTAGGTATTATTTTTTCAGCTGCCTTTATTTTTCCTGCATAACGTTTAATATATTCTTTTATTTTTCTATATTCATCTATATTATTTGCTTTTTTTTCTAAAGCAATACTAAAATCCTTAAAACTTAATTTGGAATTTTCATAATAATCTAATAAATCAAATTGTCTTACTTCTCCATTTTGGTTTACTCCATTTGTTATTAACCCAATGATATTTCTAATATTTGATATTTCTTTGTTTAATTCATTCTTTGATATTTTTTCATAAATTTTATCAGCAATTTCAAGTTTTCTGTTACGTACATATGTAATTGCTTGTTCTAATTCTTCTATTTTGATATTATTTTTTTTACAAAATTCTTTTTTTGTTTTTATTTTACTTGATGCAAAATCTTCGGCTAATTTTATTTTACGTGATCTCTTCTTTTCTCTTATATCAAACTCTTTCTTCAAATGTTTTTGATAATGAGCTTCTCTTCTAACATCTGCTCTTTTTTCTATTTTTTCTTTATATGCATCATATATTTCCTTTAATTTTTTTTCAACTTTATGTGCTTTTGTCTCATCTAATACTAATAATCTTGTCACGTAAGATTGTGAATTATATTGTAATTGACCTAGTGGAATTCCATTAAATAATAAATATTCAACTGCATCATCAATTGTTTCTTGTTCTAATATTTTATCTATTTGTTTCATATATAATGTTATTCCATTAGATTCATATAAGCCCTTTTGTATTTTTTCTGATCTTTCTTTTGTAAAAATATTATATTTTCGCACATATATCATCTTATCTTCTTTTGGTGCGATTCCTTTAAATGAATTAGCTCTCTTTTCTATTTCATCCTTTGTTATATCAAATAAATCTGATAAAAATCCAATTTCTTCAAAGCCGTTTTCTAAGATAAAATAAAAACAAAATTTATCAGTTATCATTTTCTTAGAAGTTATTTTATTTTTATAATTTTTTTTCAAATATTCTTCATCATAAATATTTTCTTTTTCCATAATTATTCCTCTTTAACTTTCTTTTTGTACAATTGTTGAAATTAAGTATTTCTTTAATTCATCATTATCAGTTTCTTTATTTTCCAAATATTCTTTAGAATCTTTTTTTGCTTGTAATAATATTTTGTAGTCCGATTTTACATCTGCAATTTTAAATTCCATGTCTCCACTTTGTTTAGTACCAAACAAGTCTCCATGTCCTCTTAATTTAAAATCTTCTTCACTAATTTCAAATCCATCATCAGTTTTTTCCATAATTTTTAATCTTGGTGTATCTGAATCACTTATTAAGATACATTTAGATGCTGATGTTCCTCTTCCAACTCTTCCTCTTAACTGATGAAGTGTAGAAAGTCCAAATCTATCTGCATCAAATATTACTATTGTAGTTGCATTAGGAACATCTACTCCAACTTCGATAACTGTTGTTGATATTAATATTTGAATATTATTACTTGCAAATTCTTGCATAATTAAATCTTTTGCACCACTTGCCATTTTACCATGAATAATGTCAATTTTATATTTTGAACCAAATGCTAACTTCATTTGATCTTTTAGTTTATTTACGTTTGTTAAATCTGAGTTTTCACTTTCTTCAATAAGCGGAGCAATTACATATACTTGATGTTTTTCTTGTAGTTCTTTATACATCATTTCAAGTACATCTTTTATTTCATTATTTTTCTTTAAATAAGTTTCTATTTTTTGTCTTCCTTTTGGTCTTTGTTTAATAGTAGAAACATCCATATCACCATAAATTGTTAGTGCATATGTTCTTGGGATTGGTGTTGCACTCATATAAAGTACGTCTGGTTTTTTACCTTTATTTTGTAGATTTGCTCTTTGATGTACACCAAATCTATGTTGTTCATCTGTAATAACTAGTCCTAGGTTATTATAGTTTAACTCTTCTTGAATTAGTGCATGTGTACCAATTACCATGTCAATTGTTCCATCTTCCAAACCTTTATAAATTTTTTCTTTTTCTTTTTTTGATGTAGATCCAGTTAATAATTCTATATTTATATCTTCATCTTTTAGAAAATTTTTTAAATTATTAAAATGTTGAATTGCCAATATCTCAGTTGGTGCCATTAATGCACTTTGATATCCACTAAAGTAATTTGCTACCATTGACAAAAACGCAACAATTGTTTTACCTGATCCAACATCTCCTTGCAATAGTCTATTCATTTTATGAGAATCTTCTAGGTCATTAATTATTTCATTTATAGCTTTTAATTGATCTTCAGTTAATTCAAATGGAATATTTTTAATAAACTTATCTAATTTGTTTCTATCTATTTCTCTTTTAATACCTATATTTTTCTTTTTGTTTTCTAATTTTAAGAAATTTATTTTAAACATAAAGGCAAATAACTCTTCATATTTTAATCTTACTGTTACGGCTTTTAATTTTTCCTGTGTTGATGGATTATGAATTACATTTAGTGATGTTTTTTTATTTAAAAATTCATAATCATTGATGTATTTTTGTGGTATATAATCTGGTATATCTTTTCCATATAATAAAATTGCCATATTAATATAAGCAGATAAATTTTTATTAGTTAGGCCACTAGTTGCATGATAAACTGGCTCAATCTTTATTTTATTTGATAGCGGCTCCAATTTAATATCAGATGCAGTTATAATATTTTTCTTTTTATCTAATTTACCTATTATTGTTACACCAGTTCCAACTGTTAATTGATTTTTTAAAAAAGCTCTATTAAATATTGATACTCCAACTACACCAGATGGTGTTACTAGTCTAAAGTTCATCTTATTTAATCCTGCTTTAAATCTCATTAATATAGGGATACTTTCTACTTTTCCATCTATAACAATTTTACCTCCGTCTTCTATTTCTTGGAGAGTATTTCTTTCTAGTATTTCGTATCTAAATGGATAGTGTGTTACTAAATCTTCTATTGTATAAATATTTATTTTATTTAATAAAGTTAGTGTCTTTGGTCCTATCCCCTTCATATCTTTTAATTCTATCACATGGACCACTTCCTTCTTGGCATATTATAACATAATTATGGGTTTTTTAAAAGTTTTTTTACTTGATTTTTGTCTTTTAATTTTTTTTTGATTTTTTTTGAATTTTTTGTTGACAAATCATGGTCAATCGGTTAGTATAGGAACTACCAATTCGGTTATTAGGCGAATTGGTCGCTAGTATCACACTAGCCAACCCCTTTTTATTCTTTTTTAGAAGCTGCCCTCAGGGGGTGCAGCTTCTTATTTTAAGAAAATTAAAAGAAGACAAATACCGAGTGTCTTCTTTTTTTATATTTTAGTTTTCGTTTGACGCTAAATCTGAATAATAATTATATCTTTCTTCTGCATTTTCTTTATTTTTGTTTAATATTTCATCTGCATTTTTATTTATTTTTGTCAATGAATTGTATCTATCTTCTCCTTTAATAAATTCTTCATATTTTGAAAAATCCGCTTTGGAGTCTAATTTAAATTCTTTTGTATCTGGATTATAATGGAAAAGTGGGAAGTAACCTGATTGTGTTGCTTCTTTTTCTTCGTTAATACTATTTTTCATTCCTTTTAGTATTCCTTGTGCTATACATGGTGCATAGGCAATTATAATTGATGGACCATTATATTTTTCTGCTTCAGTTAATACTTTTACTGCTTGCGCTCCATTAGCTCCTAATGATATTGTTCCTACATATACATGTGGATAAGTTAAAGCTATTTTTGCTAAATCTTTCTTAGCAGTCTCTTTTCCATTTGATGCAAATTTAGCAATTGCACCCATTCTAGTAGATTTTGATGATTGTCCACCAGTATTTGAATACACTTCTGTATCAAGTACTAATATATTTACATTTTCTCTATTAGATAATACATGATCAATACCGTTGAAGCCAATATCATATGCCCATCCATCTCCACCAATCATCCAAACTGATTTAGGTTTAATAAATCTCTTTAAATCTAGTAATTCTTCTACTTTTGTATTATCAATTATACTCAATAATTTTTTAGCTGTTTCTTTATTTATATCTTTTACATACTCTTTATAAATTGGCTGTTCACTTTTTTTGATATTAGACATATTTTCAGTAATGATATTTCTTATTCTATCTTTCATGAATTCATCTGCTATTTTCATACCATAACCAAACTCTGCATTATCTTCAAATAATGAGTTTGCCCAGCTAATACTATATGGTGTTGATGGTGCTGAAGCTCCATAAATTGAGGAACATCCAGTTGCATTAGCTACTATCATATTATCTCCAAATAATTGTGTTACAAGTTTTAAATAAGGAGTTTCTCCACATCCTGCACATGCACCAGAGAACTCAAACTTAGGAGTCATAAATTGGCTTGCTTTTACTGTTGTTAGTGGCATTACTCTCTTTTCTTTTACTTCATTAAATAGATATTTAGCTTCTGTTTTTTGATGATCTTCTTCTAAGGCTTTTTTTGCTTTCATAATAAGAGCTTTTACTCCTTTTTTGCCAGGACATATTTCAGTACACAAACCACAACCTGTACAATCTTCTGTACTTACTCCAATAGTATATTTTAAGTTTTGTTCTTTTATATTTGCTGATATTAATTTTTTTTGTAGTGAATCTGGAGCATCTATTACTTCATTTTCATCTAATAAGAATGGTCTAATTACTGCATGTGGACATACTAGTGAACACAAATTACAGGAGATACAATTTTCACTGTTGTAACAAGGTGCAACATCTGAGATATTTCTTTTTTCATACTTAGTTGCTCCACCCTCCAATGATCCATCTGTATTCTTTAAAAATTTACTTACTGGTATTGAATCACCTTCCATAGTACTTATAAGTTCAAATTCAGTTTTTTTCTTTTCATTAAATTCTTCAAAATCAACATCTGGAACTTTAACAATTTGTATTTTATCAATGGATTCTTTAATTGCATTTATATTTTTTTCTGCAATATTAGTTGATTTATTTTTAAATTTATTTATTAAATTTTCTTTTATTTGTTCAATTGCAAAGTTGTAATCAATTATTTTACCAAGTTTAAAAATGACTGATTCCATAATGGCACTTGTTTTGCCATGTATATCATTATCATCTGCAATTTTGTTAGCATCTATTATATAGAATTTTATATTTCTCTTTTGAAGTATTTTCTTATCTCTTATTGACATTTCTCTTAATACTTCATTTTGATTTTTAGATGTATTTAAAATAAATATTCCTTTTGGTGTAATTTTATCTAACATATTTATTTTATTTAAATATGTATCTTTTGTACATACTACTAATGATGGCTTTTCTACATAGTATGTTGATTTAATTGGACTTTTACCAAATCTTAAATGGGAAATTGTAATTCCACCTGACTTTTTAGAGTCATATTGGAAATATCCTTGTACATATGCTCTTGTATGATCTCCAGTTATTTTCATAATGTCTTTTGAGGCACTTACCATTCCATCACTACCATAACCATATATTAAGAATTCAACATTCTTTGTCGGTAATTTAAAGTTTTGGTTATACTTTATCGATAAATTAGTAACATCATCATTAATACCAATTGTAAAGTTTGTATGTACATCTCTACTATCTAGAAAATCAAATACTGCTTTTATCATTGATGGTGTTGTATTCTTAGAAGATAATCCATATCTTCCTCCATATACTTTTACTTTGTTTTCTACTTCTTTAATTGTTTTAATAACATCTAGATATAGTGGTTCGCCAGTTGAACCTGGTTCTTTAGTTCTATCTAGTACAGCTATTTTTTTTACGGATTTTGGAAGTGCTTTTAGAAAATATTTGGCTGAGAATGGACGATATAAATGAACTTCTAATAACCCTACATTTTCATTTTTTTCTTTTGTTAAATAATCAATTGTTTCTTTTATAGTTTCACAGACAGATCCCATGGCTACTATTACTTTTGGTGCTTTATCACTACCATAATAATTAAATGGAGCATAATTTTGACCTGTTATTTTGTTAATTTCTCTCATGTAATCATTTACTATATCAGGTAATTTATCATAATACTGGTTTCTTACTTCTGTAGCTTGGAAGTATATATCTGGATTTTGTGATGTTCCTCTTGTAATTGGTTTATCTATATTTAGGGCATTATTTCTAAATTCTTTAAGACTTTTTTGATCAATTAATTTTTTTAATTTTTCTGTATCTATTAAATCTACTTTTTGTAGTTCATGAGATGTTCTGAATCCGTCAAAAAAGTTAATAAATGGAACTTTTCCTTTTAATGCTGATAGATGTGCAACTCCTGTTAAATCCATTACTTGTTGTACAGATGATTCTGCTAGCATAGCAAATCCTGTTTGTCTTGTTGCATAAATATCTTGATGATCTCCAAATATTGATAATGCATGTGTTGCTAAGCTTCTTGCTGCTACGTTTATGACACATGGAAGCTGCTCACCTGCTATTTTATACATATTAGGAATCATTAATAATAATCCTTGACTTGCTGTATATGTAGTTGTTAGGCATCCTGCTTGAAGAGAACCATGAACCATTCCTGCTGCTCCTGCTTCACTTTCCATTTCTACTACTTTTACTGGTCTATTAAAGTAATTTAGTTTTCCTTGTTTTGACCATTTATCTGTTAACTCTGCCATTGTTGATGCTGGAGTTATCGGATATATTCCTGCTACTTCTGTAAAATTATATGAAACATAACTGCATGCTTCATTTCCATCCATTATTTTCTTCATGTAAATCCATCCTTTCTAATTAATTATATAACATTTTATTTCTTTTTAAAAGTTTAGAAGTAAAAAAAGACTTAAAGTCTTTTTTATTTTAATACTACTGGAACTTTCTTATTCTTTTTATTTGTTACTATCCATGCATTTGATACAGTTCTTCCTCCATATGATGCTCCTGCTGATGGTCTGTTATATAATTTATAATTTACAGCCATTGTTGATGATGCTCCACCATCTAAATTAGCAGCATTATATGCTTTATATCTTAATAATACTTCTATTGCTTCATTCATAGTTGCACCAATACTATATCCTGGTAATCTTCCTTCAATAATTAAGAATAATACAATTCCATCTTTTCTTTGAGCAATTATTGTTCTTGGAGCAGTTCCCCATCCTCCATCACCATGGATTTTAGTAACTTTACCATTTACGATTAAATTAGGTCCAAACTCTACGGCATCTTGCATTCCACTTTGAATTGCTTCTTCTGGTTTTTTATTAGTTAATAATAATTTATGATCTTTTGTAAATCCAATTAATTCACCTGATCCTCCAGCATGATTCCAGATTAGATTTCCTTTTTGAATAATAGCTCCATATGGAATAGAACCATTACCCCAACCATCTAAGTCTTCAAATCCACCACCATTTATTCCAACATAGCCTTTATTTTCTTTACATAAATTAACTACTGATTTACCGGCTTTTCCTAATTTATCAGTTACTGCCAATTCAACATCTGATGGATCATATACTACTGTTAAATAACCTTTAAAATTCTTTTCTTCAAGTCTTATTATTTTATATAAATCATTATCTTTATCTCTTGTATATAATTCTCTTTCATATTTAGATGAGTAATGTGATTTCTCACTAGTATCACCTATTGTAATATCATCTAGATTTAATTCTTCTGTATTTGCTTCTATATAGTTTTCACTCATAACTTTATTAACAGTTTCTTCATCGTATAAAGTATATGCTAAATATTTGTGTGACATTGTAGTCATGGCAGTTGGTATCCAGAAGTTTTTAAAATTAGTTGAATTTATTATTACTAATACCAATACTGCTACTATGTCCATAAAAGTAATTAAAAATGTCATTTTACTTGGTCTAAAGTTTTTTATACTTTTCTTTATACTATGTATTTTATTCTTTCTTATTGCTCTCATATTATCTACTCCATAACATATGGATTATCAATTGTACCTAATCCATTTTTTAATATAGTTTTATCTATAGATATTGTTGGCACTACGTGTCTTTCATTATCTATAGAATCTTCATCTATTAATCCTTTATTATTATTTATATATATCATGCTTCCTACTGATGATGTATTATTTATATAATAATAATCTGTTAAGGCTTCATTGGCATTATAATCAAATATATTTAATAGTGAGACTTTACTTATTACTTTATTAGAATAAATATTTTTTATATTAAATCCTGTCTCATTACTTATCTCACCAATATTATTTTCTATATCTAATAAAATATTTTTATATGCTAAACTATTATAAACTGTATTATTTAAATAATATGCAATTCCTGTTTTATCAGTTAAATCAAACACTCCTGTTTTGGAACTAAATATTTTTTTTAATTTCCCTTGATTAGATGGAATATATCCGTTTAATGACAATTTTAATATATTATTTACATCACTATATACATACCATGTATCAGTTCCTAGTTTTACATAACTTCCTGTATAATTATTTTCTTTTGTTTCAATTACATATGGATCTATTTTTGATCCTGTTCCTGATGTAATTTTTGTTTTAGATGATAGTGTCATTACTGGTCTTATTCCATATGATTCATATGTTTCAGCTTCATCAATACTTCCTTTTTCATCTACATATAAATTAGATTTTTCTTTATTTTGTCCAAGTAACCAGAAGTATGTTCCATTATTCAAGAAACTGTTTTTTCCATTAAACTCTATATAATCATCTATTGATAATAATCTTACTTTAGATGTATATTTATCTTTAGTTTTTACTATTTTATTATTTAATAGTGTATTTTCATTATAAGTCATTTCTTTTAGAAGATTTGAATCTGACAAGGTATTAAGATATATTCCATTTTCTTTATTTGTTAGCCAAGTATATAAATTTGAATTCTTATATGAAGATTCATCTCCCCATATTATTATTCCTTCATTTCTATCACTTACTATTTGGATAGAATCATTGTCTGATATTTTCATAATTCTAAATATTCTATTTGAATATTTTACATAGTTGTTTTCAACTATTCCTTTGAATGCATAACCATCTTTTTCTTTATGAAATCCATTTTTTTCTGTAGTTACTTTATTATTATTTTTTACTATTTCAGCTAGTACTTTTGATGTATTTACATTATTTTGTTTAGTATAATAATAAATACTTCTATATCCAAAATATAAACATATCGTAAGTAATACTAGAATACTTAGTATATTAAAAGATAATTCTTTTTTACTAATTTTTTTATTTTTTTTCCTTCTTGCCATCTTTATTCTCCTACCTTAATAAATTATAGCAAAAAAAAATTACTCTTTCAACTGATAGAATAATTTTTTAAATAATTATTTTTTTATTTTTTTTAGTTTATGAATTAATTTAAATAAGTAATATTTTTTGGATATTGGTAGTTCAAATTCTCCAATTAATTCTTCTACTACTCCATTAAATCCTCTTTTAAATTCATATATACCATAGTCCTTTGGATGATTATTTATATCTGCTGGAATTCCATAAAAGTTATGTTTTTTAAATCCGTTTTTAATTCCATATTTAATCATTTCCCATTGTATTAAATATTGTGAATTGAACTTCATATATTCTTCATAATTTCCACTTGATAAATATATTACTTCCGGTTGAATCATTATAAACATTGATCCAGATAATGTTATTGTATCTTTGTTTTCTTTTTTCATTATCTCTTTTGATTCTTCTATTCTTTTCTTTAGAGAAGTAATTTCATTATTTAGACCCTTTTTTTGACCATCATTATATTTAGCATCACTTAAACTATTTATTTTATCTTCTCTTTCTTTAATATCATTTTTTAGTCTTTCAATATATTTTTTTAAATTAAGCTCAGTTTTATAATATTTAATTTGACCTTTATCATAGAATAATTTATACATATCTTCAAAGTATGATAATTTACGAATACTAAATCCTTTTCTTTGACCTGTTTCTATCATAATATCTTCAAACTGATTTAACTCATCTAATGATAATTCTTTTAACTCTATGCCAAATTTTTCTGCTTTACGTATTGTGTTTCTTGTATTAGGTTTCATTTCTTTTTTTATTTGTTCTTCTGTTTTTCCTTCTAATGGAAGTGAAAACATCCAACCTACTTGTTCCATTTGATCTGTTGACACTTTTTTAAACCCAAGTGATAATAATTCATTTAATATATTTGTATTATCTACTCCACCTTCTACTATTTCACCATCTATATTTCTTTCTTTATTTAAAAGATATGGATCTATTCTTAGTACATAACCATTTCTTTCTTTTACAAAGTTTTTAACTTCTTTTACAAATTTATCTAAGATTTCTTTATCATTAAAATCTAATAAGAAACCACGAGGTGAATAAAATTCATTACAATTAAATCTTCTTGGATGAGATGTTAACATAGCTGTGGCTACTAACTTTTTATTTTTTTTAAGACCAACAAAGTATACTTTCCACCCTTCTTTTTCTCTTAATTTACCAATTTCAGGTGCTGATAAAAAAGTCTTTAGAGGATGTTTTTCCCAAAATTTTTCATATTCTTTTTCTGTTATCTCACTAAATATCATAATGTGCCTTCTTTCTGTTAAATAATTTCTAGTTCATCATCTTCTACTTTTTTATTTTGTTTAGTATCTATCTTTTTACTAACTGATTTCTCATCAGATGATGGTTTTGACTTTCTTTCTATTTTTTCTACATTATTTGTTTTTTCCTTAGAAAAGATTGTATATATAAAGAGAATAAATATTACTACTAAAATTATCATTAGAATAAATTGTACATAATTAAATTTTTTTACTTTTGAATTAGTTGTATCTAAATAACTATTTGTTAAATAATTAGTAAAGTTATCTTTTGTAATTTCTACTTTATTATCTGCTGGTAGGAAATTTTTAATGTTTTTTAAAGCTAACTCTTCTAATATATTTTCAATTAGTACAGGATAACCATATATTTTTAACTTTTTTGGTTCAGTTTGTGTCCTTTCATAAGTATAGTCAATAATATCTTTATACTTATTATAATTATCTTCATTTATAGCTATTATATACGTATGCCATAATCCATTTTCTTCTTTAGATATTACAAAGTGATATCCTTTCTTTGTTGACGGATCATATGCAAACTTTTCTGACATTCTTGATATTTCCATATATGTATATTGATCTGACGTTTTAGCATCTTTCCAATTAACTATTTCTTTATCTTTTTCATATAATTTAAAAGATGATACTGCAAGTATACACATAACTATTAAGTAAATTGTACAACTAAATAATTTTAAAAGTATTGATTTCTTGAAATGTTTTTTTCTTCTAATCTTTTTCTCTTTCATATATTCCCTCTTAATCTTTATATTTATAATATCACATTTATACAAAAGAAAAAAGGACTTAGTCCTTAATTTTCTAATAAGCTTAATGATACTTTTTCTTTTTCTTTATTAATATCTATTACATAGCAATCAACTATATCTCCTACTGATAACACTTCACTTGGATGTTTAATATATTTTGTTGTTAATTTTGATATATGTGCGAGTCCATCATTATGAAGTCCAATATCTATGAATGCTCCAAAATCAACTACGTTTCTTACTGTTCCTTGTAATTTCATACCAATATTTAAATCTTCTATTTTTAAAATATCACTCTTTAGTATTGGCTGTGGCATTTCATCACGTGGATCTCTATTTGGTTTTTTTAGACTTTTTACAACATCATCTAGTGTATAAATATCAGTATTTAATTCATCTTTCATTTTATCTAAATCAATTGCTTCTAATTTTTCAATTAATTCTTTTTTACCTACATCTTTTAAGCCAAAACCTAATTTATTTAATAGATTTAACGTTAATTCATAACTTTCTGGATGTATTCCTGTTTCATCTAAGATATTCACACCTTCTGTAATTCTTAAGAAACCTATTGCTTGTTCATATACTTTATCTGATAATAACTTTTCTTTTTTTATTTCTTCTCTTGAATCAATTCTACCTTTTTTATTACGATAGTCTATTATTTTTTCTATAGATTTTTTAGTTAAGCCTGAGACATATTTTAGTAATGAAGGTGATGCAGTATTTACATTTACTCCGACATTATTAACTGTTTTTTCTACTGCAAAGTCAAGTGACGTTGATAATTTCTTTTGAGATACATCATGTTGATAAAGACCTACTCCAATTCCATCTGGTGGGATTTTTACAAGTTCTGCAAGTGGATCTTGAAGTCTTCTACCAATACTTACTGCACTTCTTTTTTCAACTGCTAAATCAGGAAATTCTTCTATAGCTAGTGGAGATGCACTATAAATTGATGCTCCTGCTTCTGATACTATTACATATTTACAATCTAGATTATATTCCTTAATCATTTCTGCACATAGTTTTTCGGACTCACGTGATGCAGTTCCATTTCCTATTGCAATAATATCAACATTATATTTTTTTATTAACATGGCAACAATTGCTTTTGTATCTTTTATTCTTTTTTCTTCATCACCTTTTAAGAATGGTTTAACTACTATTGAATCAAGATATTTTCCTGTTTTATCTATAATTGCAAGTTTACATCCATTAACAAATCCTGGATCAAATGCTAATACTATTTTTTCTTTCATTGGTGGAGTTAATAAAAGTGCTTCTAAGTTTTTACCAAAGTTATCAATTGCTGCTTCTTCTGCTTTTTCAGATAATTCTGATCTTATTTCTCTTTCAATAGATGGAGATATCAATCTTTTATATGCATCAGCTATTGCTTCTTTTACATATTCAGCAGTAAATGATTTTTCTTTTTTTATTATCTTTTCATTTAAGTAAGAAATTATTTCATCATTATTTAAATCTATATTTACAGTTAATATTTTTTCTTTTTCTGCACGATTTATTGCTAATATTCTATGTGGTTTAATATATTTAACTGATTCATGATAATCATAATACATTTCATATGTTTTAGATTCATCTTCAGCAGTTTTCTTTTTCTTACTTACTATTTCACCATTTCTATAAAAATAACTTCTAATCCACTTTCTATATGCTGCATTATCACTTATCCATTCTGCAATAATATATTTTGCTCCTTCTACTACTTTATCAAATGGTAAATTTTCTTTAATAAATTTATTAGCCAAATCTTCTATACTTCCATTTTCAGGAAAAGACATCATCATTTTAGCAAGTGGTTCTAATCCATTTGCAATTGCTTCTGTTGCTTTTGTCTTTTTCTTTTCTTTATATGGTCTATATAAATCTTCTACTTCTACTAATTTAGTACAATTTAATATCTTAGTTTTAAGTTCTGGAGTCATTAAATCTTTTTCTTCTATTAGTCTAATAACATCTTCTTTTCTTTTTAAAAGATTTGCTTGATATTCATATACCTCATTAATTTTTCTAATCATCTCTTCATCAAGAGCTCCAGTTGCTTCTTTTCTATATCTTGCGATAAAAGGTACTGTATTTCCTTCACTTAACATAGTTAAAACAGTGTTAACTTGTTTCTCTGTAATATTTAAGTCTGTCGCAATTTGTTTTATTATTAATTCATTCATCTTAACACCTCGATTATTATCATAACAAAATAAAAAGTCAATTTAAAGTATTGACTTTTGTTTTATTTTTTTATTAGAGTAAAGAAAAATATTAATGAACCTACTACTATGAATACTGCAAGTACTGATAAAATAGTTTTAATTACTGGATCATTCTTATCATAATAGTCATCTTTATTTTGTCTTATACTTCTCATTACTCTATCATATTCATCTTGATTTTTTTGATTTTGACTTTTTTCTTCTTTTTCTTCTTCAAAATTATTATTTTCCATATTATCACTCCTAGTATAAATTTATCATATTAATTACTATTTTTCAATTATAAGTGTACTGGATTAAAGTCAATATCAAGTCTTACTCTTTGATTACTTTTATAATGATCTTGTAATCTTTTAAGTACATCATTTAAATCATTTTCATATTTATATTTAATAATAATACTATATCTATAAATATTATTTATCTTAAATAAAGCCATTGTAGATGGACCTAAAATAGTACTATTTTTTAAGTATTTGTCTAATACTTTTTTTATTTTTTGAGCTTCTATGCCTGATTCATTCATATCTTTTCCACTTACTTTTAAATAACATATATAATAATATGGTGGATATTTAAGAGTTTGTCTTACTTTCATTTCTTCTTTATAAAAACCAATATAGTCATGTTTTTTTACATATCTAATGGCATAGTGATCTTTATTAAATGTTTGAAGTACTACATTACCTTCTTTTGAACTTCTTCCACATCTTCCTGATACTTGTGATAGTAATGAGAATGTGTTTTCACTACTTCTAAAGTCAGGAATATTTAATGATGTATCAGCATTTATTACTCCTACTAAAGTAACATTTTCAAAATCTAATCCTTTTGCAACTATTTGAGTTCCTAATAAGATATCATATTCATGATTTTTAAATGACGTGATCATTTTTTCATGCATACCTTTTCTACTTGTTGTATCAGTATCCATTCTTAATACTCTTGCATTTTCAAATATTTTTTTTATCTCTTCTTCAACTTTTTCTGTTCCTACTCCTAAATCATTTATGGAATGTTCATGACATGATGGACACTCTTCATAGACTTTTGTTCCATATCCGCAGTAATGACATCTTAGTGTTCTAGAAGACTTATGATATGTTAGTGTTATATCGCAATTAGGGCACTTAAATGTATATCCACAGTTTTTACAAGTAATAAATGATGAGTATCCTCTTCTATTTAAAAGTAGTATTACTTGTTCTTTCTTTTCCAATTTATCATTAATTTCATCTATTAATTTTTTTGAAAAATGACCTTTTGAATATTTCATTTCCTCATTCATATCAACTATTGTAATTTGTGGAAGACTTTTTCCATTTGCTCTATTTTGAAGTGTAAGTAATTTATATACTCCTTTTTGCGCTCTTGCGTATGACTCAAGTGATGGTGTTGCACTTCCCATTAGAACTTTACAATTATTCATTTGTCCTCTTATTTTAGCAACATCCTTAGCATTGTATCTAGGTTCATTTTCTTGTTTATAAGTATCACTATGTTCTTCATCAATTATAATAATTCCTATATTTTTAAGAGGAGCAAATATAGCACTTCTAGCTCCAATTACTATCTTTGCTTTACCTTCTATTATTCTTCTATATTCATCATATTTCTCACCATCCGATAAAGCTGAATGAAGAGCGGCTATTTTATCTCCAAACCTTTTTTCAAAACGTTCTACCATTTGGGGTGTTAATGATATTTCAGGAACTAATACTATACTTGTTTTACCTTTTTTTAATTCATCTTCAATTAGTTCCATATATACTTCTGTTTTACCAGATCCTGTTACACCATGTAATAAAAATATTTCATACCCATTTGTTTTTCTTACTTCTTCTACAACTTTTAACTGATCAGTTGTAAGTTCTTTTTTTGATATATTATCATTATTATATTTAAGACGATAATGCTGATGTTTTACTTCTTTTAAGATATTATTCTTAACTAAAGTATTCAAACTACTTCTTGATATTTTAACTATATCTTCTTTTTTTACTTTGTCTTTTTCTTTAAATAAGTTTATTATTTCTTCTGCGGATTTTGATAATTTAATATCTACTTTATTATTCAATATGTAATATGTATCATATTTCTTTGAGATATTAGTATTATGTTTAGCTTTTAATGCTTTAGGAAGCATTACTTGATAACAACTTATTAAGGTAGATAGAGTTTCTTCTTTTAATTTTTTTCCTAGTTCTAGTAATTCACTTGTTAATACTTGTTCTTCATCAATAACACTTATTACTTCTTTAGTATCTATATCTGTTTCATTCTTAATATTTAAGACAAATCCTTCTAATGTTCTTTTCGAAAATGGTACTTCTACTCTAATACCTATTTTTATTTTATCTTCTAATTCTTTTGGAACTTTATAATCAAAGACTTTATCTACATTCTGATTTGATATTTCAACTAGAACTCCTACTATCAAGTAAATCACCTCTTTTCTTATTATAACATAATATAGAAATTAAAAAAAAAACCTCATTTTTGAGGTATTATTTTACTAATTTGAATATATCATTAAATGTAACATAAAGCATTAATAACATTAATAGAACCATTCCAACTGTGTGAATTGTATTTTCTACTTTTGGATCTACTGGTTTTCTTTTAATTATTTCTATTAGAATAAATAAGATATGACCACCATCAAATGCAGGAAGTGGTAATAAGTTAATAAATCCAACATTTATACTTAAGAATGCTACTAAGTATAATATTGAAGATAGTCCTGCTTTACTTTGCTGTCCTACTACTGAGTATATACCTACTGGTCCACTCATTTGACTTAGTCTAATTTTTCCAGTAAATAAGTAGAATACTGTAATAAACATTTGTTTAAATATTGATTTAGTCTTTTCAAATGTATATTTAAAAGCATTTAATATGCCTTTTGTTTTCTTTTGTTTTAGACCTAATCCATAAACATATGTTGTTTGTTTATTTACTTTTTTCTTTTCTGGAACTACTTTATAAGTTTTAATTTTATTATTTGTTTTTAACACTTTTATTGTAGTTGGTTTTTTATGATTAGCAATTGTTAAATATAGTGATATATCATCAACTGTACTTATCTTATGTCCATCTATTTCTTTTATTATATCATTTTTCTCAATACCAGCTTGAGCTGCAGGATACTTTATATCTGCTGATGATATTCTCGGTGTTAAGTCAGATCCTCCCCATACTAATGAGATAAATAATAGGATAATAATTGCACCAATAAAGTTATTACCTGCTCCAAAGAACATAATCAAAAATCTTTGCCATGCTTTCTTATCTTGTAGTCTTCTTCCTTTTGGTACTTTTATATCATCTTGATCTACTTCTTCTCCTGCTAGTGAACAAAATCCACCGATTGGAATTGCTCTTAATGTATATTCTGTTTCTTTTCCTTTTTTACCTATTAATTTAGGACCCATACCAATTGCAAATTCATAAACATATACACCATTCATCTTAGCAAAGATAAAATGACCAAATTCATGAATAAAGACAATTACGCCTAATATTAATATAAATAAT
Source organism: uncultured Erysipelotrichaceae bacterium (assembly GCA_902801525.1). Classification (GTDB taxonomy): domain Bacteria; phylum Bacillota_I; class Bacilli_A; order RF39; family UBA660; genus RUG14670. Next base: position 64,559 of record CADCIN010000005.1, on the reverse strand, counting down.
AATAAATTTAGTATAATTGACATATTTCCTCCTTATAAAATTACTAAGAATAGTATTGTTGCTAGTGCAACAAATATTAAGCTATCAAATCTATCAAGTACCCCTCCATGTCCTGGAATTAAGTCAGAAAAATCTTTTTTTCCATAATATCTTTTAATACTTGAGAATACTAAGTCTCCTAATTGACCTACTAATGATAATAATGTTGTAATTAATATTAATATTACTAGTGGTAATGTTGCATTGATTACTGTTGTATAAAAACATGTAGCACTAATTACCCCCATAAGTGTTCCTCCAATTAGTCCTTCAACTGTTTTATTGGGAGAAATTTCAGGACATAGTTTATGTTTACCAACTAATTTACCAGCTACTAATGCAAATGTATCTGTCATAATAGTTATTAATAATAAATATAAAATATATGTTAAGTCATAGTTTCTAACAATATTTAATAAATTAAAACTTAATCCTATAAATAATACTGATCCTGTTAAAAATAAAGCATCATTTATATTATATTTTTTAGTATTATTAATAAATACCATTGGCGATAAGAATGCAAATATTAAAAATGACATAACTCTATAATCTACATTATATGTAAACGTACTTGATTTATAATTCATTAAACTATAAAACATTACTGCTATATATGCAAATATTTTTACTATTAGAGGAAAATCTTTTCTTGATTCTCTTATATGTAATAATTCATATAAACATAGTACTGCTAATCCTGTCATGAATATAGAAAATGGTGTTCCTCCAATTATTAGCATTGGAACAAATACTACAGCCATTAAAATTGCACTTATTATTCTTTTCTTCATTTTAGACCTCCATCTTATATTTAAAATTATATAACAAGATAGAAAAAAAAGAAAGTCTAAAACTTTCTTAAAACTTATCTATGTTAATTTTAACATATTTATTATCTTTAAGTTGTGAACTTGCCTGAACTAAAGTTCTAATAGCATTTGCTGTTCTTCCTTCTTTTCCAATAACTCTACCCATATCTTGTTCAGCAATAATTACTTGGATTAAGATAGTATTTTCTTCGTCAGTTGGAAATTCTTTTACGCTAACAGCATCTTCATCAATAACAATTGATTTAACTATTGATTCTGTTAATTCTACTAAATTCATATTAGTTAGCCTTCTTTGATTTAGATTCAGCAAACTTTTTCATAACTCCAGCTTCACTTAATAAGTTTCTAACTGTATCAGTTGGGATTGCTCCGTTATTTAACCATTTTAAAGCTACTTCTTCGTTAACTCTAACTTTTCTTTCACCTACTGGTGCGTATGTTCCAACTAATTCAAGATATTGACCATCTCTTCTTGCTCTAGAATCTGTTGCAACAATTCTGTATGTTGGATGTTTTTTAGCACCCATTCTTGTTAATCTTAATTTAACTGCCATGTATTTCCCTCCAATCCATTTGTCTAAGATGTACTTATTATATAACATGGCATTATTGTTGTCAACCTTTTTTTGATAACACTAGATAATATTTTTATCATCAAGGAAATTTTCTTTTACTTCGGCATTAATTTGATCTTCTACTTTTTTATTATTTTCTGTCTCTTCTACTATTTCATCCCAAGCATCCTCTTCTTCATTTGTTTCTATTTTTACTTTGATATCTCCAACTAATTCTATTCCAAGTTCTTTTTCAACACTATAATTAATATTTTCTCCATCTATTTCAATTTTACTACAAGTTGGTCCGGATAAACTTCTTATTATTATTTGTTCATTATCAGACGTTTCTTCTCTTGTATGCATTTTAACAATTTCTTCATATGTATCTTCTTTTTTTATTACATCTGTTTTTGTATCATTATCATAAGAGTACCAAATATTAATATCATATTTTCCATTTATCCTTATTTTATTATCTATTTTTGTTCCTTGAAAATCATGATTAATTATCCAGCATCCAAGTATAGTTGATGGCTTATTCCCAGCTTTAATAAAATTACTAGATATGAATTTCTTTTTACCTTTGCCAATTACTGCCTTAGTGACTATTTCTCTATAATTTGGCATAATAACCCTCCTCATTCTAATTTATGCGAGTGGCTTAAAAACTATACAAAAAAAGAGTCTAATGACTCTAATTAGTTAGTTTTTTTGATTTTTCTTTATCTTCAATCTTTTCAATTTTTCCTTCATTGATTTTCATACCAATTGCATTTAAGGAATTTTCTTGAAGAGTTGCTAGTATTAAAAATAATGGTTCATTACTTATATATCTATTCCAGGCATCGCCTATATTAATATTATCTTTTAGTACATATTTCATTTCATTATCTTCTTTTTTATATTTAAATATTACTGGTTTATCATAATAATCTAAATTATTAATTTTAAATGAATCACTTAATGAGCTTAAGTTCTTTAATACTTCTTCTTCAAAATTAATTAATTCTTCTTCAGTTAACACTTGATCATTAATATATTTATTTTTATATAATAATGCGATTGCAAGTAATTCTCCGTTTTTTAATTTATCAATCATAATATACTTCCTTTCTATTAATTTTATAATCTTCTTTAATAGTTTATTATTTTAACATATTAATCTTTTATTTTCAACTAATCTTTATCTATTAATTCATTTAATTATATTTTCAAATACTAAAAAAAGTACATATTATGTACTTCCTTTTATAATATTTCTTCTTTTTGATCTGCTGTATTTACTGATTTTTCATTTTTAAATATTTCATCTAATTTTTCTTTTATTTGCTCTTTACTAAATGGTTTAGCTATATAATCTATAAATCCTTCAGAAATATATTTTTCTTTGGCACCAGCAACTGCATCTGCAGTTAATGCAATTACAGGAGTTTTAAATCCTGGAATTTTTTTTAAATTACTTAATGCAGTCTCACCTGACATTACTGGCATCATTATATCCATTAAAATAATATCATAATTATTATTTGCTTTTACTTTATCTATTGATTCTTGTCCATTTTCACATGTATCTACTATAATATTTAGCGGTTCAAGTGCACGCATTGCAACTTTTATATTAAGTCTGTTATCATCTACTAATAATAGTCTTCTATTTGAATAATTAATATTTGCTTTAGCAATTATATTTACTTGAATATTTGTGTTTATATTTGTCTTTTCAATTACTTCTTGAGTCATTTTTGGTAAATTGGAAGTTGCTTGATGAACTAATATTGTTTCAACGTTAGTACTACTTCTTTTAGCTATTTTTTGTGGTAATTGAACCATAAACATTGTACCAATTCCAAATTGTGATTTAACATTTATTTTACCACCCATCATTTCAACTAAACTTTTTGTAATTGCAAGACCAAGTCCAGTACCTTCTACTGTTGAATTTCTTTCTACATCAAGTCGTTCAAACTTTGTAAATAACTTTTTAATATTTTCTTCTGAAATACCTCTACCAGTATCTTGTACAGAGATAAACAAATTACAAACATTACCTTGATTAATACATTTACAAGATAATTTAATTTCACCTTTTTCAGTATATTTAATGGCATTAGTAAGCAGATTGTTAACCACTTCTTTCACTTTTCCCTTATCACCAATTAATTCATCTGGAATATCTTCAGCAATTTCCATTTTAAAGTCAATTGGCTTATCACCTATTCTTGTTGAATCTATATGAGCAAGACTAGATACTTCTGCCTTAAAATCGTAATTATTATCTATTATTTTCATTTTATTTGTTTCAATTTTTGAAATATCTAATATATTACCAACAATTTCAAGTAAAGTGTTAGAGGCTTCCATAATATACACAGCATCTTCTACTATCAATGGATCTGCTTTATCCTTATTATCTTGAATATCCTCTGAAAAGCCAACGATTTCATTAAGTGGTGTTCTTATTTCATGAGACATACTAGATAAAAAGTCTGATTTAGCACGATTTGCCTTTTCAGCTTGTTCTTTTGCAAGAGTCATTTCATTTAGCATTCTCATATCAGGATTTTCTATTGTATGATACATTATAAAAGTTACTAATGTATCTGCAGTAAGTAATAAAATTATTTCAGGATGACTGTATTGTACTAATATTGCTATTCCACTTAAAAAATACAATGATATAAGTGGTATTACTTTTTTATTTTTTTCTCTTATTATTTGTTTAAAATCAATTAATCCTAAAATTATTACATAAATAAATAGTGATAAAGCATATATATATCCTGCATTTACTGCAAGGCCAATTGGTCTAATCATATCTGTTGTTTCTTTAAATGAAAGTGGTGATAAAATACATATTATACATGCAATTAAAGTTGTTATTTTTAATGTTTGATTTAAAATTGTTTTAATTTTTTCTTTTTTTGAAATTACGAGTGTAGCATAGCTTGCAAAAACATATCCATAGATCATATAAATGCATAAATAAATTTTTGAAATAATTACTTTTGTTATTTCACTTGTCCATTCTAAATTATATATAAGGAATCCACCAATATCTGTTAATAATAGTAATAAATTTACTATTAAAATATATAAATAAATCTTGGTTTCAACTGTTTTAATTTTCTTTTTTAAAGCATAATTAATAAAAATTATGATTAAGAATAATAAACAACAAGATGAAAAACTTACACTAATATATTTCACAATATTACCTCCTTTCTTATCTTAAATTCATTTTGCTCTCTTTGGAATTAGAATAATCTACATCATTATCTTCAAGTAATTTTTTTACATCTACTTTTCCATCTAAGTTTAAAGGAAGTTCTTTTACAAATTTATAGTCATATGGAACTTAATATTCATCAAGATTTGAATAACATAATTCATTTAATTCTTTTATGGCTTTTTCTTCATTTACACCATCTTTTAATACTACAAATGCTACAGGAACACTCATTTCTACTGGATGTTTTACACCTGTTACATAACAATTTTCTACATCGTCTGATTTTAATAAAGTTTCTGCTATTTTTTTAGGATGAACATTGAATCCATTCCTCATAAAAATATTTTTATATCTATCTAACATAAATACATTTCCGTCTTTATCCATGTATCCTTCATCACCAAGATGTAACCATGTTGTTCCATCTGAATGTCTTTTCAAAACTTTATTTGTTTCTTCTGAATTATTTAAATAATATTCCATCATTGTTGGTCCAGACATGCAAATTTCACCGATTTCTCCAGTTTGGACTTCTTCGTCAGTACCAGTTTTAAATATTGCACAATTTGATAATGCAATAGGAATTCCCACACTTCCCAATTTATATGATCCTCTAGTTGTAAAAATACCGGTACCTACATTTTCTGTTGCACCAAGTCCTTGTCGAACAAATACTTTTGATTCTCCTTCTTTTGGTTCAATATAATTTTCATCAATATTTCCATTTAGTTCTTGCTCTGTTTTTTTAGATAGAGATGCTCCTCCACATAAATAATTCTTAGGTTTAACCAATTCTTAATTTTTAAATTCTTTACTTTTTATTATATTTTCATAGTGAATAGGTCCGCCAGAGAAATTTTCTGGTTTAAATTTTTTCAATAACATTGGTAGTTTGTCAGTTACCAATTCAGGAATTACAATATTATTTAATCCACCAGACATTGTATGGTGCATTATACCAATACCATATGATATTGACTGAATAAGTACATCTAAATTAACTTCACCAGGCTTAAATGGTTCTGGAATTCTCTCACTAAAATCACTTGCATTTATTGCAGTATCTGATAGACATGCACCTTTAGGCACACCTGTTGTTCCACTTGTACCTACAACTGCTGCAATATAATTTTTTTCATAATAACTATTAAAATCTTTATATGTTCTAATATTATGTTTTTTTCTAAATTCTTTTCCTTTATTCAATAAAGTTTCCCATGTTACAATTCTCGGATCATTTGGTATTTTGAATTTAACTTCTTTATCTTTTAATTTTACAGCTTTTTTTAGTAATGGATTAAATGATTCCAATCCATCTAAATAAAAAATATGTTCAATTTTTTCATTTTTTAATTGGTCATTAAATTTATCATAAAATGCTCCAAACATTATTACATTTTTAATACTGTTTTTTTCAACAATTTTTTCTAATTTAAAAGCTGGAATCATTGGTGATATTGGATAAACTGTTGTTCCATTGGCATTCTGTCCATATATTGCTTCTCTACTTTCAATTAAATTTGGAAGCATTTCTAAAAGCATTTGATTCTCGTCAATTCCATATGTTTTTAAGCCACAAGCAAGAGTAACTGTTTCTTCTAAGAATTCTCTATATGTAATTGTTCTTATGCTTTTATCAAAATTATTAAAACTCATTCTTATATCAATTGCGGTTTTATCAAGATTATTTTTTGATGATTCAACTAAATATTGAAAAATAGACATTTGTGGAATATCTTGTTTTAGTTTTTCAGCATCGTAGTGTTTTAACCATGTTTTATCAATACTAGAATATCCGACAGGAGGACCTTGAATTTCTCCAGTTGCAAATTTTCTTTGATGTTCATCTCTTAATTTTTTTCTTCTTCTTTTAATTTTGTTAATTTCTTTTTATATTCTTCTAAATCTTCTCTTTCCATTTTATTTTCTCCATTATTACCAAATTTTTATCATAACTTATTATTATAATTTAGATTAGTAATTTTGTAAATAATCTTGATACAAGGTAATATAAAATTTACACTTGTTATTGTAAACATATTCTTTTATTCTGTAAATTATTGTAAATTAAAATTAGACACATCTGTGTCTAATTCTTTTTATGTTTTCTTCTATTAAAAATTGATATATTCTTAGTCTTTTGGATTGAATATTAATGAAAATATTGCTGCAAATATGATTGCACTTGTGATACCTGATGCAGTTAAATCAAACATTCCCATTAAAATCCCAAGTAATCCATATGAACTTGTTTTAGCAAGTGCTCCATGTATTAGCGAGTGTCCAAAACTTGTAATTGGTAGAAGTGCTCCTCCTCCTACTTTTTTTATTATTATATCATACAAACTAAATGAATCTAGAAAAGCTCCTATTACTACTAATATACTTGTTATATGTCCAGGAGTTAGTTTTGTATTATCTAATATTATTTGAGATATCAAACAAAGTAATCCGCAAAATAAAAATGAATTTACTAATAACATTATAGAGCCTCCAAACTAATTGCATGTGCAATTGATAAAATATTTTCTTTTTGATTTAGAGTTGTAGGTGAGAAAAGTGCACCTGTTGCAACCAATAATACTCTTTTCATTTTTTTCTTTCTTAGCATTTGATATATATATGAGAAATTTACTAATGCACTACATACTGGTCCACTTCCCCCCGCTTTTACTTCTTTTTGGTTATTTAAATCATATAGCATAGTACCACAATCATTATAATTATTTGATAAATCTATATTATATTCTTTTAACATATATTCAATTAATATTTCTCTTCCATATATTCCTAAATCTCCTGTTAAAATCAAATCATAATAATCAGGTTTTCTTTTTGTTTCATCTAAGTGTTTTTTTATGGTATCTGCTGCTGCTGGTGCCATAACTTTCCCCATATTATTTACATCATTTTGATTAAAATCAATTATTTTTCCTATTGTTGCAGATTCAATTTTTATTTCTGTCTTTTCATTTGTAAGTAAAATAGAAGATGCACCTGTTGAAGTAAATGTTGCTGTATCCGGTCTTGGTGCTCCATACTCTACAGGATTTCGAAACTGTTTTTCACTCGTCAAATTGTGAGATGATACTGTAACAATAGCATTTTTTATTTTTTTACTATCTATAAATGAAGATGCTATTATGATTGCTTCTATACTTGTTGAGCATGCACCATATATTCCTAGAAAACTTTTACTTTTATTTTGAGATGCTAGTGAAGTAATTGCAATTTGATTTGATAAATCTCCTCCTACAATTAGATCTATATCAGTATAATTAAGTCCTATTTTCTTTTGTAACATATTTATACTTTCTTTTGATATTTTTATTTCAGCTTTTTCAAATGACTTTTCTCCAAAATAAAAATCATTATAAGTTTTATCAAAATAATTATATAATGGTCCCTTTTTTTCATATGGTCCAGCTATTGTTGTTGTCTCTTTTAAAAAAACACTTTTAAATTTCATATTATCCTCCTATAAAGTATCTAATCATTCCAAAAAACCATGCTGATAATACACCATATACAATTACCGAACCAGATAATTTGAAAATATTTGAACCAAGCCCATATATTAAGCCTTCTCTTTTATAATCAAGTGCAGCTGAGGTCATAGAATGAGCAAATCCTGTTATTGGAATTAACAGGCCACATTTATATTTGGTTACTAATTTGTCAAAGAAACCAAGTGAAGTAAATAGTGATGATATAAATATAAAGAATATAATCATGTAAGTTTGTGCTTCAGATCTTGATATATGAGTCTTTATACATAAAATTTCTATTATTAATTCACCAAACATTCCTATTAATCCTCCTGATATAAAGGCTTTCAACATATTTTTTCTTTTATTTTCAATAGGTCTATATTTAGCTGCTATTTGTTCATATTTTAATTTTTTCATTTTATTCACCATTATTATTGTTTACTAATTATATTTTTATATACAAAAAAACTAGATTAATCTAGTTTTTAATTTCTTTAATATTTTTTCTTCTTTTCTGGATACTTGTGGCTGACTTATTCCTAAATTCTCACTAGTTTCCCTTTGAGACATTTCTTCAAAATATCTATCTACTATTATACTTTGTTCTTCTTTAGATAATTTTTTTAATTCATTTTTTAAATCTAATACATTTTCATTAATATTTTTATCATATACTTTTACATAATCATATAGATTAGATATTTCTTCTTCACTGTAATCTAAGCTTTTTATTATTTTTTTTGATTCTTCTACCTCTTTAATTTTTTCTTCATTTATTCCTAAATATAAAGATAATTCCAGTATGGATGGTTCTCTACCCAATTTTTGAATCATAACACTTTTTTCTTTTTCTATTTTTTTTGATAATTTAATTATTTCTGGACTTATTTTTATTAGTCTATTTTCTCTGATATATTTAGTTACTTCTCCTAATATATAATAATAAGCATATGTTGAAAATTTTGTATTTTTATTTTCTTTATATTTTTTTTTAGCATTTATTAGACCAATCATACCTACTTGATATAAATCATCAAAATCATCATACTTACAATACCTATTACATATACTTTTTACTAATTTTTCATACTCTAATATATTATCCATTTTATCTCCTTTATAAGCAAATATAATTAAATGCTTCTTTTTCTTTATTTACATAAAATAAACTATCTTTAGTACTACCTATTTGTTTTTTTGTTATTTCATTTAATCCACACATGACTACTTTTCCACAACTTAAAAATATTTCAACTAATTTATTTTGTAATTTAAGAAATATATTTTGATCTATTTTATCTATTTCTTTAAAGTTAAATACATAATAATGAATACCTTGATTATATAATAAATAATTTATTTCATCTGATAACTTATTAAAAGAAGAAATATTTAAATCTCCCGATAATCTTATAAACATTATTCCTTTACTTACTTGTTTCTGGAGTTTTAACATTTTTCCACCTCTTTTACAATATAGAATATTTTTTATTATTTTTATACCTTTTCGACAAAACCTTACATTTTATTCGCATGTCATTTTTCGACAAAAAATAAGAAGTATAAATATACTTCTTATTTATATTATTAATATTTATTTTTTTTCATCATTTTCTTTAAATAATTTATTTATATTTTCTTTTGGCATTAACATCTTTTGATCTTGTTTTACACTAAATTTAAAAATATTATTCTCTGATTTATATTCTTCTCCATCAATACACCATGATGTTTTTTGTTTATCTAAAAATTCTATTTCTAAATTATCTGTTTGATAATAAGTTATATTTTTTACACTTTTAACATCATTATTTGTTATTTGAAAGAAAGTTCTTAAGATATCCTTTTTTGTCTTTAAATCTGCGAAGGCTACTTCAAACATATTATCATTTAATTTTACATCATAATATATATCATCTACACCTGCGACTCTTGATGAGTTAGTAATAAAGAAAAATGAATATTCTCCAGTATATTCTTTTCCATCTATTTTATATCTTACTTTGTATCTATTTATTTTATTGGTTATTTGTTTTAATCCATATAACGCATATGCAACTTTTCCATATTTTTTCTTTAAGTCTCTTGGAGTATTATAGGCCATATCTATATAGTCACCTAAACATGCTACATAAATAAAGGGTGTCTTATCTATGAAACATACATCTATTTTCTTTTTAACACCTTTTAACAAAATTTCTAAATTTTTATAATTGTTTCTTGTGAATCCATACATATTACCCACATCATTGGTTGTACCCATTGGAAGATTTGCAATAGTTAATTTTTTTTTTCTTTGTTCATTACCAGTAACTACTTCGTTTAAAGTTCCATCTCCCCCAGCACTTATTACAAGATCAATATCATCTGGAAGTGACTTTATAATCTCAGTTGCATCTTTTTTCTTTTTTGTATACTTTATTTCTGTATTATAGCCGTATTTTAATAATGTATCGTAAACCTCGTCAGAGGATGGTAATTTTTTTAGTTTTCCACTTTCAGGATTCTTAATTATCACACATTTTTTCATGCATAACACCTCTAATGTTATTATAGCATCTTTTTATATTTTTTAATAAAAAAATTTCCTGTTTTCACAAGAAATTAGTTTAATTCTACTAATGATAATTTCTTATCATCATGTACAAATATTAGAGTTACTTTCTTTTGATAATCACTATATTTTGAATCTGTATAATCCCATGAAACTTCAACTGAATAAGCTTCTTCATCTTCTTCATCATTATATTCAAAAGAATCCTTAGTAACTTCATTTATTTTAATATCTTTTACTGATACTACTGGTAGTTGTTGTTTTCTTTGATTATAGATATTGCTTTCTACATATTTATAATAAGTAGATTCTGCATTATTTAAAAAGTTAGTTTTTACAGATTCATATACAAAGTCTATTCCACCTACATCTGTTTTTGCTGATTTATCATTTAATGAATAAAAGTCATATACAAACATCTTAGATATTTGTTTTACATATTTTTCTTCATCTACATTTTTTGATGTTAGTATTTTTTTTAAATCTTCAAACATTTCTTTATATTCTTTTGTTTTATTATCTTTTAATTCGTAACCATATCCAGGTATTTTATTTACTACTTTAGCTTCCTTTACAGTATTATTACTTTTAAATACAAAGTGATAAATTCCTAGTCCTACTGTTGCAAGTACTACTAGTGCTAAAAATATATATAGTTTCTTTTTTAATGATTTTTTTAATTTCATAGGCATTTCCTTCCCATTTTTATTTTGCATTTTTTAATAAATCAAATACTATCATATTATTAGATACATTTAATAATTTTTCGGAATATTCTTCATTTTTTTCTATTTCATCTTGTGTAATTGCTTCATCAGTTAATGATAAATATTCTTCTTTTTGACTATTATAATACATTTTATTTGTAACCCAGTTTCCATTAGGGAATACAACTATATTATTTTCATTTATGTTGAAAATATCATGACCTAGTGCATATTTATTGTAATATCCAAACATGTTTCCAATAGTTGGCATTACATCATACATACCCATTACATTTTTAACTTCTCTATTAAGATTTGTTCCTTTTGAATCTTTTGTCCAAATAATGAAAGGAACCTTTCTTCCCAGTTCATATTGATATGAATCATATTCTTTATAATTTGGATCATCTTTTGATAGGACTGAATCATTTTCTTTATCATAGTTATTTAATCTGTTATAATCAGCTTTTGGAAGTCTTGCATCATGATCTCCATAGATAATTACTACTGTATTATCAAGTAATCCTTTTTCATCTAATTCATTCATGAAATCTCCTAAGGCACTATCTGCATAATGTACTGATTTAAAATAGTTACCAAGTTTAGTACCTTCCATATAAGGGTAAGTTACTTCTTCTACACTTCCATCTTCTTTTGTTACAGTCTCTTTTATATCAACAGGAAATTCCCCATATTTTTCTGTATCTGAGAATGGAGTGTGATTTGATAACATTATAAATAATCCATACCAGTTTTTATGTTTTTCATTAATTTTTTCTAGTTTTGGAATTGATTGACTAAAGAATGCTTTATCACTTATACCAAGCCCAATTGTATTTTCTGTGTTTACATCATAATCTTTTTTACTATAGAATTTATCATATCCTAGACTTTCATGCATTGCACGTCTATTCCAGAAATCTGCTGCATTGCCATGCATACTAAATGTATAATAACCTTTTTCCTTTAATAGTTTTGGTGTAGATATATAAGTTCTGTTAAAGTATGATACAAATGCTGTACCACTTTGAGTTGGCATTAGTGATGTTGTATTTGTAAGTTCAGCATCACTACTTGTTCCTACACTAACTTGTGAATAGAAGTTTGAAAAGAACATTCCTTCGCTTGCCAATTTATTTAGGGTTGGTGTAACTTCTTGTCCATTAAAAGACCTATTCATGGCATTTGTTTGCATACTTTCACCATGAATAACTATTACATTTTTTCCTTCAAAAATATTTGTATATTCATTTGTTTGAACTTCTTTTTCATCTTTAAAATATTCTTTAAAAGATCTATTTGCTTTATCATAACCAAACATAGAATTAATCTTTGGTTTTACTGATGTTACTGCATCGTTAAATTGATAAATATAAATACCAAATCTCATTACTATATATTCACGATTCCATTGTTTTGCAAATCTTGTTACATCTAATGAATTCATTGTTATAATAAAGACTAATGCAAATACTGCACCTGTTGTTAATGCTTTAATTGTTTTCTTTTTTCTTTCTTGTTTTAATTCAACTTTTTTATAATATCCTCTTTTTTTAAGTTTTATATTCATAAAAATTAAAAATCCAAATGGTATTAAATATAATAAGTCTTTTAACTGAATTACGTTTTGTACAACAGCATCTCCTACATCCCCTAGGTACTGTGTTAGTGATAACATTGATAGGGATGCAAATGATGTGTAGAATGTATAATAGACTGAGTTAATCATACATATTGCCGTAAAAAATATTTCTAGTCCTAAGTAGTATTTAAATCTATTTTTAGGTTTAAATAAATATCCAAATGATCCTGCAAGTATTAGAATTGCTGAATCTCCTATTAATGGTTTAATTGATAAGTAATTTTCTAAAGTATGAATTGTAAAAAATCTTATCATTGTAGAATTTATTAAGCAAGTTAGAACAAATGTCAAGAATAATTTATTTTCTTTAATATATTTTCTCATAAGGTGTTCTTTTTTTGCTCTTTTTATTTCTTTAATTAATTTATCTTTTATTTTTATTATTTTTTTCTTCATTTATTTACCTCACCTAACGTATTATAGCACTTTTATCTTTTTTTATCAATTTTTGATAATTTCAAACTTTTTGTGAGTCCTTCTAAATCTAATGTATTACCTGCGTTAAATGCCATACCAAGCACAAATATATATGCAAGTAAATACACCCATAAAAGAAGTACTAATATATTTGATATACTTCCATAAAATACGTCATAATTTGTGAATTTAGCTACATAGAAAGTATATACTTCAGTTGCTAATATCCAACTTATTGTTGTAAAAAATGCACCCTGAAATGTTGAGTTTTTATCTATTTTTTTATCAGGAGCAATTGTATATATTAATCTAATATTATAGAAGACTAATATAACTGATATTGGATATTTTAATATTTTATATATTTTATATGCTGCATCTAATGTTTCAGTTTCATTAAATGTTATTCTTAATATTTCAAATATTGAATCACCAAACACTGGTACCATCAGTAAAAATATTAATAGTAATACTAATATTAGTGTCATCATAATGGCTTTTAATCTTCTTCTTATATAATTATTTGATTCTATTTTATAAATTTCATTTGATGTTATTATTATTGAATGTGTACCATTCGATGCTAATAAAAATGCTGATACAAAGAATACTGCTATGTTGAAATTCATGTGATTTCCTTCTACTAGTGTTGTAAATATTTCTGCTACTCCATTTGGAAGTGATGAGTTAACGATATTTTCTAGCGTATCTACTGGCATAGAAAAAGAAGACATTATAGTTCCAATTAATGCAATAAGTGGAATAAGTGAAACTACAAAGAAAAAAGCGAGTTGACCGGGTAATACTCTCATTTCTGGTTTTTGGATAACCTTTATGATATTAATAAATACCTTTCGTCCTCGCTTCATCTTCATTCACCCTTTTATTTATAGTCTTCTTTATTTGTTATCATTTCTAGTGTTGCTTCGTTAATTGCATCATCAAGTGATTTTATTTCATCTTGAATCATACTAAATCCTACTGCAGCTCCAAATTCATGTGGTAAGTTTTTAAATTCTTTTGACAATTTTTTTGTATATGTACTAATTTGTTTTTGACTATATCCAACTAAATATACTAAGAATTCATTTCCATCAGTTCTTATTATCTCACTATTTTCTAGTTGGGTATTTACAAGTATACCTGCTGCTTTAATTATTAATTCGTCCCCTTCTTCATGTCCATAGTTATCATTAACATATTTAACATTGTTTAAGTCGACTATTACAATTGATTGTGGGAATACTTTTGATGCTTCCCATTCTGGCATCTTAATATTTAAATAATTTCTATTCTTTAGTGATGTTAATACATCTATATATTTATGTCTATCTGTTATTTTAACTTTCTTAACTTTTCTCTTATGTTTTAAGAATAAGTAAATTCCAGTTAATACTAATAATGGAATAAATATAATTAATAATACTATTGTATAAACTTGTTCAAATGTTGAATTTTCTAATATTGATGCATGTAGGTTTTCTATTCCACTATTACGATAATTATAATATGAATTAGTATTAATTATGTAGTTAAATAAGTCATAGAATGCTTCATTATCTTTTTTTACCATAAATTTATAATCATTCATCATATTATCTAAATAAATTAATTTATAATTTGCAAATTTATTGTTTTGATAATATGTATATATTTCTTTATCAATAACTATCATTCTATCATTAGAATTTTTTATTAAGCTATCTATATTTTTATAAGTAGTAATCTTAGATCTAGAATTACTTGTAAAGTAGTTATATAGTGAATCTGCCTCAAGCATTACTATTTCTTGATCTTTTAGGCTTTCAAATGATGTAGCTATATGTTTGTCTTTTTCTTTTCCAAGAACAACATATTGTTCAATAAATGTTGATAATGTTGGTTTATAATCATCTTGATCATAATTACAAAAATCAAAATATACATCTACTTGTCCTTTATCTATTGCTTTTTGCAAATCTTTTTTATTTTTAAATTTCTTATATTTAAACTCAATATCTGATAATCTAGATATTCTATCTATATATTCTCCTGCTATTCCTGCAAGTTTTCCATTTACTTTAACTTCATATGGAGTATTTTGTACAAAGCCATATGTATAAGTTTTAGAAATTAATTGTGATTTTGTTTTAGCACTAATACTATTTTCTTCTATATAATAATCAAAATAAGCACTATTATATTCTTTTATATATTTAGTTGCTTTCCATTTATTGTAATATTTTTTTACTATATTATTCAATTTTTCATTATTATCACTTAATGTTAATACTATTTGTTTTTGCATTTCATTGAAGTAATAATTAATAGAATACTTATCTTTCTTAATTGTATAGTTCAAATACATTGTATTTGGTACAACAATCATATTTACTTCATCATTATCTAATGCTGAATATAAATCTGTTATATTGTCGTAACTTTTAAATGATAGATTATTTCCACTTTTTAGGTAATAGCTTAAATCTTCTGAATCATTTTTAAATACTCCAAAAGTTATATTCTTAAAATCACTTATTTTATTTATTCTTTGATAATTCTTTCCTATTGCAACATAAGTATCTGTAAATAATGGCAAATCATTTTTTGATAATTCTTCATTATTATTTAAGACTCTTATTCTAAAACTTTTTGTTGTTGGTTTTGAATCTTTTAAATAAGATATTTTATTAAATTCAATTCCTATATTTTTTTCAAAATCATTTATAAAGTCAAAGATTACTCCTTCACCATTCATACTATATAATGGATAATCATTAACTATTTCAAAATCATATGTTGTCTTTGAATTATTTTGAACCCACCTTTTTTCTGCTACAGTTAGAGTAGTAGTTTTATCTTCTGCATTATAATATCTGTAGACAAAAATAAACGCTACCAAAGCAATTGCTATTGGTATTGTTATTATTAATTTTCTTTTCATAAATAATTCCCCTATCTATCTTTTGTGAATGTAAATCCATCTTTATTGCGTTGTTTATAACCGATAATTGGAAAATCTTTAGCATCAGATGATTTAGATATAAAAACTTGAATATCAAAATATTTTTTTTGATCTTCTGATAGAGATGAAGTTACTTTATCAGTTAATGATTTTGCAGTATCTTTTGCTATATCGTCATTTATTTCAATACTAACTTCTATTGTTTTTCCTGACATTCTAATTGTTGCTTTTTTTACTGCTGAATCATCTTCAAGAGATGAAATTATTTTTGATTTTTCATCTTTTTTAAGTGCATATTCTTTTAAATTTTTCAAACGATCCCCATAGATTGCTTTTCCTTCACTTGGAAAGAAAATAAGTTTTACTTGGATTAGTGCAATTACAATTACTGTAAAGATTATAATTGCAACAACACTAAACTTGTTATTCTTAATATAATTTTTCATCTTATTCACATCCTAGTATTATTATACAATATATGCAAGTGTTTTTCAATTATCAAATTGATTGTAATTTAACTTTTAATAAATTCATTGCTTTTTCTGGGTTTACTGAGCCTTTTGTCTCTTTCATAACTTGTCCCATTAAATACTTAATTGCTCTATCTTTTCCATCTTTATAGTCTTTAACACTTTCTTGGTTATTTTCAATAATTTTATCAATTATTTTATTTATTGTTTCATCATCTGAAATATTTTTTATACCTGATTTAGAAATAATTTCTTTGATAGATAACTCTGTTTCTAATACATCTTTTAAAATATCTTTTACATTTTTACTAGATATTTCTTTACTAGATACTTTATTAACTAATTCAATAAATTTTTCTTTAGTAAGTGTTGTTTCAGATAATTTTTTTTCTTCTTTATTTAAGTATGCTGAAATGTCACCTAGCAATAAGTTGCATGCTACAACAAAGTCTACATTTTTGTCTAATAAACTATTAAGAAAATCAGATAATTCACGATGTTCAACAAGCTTTTTAGCATTTACTTCTGGAATATTCTTTTCAATATACACTTTTTTTCTTTCATCTGGAAGCATTGGAATTTTCTTTTTTGCATTTTCTATCATCTCATCTGTTATATATACAAATGGAATATCTGGTTCAGGGAAATAACGATAATCGTTTCCTGTTTCTTTTACTCTCATTAGTACTGTATCATTTTTCTTATCATCAAAACGCCTTGTTTGTTCCTTAAAATATTCATTATTATCTAACATCTTTGTTTGTCTTTCCCATTCTTTTTCAAGTGATAATTTAACATTTGATATTGATCCGATATTCTTAATTTCTACTTTTGTTCCTAATGGATCAGACTCATTTTTTCTAAGTGAAATATTAGCATCAGCTCTCATTGAACCTTCTTCCATTTTACAATCTGAAACATCTGTATAAAATAAAAGTTCTTTTAATTTTTCTAGATATAATTTTGCTTCTAATGGTGATGAAATACATGGCTTTGTTACTATTTCAATAAGTGGTACTCCTGCTCTATTAAAATCTAGATAAGTTTTACCTGACTTATGTGTTGATTTACATGTATCTTCTTCGATATGCATTTCTTCAATATATATTTTTTTCTTTTCTCCATCTAAATCTATCTCTACATAACCATCATAGCCAATTGGTGTTTCTGCTTGTGTTATTTGATAATTCTTTGGATTATCTGGATAAAAATAGTTTTTACGATCAAAGTGCATTTGTCTTCTTATCTTACAATTTAGGACAGTTGCTGCCTTAATAGCTAGTTCAATTACTTTCTCATTTAATGTAGGAAGTGTTCCAGGATATCCTAAATCAACTACATTTGTTAGTGAGTTTGCCATTTGGCCATATCCGTTTTTGGAATTTGAAAATATTTTTGTATTAGTTTTTAATTCTACGTGAACTTCTATACCTATTGTTGGAATATAATTATTATTCATATTTTACACCTCCACAAAAATCAATTTCTTTTTCCAAGAATGCTGCTAATTGATAGATACTTGCTTCTGTAAATTTATCACCAATAATTTGCATTCCTATTGGCATATTATCTTCAGACGTTCCAATTGGTAAATTTAAGCCAGGAAGTCCTGCCATATTTACTGGTATTGATAATACGTCGTCCATAAAACTCTTAGATGGATCATCCATTGGATCAGTTAGATCATATGCTGTTGTTGTAGTTGTTGGTCCAATTATATAGTCGTATTTTTCAAATACTTTTTTAAATTCTTTAGATATATCATCTCTTATAGCTAATGCTTTATTATAATATATTTTTGCATTTTCTCCACTTAATAAGTATGAGCCTACCATAATTCTTCTTTTTACTTCTTTACCAAATCCATTTGATCTTGTTTTAACATATAAATCATAGATACCATTTGGATCTTCATAAGATGTTCCATATCTTATTCCATCAAATCTTGCTAAGTTAGATGATGCTTCACCCATAGCGATAATTTGATATAAAGTTACGGCATTTTCTAGATACTTCATATCGACATAATCTACTATAGCACCTTTTTCTTTTAGTAATTCAATTACATTTTCTAGTTTTTCTTTTATTTCTTTACTAACAATATCTGAGACAAAGTAATTAGGAATCGCTATTTTTTTACCTTTAATATCTTGACCAATTAAACTTGTATAGTCTTCTACTTCTTTTCTAGAAGATGTTAAATCTTTATCATCATGACCTGCTATTACATTTAATAAAAGAGCATTATTATATACATTCTTTGTCATTGGTCCTATTTGGTCTAAACTTGATGCAAATGCTATCATTCCGTATCTTGATACCCTTCCATAAGTTGGTTTCATTCCTACAATTCCGCAGTAACTTGCTGGTTGTCTAATTGATCCACCAGTATCTGTTCCAAGAGCAAATAAAACATCATTTGCTGCTATAGTAACTGCTGAGCCACCAGATGATCCTCCTGATATTTTTGTTTTATTCCATGGATTTCTTGGTGCTCCAAAATAACTTGTTCTACTAGATGATCCCATTGCAAATTCATCCATATTAGTCTTACCAATAATAATCATATTATTTTTGTTTATCTTTTCAACGACAGTTGCATCATATATAGGAGTAAAGTTTTCTAAGATATGAGATGCTGCTGTTGTTCTTAATCCTTTAGTTACAATATTATCTTTAACTGCTATTGGTAATCCAAATAAAATATTATCTACTTCTTTATCTTCTAATTCAATAGCTTTTTTTACTGCTTCTTCTTTATTTAAAGTAATATATGCATTTAACTCACTATTATTTTCAATACGCTCGAAAGCTTCATTAACTAAGTCTATTGGTTTTATTTTTTTATTTTTTAATAATTCATTTATTTCTTTTACACTTTTTTCTAAATAATTTGTCACTTAAGCTCCCTCACTTTCATTTTCACTAATTACTACTGGCACAGCAATATAATTTCCTGCACGTCTTGGAGCATTTTCTATTACTTCTTTTGGATTTAACATAGTACCTTCACTATCTTCTCTTAATTTTGTCTCTTCTGTCCATGGTGCGATTAATCTTTCATCATCATAATTTTCTACCATGTTTATTTGTTCAACATCTGAAAGTAATTTTCCTAACTCTTCTTGATATTTTTCTACTTCACTATCACTAACTTCAATTCTTGCTAAGTCAGCAACATGTAATACTTCTTCTTTTGTTAATACTTTTTTCATTTGGATTCCTCCTTTAACTTATTTATTATAACATAAAATTAATAATATTTGATAAATAATAAAAAAGTAATGATATTAATCATTACTCTGCAAAGCAATTAGAAAGTGTTAAAGTATTTACTTTGTCTTTATTTCCTATTTCATATTTAGATACTGTACCAATTATATAGACAATACTGCCTTGATCAAATTTACTAATATCTTTGGCATCTTTATCTAATTTAGCATCTATATTTAATGAATATTTGTTTTCTTCATCTACATATGAGATTGTAATAATATTCTTTTGGGTATCAATATTCGTAATATTTCCACTTACTCTTATAAACTTTTTAGCAATTTCTTCATAAGTCTCTTCTGGTTTTTCTTTTAAATTGATTGCTAAATCAATTAATTCTATATTTGTAGGCTCTCCCTGATATGGCATTGTCCATGTTCCAACAACAATGTCTCTTCTACCTTGTTTTTGATGATATTTAATTACTTTGTAACCTAATCCATAATATACTTTTGAGCCACCATCTTTATATGTTTTTGTCTTAATTGCAAAGAATGGTTCTTTATCATTTTTTGATATATTTACTATATCTATCGCAGATATTAAAATTAATAAAAATAAGACTACTAATACTATATTTGTTATTTTAGTTATTTTCTTTATTCTTTTTTCTTTATCTTTGTCATATTCGAAATCAAATTCTTCTTGAATTTTTTCTTTCTCATGATTTTCTTGTGATTTTTCTTCTTTAATTTCTTCAGTTTTTATTTCTGAAGTTGGTCCAGTCAATATTTCGTCATTAGTTCCTTTAAGTTCGTTTTTTGTTTTATCTGTCTCATCTTTAACTAATGGCATTTCACTTAAATAAATTTTCTTAATAATTGGTTCATCAATAACTGTATTTTCTTTTTTTGCTTGTTTCTTTTTTCTTAAATGTTTCTTTTCTTTTTTTGGAACATAATTTTCATCAAGTGGTATTAGAATTGGTTCATTTTCATCAGCAAAAAATTTATCTTTCTTGTTTCTAGACATACTATCACCCCATTAATAGCGTATATTATAACACAGTTTTATTCTTTTTACAAGTTTTCTTTTATTTATTAATAAATCATCTTTTATCATGTGAAAAAGAAAAGATGTTTTCTTTCCTATATTTTATCTTATATGAGTTTTCTTTTCTTCTTCTATGTTTGATTCATAGTTATTTATTATTTTTTCTAATCTTTCTAATTTGGATGAATACTCATTTTGATTATTTAATATTACTTTATATTCTTTATTTGATTTGTTGGTCAATATCTCAAATCCTTTTTCTATTTTACTTCTTATTGGAAGAGTTTCTCTAATAAATAAATCTTTATAATTATCATCAATTACAAATATGTTATTTGTTCTACTTCCAAATTCGTTTACTGATGGATCTATTACAATATTATTATCTAATTTTTTATTTAATTCTTTTTCTTTATATAAATCTTCTATAGAGAGAATGGTCAACTTTTTTTCTGAAAGAAATTCAACAGCTATATTTCCTTTTAGTTTTTTAAATATAAGTGGCACTTCTTTATCACCAAATACTTCCGTTAAATCTACGCTCTTATAATTAACTGGTAAATTTAAGTTAGATATTTTATAAACATTATTAGTTGATGTTAATATGCCAAATAAAGTATTTTCTTTTAATTCATCTATTCCTTTTACATTATAGACTTCTGCTTCTATTTCTGTTTTACTGTTTTCTCCAATATATTCTATCTTTTTCTTTTGAGTTTCCATAATCAGTATTCCTCCAATTAAATCGATTTATTATTTAACTTTTCTTTAAACTCTTTTTCACTCCAAATTTCTATTCCAAGAGCTTTAGCTTTTTCATATTTACTTCCTGGGTTATCTCCTACTATTACAGCGGTTGTCTTTTTAGATACTGAGTCTGTACATTTACCACCAAATGACTCAATTAATTCCTTAGCTTCATCTCTTGTATATATAGTAAGTGATCCTGTTAATACAAATGTCTTACCACTAAATAGTTCATTTTCTTCTACTTTTTTACCTAAATAATTCATATTTAAATTTAATTCTTTAAGACTATTTATTAATTTTATATTATTTTCATTTTTTATATAGTCTATTATAGATTTGGCTATTTTATCACCTATCTCAGGGATATTTCTTAGACTTTCATAATCTGTATTTAATAAGTTATCCATGTTTTCAAAGTGAGATGCGATTACTTTAGCTATTTTCTTACCTACATATCTTATTCCAAGTGCGAATATTAATCTTTCTAGTGAATTTGATTTAGAATTTTCTATTGAATTTAATAAATTAGTAATACTTTTTTCTCCAAATCCTTCAAGTATCGTTAGACTATCTTCATATTTTTCTAAATGATAAAAATCAGTTACTTCTTTTAAATATCCAATATTATAGAAATCTTCTATTATGGAGTCTCCAAATCCTTCAATATTCATTGCATCACGTGATGCGAAGTGAATTAGTCCTTCGATATGTCTTGCAGGGCAATTATTATTTGGGCAATAATGATTAGCATCTTTTTTTATTAATTTAGTGTCACATATTGGACATTTTTCAATCATCTTAAATTCTTCACTATTACTTTCTCTTCTGTCTAATTTAACTTCTACTACTTCAGGAATAACATCGCCTGCTTTTCTGATTGAAATTATATCTCCAACTCTAACATCTTTTTCTATACAATAGTCTTCATTGTGAAGTGTTGCTTTTCCAACTAATGATCCATCTACATGAACTGGGTTAAATATTGCATTTGGTGTTATTTTACCTGTTCTTCCTACTGTGAATTTTATTTCTTTTAAAGTTGTTAACACTTCTACCGCAGGAAATTTATATGCTATTCCCCATCTCGGTACTCTAGCAGTAAATCCTAGTTTCTTTTCATCTTCTAAGTTATCTACTTTAAGTACAATTCCATCTATAGGAAATGGTAGATCTGGTCTTTTAGATGCTAATTCACTAATAAAGATATCTATTTCTTTAGCATTTTTTACTAGTCCATTTAATTTATAATTTGTTTTAAATCCTAATTCTTTTAGGAAGTTAAGGCTTTCATGTTGTGATTTTAAATTATAGTTTTCAGGATTTGGTATAAAATATGCCATAAAGTCAAGTCCTCTAGTTGCTGTTATTTTGCTATCTAATTGTCTAATTGATCCGGCTGCTGCATTACGAGGGTTAGCAAATTCTTTTTCACCTTTTGCTTTCTTATCACGATTAGCTCTTTCAAAAGATAATTTACTCATGTAAATTTCCCCACGTACTTCAATATCTATTTCTTTAGTTAATTTCAATGGAACTGACTTAATTGTTTTTACATTTTCGGTAATGTCTTCTCCAACTACTCCGTCTCCTCTAGTTGCGGCTCTTTTTAAAATTCCCTTTTCATATATTAAAGAACCTGATAGCCCATCCATTTTTGGTTCAACTGTATAAGTTGGATTTTTAATTACTTTTTTAATTCTTTGATCAAATGCATTTATTTCATCTTCATTAAAAATATCGTCAAATGATAGCATTGGACTTTGATGAGTAACTTTTTCAAACTTATCTAGTGCTTTTCCACCAACTCTATTTGTGGGAGAATCTTCTCTTTTTAACTCTGGATATTTTTCTTCTATTCTTAATAATTCATTATAAATATCATCATACTCTTGATCGGTAATTGTTGGATCATCTAGGGCATAGTATTCATAACTTGCTTTATTTATTTTTTCTATTAATTCGTCTACTCTTTGTTTAAAATCATTCATCTTTATCACCTATTTATTAGTATAACATCTTTACATAATAAAAAAAAAGACTTAATCTCGTCTTTTTCCAAATAATTCTAATAATCTTATGAATAAATTTATAAAGTCTAAGTATAATTGAAATGCACAATATACTGAAGCTTTTTCTTCTCCAACTATATCCATCATATATGGTATTTTCTTTGTATCATATGCAATGTATCCTACAAAGATTAGTACACCAATTATTGTAAATACTAATTCAGCACCTGCTGCTTTAAATATTAACATATTAAGTATTTCTCCAATTATTAAGAATATTAATGCAAAAAATAAAATTGTACCTAAGTTATTTAAACTTTTCTTTGTTTTATATCCGTATAATGCAAGTGCACCAAATATACCTGCAGATATTGCAAATATTGAAATAATTGACATCATTTCATATATAATAAAGATTGCTGAAAATGTTACACCTGTTAGCATACAGTATAACACAAATAGTATCTTAGCCATTACAGGACTTAATTTTTGTAGGAAGAATCCCATAACAAAGGCAATTATTAATTCTAATATTACTATTGGCAAGACTCCTACTGCTAATATTTGTTTTAATAAATCAATATTTAATGTTAAACTATAACCTGAAATAAAGGTAATTAATAAACCTATAAATAACCAAGTAAATGTTTTTTGATAAACTGTATTTTCACTATTATTCATTTTTTCACCTCTTTATTATTATATCATATTTAATTCCATAAATGTTCTTTATAATCTTTATTTATTATTAATTTTTTGATAGCAGTTTTTACTATTTCTGTATCTTCTTTATATGTTACTCCATACCATTTAGCATTTGTTTCAATAACTTCTACTTTGGCATAGTTATCTTCGATACATTTTTCTAAGATATCAGGAATCATAAATTCTCCTGACTCTAAATTATCTTTATTATTTAAAAATTTAGGAAATTCTTCTTCTAACTTTTTAAATATTGTTTGATTAAATAATAACATATTCATACAATTAATAGCTTTTTCTTCCACTTCAAAAGAATGTGATCCATCTACTGGTGTGGCAATTATATGATTATTTTCTTTAATGACACTACTTTCAACTATATATTTTAAATAACCATTTTCTACTTTACACATACCTCTTTTTACTGAACCATTTTCACTTATAGTATTTTTTATTAAATAACCAACTAATCCATAAGTATTTTCTTTATGTTCTTCTTGTAGGAATTCCATTGCTTTTTTATAAGCATCTTTTCCATAAAAATCATCGGCATTTATCATTGCAAATGGTTCATTAATTTTTTCCTTGCAACAAAGAATAGCATGGGCAGTTCCTAAAGGTTTTTTTCTATCTTCGGGTACTTTATATTCTTCTGGAATATTATCATTACTTTGGAAGCAATATTCTGTCTTAATTTTACTTTCTATTCTTTTACCTATTGTATTTCTAAATGTTTTATAATTTTCTTCTTTTATCAAAAATACGACTTTTGTAAATCCTGCTTCTATTGCATCATATATTGAATAATCAATTATGAATTCTCCGTTTGGTCCGAATGGTTCAATTTGTTTTAATCCACCAAATCTAGATCCCATACCGGCCGCCAATATCAGCAGTGTATAATCATCTTTCATGTTTTCTCCTTTTATATTTTAGATAATTTTTTATGATTTTTCATTAATTTTTTAATTCCATGTGGATGCTTAAATGCAACACTTACTAAAGTATTAGATACTTCTACTACTTTTCCTGTACCGAATGTTTCATGATATACTAAGTCTCCTACTTTATAATCAACTTCTTCATCTCTAAACATTTCTCCAGTATTAATCTTTTCTTCTTTTTTAGTTTCCAATTCATCTTTTCTATTTGTTTCTAATAGATCTTTAGATATTTCGCTTATAAAACGACTTGCTGGATTTACTTGTTCTTTACCAAATAATGTTCGTCTCCTTGTATTTATCAGATGTAGATCATCTTTAGCTCTAGTAATTGCTACATACATTAGTCTTCTTTCTTCTTCAAGTTCTGAGTTTTCCATAAGAGAATTCATATGTGGGAATATTCCTTCTTCCATTCCTACTACAAATACATGATCAAATTCTAGTCCTTTTACAGAATGAACTGTCATTAAACTAATTCTATTTGGGTCATCTTTATATTCTTCTACATCACTTACTAAACTTATTTCAAGTAAGAAGTCTTCTAGTGAAATTAATCCTTCTTTTTCTTCAAAAGACTTTGTAATAGATTTAAATTCTTCTAAGTTTTCAAGTCTAACTTCTGCCTCTAGAGTATTTTCATTTTCTAAGTCTTTTCTCATACCAGATGCATCAAGTACTTTATCAATTAACTCAGTTAAGGTTAAATCTTTTTGTATTTCTTTTAACTTTTCAATTATATTTTTAAATTCTAATTCTTTTCCAGATGATATTGCATCATAAATACTTGTACCTTCTTCATCTGCCTTTATAGTTAAATTTTCAATTGTTCTTAGACCAATTCCTCTTTTTGGTGTATTAATTACTCTTAATAAGCTAATATTATCTTTTGAGTTATGAATTAATCTTAGATATGCGATTAAGTCTTTTATTTCTTTTCTTGAGTAGAAATAGAAACTTCCTATTACTCTATATGGAAGATTTTCTTTTAGCATTTCTTCTTCTAATACACGTGACTGAGCATTTGTTCTGTAAAGTACGGCTATATCTTTATAATCTGTGTTTCTCGCGACTAATTCTTTTACTTTTCTAATTACATACTGAGCTTCATCTATTTCATTATATGCTCTATAGTATTTAATCTTTTCACCTACACCACGTGATGTCCAAAGATTTTTATCTTTTCTTTGTTTATTATTTTTAATTACTTGATTGGCTGCATCTAGAATATTACTTGTTGATCTATAGTTTTCTTCTAGAAGAATTGTTTTAGCATCTTTATAGTCATTTTCAAAATTTAAAATATTATGATAATTAGCTCCTCTAAATGAATAAATACTTTGTGAATCATCTCCAACTACTGTGATAGTTCTATTCTTTTTTGCTAAGGTTTTAGTTAAAATATATTGTGCTTCATTTGTATCTTGGTACTCATCTATTAATATATATTTATAAATATTTTGATATTTTTCTAATACTTCTGGGTTTTCAGAGAATAGTTTTAATGGTAATAATAGTAAGTCATCAAAATCTACTGAATTATTCTTTCTTAATTTTTCCTCATACTTACTATATACTTCACATATTATTTTTTCATAGTCAGTTACGGCATACTTTTCAAATTGTTCAGGAGAAGTCATGGCATTCTTACAACTACTTATCTTATTTCTTATTCCTCTTGGATTATATATCTTTGGATCTAGGTTTTTATCTTTTAAAATTTTTTTTACTACTGTTAATGAATCATCACTATCCATAATAACAAAGTTTCTATCATATCCTAGAACTTCATAATTTTCTCTTAATAGTTTTAATCCAAAACTATGGAATGTCGAAACTTGTAGTTTATTAGATTCTTCACCAATAATTTTATACAATCTATCTTTCATTTCTTTAGCTGCTTTATTAGTAAATGTAATTGCCAAAATACTATATGGACTAACACCTTTTTCATTAATTAAATAGGCAATTTTAGTTGTTAGAGTTTTTGTTTTACCAGCTCCTGCACCAGCTATTATTAGAAGTGGTCCTTCATTATATAAAACTGCTTCTTTTTGTCTATCATTTAAACTTTCAATATTCATATGTAACCTACTTTCTGTTTTGTCTCATTATTTATTTTACCTTATTTTTAAATTTAGTTCCAGTAATATGTCAATTAAACATAAAAAAATGGATATTAATATCCATTTCTTAATATTTCAAATGTTGTATTTCTCGATACTTCATTTCTTAATGCTTCTTCTGATGTTTTATATAGTAAATCAAATGTAAACTTTTTATTTATTCCAACTGATCCACCTCTATCTAGTACTATAGCTAAGAATGGCCCTCCTACATTTGAATTAGATATTTTAACAATAGAACCTAATTTATATTTATAATCTCCTGCGACTATTCTTATATTACCATATTGTTTATCATTATAGTAAATTGTTCCATCTCCTACGTATAAGCCACTACTTAAATATCCACTACATCCTCTACAGTCTGGTCCATATCCACTCATAGATCCTACTAAAGTCTCATTTGTATTTACTGGCGCAGGCTGAGCTACCTGTTCTTGCTTTGTCTCTACCACATTATTTGTACCTGAATTTTCACTAGTGTTACTTGCTTTATTTTCTATTTTTTTATTAGTAGTTTGTTCATTAACTTCTTCCTTATTTTCTTCTTCTGTGTTTTCTTCATCTTTTTCTTCTACTACTTTCATAGCTATTTCTGATTTATGATTAACAAAAGATGTATTTAGTTCTTTCTTTAATAAATTTACTTTTACTTTTGTATCTTTTAGATTATGTGATTCATTTATTAGTATTGATGGAATCATTACTAAAAGAAGTGTATTTAAAAAATATATAAGTATATTAATTTTTTTCATAAAAAAACTCCTTGTATTAATATATTAACATTAGTACTTGGAGTTTTCAATTGTTTACATATTTTATATTTTTTAATTTTGTAAAGTCTGTCAATTTATTTGTAATATTGACATGTATAATTTGACATAGATTTTTTTACTTTTGTTATATTTTCATCAAGGTTATATTCAGGAAACACTCCACCATGTTCTGAGAATGTTGATGATAAACTTTCATCATCTATGCTTTGATAATCCAGAATTTCTTTGTTTGTATATATACCTTTTGATAGATCACATGAGACTACTACTCCATTTGTTTGATCTGTCAAATCACTTAGTACCGAGCAGTTATCATACATTTTTTCTAAGTCTTCACTATCTTTTTTTGAATCACCTTTTACAGTTGTAACAAATGTTAATTTTTTTAATTTTAAATCAGTATAATTAAAAGTTGCTTCATATTCATAATCATATTTATTATCTGCTTTCTTTCTTGTACATATCAATCTACCTGTTTGAATTACTTGATTTTTACTATTCAAACTATTTAGTTTAATATTTATATATTCACTTAGATTAGGTAAGAAGAACAATAATACAAATACACCTATAAAGAATATTATTAATAAAATGTATTTTAAGTTTCCATCTTTTTTATTCTCATCAATTTTTACTTCTTTTAGTTCGTTTCTATCTACTGGTGGATTTGGAGTAGTCTCGCTATTTGAATTTGCATTTATCACATCATTTGGCTGTATTTGTACAGGCTGAGAATTATTATTTGGAGTTGTGACTACTGTT
The DNA here is from genome assembly GCA_902801525.1 of uncultured Erysipelotrichaceae bacterium. Classification (GTDB taxonomy): domain Bacteria; phylum Bacillota_I; class Bacilli_A; order RF39; family UBA660; genus RUG14670. The sequence goes on along the minus strand of CADCIN010000005.1, from coordinate 35,344 downwards.
TGTGTTTGATTAACTGGATCTACTACATTTGTATTTGCAACAGTATTAATTGTTTGGTTAACAGCCTGATTGGTTACTATTGCATTTTGTGCATTTAAAGTATTAGTATTTGTAACGTTTTGAACATTATTTTGAACTGTATTAGTTACTGGAATACTATTTGTATTTTGATTTGGCACTTGATTTCCTGGTACTGGTGTAACACTAGGATTATTTACTTCTTTATTTTCATTAACTTGTTCATTTTGATTCACACTAATCACTCTCCCTATTCTTAGATAATTATATCAATCTATTACTTTTTATGCAAGATATGATTAAAATAAAAAGATCTATTTTCTTAATAGATCTATTTGGTTTTGATAATTCGAATTATTGACAATAAAACTACCAGATACAAGAATATCACAATTTTGACAATAGTCTTTTGTATCTGAGTTTATTCCTCCATCTACGCTTATTAGAGCTTTTGATGAGTATTCATTAATTAAAGTTCTAACTTCATCTACTTTTTCTTTTGTAGATCTAATAAACTCCTGTCCACCTTTACCTGGTTCAACACTCATTACTAATATATAGTCAAGTAATGGCAAATATGGTACTAATTCTTTTACATCAGTTTCAGGACTAATTGCAAGTCCAGCTTTTATTGAATAGCTTTTTATTAGTTCAATATTCTTTTCTATATCTTTTTCAGTTTCAATATGAAAAGTAATATATTCTGTATTTAAAGATGCATATAATGGTATGTACTTTTCTGGATCATTAACCATTAAATGTACATCTAGTCTTTTATCTGTATATTTATATATATTTTTCATTTCACTAAATGGCATTGTTTTATTTTCTGTGAATTTTCCATCCATAATATCAACATGGATATAATCAACATCTGTTTCATTTAGTAATTTTAAAGTATTTGGAATATCATTACTACTTAGGAATGATGCGCTTACTTTCATTTTTCTCACCTACTTTGATATATTTTTAGATAATTTTCATATCTAGTCTCTAATATATTATTATCTATTACTGCTTTCTTCACACTACATTCATGTTCTTTTGTATGGGAACAATCTTTAAATTCACATGGAAATTTTGAAAACTCAACAAAACCTTCTTTTATTTGTTCTTTTGGGATATTTTCAAACTCTAGTGATGAAAATCCAGGTGTATCCATTATTTGACCATTTTCTACTTCAAATAATTCAACTACTCTTGTTGTATGTTTTCCTCTTCCTAGTGCATGTGAGATTTCATTTGTTTCTAAATTCCAATCTGGATTAATCTTATTTAAGAGAGTTGATTTACCCGCACCTGTTTGACCTGTGAACACACTTGTATTATTACTAATTAATTTCTTTATTTTATCTATCTCTGTATTTACTAAAACTGTATAACCTATTTTTTTATAATAATCTAATATCTTATTAATACGTTCTGATTCTTCTTCATTTAATAAGTCTTTTTTTGTAACACATATTATCGGTTTAATATTATGTATTTCCATTAATAAAATTAATTTATCAAGTAAATTTTCATCAAAGTTTGGCTCTTTTAAACTTGTAATTATAAATGCTTGATTAATATTTGCAACTTTTGGTCTATATAACTCACTTTTTCTTGGAAGAATTTGCTCAATCACTTTTTTTTCAGGAGTGATTATTACGTAGTCTCCAACTAGTGGAGTTATATGCATTTTGCGAAAAATACCACGACATTTGCATGGTATTTTTCCTTCTTCTGTTTTAACGGTATATAGATCACTAATAATTCTAATTATTTGTCCCTTCATTTTTCCCCCATTAATTTGTTGTAGTTGTCGTAGTAGTTGTATCTGTTGTTGTAGTTGTTGTTTGTGTTGATTGTGTTGATTGTGTTGTTGTAGATGTAGATTGTTCTTCTGATTTCTTTTCTGTAGGTTTTTTTGCAGCTACTATTTTTAAAGTAGTTCCTTTAACTATTGGACTGCCAGCAGCTCTTGACTGAGAAATAACTTTTCCTTCATCATATTGAGTTGTTTCTTGATATGTTGTAGAAATTGTTAAACCATATTTACTGCAGAATGCTTCTGCATCATCTACACTCCATCCCTCTGCATTCATATCAGGGAATGATTCAACTATATTTGGAATATATAGTGTGATTGAGTCTCCACTTTTCACAACTGATCCTTCCGAAAGAGATTGTCCAATTATTTCTTGTTCATCATATTCTTTTGAATCATCTTTTGGTTCTTTTTTCTCAACTGTTACAACTATTCCTTTTGCTTCAAGTTTTGTTTGAACCGCAATATAATTTTGACCTGTATAATCTTTTAATTTAAAAGTCTTTTCACCAGATGACTTTGTAATAGTTACTTCAGTTCCTTTTTTAACACTACGTCCTGCTTCTGGATTAGTCTTTATTACTTTATTTTTCTTTATTTCACTTGATGCTTTTGTTTCGATTTTTGTTTTAACTGTAAGTCCTTTTGCTTGAAGTTTTTTCTCACATGCAGATACTTTTAATCCTTCACAGTCTGGTACTGTTACTGTTGGTTTTCTAGTTAATGCTGGAATTATTATAAATACTGTCATAAGTATTAAACATATTCCTACAAAAATTATTGATAAAATTATGATAATTCTTTTATTAATTCTATCTTCTTTATCATCTATTCTTTCTGCAATTTTTTCAGTATCTTCATCATCAGGGTTGCCATTTTCAATATCCTCTATTTTCTTTAATTTCTTAGTATTATCCAATTCGTGTTCTGGATATTTATATTTTAATGGTTCCTCATTCATTCTATCATCATCTAATGCAGTTAATAGATCATCATGCATACTTTTAGCATCTTCGTATCTATTTTTTGGATTTTTAGCTGTTGCTCTTAATATTATATTTTCAACACTTTGTGGTATCGATGGATTATCATCTCTTACATTTGGAAGAGGTTCTCTCATATGCTTTAAAGCTATTTCTACAGCATTTTCACCTTTAAATGGAAGTGATCCTGTTAATAATTCATAGAAGATAATTCCCATTGAATAAATATCACTTTTTATCGTTGAACCTTTTCCGCTTGCTTGTTCAGGTGGTAAGTAGTGAACTGATCCCATTACTGAATTTGTTTGAGTTAACTGTGTGGAATTTAGAGCCATTGCAATTCCAAAGTCTGTAATTTTTATTTGACCATCATCTTTAATCATAATATTTTGTGGCTTTAAATCTCTATGAATTATGTATGAATCATGGGCATGCGCCATACCATCAGTTAATTGTAACATTATATCAATTGCTTCAGATAAAGTTAGTGATCCGCGTTTTTTTAGTAATTGTTTTAATGTCTTTCCTTCAATGTATTCCATTACAATATAATAGATACCATCATCTTCTCCAACATCATACATTTCTACAATATTTGGATGTGCTAATGATGATGCTGATAATGCTTCACGCTGGAATCTTCTTACAAATTTTTCATCATTAGATAAATCTCCACGTAATACTTTTATTGCAACTTGACGATCTAGGATTGTATCATATCCTAAATATACGTTAGCCATTCCACCTTCGCCTATAGATCTAATTATTTCATATCTATCACTAATTTTTTGCCCCTTTGTTATCACTATAAGTCACCTTCTTCTTCACGAATTAAATAAGCAACCGATATATTATCTGTTCCACCCCTATTATTTGCTTTTCCAATTAACTTAATTACTTTTTCTTCTATATCTTCACTACCTAATAAAACTTTTTCAATTTGTTCCTTAGTTAACATATTTGTTAGACCATCGCTTGATAAAAGTATTTGACTGATATCCATATCACAATCAAAAATATCTACATCTACTTCTTGTGAGGCACCTAATGCTTTCATTAATACATTTTTCTTAGGATGATTACTTGCTTCTTCTTTTGTTAATTCTCCAGCACTTACTAGCAAGTTTACTAATGTATGATCATATGTAACTTTATGTAGTTTATCATCTTTAATAACAAATCCACTTGAGTCTCCTACATTACCAAATAATAAATAATCTTTTGTAAGTATGGCAAGTACAAGTGTTGTTCCCATACCTTTACTTTCAGGATGAGTTTTTTCGTGATCAAATATTAAAGTATTGATTTCATTTACAGCATCTCTAATCCAATTTACTGTATCTACTTTACTCATATTTAAAAATGTTTCATTAAAATGTTTACCAAGATATCCAATTGCAATTGATGATGCAACTTCTCCTGCAGAATGTCCTCCCATTCCATCAGCAATTGCCATTAAATAGTCATTATTTCGATTCTTTGTAATGATTACGCTGTCTTCATTATGATCTCTAATTCTTCCAGCATCTGTTAGATAAAAAGATTTCATTGTTCCTCCTTTTTACTTCTAAGTTGTCCACAGGCAGCTGATATTTTACTACCAAATTCTTTTCTGATTGTTATATTTATCTTATTCTTTTTTAGTATATCATAGAATCTCATGATTTGAATAGTACTTGTTCTTTTAAATTCGATATTTTCAGTTTGATTATATGGTATTAAATTAACATATGCATTCATACCTTTTATCAAGTTTGCAAGTTCTTCAGCATTTTTTGTACTATCATTTACTCCTTCTAATAAGATATATTCAAATGTTAGTCTTCTATTTGTCTTTTTTATGTATTCTTTTAAGGCTTTTATTAATTCATCTAATGGATATACTTTATTAATTGGCATAATCATATTTCTTAATTCATCAGTTGGTGCATGTAAAGAAACTGCTAAATTTATTTGTAATGGAAAGTTTGAAAATTCTTTTACCTTTGGAATTAACCCACATGTTGATACTGTTATGTGTCTTGCACCTATTGCTAGACCCTTTGGATCATTAATTATTTTAAACATGTTTATTAAATTATCATAATTATCAAATGGTTCTCCTATACCCATAACTACTACATGTGATATTCTTTCTCCAAGTTCTTCTTCAATTTGCATGATTTGAAGTACCATTTCACTTGTCTTTAAGTTACGTACTTTTTTTCTTCTTCCGCTTTCACAGAATTTGCATCCCATATTACATCCTACTTGACTTGAAATACAAATACTATTTCCATAATCATGTCTCATTAAGACAGCTTCAATATGTTCTTTGTCAGCTAACTCAAAAAGATATTTATTTACATCAATATCTTTTTCGATATTTACTATCTTTAATTTATCTATACTAAAATCTTCTCTAAGTTTAGAAATCATTTCTTTTTTTAAGTTAGTTATTTCATCCCATGAATTGATTCTTTTTTCATATAACCAATTAAATAATTGATCTGCATGAAATTTTTTTGAATCATTTTTTATAAAGTATTCTTCTAATTGTTCCTTTGTTAAATCATAAATACTCATTTAATCACTCCAATATTTATATTATACAATAAAACGTGAAAAACTTCGAGTTAAATATCGAAGTTTATAATTCTTTTATCTTACCAAATTTTGAATATTCTAATTTAATGCTACAATCATTTAAATTATTATTTTTATAGTGGATATAACTATTTAATTTTAAATATATTCCATCTACTTCTCCATTTTCTACAGTAACATCTATTTCATTTGGAATATCATCTATATCTATTTTATTTTTATTTACTATTTCTTCAACTGAAGTTGTAGATACTTGATAGTGATATGTTTCTTTTGAACTTTCATAGATAGTTTTTGACATATATTTTGACGAATCAATTATATTTTTTAAATTATCTAATTCCATAAATTCTTGTAATATATATGGGTTTTCTTTTTCCTCCCAATTATTATTAATATTTGCTAAATACTTATTATCTTTTAATTTATAATTTATTTCTTCATTGTTATTATTAAAAGTAAATACTTCACTATCTTTATTCTTGTCACCTATATATTTATAATTATTATTAAGTATTATTTCATAATTAAAATGATAATTTTCTTTTTCTAATTCTTTAAATGAATATGCCGATGTATTTTTTTCAACTGATTCGCTTTTTATTTTTGATGTGCTACTGTTAAATGCTAACAATATATATATGAAGGCAAAGAATAATATATAAAATGCAAAAAACAAAATAGCTCGACCTCTAGGTGTTTTTCTCATATTATTAAATAATTCTATATATTTATTATTCTCAGTATTTTTCATTATCTTAATACCTTCCCAATTAATTCTTCTTTATTTATTCCATTTAAAAAATCTCTTGCAAGCATTCTTCTTTTGCCAAATGGTTTTATATCTAATAAAACAATTTCTCCATCTTTTGTTGATATACCTATTCCATCTTTATAGATTTGTGTTATTTCACCATTTTTCTTTTCCATAAAAACTCTATCTGTAATTCTTACTTTGTATACTTTCATTTCTTGATCATCTATTATAGTATTAGCTCCTGGTACTGGATATAATCCTCTTACTAAGTTAAATATTTCTCTAGAAGATTTATTAAAATCAATATGTTCTTCTTCTCTTTTTATGTTGTATGCATATGTTGCTTCTTCATTATTTTGTTTTATTCTATCATTTTCTCCTGATAATATTTTAGGAATAGTTTCTAATATAAGTTCTGTTCCTATTTTACTTAATCTATTTGATAGGGTTTCTAAATCATCTGATTCATCTATTACTGTTTCTTTTTGAGATATTATGTCACCTGTATCCATTTGTTTATCCATATACATTATTGTAATTCCTGTTTTTCCGTAATCATCAATTATTGATTTATGTATTGGTGCTCCTCCTCTTAGCTTTGGTAATAGAGATGCATGTACATTAATACATCCATACTTTGGATAATTTAATAGTTCTTCTGGAATAATTTGTCCATATGCACATGTTACAATTAAATCTGGTTTCCATTCTAACACTTTTTGATAATCTTTTTTTATTTTTTGTGGTTGAAATACTTCAATATTTTCTTTTAATGCAACTTCTTTAATTGGAGTATTTTGCATAATATGTTTTCTTCCTACTGCTTTATCAGGTTGACTCACTACTCCAACTACATTATATTTTTCTATTAAAGATTCTAATATTGGAACACAAAATATTGGAGTTCCCATAAATACGATTTTAATATTTTTCATTATTACACCTCTTGTTTTATTATTTACATTATAGCACATTATAGCTTATTATTAAGATTTAATTAGACATCTTATATATAAAATAAATAATGATATTTTATTTGTTATTAATAATAATAATTTTTCTAATATATTTGCTTTTAAATAATTATTTACATAGTATGCTTGACTTTCTTTTAATGTTTTATATTTTCTTACTCTGTTTATACTTTTATCAATTGAAACTGAGTGATCATGAATTACTTCTACTCTATTAACAATCAATTCTTTTTTATTAATATCTTTTATTTTCTTTGCTAAAATATTTTCTTCATAATATAGAAAAGTATTCTCATCAAAATAATTTATTTTTTCTAGTGCATCTGAATCTACTATAAAGAAACATCCACTTACTACATCTACTTGTGAAATATCTTTTAGATAGTGATCATTACTATAAAGTATTTTTTTATTTAATTTTCTACTTATTAATGGAAGATTAGCTAATATTTCATTTTTTACACTTGGCAGTTTCCAACCTCTATTTATATTTCCATGTTCATTGATTACGGGCCCTACTATAGGATATTTATCAGATATATTTTTAATAAGTATTTTTATATCTTCTTCTTTATTAATAATAATATCAGAATTAGAAAATATAATATTACAAGGTCCAATTTCTTTTATTAGATATTTAGCACCATAATTTAAACCTGATGCGTATCCTTTATTAATACTATTTTTTATGATATCTATTTTAGAAGATGAATATTTTTTTAACTTCTTTAATGAATTATCTATTGATGCATTATCTACTACTACTATTTTATTTAATATTTTATAGTCTTTTATGTTTTCTAATAATTTAATAGTTGTATCTGCATCATTATAATTAATTATTACTACTGCTGTTTTTTTCATATTCTTCTCCTTTATATAATAATATAACTCCTAAATAAATTGATACTGCAGGTGATACTAAAACATGTCCTGATGTCATTGAAATAAGTAATATAAATATTAATCCAAATCTTATAAAATTATTCTTTGATTTATATATAGAATAAATTATAGATGATAAAGTTAATATTAATCCTACTATACCATATCTAAATAAGATATCAAATAAATCCATTTCAACTGTTTTAAATTTATAATTAAATCCTATTCCTAAGAACTTAGTAATTATATTTTCTTTATTATAAATATTATAATTCATATTTAAAAATCTTAACCTATCATTAAATATCACTTTGTTTATTCCTTCTAAAGATAGGATATTTTTCACTTTAAAGAATTTAGCTTGTACAAGCATATTTTTATATGTATTAGAATTTAAGAATAATATAGTTATTAAACCTAATACTATGATTGATACTAATAATGATAATAATTTATTTTTTATATTTTGTCTTTTCCATTTTATTAATAATTTAGGTATTATATGATATCCAATTACTATTATTAATCCTCCAAATAATACTTTAGTACCTGTAAGATATGAAATAATAAATATTAATACTGATACTAAGAGTAATAGTTTCTTTTTATTTTCTTTTAAATAGTTAAATACTAAATAATATAAAATTATTAAGATTGCACTTATTTCATTTATAGAATTATATAGTCCTCTATATCCAATTTTCTTTACACCTTTTGGATAATTACTATATCCTATTCTAAATATATAAGATAATAAATATATAGTAATATACTCTAATAAAGTAATAGTTAAATATTTGTTAATATCCTTTTTATTCTCTAGGTTTATAAAGAATAATATACTAAATAATAAATAAAATAATTTTAGAGTATTTGATATGGAGGTTGTTAGACCTGTTCTTAAATATAATAAATTATATAATATGTATATTATCATTAAGATAATTGATCCAATTATACTGATTGTAGTTTTTTTACTAGTCTTTTTTATTAATAAGTAGACAATTATATATATTAAGAATGAACCTCTTATAAACTGTGCTACTGGATACTTAGGAATTAATACTACTGAAATATCTAATAATGGCTGAATTAATAAGAAATAAGTTATTATTTTTATATTTATTTTTTCCATATATACTCCTTTAACTCATATATTAATAATACCATAAATTTTTAAAAGTTAAAAATTATCTTTTTGTGTACAGTTTTTGACAAGTTTGTAAATTAAAATTATTTATTAATTTATATATTTAAGATATAATTAGTATATATGTAATAAAGATATGGAGTGATGTTATGTCAAAGAAACATAAAAAAGTTGATATAGATGATATTGTTAAGAAAATTGATAATGATCAAAATGAAAAACATAGAGAAATAAATAGTATTAAAGATATAGACATTAATAAAGGTAAAAGACGAAGAAACTCTTTTTTAACATTCTGCTCTTTACTTGTATTTTTAAGTTCCGTTGTTTATTTAATTAGTATTTTATTTTTTAATAAAGAAAATATTAATTTAATGAGTGATATTTTAAAGTCTTTATTAATGCTTATTTTTTCTATTTCTTTTATGACATGTTTAGTTTCATATCCAGGTAAGAAAAAATTTAACTTAGTTTTTGGTTCATTAATTATTATTATTTATAATGTATTTGGAATACTTACTAATTATGGACTTGTTAAACTACCTTTATTTAATCAAGTTGATAATTTCTCTGGGAAGAGTTTGACAGAAGCTGTTAAATGGGCTGAGAAAAATAAAATCACTTTAGTACAAGATTATGAAAATAGTGATATGATTGATGAATATTATATTATTAATCAAGATGTTAAAGCTGGGACAAATATTAAAAATATTAAAAGTTTAAAGATTGCAGTTAGTGAAGGTCCTAATTTAGATAAAGAAATAATTGTTCCTGATATGGTTACTTGGGATTGTGATAGAGTTTTAGAGTTTATTGATAAGAATAAATTAAGTAATGTAGATGTTAAATTTGAAGAATCTGATAAAGTTAAAGATACAGTTATTTCACAAAGTAAAAGTGGTTCTTTAAAGAGAAGTGATAATATTGAATTAACATTTTCTCTTGGAGATGAAAATAAATTTGAACAGTTTAATATGAAAAATCTAGTTGGATTAAGTAAGTTTGAGACTGAGTTTTATTTAAAACAGCATCAAATAGATTATGAAATAAAAAATGATTTTTCAAATAAATATAAAAAAGGTTATACAATTAAGCAAAGTCTTAAAGCAGGTGAAAAGATAAAAGAAAAACCAAGTGAAAAAATTACTATTACTATTAGTCGTGGGCCTGAAATAAAAGTTCCTGATTTAAAGAAAATGAATATGACTGAAGTTACTAATTGGATAATTAAAAATAAATTAAAATTAGAATTCAAAAATAAATATGATGATAGTGTAAAACTTAACAAAGTAATTGATTCTAATTACAAAAATGGTGATAAAGTTGAACAAGGCGAAGTTATATCAGTAACTATATCTAAGGGAAAACTTAAGATGCCTAAATTTAAATCATTAGATGAGTTTAAAAAATGGGCTAGTAAATATGAAATAAATTACAATGAAGAACATGAATATAGTGATACAGTTAAGATTGGTGAAGTTATTGAATATTCATATAAGACTGGTGAAGTTATAAAGAATGATAAATCTATTACTGTTAAAATATCTGATGGTAAAAAAATAGAAGTTCCTGATTTAAGTGGAATGAGTAAAAATGATATTATCAACATATTAAAAGATTTAAATTTAGGATATAGTTTTGTATATCAAAATAGTTCTAAAGTTCAAAAAGATAAAGCTATTAGTCAATCTATTTCTAGTGGTTCTAATGTTAGTGAAGGTACTAGTGTTACAGTTATATTAAGTAATGGTAAAAAAGAGGAAGAAATTTCAAATACTTCTACAAATGTCCAAAAGAAAACAATCACTAAGAGTAGTTCAACTAATAAAATATCAAGTAGTATTTCTGGTGGTACAAATAATCAATCTGTAGTTAATAATACTCCTTCTACTCCACAATGTGTATCTTCTTCAGTAACTCTAGATAGATCAATGTCATCTTGTTTACATGGCTCATCTTATGAGGAAGTTAGAAGTTGTTTAAGTAGTTATTTTAGTAGTAAAGGTGTTAAAGTTTCAATTATTAAAGATACAAGTTCAGGTATGAGTGGTGGTTCTTATATTTCTGGTGTACAACCTGGTAGTGTTTTAGATACTTGTAAAAGTTATTCAATTACTATTGCTGGTAATTAATATATAAAAAAACTCAAGATTAATTTCTTGAGTTTTTATTTTGTTATTCAACAATTAATGTTATTCTATTAAAGTTATCTTTATCCATATGAATAGTATATTTTTTGTTATTTATTTCTTGTGATGTATCTTTAACTATTCCAAATAAATCTTTTATTTCTCCATAGTCTTCCGAATCAAATGTCTTAGTATATACATACATTATATATTTACCTTTTGGAAGATTTGATATATCAATTTTTTTATCATACCATGCGAATGATTTATCTTTATTATCTTTAGATGTTACTTTATAACTTCCATTATTTGTCGAACCTAATTCGTAACTATATTTTTTGTAATCATTCATATTTTCAAATATTAATTTTCTTGTAATTTTTAAAGGATCTGAATAAGTACCATCATAGTCATAAGAAGTTCCAATTAAATGTAATTCGTTGTTTTCAAATGTTATATCATCATAGTCATTTATCATGTTACGATAAGTGTTAGCAGTCTTAGTAGTTATTAGACCACCCTTTCTTATATTTAATGTCATTTCTTTAGATTTTAATGATAATAATACATTGAAGTTATATCCGTTTGTATCATCTTCTTGTCTCTTATCAATATCTTTATTATAGATATTTGATATTTTTTCTTTGCTATAGAACTTACCTTTTGATGCTTTCATATAAATATCATAATCACCACTAGGAATATCTTTTAAATCAATTAATCCTTTGAACCAAGAATTAGAATAATCTTTACCATTTTCTTTTCCAAGATCGTATGGAGTATCTTTCACCCATGAGTCAACATTAGCTGAATATTCTTTATTATTATTTTTGTTTACTAGTATCACTTCATATTTGGCATTATCTTCATTATTCTCATTTAGAATAATTAGATATCCACTTATTTCATATTGCTTCTTATCTTTATTCCATTTAAGATTATCTAAATAGAATTCTCCACTTTTCTTTTCTAATTTGACTTTTGTTACTGTTATTTTTACTGTTTTACTTATTTCATTTCCATAGCTATCTTTTACTTGATATTCTACTTCATAAATACCTTCTTTAGAAGTATCTACTTCATTTTTTGTAACCTTTATTTTACTTGTTAAATCTCCATCTTCTGAATCAGATGCAGTTATATCTTTCAATTCATCAAATTTATCATTTAAATTTAATGTTTGATCTTTAGCATTAATAACTGGTTCCTTATCTTTTACAACTTCAACATTTATTTTCTTTGTTGTTTTTTGATTATAACTATCTGTTACACTATAAGTTATTTCATATGTTCCCTCTTTTGAAATATTTAGATTAGAATTTTCAACTTTAATTTTTTCAGTAATATCTCCGTCTTCTTCATCCTTTGCAGTTACATCTTTTAATTCATCAAATTTATGATTTATTGTTATCTCTTTATCTGTTGCAATTATTTCAGGTTTATTATTTTCTTTTACTGTAACATTAATTTCTTTAGATGATTTTTCATTTTTACTATCAATTACTTCATATACTATTTTATATGTTCCAACTTTTTCAGTATCAACTTTTCCTGATACAGTAACTTTTGAAGTAATATCACCATCTTCTTCATCTGTTGCTTTTACATCTTTTAATTCGTCAAATTTATTTCCTTGAATAATTTCTTTATCATTTGCAGTTATTACTGGCGGATTATTACTTGTAATATTAATATTCTTATTATCTTCATCTGCATTATACATTGTAAATTCAAATGATGCGTCTGGTCCATTTGCAATTGTCCAGCCAAATGAATTTGTGTTTTCTTCTAGATTACTTGGAACCTTATACCAAGTATATCCATTTGCATTTGTAGAAGTAACTAATGGTACATAAGTATTTGTATATAATCCACCAATTAAAGTTTGTTTTGTATCTTCAGTATTTGAGTTAACCCATGTATAATATCCCTTATTAGTTACAGTTACTTTTCCATATCCAGTAGTTTGGAAATGCATATTACCTGCTTTAATCCAATGTTTTTGATCATTATTATAATTAGAAGTAACCAAATAAGATACTGTTTTACCTGATTCATTTTTAGCTTCAGCATATACCATTACCCATTTATCTTTTAACAATCTATGTCCAGTTTTTTCTTCTAATGTTGAATCAAAATAATAGTCTACATCATTATCTATTATGGCAACTTTTGGTTTTAATGTAGCATTTTCTATATATAAATCATATGAATAAGCTGCATCTTTATATTTTGTTACATCATTTGAACTTTTATATCCATTTTTTGCTTTATTTATTTTAGTAATATTCTCTTTTTTAACATATACATATGAGTTCCAATTATAGTCACCTAATGTAGTAATTGTATTTCCATTTATTATCTTATCGCTTTGAAGTTTATACCATGTTCCTTCAGAATTATTTATTTCATCTATTATGATTACATTATCTCCCTCTTCAGGATATTCATATACTACCTGTGATGAAGATGATGGGGACATATATGCATTTGTTGGTTTATTAGCTAGACCTAATTGATAATAATTATAATCTTGCATTCCTTTTGCAGAATCAAAACTATAATAATTTGCTGCCATTTTTTCACTCCAATAAGTATCGGCTGCGTATTTTACATTCATACCAATTAATCCATCACCAAACGCTGGTCCAAAATATCTTGTATCGGAAGGATCTGCAAATCCATCTGTTACCCAGTGATATGCAAATTCATATACACTACTTGCGTATGTTGGATACCAACTGGCACTTTGTGACGGATTAGAGTCATACGCTTTTAAACCAAATCCATTATTTTTATTCCATACTATTTCACTGCGTCCATTTGCTGACTCATTTCTACTTAAACTTAAAGACAAAATTGCATTAACGCCATTCTTTTGCTGTGCATTATAGAAATATGACCCCTGCCCATACATTTTAGATGAAGAATCTTGTACTTTATCACTATATGCTTCATATTTAAAATTTAAATTATTTCTTATATATTCATCTATATTTCTTGAAGAATAATTTGTCTTAGAATGTGTAGATAAATACATATAATAATTATAATATGGATCATTTTTATTTACTGAATTATTATAGTTACCATTTTTATAGTCTTTTAACATTGTTTTTCTATTCGTATAGAAATAATGTCCATCATAACTGTAATATGTACCTGTCGATAATTGTTCTGGTTTAGGTCCAATTACTGATCCATTGTGTCCTGTATAATCGTTTTGTATTTTTGCAACATAGTTATGTTTTATTGAATCTCCTACTGTATATGAACTTGAAGATTTAACCCAATTTAGTGGTACAATTTCATAAGTACCATCTTTTATCCAAGCACTTAAGCCTCCAATTTTAACTTTAATAGAAGTGCCATAATTTACATCTAATAGTGCTCCATCTACTCCTCCATATAAAGAACCAGTATCCATGTAAGTATATTTTCTAGTTGTTAGTCCTGGAGTTTCATAAAAATATGTTAATTGTTCTGGATTTACACTTAGATCTAATAATGCATATTTTGCATTTACTATTTTTGTATTTGACTTTGTTGAATCAAGTATAAACAAGTCATCATCATTTGAAGAATTCATTGCATTTAGAGCTGATGAATAATCATTATAACAAGATATATGACTTATTGTATAATTAGAATTTGCTTTAGCAAGTTCATATTTACTATTACATACATTTCTACTTGAATAGTCATTAGAAGTGATGGCATAAGTATTCTTTGGAATAAACATAAAAGTAGAAAAACCAAATGTCATTGTTACAAATAATAATTTCTTCTTATGCATATATCACACCTCCTATTATCTCATTCTCATTATAACAATTTATTATCTTTATTTATATTATTATTGATAAATAATCTATCGCTTTACTTTTTTTTGACATTTTATACAATATTTTTTAGTTTAAAAATTTACTATTTACTTTCATCATAGTTGATATATTAATATTTTTTTTGTATAATTAAAGATGTTAATTAATCTAAATGGAGGATAAATATGGATAGACAAGAAAACATTAATAAAAAAAGTGGTGGTAAGGTTCGAATAGTCGTTTTAATATTAACAATAATTGCTTTATTTACTAGTTTTTTTACTATATTTGAAATATTTCAACTTAGTACTATTGAAAACTTAATAAGATATATTGTAATTGGTGTAATAATACTAATTGATATTATATTATTTATTAAGACAAAAATAGTTTTTAAGAAAAGAAAAAAGTCAAAAAGAATTGGATATATAACTTTCTTAATATTCTATACACTCATTTGTGGAGCAATTGGTGGAGTTATATTTTATGTATATGGTGTTTTATTAAGTGGATTTAATAAAGTTTATGTCACATATTCTTCTAGCTTAGTTACTATGAGTTCTGATAAAGCTGATAAGATAAATGATATAAAAGATTATAAAATTGGTTTATTAAATGATAAGGAATCACCTGAGGGATATGTTATTCCACAAGAAATAATTAAAGAAAATGATTTAAATGACGAGAATGAAATAAAGAAATATGACAATTATTCATCAATGCTAGCTGATTTATATAGTGATGATATAGATGCTGCATTCTTACCAAGCGAATATGAATCTATGTTTTCTAACATTACAGATTACGAAAATATAAAAAATGATACAAAGGTCATTATAAAAAAAGAAAAGAAGATGAAGAAATCTGAAACATCAAAACAAGAAAATGCATCTTCTGGGAAATCAATTACTGAACCATTTACAATTCTTTTAATGGGAATTGATTCAACAGATGAAGTTCTTAGTAAAAATGCTGTTGCTAATGGTGATACATTAATTTTAATTACTTTTAATCCTAAAACTTTAAGTGCTACAATGATTTCTATTCCAAGAGATAGTTATGTTCCAATTGCATGTTGGTCAAATAAAGCTGAAAATAAAATAACACATGCTGCTGGATATGGAACTGATTGTATGTTAAATACTATAGAAAATTATTTTGATGTTAATATTGATTATTATGCTAAGATTAATTTTAAAGGGTTAGTTAAACTTGTTGATGCAATTGGTGGTGTTGATGTAGATGTTGAGAAGAAACTTTGTACAGATGATTCTAATAGAATAAACATAGTATGTATAAATCCTGGACTTCAAACATTAAATGGTGAACAAGCTCTTGTATATGCAAGAAACAGAAAAAGTCTTGCTAATGGTGATTTTGGTAGAGCTCAACATCAACAAATTATTGTAAAAGCCTTAGTTAATAAAATTAAAGATATTAGAGATGT
The DNA here is from genome assembly GCA_902801525.1 of uncultured Erysipelotrichaceae bacterium. Classification (GTDB taxonomy): domain Bacteria; phylum Bacillota_I; class Bacilli_A; order RF39; family UBA660; genus RUG14670. Next base: position 18,781 of record CADCIN010000005.1, on the reverse strand, counting down.
TTCTAAATTTATTGAAATATTAAATACTATATCAAACAGTATGGATACAAACTTCACAAGAAAACAAATTTTATCATTCTATAATATTGCAAAAGATATTTCTAAAAAAAGTCTTGCTGCAGATAATGCAGATCTTGTAGATATTCAACAATTATATTTACAAGGTGATGGTCAAATGATTTATGATGAAAATATGAGAATGGTTTTATGGGATTATGTTCCTAATAAAGATAGTAAAAAAGCTGTTATAAAAGCAATGAAAGAAAATCTTGAACTTGCTGAACACGATCAAGTTAAAGAATTTAGTTTTTCAATTAATGAACCATATGAAAAAGAAATAATTGGTCAAGGTCCATATAAATCAAATTATACTTATGATTTAGTACCAAACTTTATTGGTTATGGTGAATCTGTTGCGAGAAGTATGGCTGCAAGACATGGTCTTAAAGTTAACTTTACTGGTGGCATGGGAACAGTTATTTCACAAAGTTATCCTGCTAATAAACGTGTAGATAAAACAAATGGTACAATCACTTTAAAATTATCTGGTTCTGTCAAATCTGATGATGATGATGATAAAAAATCTAAAACTACTACATCTTCTACAACTACAAAATCAACTAAAACAAATGATGAAAAAGATGATGAAGATAGTACTGCATCTGGAAGCGGTAGTAAAAAAAGTGGAACATCTACTGACGATGCTTCTGGTTCTGGTGAAGGTATAGATGGAGTCAGTGAACAGGGTGAAGATGGAGAGAAAAGTCAAACTCAAGGTTCAACTAATCCAAAAATAATTGAAGAAAAAGAAAAGACAGAATAAAAAGAACTCAAGATTAAATTCTTGAGTTCTTTTTTATTTAACAGAGTATAAAGCCATTAGTTCTTGGAATTTAGATTCTTGACTTTGTACTATACGTTTATTCTCTTCTTCTTGTTTTTTCTTCTTATTCTTTTCTTCTTGCAATATGTTAATTAATAATTTATAATCATTAACTGTTAATAACTTATCATATTCAGTAGCTAAATCATCTTGTTTTTGTTTTGGTTTTGAAACGTTATTAGAGACAATAGTTTTTGGATATGTTACATTTTCAATGTTTTCAAGAACTGGATTTTGTTTTACTACTTCTTTTTCAACCACTTTCTCTACTACTTTCTCTACTACTTTTTCTACTACTTTAATTTCTTTTTCAACTTTAACTTCTTTGTTATCTTTATTTATTTTATTTATGATTATTTTATATAATATTAAGAATAAAATCCAAACTACGAATATCGTACTTGATAATTCTATTAAGGCAAGTGCTTGCTTATTACTATATACTGATGTTTGAGTAAATACATCTAATTTCTTATCAGTAATTACATTTACAACTAATATCATTATATAATTCATTATACAAAATATTGTAATATTTAATGTTCTAATTGCTTTACTTTCATTAAAGTTAAATACACTCTTCCACATTATTATATTTGTTGCGATAATCGCAGCTAAATATATTGCTAGATTTGGAAAGTATACTACTATAAAAAGGTTATTCATCATATAATCAAACATCTTTCCAAGTGAATCATTATATGTGATTGCTATAAATGCTATTATTGCAATATACATCAATATATATATTATTCTACTAGTTTTATAGTTTTTCTTATTAGTTGTAGTAAACAAATAAGCTAGTATGATGAATAATATTATCGCAAAGATAAATAGTACTGATGACGACATAACTTGGCCTAGTATTTGAATTTTATCGATAAATGATAATTCATTCATCATAACACCCCCTTAATTTTTTTGATTTTATTCTTTTTTATTCTTTTTTATTCTTTTTATATATTTTCTTTATTAACTAGCTCTGCTATATAAACAGTTTGACTATGATTATTGTTATTTGTACAAGTTATTAATGTTAATGTTGATTTGCTGTGATCTCTGTAAATTGCAACTTTACCTGTTTTTTCTTGATTATAAATATTAGTTATTTTATAAGTATATTTTTGATTATTATACTTAACATTAACTGTATCTCCCGTTGTTACTTTATATAAGTTATTAAAAAATGCATTCCATCCTGTTCCAGAATGAGCAGCTAAGATAAAATTACCATTTTCTACATTTGGATAAGTTGATCCTGATACTACATAAACATTTCTATCTACATTATTATCTTCTGAATTAACATCTACAAATCCTTTATTAACATTAATTTTTGGAATTTCTACATAACCAATATAATTATATACTTTATTCTTTTTTTCTTCTTCAACCGCTTCGTTATTCTCTTCTGTTTTTTCAGTTTGTTCTATTACATCTTGTGTATTATCATTTGAATGTTCATCATTATAGAAAACATTTGCCATATAATCATAAGCATATACTTTCTTTTGTTGAACATAATTATATGAAAGAAAGAATCCTCCTATTAATGCTAGGATTGATCCAATTATTGCTATCGCATTAGGAGAGATTCTTTTATTTTCATTATTTTGCTTTTTTACCATTCTTGTATACAAATCCTGCAGCTGCTACAACAAATCCAATACCTAAAACATAAGATAGAATTGATGCAAATGAAGAAGTATCTGGTACAAGAACTATTTGTCCTTCTTTTGGTTTATTTTCAAAAGTAATTTGTAATGATTGATTTTCATCATCAATTGTAAATTTCTTAACTTCATTACTCTTTTCATAACCATCTGGTGCAGAAATTTCTTCGATTGTATATGTACCATTTTCAAGATCTAATAATACATGTGGTGTATCAGTTGTAGTCCATTTAGCAATTATTTTTCCAGTTTTATCTTTTACTACTAAAACTGCACCTGGTAAAACTTGTTTAGTTTTTGAATCAATTTTTGTAATATTTACAACTGTTGTTTTTGCTTCATTTTCATAATTTAATGCTACTGATTTTGCAGTATCACTAATGACAACTTTTGTAACTTTTTCTGATTTTTTGTATCCTTTTGGTGCAGAAATTTCTTCAATTGTATATGTTCCATTTGGTAAGTCTTTAACAACATGTGCTGTTAATTTAGATATCCATTTATCTACTACTTTTCCATTAGAATCTTTTAATACAAGTTCAGCTCCTGCAATTGATTTTTTAGTTTCTTTATCAACTTTTAGAATACTTATTTGACCTTTTTTAACTGTATTTTTAACTTGAATTAATTGTTGTCTATGTGATGGTGTAATTGTAACTGTCATTGGATCTGTCATTTTTACATAACCGGTTGGTGCAGTTACTTCATATAACTTATATGTTCCATCTGCTAAATTATCAATTGTATATTTCGATGTTGTTGTTGTCCAAGCTGCAACTGTTGTTCCAGCTGAATTCTTAAGTACTAATTTAGCTCCTGCTAAAACCTTACCTGTTTCTGAATCAATCTTAATAATTTCAAGTTTTGATGTTTGAATATTAACTGTAGTATTAGCATTAACAGTTTCTGTAACTGGTTGTAATACTGATGATACAACATTTTGATATGTTGATGAGTTTGGCTTATATTGATAAGCTCTATATGTTGTTCCTGTTGCAGTAACATTTACTGTTATATTTACTGATGTTGATTTAACACTTGATGCAGGTACTAATATTTTAAATTGTTCATTTGGAGCATAAACATCTTTTGGTTGATTTGATGTATTTGCAATTCCTGATCCTGCTGGGGCTCCTGAGATTGTTACTTTATATGTTCCAAAGTTAGAACCTGTTACACCCATAGGTGATGTTTCATAGTAGTTTTTATCAGCAGTTAATTTCATTTGTTGATTTCCATTTGTAATAGCAATTGATGTTTTTGCATATCCTTTATTTCTTGCATTCATTGCACCATTTACTAAATTTACAACATGTTGTCTTAATCCATATGGATCTGATGCTGTAGATTTAAATCCTGATCCAAGATTTGATGATCCAGTAGTATTATCTAAATACCACCAAACTGCTGTTTGTGTAATATAAATATCGTATGTTCTATTACCAGTTATTCCTTTTGAAGGATAACCATTTTGTAAGATGTATGCCATTCCAGCATCCATTTCACCAACTAAACTTAATGTTTGATTCGATACTGTAGTTTTATTGATATCTAGACAGTATGCATATCCACCATCTGTAGTTCTCATTGATGCAAAATATGTTCCACCAATTAATTTTGGTATTGCTTCTGTTCCACCAACTGTTATAGTGCTTGGTACTGCACTAACATTTGTTACAGTACTCATTAAGCCTGTAACCGAAATTATTATCATTGCGAATAATTTCATTATTTTTGAAAATTTATTTTTCATATCCATTCCCCCTCAATGTGGTCATATTATAACACAAGATTTATGAAAATGCAAGTGTTTTCTTATGTACAGTGTATTATTATATACATTTTTCGCTTTTTTTCAAGAAAAATATGTCAAATATAACCTTTTTTTTGATCTTTCATATAATAATTTAGTGAAAGGAGATTTATGAAAAAAAACATTTTATTTTTGTTATTATTAATTATTATTTTATCTTTAATATTTAGTTTTGTTTTTGGCAAGGCACAAAAAAACTCTAAACTTGAACATATTAAATTAGCAGAAGTTGCACATACAGTTTTTTATGCTCCTCAATATGTTGCTATAGAGAAAGGTTATTTTAAAAATAATAATATTGATATAGAACTTTTATTAACGCCTGGTGCTGATAAAGTTTCTGCTGCTGTTTTATCTGGTGATGCCAATGTTGGTCTTTGTGGAAGTGAAGCAACTATATATATTTATAACGCAGGTGAAAGAAATTATTTAAAAACTTTTTCTCAACTAACTCAAAAAGATGGATCTTTTATTGTTTCTAGAAAAAAAATTAAAAATTTTAGTCTTAAAAAGTTAAAAGGTAAAAAAATAATTGGTGGAAGATCAGGTGGAATGCCTGAAATGACCTTAGAATATGCACTAAAAAGTAAAAAAATTAATCCTAAAAATGATTTAACTATTGATACTTCAATTGAATTTTCATCTATGAGTAGTTCTTTTATAGGTGGAAATGGAGATTTTGTTTCTTTATTTGAACCTAATGCTTCTGAAATTGAAAAAAATGGCTATGGTTATGTTGTTGAAAGTATTGGAAAACTTGCTGGTAACGTTCCTTATACTTCGTACTCTGCTAAATCAAATTACTTAGATAAACATAAAGATTTAATTCGAAGGTTTAATGAATCTATTCAAATGGGTTTGGATTATGTTAATAATCATACTGAAAAAGAAATAGCTTCCACTATTTTAAAACAGTTTCCTAATACTTCTTTAAATGATCTAGCAAACTCTATTAAAAGATATAAAAAAATTGATGCTTGGCCAAAAAACACTAATTTTAGTAAAAACTCATTTGATCATCTTCAGGATATTATGATTGATTATGGTATTATTAAAGATAAAGTTTCTTATAATAAATTATTTTTTAAAGAGAAATAAACTTATTTTCTCTTTTTTAGTTTATAGTCATTACTAAATTATGTTTATTTCATAAAATATTATATCTGGAGGTTAATTATGGATAAAATTATTTCTTTGAAAGATATAAAAAAACTTTATCATACTGATAAGGAAGAAATAATGGCATTAAATAATATATCTTTTGATGTTTATAATGGTGAATTTATTTCTATTGTTGGTCCAAGTGGTTGTGGAAAATCAACTATATTATCTATTTTATCTAATTTAATTGATAAGTCAGATGGCACAATTAATATAAATGAAAATATTAAAATTTCATATATGTTACAAAAAGATTCGCTTTTTCCCTGGAGAACTATTTTAGACAATTGTTTATTAGGAATAGAGTTAAATAATAATTTAAATGTAGAAAATAAACAATTGGTAATAAGTTTATTGAAGAAATACGGTCTTGAAAATTTCATAACTAGTTACCCAAATAGTCTATCTGGTGGGATGAGACAAAGAGTCGCACTAATTAGAACACTTGCTGTTAATCCTGATATTTTATTGCTAGATGAACCACTTTCTGCACTTGATTATCAAACAAGACTTGAAATTGGTAATGATATATATGAAATTATAAAAAATGAGAAAAAAACAGTTATTATGGTTACTCATGATATTGGTGAGGTCATAAAGTTTTATGTGTGACTATTTTTACCCTTTTAAAATAGGCTTATCGAATGATTTCCTAGCCTAGGCCATAAAGTCTTATGTGTGACTATTTTTCTTTTTTTACATTTTTAAAATGTCTCTTCTGAATAAAATTCTACATCAATAATTTCTGGAATACCATTAATTTTATCTTTACTTTTATTTACTATTACAATTTTTTTAACAAACTCTGTTAGAAATTGATATTTCTCATCGTTTGATAAATAATCCCAATGATCTCTTATACTTTTTGTTATATTAGAAACTGTTGGTTTTTTCTTTATACCTTCTCTCATTTTTTCTATTTTTTTTATCTCATTGGAAATATCTTCATACTCTTTCTCTATTTTTTCTTTCATTATTGTATATTCTTCATATTCAATTTTATCTTCCATAAATAAATTCATTATTTCTTTCTTTTTATTTAATCTTTGGTTTTTTCTATTTTTTAGTGAAGTTAATTCTAATTCATTTTCATCTTCTTGATTTGGTTTATATTTTTCTATATCTTTTAAATCTTCTAGTTTTTCCATATATCCTAAAAACGCTGTTTCTACTTTTTTGTGACTAATACCTAAAGCTGGACATAGTTTCTTTTCTCTATTTACACATCTATATCCATTATGTACTAAGGTAGTTCCATCTTTTCTTTTTTTGTTAGTTCTATTTGTTGTAAGTGGATGTCCACATATCCCACATACTAAAGTTCCACAATAATAAACATCAGATTTTGGTAAATTGGTTTTATAACTTTTTTTAATTTTAGCCAATTTATTTTGTGCTTTATTCCATGTCTTTTCATCAATTATTGCCTCATGCAATCCTTTTGTTATAAAACCTTTACCTCTATTTTTATAATCTGCTGCTTCTTCTATAGTTACTTGCTCTCTATTTACTCCATATCTAACTTTTCCAATATATGTTGGATTGGATAAAATAAGTCTTATTATTTTAGGTAACCAAACAGTTTTTATTGTATAGTATTCATTACTATTACGTTTTTTCTTTTTCATACCATTCTTTTTTGTTGGTATTTTTTCTGAATTTAATATATCACATATTTCTGTAAAAGTTTTTCCTTTAATATATAATGAAAAAATTCTTTTCACTACTGCGGCTTCTTTCTTATTAATTGTTTGAATTTCTTGATGCTTAGGTCTATCATATCCATATGATGGAGTTGAACTACATAATGAATAACCATTTTTCACTTTTTTAATAAAGCCATCTACTACTCTATCTATAGTTGTTTCTCTTTCAAATTGAGCAGCTGCTCCAAGAATTCTTGTATTAAATCTACCACTAGGAGTAGATACATCTACCATACCACCTGAAAGTGTGTAAACCATTATTCCATATTCTTGGATCAATTCTATAAAATCTTCTGTGTCTCTTGAATCTCTTGTTAATCTGTCAAATTTATATAAAACAACTACATCTATCTTTCTAGCTTTAATATCATTTATTAATTTTTTTACACTAGGTCTATCTTTAACATTCTTTCCACTAATACCTTCATCTGCGTAGGAGTCATATACATTCCATCCTTGGGAAGTAGCAAAATGTGCCAAGTTCTCTTTTTGGGCATCTAATGAATAACCCTCTAAGACTTGTCTTTGTGTAGATACACGTGCATACAATCCTGCATTTATTACATTTAGGCTTTTCATAACTCCTCCTTTTTTATTATTATTTTTCATTTAACATTCTAGGTATTGATGTTTTCCAAAAAAACTCTATCATTTTTAATTGAATACTTTTTGGAATTTCAATTTTATTTTTATTACTCAAAGTTATACCTCCCGTATAATTCTATTAAGTAATTTAAATAAAAATACAAAATCATTAAATAAAATTATTTGTTTGATATAACAAACACATCATAAATTATTTTTATCTAAAATAATATTGTACAAATAATTTATTTGCAGTCTTGACTTTTATCTGAAATTACTTCTGCTTTATATTTAAAAATAGAACCTTTATCAAATATCTTTTCAAGATTTACATTACTTTTTTCACAATTTGTAATTATCATTTTTGTTTTAGCCACAGCACTTTGTGAATTGTTTGCGCTAACCATCATACTGGTTATTTGTGTTCTCTCAACAGTTACTAAATACTTTTTCATTTTTTATTCCTTCCTAATATATAGAAAAGGAGTTAATCCATAATAAGATATAACTCCCTATATATATTTTTTTATAATAACTATTTTTTCGAACAAGATATTTTTCTAATTACCCTCATGTTCTAGGGATTTTATCAAACGTCTGATTAAATCAGTACCACAGGAATTCCACCTTTTTGAGGATCTCTCAAAACTATTTTCGATTGTTGCGACGGCTCATATTAACTCTTTAATACTTCTACGCTCGACTGTCGACTAAACAGGAGTATCATTATATGTATTTGATAAATGAATATGTATTTTCAAAGAACAAGTGAGAAGAAATATATCCTCTCACTTGTTTCCTCACTTAGAAGCAAAAAGTTGCATCAATCTTGTAATTTTTTTGATATGTTTTCTAATCCATTATCAATTGCTCTTTTTATTGAGCTTTTATTTACACACTCTTCTTTTGCTATTTCATCATATGTTTTATTTTCAAAGAAATATTTTTTTACTCTTTCTCTTTGTATTATTGGTAATTCATTTATTGCCTTTTTTAATGTTTCATATTCACTCTTCTTTATAACTTGTTTTTCAACATTTAATTCATTCTGACTACTATTTTTATAAATACTTTCTTCAGTAAGCTCATAATGTTCAATGTGTCTGTCAAATTCATTCATTATTTTTTTATCATCAAGCTCAAAACTATTAAAAGCTTCAAATATTTCTTTAGATATTTTTATTTTATGTAAAATAAATCTACCATCTTTGAATAAAACATAGTAATTACTATTTTCTATTAGTAATGTATATGGGTTATCTTTTTTCTTTCTTCTCTTGGGAAGTTTCTCCATTTTCTTATCTCCTTTCAACTTTTTTCAAAAATTGAAAAGAGATGGTGGACTTCTACACCTATAAATTTTTAATCCAAAAAAAATAGCAAGTACACCCATCAAATGAGCGTACTTGCTTATGTATAAATTTAAATAATAATAAAAATGCAATAAAACAAATACTTGAACCCCCAGTCAGCACTATTTTATTGCGCTATATAATAACATATATTTTCATTTTTTTCTATTAGTAGTTTTTCATCATTTCTATAGTTTTTTCTTTTAAAGATAATTAATCATAAAAAATGTCATTCTTTACTATTTTTAGCTTTTCTAAATTTTTATTTTATATAGTCTTTAAAAACAAATTTTTCTTTATTTATTTTCATATAATATGATTTAGAAATTTTATGATTAATAGGTGCAAAATAAATATAACTCTTAGTAGTACTGTTTAAAATCGCCTTATTGTTTACATCCTTAATATATTTAAATTCTGTTCCATATTTATCCGTTATATTTTCGTTGCTTTTAAATTTATATTTTATAGGAACTGATTCAATAAATATCCCTGAAATATTTTCATTATTACAATAAAATACTTGATACATTCCATCAACTATTTCATTTTTAGAATTATCATGAGGTCTATTAATTATTCTCCATCCGTTTTTAGTCTTTCTATAACATGAGTACTCTAAAAAAATATTATTTTTGTCTTTTGGTTTTCCAACAACAAAATAAGTATCATTTACTTTTTCCTTAAATATTATATCGTATTTATTGCCGTAATTAAACTTAAAAGCTTTTTCGATAGTATCCAGTTTAATAGAAGAACTATCAATTATTTTTTCCCACGGTGTTTCGAAAGCTATCAAAATAAATATTGCTGTTATAAATGCATTTGTTTTTTTACTTCTATTATCCTTACTTTTTATAGTCCTTATTAGAAAAAATATTATTATCGGAAAAATCACAATATACGTAAAAATAATAAATAATTCTTTTCCTGAATAATAGTCCATATATTATCCTCCTAAAAAAATGATAGATTAATTGTAATCTATCATTATTATAATCATTTCTGGAATATTTGTAAATAATTTACTATTATTTTAGATTGTTATCCTAACGCTGAGGCATATCTTATTACTGCTGGAATTGCTTTGTCTCCCATATTAATTAACTTTACTCGACCTAAACTTCCAACAACCTCTGGAGCTAATATTGTTAATGCAATCATTATTTTACTTACCGTCAATCTATCATAATCATAATTATATACATCTTTTGATGCAAAAAAGTCAGTACCGGCTTCTGCATAATAACTTATTTTATCTTTTCCAAATTTATATGAATTTCTTTTTCTTTTGTTTCCTTTATTTCTTCTTCTGGTTTATTAGTGATTTTGTTTTTCTCTACTACTTTTTCTTCTTGCATATTATTATTTTTTGGCAAGTAATTATAATATGCTAAATCTACTGCTAAAGCTACTACTGATACTGCAATACTTACTAATTTAATTTTTTTCATAATGACTCCTTTCTTATTTAGAAATTATATTAATGTTTTAGTATTTGTCACTTGTGTAATTTATATATTTATATATACTAATATTTTTTTCAGTAAGTATTATATTTTCAGTAAGTAATAAGGGTTAATTGTAAGAAGGGATTTTATCTTGAATCCCTATCTCTAGATTTCAAATGTTTTGAATAATATTCTACTGCTTTAAGAACAAATCCTTCCATGTCGTCTACTTTAACATTTTTTGGAATATAGTTTCTTAACTTATCCTCACTTATTCTGACTTTATAAATTTGATTTGCTTTTTGTTCACTTAGAATATCGTCCATTACATCCTCTGTTAATTTATTTGTCTGACTTAGTTTTTTTAATTTAATAGCTTGTGCAAGTGATGGTGTTGCGTCACTATATCCAATAGAATTTAGTAACCATTTCTGTTCATTTTCTTTTAGGTATGACAATTCGGCTGCTGGTCTTTTTGATATTGTCGGTACTTTGTCTAACTCCGAATTATCTACCATTTCTAATAACTCTGGAATTAAATGTGTAAGTCTTATATATCTTCTTACTGTTTTTTCACTTTCACCATGTTCTGTTCCTATTTGTTCTGCACTCAACTTCTGGTCCAATGGTCCAGAAGTTAAATAACTTTTTTTACCTTGGTGTTTTAATGCTTCATATTTCATTTTATATGCAAATGCTTTTTCACTTGGTAATATCTTTTCTCTATGAATATTACTATCTACCATATTTATTATTGCAGTATCATCATCTAAATTTTTAACTATACTTTTTATAGTACTTATTCCTAAAAGCTCACTTGCTCTTTTTCTTCTATGACCTGATATTATTTCAAATCTTCCATTTTCTTTTGGCCTAACTAATATAGGCTCTAACACTCCATGTTCTACTATACTATTTTTTAGTTTTTCTAAATCTTCATTTTCTAATACTTTAAATGGATGTTTCGGAAAGTTATCTATCAATGAGATATCAATTTCTTCTACCTTTTCTTTTGTTTTTTCATCTCTTTGTTCCTGAGTAGTAAAGAAGTCATCTAGATTGAATGTTGGCTTTAGAAGATTTTGTTCTTTCTCTTCCATTGTTTATTACCTCCTTAGCTAGGTTTTCATATGCTAATGCACCTTTATTTCTTTTATCATGTAAGAATATGCTTTTACCTTCTTTACTTGCTTCTGCTATCTTTGTTGTTTTAGGTATTACTGAATTAAACACCTTAAATACTTTTCCATATGTATTAATTAGTTCTTTAGTAATTTCTTTTGTTAGTTTTGTTCTACCATCTACTATATTAAATAGAATACCTTCTATTTTAAGATTAGGGTTTATTCCTTTTCTTATTTTTAATATAGAACTCATTAAATGGTTCATACCCTTAGCTGCTAAAAACTGAGATTGAACTGGTATTATTACTTTATCTGCACTAGCTAAAGCATTAACTGTTATCAATCCTAAACTAGGCATACAATCAATCAAAATATAATCATAGTTCTCTTTTAGATCTGTCAGACATTGTTTCATTATTGTTTCACGATGGTTAGCTTTTACTAAACTAACTTCTATTGGTGATAGTTCTATGTTAGATGGAATTAAATCTACATTTTCATTATGATGTAGAATTACTCCTTTAGTATTAATTTCATTTCCAAGTATTGAACTTTCCATTAAGCTAGCTAGAGTATCTGGTATATCATCTGGATTATGCCATCCCATACATGTAGTTAAATCACCTTGCGGATCTGCATCAATTAATAATACCTTTTTACCCAGTTTTGCTAAAGCTACTCCTAATGTAAAAGTTGTTGTTGTTTTACCAACTCCTCCCTTTTGATTTGCAACTGCTATTACTTCACATTTTGACAAAATTTCATCTCCCTTCTTTATGACTTAAAAATAGTATTAAATATGCATTTTAATTCTATACTTTTTCCTTATATATCAATAGTTTTAAAAGTCATGCTTATTTTTTTTCTAGTCGAAGCAATTAGTATGTCAGATAGAGTCATTGTTTTTTCAAAAAGGCCAGCTTCCATAAAAAATATTTATAATATAAATTATGAACAAAGAAAAACTCCAATGGAAAATAGAAATAGCAAGGAATTTAATAACTATTTCAATTTAATTTGGAGGGATTTAAATGAATAACTATAGTAGTGAACATACCTATTATTTAAATAATAAAAAACGAGAAAAAAGAAAAATTATTTTTTTTAGATTTTTAATTATTTTGGTTTTCTTAATTAGCTGGCAATTACTTTCTGTATTTAACATAATAAATAGTTTTCTCTTCTCTTCTCCTTTAAAATTATTAAATACTACTATTGATTTATTTTTTGAAGGCAATTTAATTTATAATATAAGTATTACAATTTTTGAAGTATTTATTTGTAGTATTATTTCTTTTTTTCTTTCCATTGTTTTTTCTTATTTTTTATGGAATTTTAAACTTCTTTCAAAAATATTAGATCCTTTTATTGCAGTACTTAATTCATTACCTAAGGTTGCACTAGGTCCTTTAATTATTATTTGGGTTGGTTCTGGTATTTCATCTATTATTTTTATGGCTATTTTAATTAGTTTCTTTGTTGCAACTATAAATATTTATAACTCTTTTATATCTGTTAATAAAGATTATATTTTATTAATGAAAATATTTAAATCAAGTAAGTGGATGATGTTTAAAAAATGCATTCTACCATCTAATATTTCTAATTTAATAAGTATTTTTAAGGTAAATGTTTCTATGAATTTCATTGGTGTTATTATGGGTGAATTACTAGTTTCTAAAAATGGCATTGGTTATTTAATTATGTATGGTTCACAAATTTTTAATATTGATTTAGTTTTAACTGGTGTTATTATTTTAGGATTATTTTCTTATATATTTTATTATTTAATTGAGAAGTTCGAAAAAAAATTACATCAGACTTTAATTTGAATAATATTTTTAATTTAATACAATATAATTTATTGAGGTGATTTAGTGAGTTATACTGTTAAACCTGGCGATACATTATATGGTATTAGTAATCAGTATGGTGTATCTGTAAATGATTTAATTAAGCTTAATAATTTAAATTCTACAAGTATTAATGTTGGACAAGTTTTAAAAATTCCAAGTGTATCTGGAACTAATCCTGATAATAGTTTTTCTTACGTAGTAAAAAAAGGTGATAGTCTTTATAATATTGCAACTCGATATAAAACTAGTGTTAATCAAATAATAAAATTAAATAATTTAAAATCTACAAATCTAAGTATCGGTAAAATATTATTAGTACCTGAATCAAATAATACTGTATCAAGTTTACCTTCTTATTTCAATTATGTTGTAAAAAAAGGTGATAATTTATATTCTATTGCTAATAAATATAATACTTCAATCAGTATAATAATGAATGATAATAATTTTAATACGACGAATTTAAGTATTGGTCAAAATATAAAAATAAGACTGCCTGATACTGGTACGGAATTTGAAGAGTGTTTTGGGGATACAACATCTGCTAAAACATATATTGTTCAAAAAGGTGATACTTTATACTCAGTTGCAAATAAATTTAATACTTCTGTTAACAGTATAATTAATAAAAATAATTTAACTGATTCAAATTTAAGTATAGGGCAAAAATTAAATATTTAGGAGGTTTTATGAATATTAATATAACTGATGTAGATAAACTTAAAAATGATGTTGAGTTTAATAATTTTATATCTAATAATTCTGGTATGGGGACTTTAAAAATACGTGCTAATTCAATAAATGAAGCACTTCCTGTTGAAAATGTTAAAATTATAGTAGAAAAAAAAATTGGTAATAATAATATCATATTTTTTGAAGGGTATACTGATAAAAGCGGTATGATTAATAATATTAAATTACCTACTCCAAAAAGAATAATAAGTAATTTAGAAATTCCTAATTTTACTACTTATGAAATTATTGCTGAATATAAAAAAGATGATTTCTTAAAAAAGTATAATATTTCATTATGCTGTGGTGCTGATCTAATTCAGTATATAAATATAATTCCAAAAATAAATATTGAGAGATTCGACATGTATGGCAATTAGATATCCAATAGTACCTAATTCAATAATAGTACATTTAGGTGCTCCAAATACTGCTGCTGAAAATATTAGTGTTAATTTTTCAGATTATATAAGTAATGTTGCATCTAGCGAATTATATCCTACTTGGCCGGTTAATTCTCTAAAGGCAAATATTTATGCAATAATATCATTTGCTATGAATAGAATTTACAACGAATGGTACAAAAGTAAGGGATATAATTTTGATATTACCAGTTCACCCGTATACGATCAAACATATATCAAGGATAGAGCTATTTATGAAAATATTAATAATATTGTTCAAGAATTATTTAATGATTATGTTGTTAAATCAAATCAAATTCAGCCATATTTTACAAGTTATTGTGATGGTAGAAAAAAAACTTGTAATGGTCTTTCTCAATGGGGAAGCGTTGATCTAGCAAATAATAATAAAACTCCGATAGAAATATTAAAATATTATTATGGGAATGATATATCTATCTTTAAAGATGCTCCTGTTGGTGAAAATCAATATGGTTTCCCTGGATACACGTTAAAGCTTGGTAGTCCTGGTAATCCAGTAATGGAAATACAAAGAGATTTAAATAGAATTAGAATAAATTACCCTGCTATTCCAGAAATTCCTGGAAACTTGGGACTATATGATTCCAAAACTGATGAAGCAGTAAAAAAATTTCAAGAAATATTTTCATTACCAATTACTGGTCAAGTTGATAAAGCAACATGGTATAAAATTAAGTATATATATACAAGTGTTAAAAAACTATTCGACTTATACTCAGAAGGACTTACACCGCAAGAAGTAGATTTTCTTTATAAAGATGAACTCAAATATGGTGATACCGGTATTCAAGTTGAGTACGTTCACTACTTTTTAAACACTATTTCTTTTATTGACTCTGATATTCCAAATTTAAAAACAAATTCTGTATATAATGATAATACTAAAACTATGGTAATGGCTTTTCAAAAAAAATATAATTTACCTGTTACAGGAATTATTACTTATTCTGACTGGAAAGTTTTAAGAGATGTATATGATAAATTATTAAAAAGTTATCCAAGTATTTATTCTGAATTTGTATTAGAACTTTATCCTGATTATTTTTTAACTTATGGTATGAGTGGTGATGATATTAAAAGATTACAGGGTTTCTTACTAAAAATTTGTAGGTTTGATAAATCAATTCCTGGTGTTAGAGTAAATGGTGTTTTTGATGAACTCACTGAAAGCTCTATAAAAAAACTGCAGAATGATTATAATTTTGATGTTAATGGAATTGTTGGTCCTTTACTATGGAAGAAAATTGTTGAACTTTCTAAAAGATAAAAAAATTATGCCTTTCGCATAATTTTTAATTTAGTATGTCAGTTGATTTTGAGTTAAGTGATAAATCTGCTCTTCTTCCGTCTAAATAGGCATAGTATCCTGCTGCTGCAATCATTGCTGCATTATCAGTACAGAAAATCATTGGTGGAATTGAATATTCAATATTTAATTCTTTTGTTAATTTATCTATTTCGTTTCTTAATCCATAATTAGCAGCTACTCCACCAGCAACAATTAAATATTTTATATTTTTTTCAATTATTGCTTTTCTCAATTTTTTTGTTATTGAACTTATGGCAACATTTTGGAATGATGCAGCTAAATCTGCTTCTCTAATTTCATTATTTTTTTGTCTTTCGTTATGTGCAAGATTAATTACTGCACTCTTTAATCCACTAAATGAAAAATTATAACTATTATCATTTAATGGAATTGGTAACTTGTAAGTTTGTTTTCCAATTTGGGCTAATTTATCTATTTTAGGTCCACCTGGATATTCTAGACCAATTACTCTTGCTACTTTATCATAACATTCTCCAATTGCATCATCTAGAGTTCCACCCAGTTTTTCAAAACTATAATGTTTTTTCATTTCAATAATTTCAGTATGTCCACCACTTACTACAAGTGCTAAAAGTGGAAATTTAAATGGCTTTACTAGACTGTTTGCATATATATGCCCTGCAATATGATGAACTGGAACTAATGGTTTATTATATATAAACGATAAAGTTTTTGCAGCTTCTAACCCTATTAATAATGATCCAATTAATCCTGGTCCATATGTAATTGCAATTGCGTCAATTTCTTCCATTTTCATTTTTGCTTTTTCTAAACATTCTTCTATAACATATGTAATATTTTTTACATGCTGTCTGCTTGCTATTTCAGGAACAACTCCACCATAATCTTTATGGATGTCGATTTGTGAAGAAATAATAGTTACAATTTCTTCAGATCCATTTTTAACTATCGATGCACTTGTCTCATCACAACTACTTTCTATTCCTAATATATAAATATCTTTCATACTATCACTCACTTCATTTGCATTTATTATAACACAAAAGACTCTTTTTATCTATTTATAGAGTCTTTATTTTTCTTTCCATTAATATTCCATCAATTCCATTGTAATAACCTTTTCTTATTGCAACTTCTTTAAAATTAAATTTTTTATATAGCTTAATTGCGTATTCATTATTTTTTCTCACTTCTAATGTCATACCTTTATTGCCATAATCTTCAATTAAAAATTCCATCATTTTTGATGCTATCTTTTGATTTCTGTGTTCTTTTTCTACTTTGACATCATCAATTTCGATTCTATCATATATTTCACTAAAATAAATAAAACCAATTATTTTATTGTTTTTAGTATAGAAAATATAATTACAGAAAGGATTGTTCTTTTTATTAGTATCAATTTCTTCTTTATTTATTATTGTACTTTGAAATTCATCTATTTCATTCAGTTTATTAAACATTTTTTTTGTTTTTTTCCTCTGCTTCAGTTAATTTTAAATATTCCGGATTGACAATATGTGGATTAATTGCTTCTCTATCCTGATAAAAACTTACAATTTTTTCAATATCTGGATCATATTTAATACATTCTTTGTCGAATTCTATTTCATCATTAGAAATATACGTATAATCTTCAAGTTTATTTAATTCTTCTTTTAAATCAGTATATTTCATATATCTTGGTCTCATTATTTCATTTTTATCTTTATTATAAATTCCGCAATATACAAATCCTCTTCTTGCATCGATTATTGGTACAATATTAGTTTCTAATTTATTAGACAACATCATAGCTTCAATTGACGATATTGTTGTAATATCTATATTTAAGCTCCAAGCATAAATTTTTGCAATTGTTATTCCTATTCTTATTCCAGTAAAAGAACCAGGTCCGTTTACAACAATAATTTTATCTATACTTTTTGGTTCAATACTATTATTTTTAAATAGTTCTTCCATTTCAGGTAATGTAACTCTTGAAAGATCATGTCCAAAATCTTTTTTTACGCAATCAATTAACTTGCTATTTTCAACTATTCCTAAATATAGATAGCTTGACGATGTATCTATATATAAAATTCTCATAATGCTGCCTCACATAATTCTTCATATTTTCTACCATGTGGTGTTATTACTATGATACGTTTATTTTCATCATCAGAAGAATTTTTTATTTTTATATCTAATCTTTTTTCAGGTAAATAATCAATAATAGTATCTGCCCATTCTATTATAGTTACACCTTTTCTTGTATAGTATTCTTCTATGCCTAAATCTTCAACTTTACCATCTAATCTATAAACATCCATATGATACAATGGTAATTCTCCTGAAGTATACTCTTTAATTATATTAAAAGTTGGAGAAGTAATGTCTTCATTTATTTCCATTGCCTTAGCAAATCCTTTTGTGAAAACAGTTTTTCCACTTCCTAAATCTCCTTTTAAACAAATTACCATGTTAGGAAATTTTTCTGATTCAATATTTTGAGCAAGTTCAATTGTTTCTTTCTCAGAGTATGTTGTTATTTTATAATCCATTTCTATCACCTGTATATTATTATATCAAAAAAAATGAGTTTAACAACTCATTTTACTTTTTTTTACAAAAAAAAATTCTTGGCAACTTCCTATTTTCGCATTCACTATCGTCGGCTTTAAGTGGCTTAACTTCTGTGTTCGGAATGGGAACAGGTGTACCCCACT
>CADCIN010000004.1 GCA_902801525.1 uncultured Erysipelotrichaceae bacterium | reverse complement strand
TTCTTATATTTGACATATTATTACCTCCTAAATATAAAATAACATAAAAAAATGTAAACACTTCTTTTTTTGTGTCTACATTTATTTTATCAGTTTAATTTATTCTTCTTCTTTTATTTCCAATTCTTCAATATAATATTTATCAATTACATCTTGTCTGTCACTTATCCAGCTATTATTTTCAATTAATTTATTTGCAAAATATAATCCATTTCCTCTTCCTGTACCTTTAGATGATATACCTTTTTGATTTCTATTTTTAGGTAATTTCTTTGTATCAAAGGAATTAGAAAAAATTATTTTTACATGATTTTTAACTTCATATATTTCAACAGTAACTGCTTTTTTTCTTGTTTCTTTCGCAGCTTCTATAGCATTATCAAAATATATTCCTATTAATTTACATAGTACTTTAATTTTTTCTTCTTTTAAATTATTAATTATACTATTACTATTTAATACAACATCAATGGTTAAATTAATATTTTCTTTTTTGGCAATTGCTGACTTATAATACATTAAACCTTTTATACCACCTTTTGGTAATACTTTTAATGAGTTTACGACGTCACCTTCAATATTGATATTATCTTCTAATATTTCGTCAATTTTATCATTAAGTTTTTTATTTTTAGTCATGCATCTTAGAACTGCAAGTTGATTTTTATATTCATGCCTATTTAATTGTTCCCTTTCTATCCATTCTTCAAAATTTTGAACATATTGAAATAAGTTGTCATATTCAGATACTATTCTTGCATTTTTATTTTTTTCATTTAAGAAAATAACCAATAATGAGATAAATATTATTACTAGTGAAAATACCAAAATAAAATCTTCTTTATTATTATATAATTTATATAAATTATATTCTATTATTGAAAATACTACTACTAATAATATTACAAACCAAGCACTTATTAAATTATCATTATCTAATTTATTATATATTTTGTAAACTATATTTTTTACTTTTTTTATTTTCATTATTATAAATACTAATACGCACATGAGAATATTATTAATTATTAAAAATAGAGAGTTATCTCTTAACTCGTTTATTGAGAAAAATGGCTCATATATTATTGTCAGTATTAGATCTATTATAAATGTTATTATCATCATCATACTTGTTGCGACTATTGATTCCTTAATACCTATATCAAAAATTATTTTAAATATTATGACATATAATAAATAATAAATTATTGTATAAAGATACTGATATTCTACTGTTCTAAATATTGATCCATACAATACTAGTAATAGAAACAATATTATATTTTTAACGTTAATAGTTATTTTTTCTTTTACTACATATATTATTGCAGCATTGGATATAAATGCATATATAATTTTAATTAACAACTCTGGCATTTTTAAACATCTCCTTTTTAAAACTTCTTGAAATTAAATATGTACTTTCATTGTTTTTAAAAAACAGTTGATTTGTTTTTGATTTATAATAGCTTATTTGATCTTTATTTATTATTAAACTTCTATGTGTTTTTATAAACCTTTCATCGAGTAATTTTAATATTTCATTTAATGTTCCATTAATATAATAATTTTTTTCATTTGTATGAATTATACATCTTTTACTATCTTGTTCTTTTTCAACATATATAATGTCTTTTAATGCTATGTTGTAATTAATACCTTTGTATTTATACTTTAATGTTATTGGTTTTGAATCATATGACTTTAAACAAATTTTTAAATCTTCCTTTAATCTTCGTTCTGGTTCATCTAATTTATTAATAAAATCTAATACCATTAATCTTTTTCCTATTAATTCATAATGATATTCACAATATGAAGTTATCATAATTAACATTGATGTCCAATCTTCTATTTCTTCTCTGATTATTCTAGCTGCTGATAAGCCTGACCCTTCATTTGTTTTTATATCCAAAATATAGACTTTAAATCCCGTTAATTCTTTAGCAATTTTTTTAAATTTTTCGTCATAACCTTTAAATATGTGGATTTTATACTCTATATCATAATTCATCATAAAATTATCTATTATTTTCTTATAGTTTTTTATAAAAATATCTTCATCTTCACATATTATAAAATTCATTATCCATCTCTCCACTATATGTAAGTTTTTATTTTTACGAAAAATATTTTACCATAAATTTCCATTTTCATAAAGAAAAAATAAAAAAAGAAAATTATTTTTTCTTTTTCTTATTATTTTTATTTTTATTATGTGACTTAATTTTTTTTGCTTTCTCTTCTGTTTTCTTTATTTTTTCTTTTAATTTTTCTTCCTTCTTTTTATTTTCTTTAATAGAAAGTTTATCAATTATTTTTTTTGTTCTTTTTGGATTCTTGTCAGATATTATTGTTGTATGAAGTACAAACCATAAGAATATTATAAATATTATTATATAAATTATTTGTCCATATAATGGATCTTTTAATGTATAAAAAATTGATGCTGCTGCGAATAAGATATTCATTCCATAAATTATTAATACTGTAGTTCTTTGTGAGAAGTTCATTCCTAAAAGTTGGTGATGAAGATGTTTTTTATCTGCTTGGAATGGTGCTTGGCCTTTTAAGAGTCTTCTTATAATTGCAAATAAAGTATCAAGTATTGGTATACCAAGAATCATAACTGGTACAAAGAATGAAGTTAAGGCTGGTCCTTTAAATTCAAGTAATGTAATTACCGAAATAATAAATCCCATAAATGTAGAGCAATCTCCTGCAAATATTTTTGCTGGATAAAAGTTATGTACTAAGAAACCTAAAGTTGAGCCTAACATAATAAATGTTAAAATCATTACTAAGCTTCCAGATCTTCCTTGATATAGTCCTATGATACCAATTGTTATATAAAAGATAGAACATATTCCACCACTTAGTCCATCTAATCCATCTATTAAATTTATGATATTTGAACAGGCAATTATAAAGAAAAGTGTTATTGGATACGATAATATACCAAAATCAAAACTTAAACCAAATGCTGTAATATTATTTAGTAGGATTCCTCCATAAAAGACTATTACTGATGCGGCAATTAATTGACCTATTAATTTTTGCCAGGCTTTTATTGGTTTAATATCATCAACTATTCCTGTCAGTATCATAATAAAACTACCAATTAATATTGAGTTCATTCTTACACTTTGTTCACCAAAGAGCATATAACCTAATAAGAAACTTAAGAATATACCTACAGCTCCTAATTTTGGAATTTCTCTTTTATGAATATGTCTATTTCCTTCTTCTGATCTTGGAATGTCAATTGCCCCAACATGTACTGCTATTTTTTTCATAAAAGGCATGATTAATGCTGAAGTTAAAAATGTTGTTAAAACTATTTTTATTACTGATAACATTTCTTCATTCATTTTCTCAACTTCTTTCTAGTTTAATTATATATTAATTTTTATTCTATTACCAGTAAAATTAAAAAAAAAGACCTATTGGTCTTCTTCTAATTGCTTTTTATCATCTAATAATGTACCAGTACCCTCTGCTACACAAGTTAATGGGGATTCAGCAATCAAGATTGGTACTTCTAATTTTTCATGTAGCAAATCAACTAATCCTTGTAGCATAGCACCGCCACCTGTTAGAACAATTCCTTTTTCCACAATATCTCCGGATAATTCTGGTGGAGTTTGTTCTAATACATTTGTAGTTGCCTTAATAATTTTATTGATACTTTCTTTTAAAGCTTCCTCTGTTTCATCTTGTGTTATTTCTATTGTATGTGGAAGTCCTGTTATTAAATCTCTTCCTCTAATTTCCTTTTTTTGTTTTTTATCTGATTTATATACTTTAGCAAAATTAATTTTTATATCTTCAGCTGTTACTTCTCCAATTAATAACTTATACTTATCTTTTATGTATTTTATTATATCTTGATCAAATACATTTCCTGCTACTTTTAATGATGAAGATGTTACTATATCATTTAATGATAGTATTGCAACATCTGTTGTTCCTCCACCAATGTCTATTACCATATTTGCTGTTGGTTTTGAAATATCCATTCCTGCTCCTATTGCAGCAACTTTTGGTTCTTCTTCTAAATATACTCTTCTTGCACCTGTTCTTTCTGCTGCCTCTTTAATTGCATTTTTTTCAACAGGTGTTATATTAGATGGGCAACAAATTAAAATTCTTGGTCTTGATAAAAAACTTTTTCCTTTAACTTTTTTAATAAAAGTATTAAGCATTATTTCAGTTATCTCAAAATCTGCAATCACTCCATCTTTCATTGGTTTAATTGCTCTTACTTTTCCTGGAGTTCTTCCTAACATTTTTGCTGCTTCTTCTCCAACTGCTATAACATTTTTCGTTTCCATATCTATTGCAACTATACTTGGTTCATTTAATACAATTCCTTGCCCTTTTATATAAATTAATACGTTTGCAGTTCCTAAATCTATTCCGATGTCCTTTGACAACATGTAATCACATCCTTTTCTCCAGTAATATTTTATCATACAATTTAAGATTTATTATACATTATATTCATAAAATAATAATTTATTAAAAAAAAAGTAATTTTAATTACTCTTTTCATTTTCAAATTCTTTATTAAGATATAAATTTGGATCAACTATTTGCCCATTTAAGTATAATTCAAAATGTAGATGATTACCCATTTCTTTATCTAATTCATTTTTTCCACTCTTACCAATTACTTGACCTTGTTTAATAATATCTCCTTTTTTCACTTTTACTTCACTTAAACTTTGATAAATACTTATATAGTCATTTTCATGTTTAATTTCAACTATCTTACCTAACATATCATCTTCTTTTACTTCAATAACTGTTCCATCTAATATTGAATTAACATCAAACACATTTTCTGAAATATAATCAACTCCTGAATTTTGCATATATGTATTATCATGATAAATTAATGATTTTTCTTGAGACTGTGCATCTGCTTTATAATCATAATAGTTCTTTCCTATTTTTACTGATGCATCAGTATAAGGATTAATTATATTTATTTTTGTATTAATTACTGGTAATTCTTTATCTAAAATAATGCTTGTTACATATGTTGCATTCTGATATTTTTCTTTTGTCTTATTACCCTTCATATTATAAACAGTTATTATTAATGTTAATGATAGTAGAAATAAGAACATAATACTTGGTATTACAAATTGTTTTAATTTTCTTCTTTTCATTTTTTCACCTCATTATAAGTTTTGGCAAAAAAAAATGTTTTATACAAAATTTAAAACATTTTTATAGAAGTAAATAAATCCATTAAGAAATTAGTTACTAAATATATAATTGATAATCCCAAAAAGAAATAGAAAAGTCTTGCTTGATAAACTCTATTTTTTTTAAATAGTTGATTTATATTTAATGATTCCATTGACCAAATAACTAGTATAGATACTATTATATATAATAAGAATTTACCTTGCATTATTTTTCCTCTTCATACTTTATTAATTTTTCTATCCTTCTTTGATGTCTTTCTTCTTTTGAAAATGGTGTATTAATAAATACTTTAACTATTTCTAATGCTTTTTCAAATGGTACTTCTGATGATAATGCTACTATATTTGCATCATTATCATTTCTTGTATACTTTGCTTCTAATTCATTTGAAACCTTTGCACATCTAATTCCTTTAACTTTATTGCAAGCTATACTAATACCAATTCCTGATCCACAAATAGCAATTCCAAAATCATCATTTTTGGATGCTACTTCTTCTCCTAATTTTATTCCGAAATCAGGATAATCTACAGAATCTTCACTAAATGTTCCATAATCATCTACTTCATAGTTTAATTTAGCTAAACTATCTCTTAATTTTTGTTTTAATTCAAATCCCCTGTGATCACTAGCTATTCCTATTTTCATATTTTATCTCCTTATAAAGAAAGAAACTACTATTCAGCAGTTTCAGTTTTATCAAATCCATATTTTTTATTAAATTTATCTACACGTCCTGCACGAGAAGTTCTATTTTGTTTTCCTGTATAGAATGGATGACATTTTGAACAAACTTCAACGCTAATTTCAGATTTTGTAGATTTACATGTAAATGTTTCTCCGCATGCGCAAGTTACTTTACAATCATGAATTTCTGGATGAATTCCTTTTTTCATACTATCTCTCCTTCCGCCATGACTAATTCAAGTCATAGTAATTAATTGCGCTATTAGTATAACAATTATTTTTTACTTTGACAAGTACTATTTTTAATTTTATCCACAATTTTTGTGGAAATTGCTTTATATCCTGAAGTATTTGGATAGATTGTATGATTATTTAGATAATAACTCTGTTTCATAAAACTTGTTGTATTAATAAAAATAATATCTTTATTTTTAATTAACTTTGTATTTAATTTATTAATAATTAACTTTATACTTTTATTATTAATACTATTTTCATTATATCCAATTAGAATTATTTTATGTGGATAATAACTATTAATTAATTTGAACAATTTTTTATATTTAGTATATATTTTATCCACAACTTTTGTGGATTCAATGTTTAAATCATTTTTTACTAATTCATATTTGATATCATCTAAACCAATTGATAATGTTATTAAGTTAGATTCCCTTAAAATACTTTTTAAATTATATTTTTTGCCTTTTTCTACCACTTTTTTGTTAGTAATAATGTCGTATTCTAACTCTTTTATTAGTTTATTCTTACTACAATAGTTTTTTGTATATGTTTTTAACTTTTTACTTTTCATTAAATAATCTTTTATGTAATCACTATATCCGTAATTATTTATTTTATACGAATTTAAACCTAGTGAAAATCCATCTCCGATTGGAGTGTAACTATAATTATTGTAATTATTCTTTTGATATATTAAAAATACAAATATAAGTACTAATAAATAACAAATTAGTTTTATAGTTTTTTTATTCAATTGTTTTCCTCCAAAAAAAAGAAATATATTATATTATATTTCTTTTATTTCAATCTTAGCACCCACATCTGTTAATTTTTCTATTATTGATTCATATCCTCTTAAAATATGTTCAATATTTGTAATTGTTGTCTCTCCATCTGCGAATAAAGCTGCCGCAACCATTGCTGCTCCTGCTCTTAGGTCAGTTGCTACAACATCTGTTCCTTTTAAATCTGTTGGTCCGATTATTGTTGCTGTTTGATTTTTAACTGTTATATTTGCTCCTAATTTATTTAAATAAGGTACATGCATAAATCTATTTTCCCAAATTGTTTCTATTACTTTTGATTTTCCTTCACATTGTGTTAGTAAGACAGTGAATGGTTGTTGAAGATCTGTTGGGAATCCTGGATAAGTATCTGTTTTTAATGTTGTTGGTTTATATTTCACATTTTTCGATACTATTACATAATCAGCTCCTACTTCTAAATCAGTTCCTATTTCTTCAAGTTTTCTTATTACTGCATCTAAATGTTCTGGAATAATATTATCTATTTTTACTCTGTTTCCACATAAAGCTCCAATTATAATATAAGTACCTGCTTCAATTCTATCTGGAATTACCTCATGAAAGCATCTATGTAAATGTTCTACTCCTTCTATTTTTATTGTGGAAGTTCCAGCACCTTTTACATTTGCTCCCATATTATTTAGGAATGTTGCAATATTTACTATTTCAGGTTCTTTAGCAGCATTATCAATTACCGTTGTTCCTTTTGCCTTAACAGCTGCTAGCATAATATTAATTGTTGCTCCAACTGATGCAAAGTCTAAATAAATGTTAGCTCCATGCAATTCTTCAGCTTCAACAACATACTTATTTTTTATATTTGTTACTTTTGCTCCTAGTGCTTCAAATCCTTTTAAATGAAGATCTATTGGTCTTGCTCCAATTGTACATCCTCCTGGAAAATACATTGATGCCTTTTTATATTTACCAAGTAAAGCTCCCATAAAATAATAAGATGCTCTAAGTTTTCTAGAATACTCTTCTGCTATTTCTATATTTTCCATATTTCTTGGATCAATTACAATACTTTCACTTGCTCTTTTTACGTCTACTTTTAATAATCTTAAAATATCACATAGAGCTTCAGTATCAGTTATTTCTGGAATATTACAAATAGTTGTATCTTCATCTGCTAATATAGCAGCTGGTATTAATGCGACTGTTGCATTTTTAGCACCACTTATTCTAATGGTTCCGCTTAACTCTCTATTACCTTTTATCTTCATTATTTTCATACTATACCTCCATCATGATGTCATTTTATTTTACTCTCTTTTAATTAATTTGTTACATGTTTATTACGTACATTATAACACTTATTAATAAAATAGTTAATATTTTTATTATTTAAAATACTTATCTAGCAATTCTTTGACATATGATTTATATTCTACTTTTCCTTTTAAGGATTTATCTTCTTCTACCATACATAATGGTGGGAATAATACGCACCAAAAATTATTACCTTTCGCTTTACCTAATTTAATAACTAATGATTCATAGTTTCCAGCATTATATTTTGTACCTTTATATTTCTTAACAGGAAAATAATTGTCTCCGTAAACAACATCTGCTTCTTGATTAATATTATTTTCTATTAAGAATTTATTTGTCTTATCTTTTATTTCATCTATATTATTTATAATATTATTTCTACTATTATCAATATTATTACTATTTTTCATTATACTTATTAAATTTGGTTTTATATTTTCAATAACTTGTCTTTTTATCATTTGATCTTTTTGACTATTACTATTTGCTATTACTCTAAATCTTATTGCATTTTCAGGTATTTCTATATCACTATTTTTATTTAAAGATAAAATTAATATTATTATACTTATTATTATGATTAGTTTTTTCATTTTCTCACCTTTCATAATAATAATGATTTATTATATATTTTTTTATTCAATATTTCTTAAAATAAATACCATTCTATCTTTTTCTGATAAATCTTTTTTTACTATTACTTTTATATTATCTAAATATTTATATGCGAGTTGTTTTACAGCTTCTGCTTGTTCGTAGCCTATTTCAAATGCTATTATTGCTTTGTCTTTTAAGTTTTTTGATGCTTCTTTTAAGATTTTATCATAAAAGAACAAACCATCTTCTCCTCCATATAGGGCAAGATGTGGTTCATTATTTTTTACTATTTCTTCAATTTCTTCATTTGTTTTTATATAGGGTGGATTACTAATAATTACATCATATTTATTATCAACATTAGATAGCATATCACTTCTAAATATTTTTACATCTGTATTTAACTCTTTTGCATTTTCTTTAGCTACTTCTAGAGCAAGTTCACTTATATCTATTAAATCCACAGAACTTGTGGGTAATTTTTTCTTTAAAGTTATACCTATTGCTCCACTTCCACATCCTAAATCAATTATTTCCACATGATTTGTGAAATATTTATTAATTAAACTAATGGTATTTTCAACTAATTCTTCTGTTTCAAATCTTGGTATTAAAACATTTTCATTAACTTTAAATTTATTTCCATAAAAATTTACATATCCAAGTACGTATTGAAGTGGATAATTGTTATTTAAACTAACTATAGCTTTTTTATATTTATCCACAACTTCTGGGGATACTTTATCTTCTAAGTGATTTAATAATTCAAGAGGATTTAGATTTAGCATTTCTGCTAATAATATTTTTGCTTTATCTGAATGAGTAGATTGTTTTCCTAAAAATATTAATTCATCAACTGTCATAATAATTAAAAAAAGTGACTTATGCCACTTTTATTCAGTTTCTCCTGCTAGTTTTCTCTTTTGATCTTCTTGAATTAAGGCATTAATAATGTCGTCTAAATCTCCGTCCATAACTCTATCTAATTGTTTTGTTGTAAATCCTATTCTATGGTCTGTAACACGATTTTGTGGATAGTTATATGTTCTTATTTTTTCAGCACGATCTCCTGTACCAATTTTACTTCTTCTTTCTGCTCCTGCTTCTTCTTCTTGCTTTTGAAGTTGCATATCATATAATCTACTCTTTAATACTTTCATTGCTTGTTCTTTATTTTGAATTTGACTTCTTTCATTTTGACAAGTTACTACAAGTCCTGTAGGTAAGTGAGTAATTCTTACAGCTGAGTCTGTTGTATTAACACCTTGTCCACCACATCCGCTTGATCTATAAATATCAATTCTTAAATCACTTGGATTAATATCTATATCAATATCTTCATCTGCTTCAGGCATAACCAATACAGTTGCAGTTGAAGTTTGAAGTCTACCATTTGATTCAGTTGCAGGTACTCTTTGAACTCTATGTGATCCACTTTCATATTTTAAGAATGAATATGCCTTATTACCTTTAACAATAAACTCTATTTGACTGAATCCACCTGCTGCACCATCAACAGCATTATAAACATTGTATGTGAAACCTTTTTTCTCTGCAAATCTTGTATACATTCTATATAAATCTCCAGCAAAGATATTTGCTTCATCTCCACCTGCTGCTCCTCTTATTTCAATAACAACGTTCTTATCATCGTTAGGATCCTTAGGAATTAATAAAATTTCTAATTCAGCATCTAAATCATTTTTTTCTGCTTCTAATGATTTTAAATCTTCTTTTGCAAGTTCTCCAAGTTCCGGATCTTTAAGCATTTCTTTAGCATCATTTATTTGTTCTAATACTTTCTTATATTTTTTATAACATGCAACTATATCTTCTAGAGAAGATAACTCTTTAGATAATGCAGTCATTCTTTTACGATCATTTAGTACTTCATTTGTAGTCAAAAGTTTTTCTATTTCTTCATATCTAGTTAATGTTGCTTCTAATCTTTCTATCATAGTTTTCCTCCTTTTCGTAGGCATTAGCAATATTATATCATACTTTTCAAAAAAAAGAACTAGATTATTCTTCTTCTAGTTCATCTTCGTCAATAATTACTAAATCTTTTATATCTTCATTTTCATCACTATAATCATCATTATCAGTATCATCATAGTTGTCTTCACCATCATCTGTAGTATCTACGTCGTCTTTAGTTTCTTCATCTTCTTCTTCATCTTCATCTTCTGATATTTTGGCGATTTTATCTGATTTATGTCTTTTTCTTAAATCCCAAGTTCCATCTTCTAATAAAATAAATCTCTTATCAGTAGATAAAGCAGTGTAATAATCACCTATTTTATTTTCAAATGTACTTTCAGGTAATTCAAGTAGTTTAATAATTTTCTTAAATAATTCTGCAGTATTTAATGATTTTTTTGACTCTTCTAGAATTAAATTTGTAATATCTTTATTTGATAATAATTCTAATTCTTCTTTAGACATTTTATCTAAGCTCATATGTGCCTCCTATTATAGATATTATATGTTTATTTTTATCTTTTTAATTTAATTTTTTTAAATTACATAAAATTTATATCATATATCGAATATAAATACAACACTTTTTTTACATTTTATCAGGTACTTTAATTCCAAGTATATTTAATAACATTGTATTTGTTTCATATACTACTTTAGTCAAAGTTAACCAAGATGATTTTTTTACACTGTCTTCTTCTGTTAATACTTTGTTTTCTGAATAGAATTTATTATATAAAGAAGTTAATTTATATAGATATTCAGCGATATCATTTAATGATTTATTATTTAATGATTTTTCTAGGATAATTGGTAATCTTAATAATGTTAGAACTATATCTTTTTCCGTATTGCTTGTTAATACTTTTGAATCTTCATACTTATCTGTTAGTGATTTTCTAAGTAAAGATTTCATTCTCATTGTTGAATATAGTAAATATGGTCCTGTTTTTCCTTCCATATCAGCAAATTTTTCTATTTCAAATACATAATCAGTTTCGCGATATGGTAATAAATCAGTATATTTTAGTGATGATATTGCTACTTGTCTTGCAATTTCCATTCTTTCTGTTTCACTATCTATATTTGAACTAATTCTCTTTTCAGTCTCTGTTGTTACTAATTCAATTAAATCATTTAATTTTAAGACTCCACCATCTCTTGTTTTAAATGGTTTTCCATCTTTTCCGTTCATTGTACCAAATCCAACAAATTCTAA
The DNA here is from genome assembly GCA_902801525.1 of uncultured Erysipelotrichaceae bacterium. GTDB lineage: Bacteria > Bacillota_I > Bacilli_A > RF39 > UBA660 > RUG14670. The sequence goes on along the minus strand of CADCIN010000004.1, from coordinate 86,660 downwards.
CTTAGTATCATTATTTACTAAGTGAGCTAAATGAGCAGCTCTGAAAACTTGATCAAAATGTAATTTTTGTCTGTTATCAACACAGTACCAAATTTCATCGGGATTGAACTTTTCTTGTCTTTCAAGAATTGCTGCTAAATCGGTTGTTTCATATGATACTGAATCATTTGATTTAACTAGTAATAATGGTGGCATTGGAGAATTGTCTTCTTCTGTTTTAACGTTTACTATTTTTGCTCCATTGCTTTCTTCAATCAAATTATTTTGTTCAAATTTTGTTAGTAGTTCTGGAATAAATTCAGCAGCGTCGCTTTCACCTTCCCATAATTCAAAGTTAATATTTAACTCTTCATATATTTTTTTAACATCATTTTTTGATATTTCAATTATTCTTTGCCATATGTCATAATAACCACGTTCATGTCTTTGCATCTTTGTTGTGATTTCACGTGCTTCTTCAAGATATTCTTCATCCTCTTTAGATTTTTGTGATGCAATTGGATATAACTGTTCAAGATCTTTATTTGTAATAGGTAATTCTACTTCTTTATAATCACCTTTATATGATTCATCAAAGAATTTTAAATCAGGATATCTTTTCTTAATTTCAAGAATAACTAAACCTAGTGGTCTTCCATAATCTCCTAAATGTACATCGCTAATTACATTGTATCCTAGTGTCTTGGCAAGATTTTTCAATCCTTGTCCAATATTTGCACTTCTTAGATGTCCAACATGTAATGCTTTAGCAACATTTGGTCCACCATAATCTAATACAATATTCTTTGACTCTTGCATATCAATATTTTCATAAATTGATTCATTTTGTCTATTTAATGCATCTAATAAATATTTTTCACTTAATCTAAAATTAATAAATCCAGGTCCAGCAATATTTAAATCTTCTAAATATTCACAATCTTTTAATTGGTCCATGATCTTATTTGCAATTGCTACTGGACTTTCATGATATATTTTAGCAAGTTTCATCGCATCATTTAATTGATAATCACCTAGATCTTTTCTGTTTGATTCAGTTAAAATAATATTTTCTTCATCATATCCTGCTTTTTTTATATAATCTTTTAAATTTGATTCTAATTCTTTTATAATACTCATTATTTCATCACCCTTGTTATCTCATATGTATAATCTTCATCATTTAAACAATATTTTATTAAAATATGCCTATCATTACTTTCTATTTTTTTGGTTTTTATATTCATAATTAATGTTTGATTAATATCTTTTATAAATACATTTCCATTAGTACTTTTTAAAATATCAAAATAATAAATTAATTTCATATTATTATTTTCTCTATCTAATTTATTTTCTCTAAAATAATACTTAGTAATTGTATTATTCTCATCTAATTCTTTATATATAATATAGTTTTCTTTTTCATTTAAATAACCAGTTGTTTTAATATTTATTGTATTTGAATTAGATTTTAAAGATACATTAATTAGTAATTTTTTCATATAAATCACCCAACAAAATTTCTAAAGTAGATTATAACATACTTTACTATTTTTTCATACATAATTTTATCTTTTTAAAACAATAATATCAAATAAGGGATGATTAATATGAGATTAATTAAAAAGATTATTAAAAGTAGTTTCATAATATTATGTTTATCTTTTATACTTAATATTTCTATTTTTGTATACATAAAAAATTCTCCTAAACTTAAAATTAATAATTCTAATAAAATATCTTTGTATGATAAAGATGGAAAATTATTTTTTCAAGGGAGTAATAATAAAGCTTGGATTAGTTTAAATAATATATCGAAAAATGTTATTAATTCAACTTTATATACTGAGGATAAAAATTTTTATAATCATCATGGATTTGATATCTTAAGAATATTAAAAGCATCTTTTATTAATTTAACTTCAGGATCTACAAGACAGGGAGCATCTACTATTTCACAACAATATGCTAAAAACTTATTTTTAGATTTTGATAAGACTTGGAAAAGAAAATGGGATGAAATGTGGTATACATTAAAACTAGAAATAAATTATTCTAAGAAAGATATTTTAGAAGGATATTTTAATACTATTAACTATGGACATGGCATGTATGGTATAGAAAATGCTAGTAAGTTTTATTTTAATAAAAATGCTAAAAATCTTGATTTAGCTGAAGCTAGTATTTTAACTGGAATACCTAAGTCTCCTTCTAATTATTCACCTATTATTAATTATAAACTAGCCAAGAAAAGACAGTTAGAAATACTTAATCTATTAGTTAAGAATGGTGTTATTTCTAAAGAAGAAAGAGATAATGCATATGATGAAAAACTAGTTTTTTCTAATAGTTCTAAAGAAGAGTTAAATAGTATTATGTATTATCAAGATGCAGTTATTAAAGAATTAAAAAATATTAAAGAAATACCTAAAGATATAAGTACGATTAGAGGGTTAAAAATATATACTAATTTAGATAGAAATGCTCAAAGTAACTTAGAAGAAAATATCAAAAACTCTATTCCTGAAGAATCCAAAATAGAAACTGCTGCAGTTATGATGAATCCTAATACTGGAGGTATTATTGCACTTGTAGGAGGAAGAAACTACAATAGATCTTCTTTTAATAGAGTTACAGATTCTAAAAGACAAGTTGGTTCTACTATGAAACCATATTTATATTATGCTGCTCTTGAAAATGGATTTACTTCTAGTTCTGCTTTTACTAGTGAAGCTACAACCTTTACTTTCTCTGATAAAAATACTTATTCTCCACATAACTACAATAATACTTATGGTAATAAGCCTATTTCTATGGCTACTGCTATTGCTTATTCTGAAAATATATATGCAGTTAAGACAAACTTATTTTTAGGTAGTGATGCCCTTATAAATGTTGCTAAAAGAGTTGGTATTACTTCTAAATTAGATGATGTTGCTTCTCTTCCACTTGGTACAAAAGAAATAAGTATAAGTGAAATGGCTGCAGGGTACTCTGCATTTGCAAATTTAGGATATAAAGTTATTCCTCATGTGATTGAGAAAGTGGAAGATGGAAATGGAAAAATTCTTTATCAAAATAGTGATACTAAAACACCAGTACTTAATTCTAGTTTGGTATTTATCTTAAATAACATGTTAACTGCTACTTATGATCCGGATTATATTGATTATAACTATCCTACCGCAATTGGTATTGCTAATAAATTAACTCATAAATATGGACTAAAAAGTGGTACTACCAATTCTGATAACTGGAATATTGGTTTTAATAAAGACATTTGTACTGCAGTATGGATTGGATATGATAATAATCAGTCTCTTAATACAAAGGAATATAAATATTCACAAAATATTTGGATGATGAGTGTAGAAAACTATGAAAAAAATAAGAAAGATGAATGGTACGAAATACCTAAAAATGTAACTGGAGTTGTAGTTGAACCAATTTCTGGTGTAGTTGCAACTGAAGCTAGTCCAAAGAAAAAAGTAATGTATTTTATTAATGGTACTGAGCCTACTAATTCTATTCAAGTATTTGATCAAAAATTAGATGAAAAAAGTGCTACTTAATTATTAACACTTCTCCTATATCTTGTTCTTTTAACATTGCAGCATTTGCTTCATCTGTATCTAAATGAAGTTCCCAAACACCTTTATCCTCAACTTTCAATTTTACATTTAAAAATAATGTTTGTTTTTAAGAATTAAAGAAAACACTTACTTCTTTAACATTTTGTAAATTTCTTTTTTCCACATCTTCTGGGGATAAATGAATATGTCTTTCAGCAATTATTCCACAGTTTCTGCTTATTGTTCTATTTGGCCCGATTATTGTTACTCTACTGGCTCCTGATAAATTACCAGATGCTCTAACTGGTGATTTTATACCTAGTGTATATGAATCTGTTCTTGATATTTCAAGTTGTGTATAAGTTCGAATTGGTCCAATTACTCGAACATTTTTTATGATGTTTTTTTCGGTTTTTATATCTACAGTTAAATTACTTGCATACTGACCAGTTTGAGATAATTTATTTTTTACTTTCATTTCTTCTTTCCCAAACAATAATTCATAATCTTCTTCATTTAAATGTATATGTCTATTTGATATTCCTAATTTTATTTTCATTATTTACTCCTCTATTTTATTAATTATAACAAATTAATTGTTAATATTGTATGATTTTATTTATTTTGTTATAATTTGTAATATAGAGGTGGTTTAATGATAATTGTTGAAATTATATTATGTCTAATCATATTAATTAGTTTAATTCTTTTAGTTATTCTAATAAATAAAAATAAATTTTATATATATTTAATTAAGATAAATGAAGCTGAAAATAATATAGATTTATTCTTACAGGAAAAACTAGATTTATTAAATAAGTGTCGTCCAATTATTGGCAAGGCTATTAAAAAAGATGATTTTTTTGAAAATATTAAAGATTTAAATAAGTCAGATTATACTCATTTTGAATTATATAATTTATTAAGAGACAATTATAACGAATTATTTGATATACTTGAAAATAATGAAAAATTATTTAAGAAAAAGAATCTTGATGAGATACTAGAAGAATTAAATAATAATGAAGAACAGTTACTTGCAGGGATTAAATTTTATAATGATAGTGTAGTTGGATATAATGAATTAATTCATAAATTTCCATCTAATTTGATTAGACATTTCTTCGGATATGATGAAAAAGAATTTTATAAAAATGAAAAAAGAGAAATTTTTGAGATATTAAAAGATATTAAATAAAAAAAGTCATTATTAAATGACTTTTTTATATGTTCCACTTTATTTTTCTAATATTATTTTTCTTTAAAAATTCATTTGTTTTTGAGAATGGTTTACTTCCAAAGAATCCATGATATGCGGATAATGGAGATGGATGTGCTGATGTAATTATTAAATGTTTAGGATTAGTTATTAATTTTTCTTTTTCTTTTGCATAATTTCCCCATAAAATAAATACAACTGGTGTGTCTTTTTCATTAATTTTTCTTATGACTTCATCAGTAAATGTTTGCCATCCTATTTTTTGATGAGATCCCGCTTTATGTTCTTCTACAGTTAATACAGCATTTAAAAGAAGAACCCCTTCCTCTGCCCAAGGAATTAATGAATTATTATCTGATACTTTAATATCTAAATCACTTTCTAATTCTTTTAAAATATTTTTTAGTGATGGTGGTCTTTTTACTTCGTTACTAACTGAGAAAGATAATCCCTCTGCTTGTTTTTCTTCATGATAAGGATCTTGTCCAATTATTACTACTTTAATATTTTTATAATCTGTATATTTAAACGCATTAAAAATATTCTCTTTTGCTGGATATATAACTTTATCTTGATATTCTTTATTTATAAAACTAATTATATTTTTAAAATATTCTTTGTTATATTCTTCTTTTAAAACATTATCCCATTCATTTCCAATCATATAATTCTCCTATTTATGATAACTTTCATTGTTATTTATTTTATATGCCCTATAGATTTGCTCTAATAATACTACTCTAAATAATTGATGTGGGAATGTTAACTTTGAAAATGACAATTTAAAATTAGATATTTTCTTTACTTCATCACTTAATCCATAACTTCCACCTATTATAAATGTTATATTGCTGTTTGTAATAAATACTTTATCTATTTTATCTGCGAGTTCAGTTGATGATAATTCTTTTCCTTCTATTTCCATAGTAATTATATAATCTTTATTACTTATGTTTTTTAATATTTTTTCACCTTCAACTTGTTTAACTTTATTAATATCTTGATATGCTTCATCTTGTAGTTCAATAATTTCTAGATTTGTATATTTACTTAATCTTTTTTGATATTCTTTTATTGCATCTACAAAATACTTTTCTTTTATTTTTCCAACACATATTATTTTAATCATATTAAACCTCTACAAATTTACTTTCTTCATCCTGTTTTGCGACAATTATTTCTATATCGTCTCTATTTAATAAATCTTTAGTTGTATTAAGTGCCAATTCTTTTGTATTATTTGTTTCGCTTATATGGGCAAGTATAATATATTTAGTATTTTTACCTACTATTTTTTGTAGATATTTAGCTGTTGTGTAATTAGATAAATGGCCTTTATCACTTATTACTCTTTCTTTTAAGAATCTTGGATATGGTCCATCCATTAACATTTTTTCATCATGATTACTTTCAATAACATAGATATCTTTTTCAGTCATTTTACTTAAAAATTTTCTATTTATATAACCAGTATCAGTTACATATATCATACTTTTTCCTTGATAATTTATTATGTAGCCTACAGATGTAGGTACATCATGTGAAGTATGTATTAATTCTATTTCTACATCTTCAATATTAAATTTATCATCTATAAATTTACATCTATCTTCAGGTACAAAATCTTTTAGTTCTTTATACATTTTTTCTGGAATAAATACTTGGATATTTGTATTCTTTATTAAAGATGCTAATCCTTTAATATGGTCTTTATGGCTATGGGTTATAAATATTCCTGAAAAATCATCAATAGAAAGGGAATTATCTTCTAAGCTTTTTTTTAAACTTAGATAAGAAATTCCCATGTCTATTATTATTTTTATATTATCACAAATTACTATTGCACAATTTCCTTTTGAGCCACTTGAAATTGTCTTTACTTTCATTTTAGTAGAATGACATTGCATTGTATGCATGTCCTCCATAATAGGGATATCCATACCAAATTGCAAAGTGTAAGTGTACACCTGTTGCATATCCTGTTTGACCCATAAATCCAATTACTTGACCTTTTTCCACATAATCGCCTGTCTTAACATTAAATCCAGATAGGTGACAATATAATGAATAGAATCCATTCGGATGTTGAATAATTATATAATTACCATTATCAAATTTACTTGCGACTTTAACTACGGTTCCTGATTGTGCTGCAAAAATATTTGATCCATAACCGCATCCTGCAATATCTGTTCCATCGTGAAGTACTCCCCAGCGATACCCGAATGGACTTGATACTGATGAACATGTTGCAGGCCATCCCCATTCTCCTTTTGTTGCAATAGCATTTCCATATCCAGATGTAACTCCTCCTCTACCTCTTGAGTAGCTAGATTGTTTACCACCTTTTACAATTATTTCTTTTACTGGCTCTTTAAGTACTTCTGTGTTTACTGTAACAATATTTACAGTCTCACCATTTATTTTTTGGATTTTTTGAGTTACTTTATTTTCACCTTTTACACCAGCTTGAAGTGTTTCAGTTGTTCCCACTTCTTTTTCATTATCATATCTTGTTTCTGTTTCATAATTTTTTTCTTCTTTGATAACTGTATGGTCTTCTTCAACAACATTAAACTGTGGTTTTATGATACCAAGCGTAACTGTCTGACCTGGATATAATAAACTATCAGCACTTGTAAATGATGGATTTGCAATTAAGAATTCTTCATCAGATATTTTATTTGCAAAGGCTACATCTGATATAGTATCTCCTTCTTGAACTGTATATTGCTGTTGTTTATCTGTTGTTCCAAATAATAAATATTTACTTAAATCTTCTTTATTAGTATATATTTTAGCATTTGATGGAATATGTGATTTTTTTACCGTTATATCATTTTGAATATAAATATTTTCTATATATTTTCCCGTATCTTTTATTTTCTTTTGAGTATTATTTTTATAAGCATTATATTCATCTGGCGTTACAAATGATCTAACTGTTTTATCCACAGACTTTGTGAATACTTTTTCATCTAATACATAAAGTGTTATATATTCATCTTTTTTCTTTTTCTCGTTATTAGATGAAACTTTTTTTATTTTAATTGTATATCCATCTATGGTAAATGGAGATTCATCCTTTATTTTATTATAAATTTTTTCATTTGATAAAATATTATTTGAATATGTGATTTCTTTTTCTATATCAAGATTATCTGGTACATATACTTTTGATACATTATATTTCTTTTTAATTTTTTCTTGTCTTTTATCAATATATTTTTCTAGTGAACTTTTAGATTTTATTAATCCAAGTGATTTTCCACCTATATATACTCTGTATAAAGTTTGGGGTGTTTTATTAACTGATGCAAATCCTGCTGTAAAAAATATATTTGAAATTAAAATTACATTTAATAATATTTTAAATGGTTTATTAGGCATTTATTTTTCCTCCCTTTGTGAGTTATCTTTTCTAAGATTTAAGAATGAAGATGTATCTTTTTTAAATAGTAATTCAATAGTTGTTGTAGGTCCATTACGATGTTTTCCAATTATCAATTCACTGATACTTGTATTTTCTTCATTTTTTGCTTCTTTGTTATAATAATCATCTCTATATAAGAACGATACAATATCTGCATCTTGTTCGATTGATCCTGACTCACGTAAGTCACTCATTATTGGTCTTTTATCTTCACGGGATTCTACACTACGTGATAACTGTGATAGTGCAATTATTGGTACATTTAACTCCATAGCTAGTGTTTTTAGACTTCTTGAAATATCTGATACTTCTTGCTGTCTATTTGTACCATAATTTTTTCCACCTGATATTAACTGTAAGTAGTCAATTACAACTAATGATAAACCTTTTTCACTACTTGCAAGTCTTCTACATTTTGCTCTTATTTCTCCTATTGTTATACCTGGTGTATCATCTATTACCATGTTTGTGCCTGATAATTGAGATATTGCTTCATTTATTCTTTTCCAATCATTATTCATTAAGTTACCTGTTTTTAATTTAAAACCTTCTATTTGACCTAGTGAAGAGATTATTCTCATTGCTAATTGTTCTGCATTCATTTCTAAGTTAAATACTGCAACTGCTTTATCTTGTGTCATGGCTGCATGTGTTGCTAAGTTTAGGGCAAAAGCTGTTTTACCCATGGCAGGACGAGCTGCAATAATAATAAATTCATTAGGATGTAATCCTGCTGTTATTTTATCTAAGTCATACCATCCAGTTGCAAGACCTGTAATTTCTCCTCTTGTTTGAGCTAAAGTTTCAAGATCTTCTTGTGTTTTTATTAAGACATCTTTAATTGTTCTAAATTCACTTGATTTTCTATTTTTAACAATATTTAAAATTTTCTTTTCAGAATTATCTAATATTTCGTTTACTGATTCATCTGTTGAATATCCTTCTGTTGCTATAGATGTTGCTGTTTCAATTAAATTTCTTAATATTGCTGCATCTTCAACAGTTTTTATATAATAGTCTACATTTGATGCTGTTGGTACAAAGTTAACTACTTCTGTTAAGTATTCAACACCACCAACTTCAGTTAATTCATTCTTATTTTTTAAGCTACTTGTAACTGTTGTTAAATCTATTGGTGTTTTTTCTTCAAGAAGTGATGACATAGTTGCAAAAATTTTACCATTTTTCTCATCATAAAAAGAGTCTTGTGTTAAATTTTCACAAGCCTTTTGAAGAGCATATTTTGATAGGAAACAAGCTCCTAATACTGACTCTTCCGCTTCTAAATTATTTGGCAATGTTCTTGCTGGCATAATCTCACCTCTACTTTATTACATGTACTTTTAATTTTGCTATTACTCCTGGATATAAATTAATATTTACGTTGTGAAATCCTAATGATGCAATTGGATTCGTAATTTCAATCATTTTCTTATCAATAGAAATATTTTTTTTATTAAGTTCTTCTTTAATTTGTTTTAAACTAATACTCCCAAATACTCTATCTCCTACTCCAGTTTTTACTTTAAATTCAATAGTTATTTTGTCTAACTGTTTTTTGATTTCTTCTGCATTTTTCTTATTTTCTTCATTTTCTTTGGCTTTTTTAGCTTGTTCACTTTTTAATTTTTTCATATTTTGATCATTTTTTAATATTGCATATCCATTTTTTATTAAAAAGTTTTCTCCGTATCCATCTTTAACAGTTTTTATTTCACCCTTTTTACCTTGATTTTTTAAATCTTTAATAAAAATAACTTCCATCTTATTCACCTTCTTGTTTTTTTATTTCATCTTTAATCATTTTTTCTACTTCATTAATTGTTTTTTTATTTATAACTGTAGCACAGTGATAATCATCTCCACCACCACCAAGTTTTTCAATTATTTTTTCAATATTTTTATTTCCAAAACTTCTTGCACTTACTCCTACTTTATCTTTATCAACTTTTCCTATTACAAAAGATGATTCAACATCATTAAAATATAAAAGTGTAGAAGCGGTTCTAGCTAATTCTTCTTTTCTGTATATTGTTTTAGCATTTCCTTTTGATATTGCTATTGAACTATTATACATTTCAATATTAGTTAATAGTTTCTGACTTTCTGCATATTCGTTAATATCTTGTTTTAGTAAATATTGAACTTTCTTTGCACTTGCTCCAAGACATGATAGATAATATGCTGAATAATATGTATTAGGTGATGTTTTTAAAGTAAAATTATTAGTATCTAATACTATACCCGCTAGTAATAGTGTTGCATAATATGAATCAGTATCTATATCGTAGTATTCTATTAAATCAGTAATGATTTCACATGTGCTTGATGCATCTGTTTTAATAAATAATTCAGCATCTTTAATTGTTTTTTTACTTACTTCATGATGATCAATTACTAGTTTTTTATCAAAAAAGTCAATTATTTTTGAATTTTGTACCATTGATTGATCATTAGTATCTAATATTACTAATAAATTTTTCTTTCCAATCTTTTCTTTATCTATTTGTTTACTTTCTATTATATTTAAACAACCATCTAATTCTTTTAGAACTTTCTTAACTCCTAGTTCGTGTTCTTTATCATCTATAATAATAAAGCATTCTTTTTTTCTATTTAATATATTATATAAACCTATACAACTGCCAAGTGCATCTAAGTCCAAATTAGTATGTGCCATTAAATAAATTTTCTTTGATTTTCTAAAAATTCTTTTTATCTTTTTTTTATTTAATATATTGCCCATATTTCCTCCCATGTTTCTCATTTATTATATAATAATTTAGTGTATTTGTCTAATAAATAGTCCATAAAAAAAATAATAGGAATATCCTATTATCTTGTATAAGGCATTAAAGCTATAGCACGTGATCTTTTAACTTGAGTTGCTATATATCTTTGATGACGAGCACAGTTTCCTGTTACACGTCTTGGTACAATTTTACCTTTTTCATTTATATATCTTTTTAATGTTTCTGGATCTTTATAATCAATATTTGCTTTTCCAGCGCACATTAAACATATTTTTCTTTTTTTTCTATAAAATTCTGCCATGTTAACTCCTCCTTTTTTAGAATGGTAATTCATCATCACTAATTTCAATATTTGATCCAAAGTCAGCAAATGGATTGCTTTCTACATCAGTTCCTTTTGGAGAACCATTTTCTGCAAAATCATATGGTGTTGGTTCTTTTGAACTTGAACTAGAACTTGATGCACTTGATGAATTTTTTGATCCAAGGAATTCGACGTTGTCAGCAACAACTTCTGTAACATATCTTTTTTGACCTTGTTGGTCATCATAACTTCTTGTTTGAATTCTTCCATCGATAGCAACTTGACTACCTTGAGAAAGATAATTTTTAACATTTTCTGCTTGTTTTCTCCAAACTACTATGTTTATAAAATCAGCTTCTCTTTCACCATTTTGATTAGAAAAATTTCTATTAACAGCTATTGAAAATGTTGCAACTGCTGTATTGCTTCCAGTATAACGTAATTCTGGGTCTCTTGTTAATCTTCCAATTAAAAATACTTTATTCATATTTTACCTCTTATTAGTCTTCTACTTTTACTATTAAATGACGTAATAAATTTTCGTTGATTCTTACAACACGGTCAAATTCATTAATAGCTTCTGAATTTGCTTCAACTACGAATAAGTAATAATATCCATTATTGAACTTATTGATTTCATAAGCTAATTCTCTTTGTCCCATTGCTTTTTCTTCAATAACTTTTGCTTTGTTATCTGTTAAAACCTTTTTTAATTCTTCAGCAACTTTTTTAATTTCTGCTTCTTCCATATCTGGTTTTACAATAAACATTAATTCATATTTGTTCATTTTTTGCACCTCCTTTTGGACTTATGACCCGGTATACCGAGTAAGGAGTATTTTAAATACTCGTTTGTATTGTATCATATTAGTTTTTTTTTGTAAACAATTTTATACATTAAATCTAAAATGACAAATGTCACCGTCTTGCATTAGGTATTCTTTTCCTTCTAGTCTTGCTTTTCCTGCTTCTTTTACTTTTAACTCGCTTCCACATTCAATTAAATCGTTATATGACATAACTTCTGCTCTAATAAAGCCTTTTTCAAAGTCAGTATGTATTATTCCTGCACATTTTTTAGCATTCATACCTTTTTTAAATGTCCATGCTCTTACTTCATCTTTTCCAACTGTGAAATAAGTTGCCAATCCTAAAATATCATAAGTTGCAAGTATTAAATCATCTAATCCTGAATTATTTAGTCCAAATGCATCTAACATTTCATTTTTTTCTTCTTTTGTTAATTCACTTAAATCTTCTTCAGTCTTAGCTGATAATTTAACAACTCTTGAGTTATCTTTTTTAGCATATTCTTTTAGTTTTGTAACATATTCATTATCTTCCATTGCTAATTCATCTTCTGATATATTTGCAACATATATAATTGGTTTTAATGTTAAGAAACTAAATGATTTAATAGCAAGTAACTCTTCTTCACTATAATCAACATCTCTTAACGCTATATTTTTTTCTAATGCTTCTTTTGCCTTATCTAATGCTTCTAATTCTAATAAATCTTCTTTATTTTTTGTAGTTCTTGCTTTTTTTGATACTTTATCTAATCTATTATTAACTATATCTAAATCTGCGATAGATAATTCCAAATTAATTGTTTCAATATCTCTTATAGGGTCTACATTTCCGTCTACGTGAATAATTTTTCCATTATCAAAGCATCTTACTACTTCAACGATTGCATCTACTTCTCTAATGTGTGATAAAAATTTATTTCCTAAACCTTCTCCTTTAGATGCTCCTTTAACTAGTCCTGCTATATCAGTAAATTCATATGCTGTTGGAATAAATTTATTAGGTTCATACATTTCTTTTAATTTATCCATTCTTTCATCTGGCACAGTAACTACTCCAACATTTGGTTCTATTGTTGCAAAAGGATAATTTTCTGCTAATATTTTTTGATTTGTAATGGCATTAAATAATGTCGATTTTCCAACATTAGGTAAGCCTACTATTCCTGCTCTTAAACTCATATCATTACCTCATTTCTTTTCTTATTATATCATATATATATTCTTTTTCCACTTTCCTATTATATTTTATTTATATTAAAAGTCAATAAAAAAGACATTTTCAAGTTGAAATGTCCATTTATTTTATATTGTTGGAAATACTCCTGGTCCGATTGGTAGTCCTATAATATACCATCCAACTACTAGAACTATCCATACTAAATTAATAATAATAAAATATGGCATTAATATTTTAATTGATTTTCTAATAGTATATGGTCTTTTCTTATTCAAATTATACAGATTTAAATATCCTAAATATATTGCGAAAGATGCTAAGAATGGAGTTATTCCATTTGTCATACTATCTCCAACTCTCATTACAATTTGTGCAAATTGTGGTGAAATATTTGATTGCATAAACATTGGTACAACTACTGGTGCAAATATTGACCATTTTGCTTCAGTTCCTGTTAAGAATATATTTGATACTGCTATTAATAATAATGTAATTATAATTAATGGTATTCCTGATAATTTTAATTGTTCTAATAAATTAACTAACCATATAGTTAATATTGAACCTATATTTGTTTGTTTCCATACTGATAGGAATGTTGATATTACAAATAATAATAATATTACACTTCCTATTGTACTAAATTTTTCATCTATATTTTTTATTAATTCTTTATCACTTTTTATTGATTTAGATTTAATTCCATAAGCTAATCCCGCTAATATTAGAATCATCGCTACCATATATGAAAATCCATCTTGGAAGTATGATTTTTCACCAAATAATTGATTTAAGTATATTTTTTCATTCATATCTAGAAGCATTCCAGATGATGGAAGATTAGGTATTAACATATATGCAAATAATAATAAAACTATTATTGTTGTAACTAATGCTGCTCTTAAGCCTTTTTTCTCTCTTATCTCTTTTTCTATTTTCTTTTGTTCTTCTTCTTCAAAATCAATTATTCTATATTGTTCTGTTTTTGAAAATTCTTCTTCTTTTTTATATTTTCCAATTTTAGGTGAAACTAATTTTTCAATTATTATTGTACCAATTATCGAAATTACAATTGTTGATAATATAATAAAGAACAAATTGCTACTTAAAGCTATATGTGTTGATTGATCAACTAGCATTGCTGCATTTCTTGTATAATCCATCAAAGATATTTCTGTTGATCCAATAAATATTGATACTCCATATCCGAAAGCTACACCACAAAATGCTGTTACAATTCCAAGTATAGGATTTCTTCCTATAATAAAATATATTAAAGCAACTAATGGTATTAATAATGCATAACCTATTCCATTAATTAATGATGATATGGTTGCTATAAAAATAACTATAAATGTCAATTTCCATTTTGACATTTTTTTAAAATATCTTTTTGAAAATGCTTCAATAAAACCTGTTGACTCTGCAACTGATATTCCTATTAATGATATTAATAGCATTGATAATGGTGAAAAACTTATAAAGTTTTTTAAAGCATTACTAATAATATATCTCATACCTGCAAAACTAAATAAATTTTCAACTGATAATAATTTTGCATTTAAGTTTTTTCCTGCTGTAGTTATTGAATTATATGTACCTTGCATTTGCAAGTTAGATAATATTCCACTTAATATAACAACTATAATTGTTAATAGTAGGAATACTGTAATTGGATGAAGATAATATTTTTTTAATTTCATTTTTTTCTTTGATTTCATCTTATCACTCCTCATCTGGTACTATTTTCTTTAATTTTTTATTAAATTCAATTCTAGGAATCAAAATTGTTCTTCCACAATTTATACACTTAATTTTGATATCAGCACCTAATCTTGTAATTTCCCATAAATTTGTTCCACAAGGATGCTGTTTCTTCATTATTACTTTTGTTCCTAGTTGATATTCTAAATTCTTATTTTCCATTATGCACCTCTACTTGTGGGAATGGTATTTTAATATTTGCTTTATCTAAAGCCTTTTTTATTTCTCTTCTTAATTCTCTTTGTACTTGATAGTGTTCCATAGATGTTGTTTCTACCGTTACTCTATATACAACTGCAGAATCTGCTAGAGTTTCTATTCCTAATACTTTGATTTCTCCCTTGGCATTTTTTATTTTATTTTTTAAATTAGTTGCCATTTCATCAAGCACTTTTTTTACTTTTTCACAATCTTCTCCATAATCTATTCCAATATCGACTATTGCTAAAGTATTATTTAAACTATAATTTATAACATCTGTTACTAAGTGATTTGCAATTATTTTAGTTGCACCTTTATAATCAACTATTCTAGTTGTTCTTAACCCTATAAAATTTACTTTTCCTTCGAATCCATCTATTTTTACATAGTCACCTATCTCATATTGATCTTCTAAGATAATAGAAATTCCAGCTAATATATCTTTTGCAATATCTTGAAAAGCAAGTCCAATAAGTACTGCTGTTACTCCAAGTCCTGCTAGAATAGATCTTACATTTATTCCATAAATAGTTAGTATTGCTAATCCTACTGCGATTATATCTAAATATTTCAATAAATTAATTAGAACTATTTTTAATGTTTCAGCTTGTTTTTGTTTATGTCTTGATATTAAATTAGTTTTCTTAAATATCTTTGTAATAATTAGTTTTAATAATTCATATATTACTATTCCTAATACTATATATATTATTGGTGAAAGTATAAGTTTTACATCAAAATTTATTTTATCAAATAATCCTATCATATCTCACCTATTTATCTAAATTCATAACTTCTAGAATACGATTTAAGTCATTTCCATTAACAAAACTAATCTCAATTTTATTACTTTTTATTTTTACTTTTGTTCCTAATTTTTCACATAATTCATCTTGAATATATGAATATTCTTCATTTATTTGTTTTTTAACCTTATGAGTTCTTGCAAATTTTTCTGGTGATGATGTTAAATTTTCTAATTCTCTAACACTTAATCCTTCATCTTTAATTTTATATGTTAATTCTTTAATTTGATTTTTATCTTCTAATTTACTTAATACTCTGGCATGTCCCATGGTAATATTTTTGTTAGAAATTTCTTTTTGAACTTCTTCTGGAAGAGTTAATAGTCCAATCATATTAGTAATATGTGATCTACTTTTTCCGAGTCTTGATGCTAATTCTTCTTGTGTTATCTTAAGATTTTCTTGTAGTTTTTTATAAGCATTTGCTTCTTCAATAGCATTTAAATTTTCTCTTTGAAGATTTTCCAAAAGAGCTATTTCCATCATTTCTTCATCAGTAAAATCTTTTACTATAGCAGGTACTTCTTCTAATCCTGCAAGTTCTGATGCTTTAACTCTTCTTTCACCTGCTATTATTTCGTAACCTTTTACGCTTTTTTTGGCAATAATTGGTTGAAAAACACCATGTTCTTTAATTGATACTGCTAATTCATTTAATGCATTTTCATCAAATACTTTTCTTGGCTGATATGGATTACTTCTTAGTTCAGATATTTTAATATTTTGAATTTCATCTTTAGTTGATTCGGTTAGTATTTTTTCTTCTACTTTATTATAGTCTATTGGTTCATTGTAAAATAATTCTTCAAGACCTCTTCCAAGAGCTCTTCTTTTTGTATTATTATTCTCCATTTCTTTCAATCACTTCCTTAGCTAAATTTAAATATGCTTCAGATCCTCTACTTTTTGGATCATATGCTATTATTGGTTCTCCATGTGATGGAGCTTCTGTTAATCTTACTAATCTAGGAATAATTGTATTATAAACTTTTTCTTTGAAGAATTTTCTTATATCTTCTACTACTTCAAATCCTAAGTTTGTTCTTGAATCTAGCATTGTTAGGAGAACTCCCTCAATATCTAAAGTTGGATTTAAGGATTTTTGTGCAAGCATAACTGTCTTTAGTAATTGTGTAATTCCTTCTAATGCGAAAAATTCACATTGAACTGGTATAATTACTGAATTTGATGCAGTTAAAGCATTTGTTGTTATTACTCCTAATGATGGAGGACAATCAATTATTATATAGTCAAAACTATCCTTTATATCTGATAATGAGTTTTTTAATTGTTCACCTTTTTGAAATCCTTTTTCTTGTTTACTTTTTTCTACTAATTCGATATCTAATCCTGCTAAATTAATTGTTGCTGGTAATACATAAAGATTCTTATATTTTGTCTTAATCATTGCATCTGTTATTTTACATGATCCTACTAAAACATCATATATGCTTCTTTCTATATCACCCTTATTTATTCCCACACCAGTAGTTGTATTTCCCTGAGGATCTAGGTCAATTAATAATACTCTTTTTCCTAATACTGCTAATGATGCAGAAAGATTGATACTTGTAGTTGTTTTACCAACTCCACCTTTTTGATTTACTAACGAAATAATCTTTCCCATCTTCTATCACCCATTTCCATTTTTACTAATTTATTGTACCAAAATTTAATGCTTTTTAAAACTGTTTTGTTAAAAAAAGTAGATTTTTATCTACTTTTATTTTTCTATCTTAATTATTATTTGATATGAACTATTAAAATCCATTTCGTCAATTTGAATATTTATATTATGGTTTTTAATGTTATTTACTGTATTTCTAAGAGATTGTATTGCACTTGGAATATCAGCTGGTGTAACAGTTTGATCTGCAAGGTTTTTATTATCATTATTATTTTGTTCAGGTATTGTCGGTGCATTGTTAAAGTATTGATTCAAACTTAAATTATTTTCACTACTTTCTCTATCTATCTTTTCTGCAGGAGATTCATAACTTGAAGTTTCTTTTTCTACTTTATTTTCAACATTATTATTATCTACAGGTTTGCTTGCAATGTTTAGCATGCTATCAAGTGATGTTTGGAATGATACATCTTTTGGTTTAATATCACTTGCAGATGATTTTATTTGTTCTAAATCAATATTTCCAAAACTTTGTGGTGTTTTATTAAAATAATCATTTTCTTCATTATCAATATCATTATCAACTTCTCCATAGTTTATATATTGTGGAACTTGATTCTGAACATTATTAACACTTATCGTGTCTTGATTAATTGACATAGACTGATTATCCATACTTGCATCATCACCTTTTTTATCATTTTCCTTTAACATTTTTATTTCTTCTTCAAGTTTTCTAACACTCATTTTTTCAGATATAATTTTCTTTAATAAATCTTGTTGTAATTTGCTGTCATCTATACTTACAAGTGTTCTAGCGTGTCTTTCTGAAATTTTTTCTTTTAATAGGGCATCTTGTACTTCCATAGGAAGAGATAACAATCTTATCTTATTAGCAACTGCTGATTGACTTTTACCCATTGTTTTTGCAAGTTCTTCTTGTGTCATTTGATCAAGTTCTAATATTTTTTGATATGTTCTTGCTTCTTCAATAGCATTAAGATTTTTTCTTTGTAAGTTTTCAAGAAGTGCTACTTTTGCAGCTTCTTTGTCGTCCAAATTTCTTACAATGGCTGGTATTTTAGTTGCACCTGCAAGGGCTGATGCTTTATATCTTCTTTCACCTGCAATAATTTCATACTTATTATTCGCACGTCTTACAATAATTGGTTGTATTACTCCATGTTCTTTAATTGAAACTGCTAATTCTTTTAAAGCTTTTTCATCAAATACTTCTCTTGGTTGAAATCTATTTGGAATTATATCATCTAAATATAAATAGACAACTTCATTTTTTATTTCTTCTGAGATCATAATATTTCCCTCACTTTTATTCTTTTTATTTTTACCTATATAGTTATTATACTTGATTTTCAAGTTTTTTTCAATAAATAATTTAAATAAAAAGTCTATTAAATTAGATTATTTATTTTCTAACTTAATTAGACTTCTTTGACTATTTTCTATTGGTAATAAAAATTTTTCAATTTTAATTATTTTATATTTCTTGAGTAATTTTCTTTCTACTTCCGGTGTTAATTCTTTATCAATATCACCTTTCATAGCAATCATTTGACCATTATTATTTAGTAAATGCATAGTATACTTTGTTAATTTTTCAATATTGGCAACTGCTCTTGACGTCACTATATCATACTTTTCTTTATGTTCTTCACCACGAATATGAATTGCTTTTATATTATCTAGTTTCATTATTTTAATTATTCCATTTAAATAATTTACTCTTTTTTGAAGAGAATCTATAAGAGTTATTTTTAAATGAGGATAAAATATTTTAAGCACTATTCCTGGGAAACCCGCTCCAGTTCCTACATCACAAAGTGTTGATGCATTATTTAAATCCACAATTTTTATTATTGTTAAACTATCATAAAAATGTTTTAAATATACTTCTTTTTTTTCTGTTATTCTAGTTAAATTTATCTTTTGATTCCACTCTATTAATAAATTGTAAAAATTATCTAGTAAATTTAATTCTCCGTCAGTTACTTCTATTCCAAGTTTTTTAACTTCTTCAATAAATTCTTTCTCAGTCATTTTTATAATTCCTTTTTAAATAAACCATTAATATTGAAATATCTGCCGGATTTACTCCACTTATTCTTGTTGCTTGTGAAATTGTTCTTGGTTTTATTTCTATTAATTTTTGTCTTGCTTCTGATGCTAAATTAGGTATTTTTTCATAATCTATATCATCTGGAATCTTCTTACTTTCTAGATTTAACATTTTTTCTACTTCTCTATTTGCTTTTTTAATGTATCCTTCATATTTAGCATTAATATTCACTTGTTCTAATACTTCATTTTCATAATCTATATCTATAAAATGTTTTATAATATCAAATGTAATTTCTGGTCTTTTTAATAAATCAAATAGTGATATTCCATCACTTAATGGTGATGTATTTACTGATTCTAGGTATTCTTGAACTTCTTTTTTAGGAGTAATTCTTGTATCTTCTAATATATTTCTTAGTTTTTTAATATTTTCTTTTTTTTCTAAGAATTTTTTATATTTATCTTCTTTTATCAATCCTACTTGGTAACCATAATCTCTAAGTCTTAAATCAGCATTATCATTTCTTAATAATAATCTATATTCTGCACGAGATGTTAATAATCTATATGGATCTTTAACTCCTTTTGTTACTAAATCATCTATTAATACACCTATGTATGATTCATTTCTTTTTAATATTAATGGTTCTTTTTTCTCTACTTTTAATGCAGCATTAATTCCAGCAATTAGGCCTTGTCCTGCTGCTTCTTCATATCCAGATGTTCCATTAATTTGTCCAGCAGTAAATAAATTTTCTAATACTTTTGTTTCTAATGACGGATTTAATTGTTTTGAATCAATTGCATCATATTCTATTGCATAGGCATATTTAATTATTTTAGCATGTTCAAGTCCTGGAAGAGAATGAACCATTTCATCTTGAACATAATGAGGCATAGATGTTGAGAATCCTTGAATATATATTGTGTTTCCATATTCTGGATCTTCTGCCACATTACTTTCAGGTTCTAAAAACAATTGATGTCTTTCTTTGTCAGCAAATTTTACTAATTTATCTTCTATTGATGGACAATATCTTGGACCTACTCCTTCAACATATCCACCATACATACTTGATTCTTTTAAATGTTCTCTAATTATCTTATGAGTTTCAGGCGTTGTATAAATTAAATGACATGGAATTTGATTATTGACATCATAATATGCTTTATTATCAAAAGAGAATGTTCTTTCTACTTCATCTCCACATTCTAATTGTGTTTTTGAATAATCAATTGTATTTTTATCTACTCTTGGAGGTGTTCCTGTTTTTAATCTTTTAATAGTAAATCCATAATCTTTTAATTTATTGCTTAAAAATTTTGATTCTCTTTCACCATGAGGACCACCTGAGTGTTTATCAGATCCTACTAAAATAGCACCCCTTAAATATGTTCCAGTTGTTAATATTACAGCTTTTGAATATATTTTTTCTCCATCTTCTAAAATGATACCCTTTACTTTATTATCTTCAACAATTAAGTCTTCTACTATTGATTCTTTGATTGTTAAATTTTCTTCAGACTGCATTGTTTTTAACATTTCTTGTGGATAAATATTTTTATCTCCTTGTGCTCTTAAAGCTTGTACGGCAGGTCCTTTTTTTGTGTTTAACATCTTTATTTGAAGAGTTGCTTTATCAGTATTTCTACCCATCTCTCCTCCTAAAGCATCTATTTCTCTAACAACTATACCTTTGGCTGGTCCTCCTATAGCTGGATTACAGGGCATGTCTGCAATATTATTTATATTACCTGTTACTAGTAATGTTTTATGATTTTTTCTTGCTGCAGCTAATGAAGCTTCACAACCTGCATGTCCACCACCTACTACTATTATTTCATATTCCATTCTTTTTCACCTTCTATTTTCCTACACAAAATTTATCAAATAAATTATCAATTATTTCTTCACTATAAGTTTCTCCAATTATTTCACCTAGTTTTTCAAAACATTCTTTCAAATCTATTTCTACCATATCTATTGGTAATTCTAATTCTAATGATTTTTCAGCATCTAATAAAGATTGTAATGATTGTTTTGCTAAAGAAACTTGTCTTGCATTGGTTAAATATGTTTGATCATTAGATTTTATTTGTTCTAAGTTAAACATATCTTTTATTTTATTTTTTAGGGTAATTATTCCTTGTAATGATTTTGTATTAGTTTCAATAACATTATCATATTCTTCAATATTTAAATCTATATTATTTTCTAAATCATTTTTATTTAAGACTATTATTCTTGTTTTATCTTTTGTTTTTTCAAGTATTTCTTTATCTTCTTCTTTTAATTTTTCATTTTTATTTAAGACAACAATTACTAAATTTGCTTCATTTATCATTGATAAACTTTTTTCAACACCTATTTTTTCTACTTTGTCATCGGTTTTTCTAATACCTGCAGTATCTATAATATTTAGTGGTATTCCACTTATAAGAATATCACCTTCAACTATATCTCTTGTAGTACCTTCGATATCTGTGACTATTGCCTTTTCTTGTTCAAGTAATTGATTTAAAATACTACTTTTACCCACATTAGGTCTTCCTACTATAACTGTTTTAATTCCTTCTTTTAAGATATTTGAGTTCTTTGAATTTTCTATAATTTCATTTAATTCTTTTTTCATTACATTAATATTATCTTTTATTTTTTCTTTTGTAACTACTTCTATATCATTATACTCAGGGTAATCAATATTTACTTCAATTGAAGATAAAAGATTTTTTAATTTTTCTCTAAAATCTTTTATTATATTTGATATTGAACCATCTAATTGTTTCATAGCAATCTTTCTTGCCTGTTCACTTTTACTTTCAATAATATCCATTATTGCTTCACTTTGTGATAAATCAATTCTTCCATTTAAAAAAGCTCTTTTTGTAAATTCTCCTGGTTCAGCAAGTCTAGCACCATGATTTAATATTGTTTCTAACACCCTATTTGTAGAAATTATTCCTCCATGGCAATTAATTTCTACTGTATCTTCTGTCGTATATGTTTTTGGTGCTTTCATAATTGATACTAATACTTCATCTATAATTTCATTATTATCTATAATGTGTCCATAATTAATAGTATGACTTTCAACACTTTCAAGGTCTTTTCCTTTAAAACAATCATTAACTATTTTAATAGCATCATTACCACTAACTCTAACTATTGCAATTCCACCTACTCCTATTGCTGTTGAAATTGCAACTATTGTATCATTCATACAATCACCTCTTTTTAATTTTTAACTTTTATTTTTGATTTTTCTTCACTTATTTCTTTTGTAAGTTATTCAATTTTTTTATATAAATCAAGTAAATCATTGTATTATTTAATTTTTTTATATAATTTTTCACTAATTTATTTTCTTTTAAAACTACATCTAAGCTTTTTTTATTTTTTTTTCATAATAAATCTCCATTTTCTTTTTTTCAAGGCTTATTATAACACAACTATATACAAAAAAAAAGCAAATTATTATTGCTCTTTATTTTTCTACTGGCTTTATTACTACATGCCTATTTGGTTCTTCACCAGTACTTTCTGTAAAAACTTTTTTATTATTAGCCAAAGCATTGTGAATTATTCTTCTTTCATATGAATTCATTGAATCTAATTTAACTTCAATTTGAGTATCAACAACTTCTTTTGCAATTTTTCTTGCTAATCTCTCAAGTATATGATCTCTTTTTTCTCTATAAGAATTCACATCTAACAAAAATTTATATTCATGATTAATTTCTTTTTTTATTATCTGATGAACAATAACTGATAAAGCTTGTAAATTTTTTCCATTCTTTCCAATCAATAAAGCATCATTATCAGAATATATTTCATATGTTGGTACTTCATTCTTATTTTTAATTTCTATTGTTGTTTCAAATCCCATATCTTTTAATATTTTAATTAAAATTCTTTTTATATTATCTCTTACTTCTCTTTTTTCAATTACTTCAATTTCAACTTTTTTGCTTTTAAATAATCCAGTTTTTTCATTTTCTAATTCTCTAATAAATAAGTTTTCTGTTACTTCTTGTAAATCTGTGATGGCTTTTTGAATAGCTTCTTCCTTTGTTTTTCCGGTATAACTATGCTTTTCCATTTGCTTCTTTACTCCTTTTAACAATAATACTTTGAACAATAGTAAATAAATTTGATGTTATCCAATAAATACCAAGTGCTGATGGCATTACAAATGCCATAATTACAATTGTTATTGTCATATAAATTGGCATCATTTTCATGTTAGGATCTTGATTATTTCCAGCCATATTCATTTTAAATGTATAAAATGTAGTTCCACCTACTAATATTATAATAAGAAAATACATGAACCAAGTTGATGTTGTAATTCCTATTGTTGGAGTTGTTCCTAATTGTAATCCTATTAATTTATCTTCAAATATTGCAGGTGTTCTTTGAACTGCTTCTAAGAATGCTATAAATAAAGGTAATTGAATCATTGAAAAAATACAACCTGCCATTGGACTTATATTATATTTTTTATAAAGCATCATCATTTCTTGACTTTGCTTCATCATTGATTCTTGATCTTGTTTATCTTTATATTTATTTTGAATCTTTTTTATTTCTGGTTGTGCTTTTTTCATTTGTTCAGATTGAAGTGCAGTTTTTTTAGTAATTGGATATGCTATTAATCTTATAATTAAACTAACAATTATTAATGATATACCATTATTTTTTACAATTTTACCTAGCCATAATAATATAAATGCTAATGGTTTTATAAATATACTTGTCCACAATCCTTCATATTTTCCTGTAGTTGCTTTAAATTCACTACACTTTGGTAATTTGTTTATCTCTACTTTGTTTTTTTTGTATAATTCAATTGTTTTCTTATCTGTTGGCTGACATAAAATATTTTTTGTCAAATTTTGACCGGTTAATTTATTCTTTACTGGATTTTTATTTGAATCTTTTAATGTCTTAGTACATCCAGTTGATATAATTAACAGTAAAATAATTAGTACTATTCTTATTTTTTTCATTAATTTTTTATTTATCAATTTTATCTTCCTTTCTTATAATATTCATTAAGGATACAAAATTTTCTTCTAATTCTTTGTAAGATAAGTTTGATCCCTTCTCTCTTAATATTATAATATAGTCTTTATAATTTACATAGTCTTTTTTTGTTTTCTTATAATTATCGACAATGGCTCTTATTTTTCTTTTATATTTATTTCTAAATACTGCATTACCTAATTTTGTACCAACTGATACTCCAAATCGATCATATTTTTCTTCATTATTAAGATAATAAATTACAAAAACATTATTTTTTACGAATTTTCTTGATTTTATTATTTTTGTAAAATCCCTTTGATTTTTAACAATAAATTTCTTTTTCATTAAAAACACTTTCCTCTCATTAATTTAAAAAAACCACTGAATTTATCAGCGGTATTATTTTATTATTTACAAAGAGTTTTGCGTCCTTTACGACGACGACGATTTAAAATATTTGTTTTTTTACGTGCAAAGAAACCTAATTTTTTGGCTTTTTTACGATTATTTGGTTGATAAGTTCTTTTCATTTTTTTCCACCTCCAGACATAAATCTATCTTATTATAATAAAATTCACAGTTATTTGTCAATTAAAAATTTTATTATTTATATATAAAATGATTATATTTTATTTTTTTTAACTTAATTCACAATCTTGTGGAATACTTTTTGACGTATGTGTTTAAAAAATCTGTGGAAAATGTGGAAAACTTATTTTTTTGTTGTTATATTTAGATTTAATTTGTTGAAAAAATTGTGGAATAGTTGTGAATTATTATTTTTTGAATTTTTTTGTTTATTTTTTTCACAATTTAATGTACACTATTTTTAAATTATTTATCTTGTGGGGAGATGGTGGAGTTGAATGTCGATATAATTTGGTCTAATTTTTTAAAGCAAATAAAAGACGAACTAACATCTCTTTCTTTTGAAACTTGGTTTAAAGAAACTTCTCTTTATAAATTTGATAACGGAAAAGCATATATAATAGTTCCTATGAAGATTCATAAAAAACATTTAGAAGATAATTATTCTGAACTTATTATTAACGGTTTATATAATCTTACTAATACTAATTATGAACTTATTTTTATGTTAAGTGAAGAAATAGAAGAACAAGAAAAAAATAAAATATCCACAAATCCTGTTGATAACAATTTTTCACCAGGTAATCTATTTAATAATGATGGGTATGTAAATTCTAATTTAAATAACAAATATAATTTTGATAACTTTATTATAGGAAGTAGTAATAAGTTTGCACAGGCCGCGGCCTTATCTGTTGCTGAAAATCCTGGAACTATGTATAATCCACTTTTTATCTTTGGAAATAGTGGGTTAGGTAAGACTCACTTAATGCATGCAATTGGAAATTATATTGTTGATAATTCTAATAAACGTGTTTTATATGTTACAAGTGATCAATTTATTGAGGATTTTGTAGGTA
This sequence comes from uncultured Erysipelotrichaceae bacterium, assembly GCA_902801525.1. GTDB lineage: Bacteria > Bacillota_I > Bacilli_A > RF39 > UBA660 > RUG14670. The sequence continues at coordinate 60,454 of CADCIN010000004.1, read as the reverse complement.
CTAGTAAAAAGGATGATGAAGGTAATAACTTTAATTATATTGATTTTTTTAAAAATAAATATAGAAATGTTGATGTATTAATTATTGATGATATTCAATTTTTAGGTGGAGCAACACAAACTCAAAAAGAATTTTTCCACACATTTAATACTTTATACAATGATAGTAAACAAATTATTATTTCATCTGATAGGTCACCTGATGATTTAAAATTACTAGCTGATCGTTTAAGAACAAGATTTTGTTGGGGATTAACAGTTAATATTTTTCCACCTGACTTTGAACTTAGAACAAATATTTTAAAAAGAAAAATTAGTGCTGGAAACTTTGAAACAGAAATTCCAGAAGATGTAATAGAGTATATAGCATCAAATATTGGAACTGATGTTAGACAACTTGAAGGATCAATTACTAGATTGATTGCATATTCAACAATTATGGGTGGTGCAAAAATAACACTAGATCTTGCAATAGAAGCTTTAAAAGACTTTATTAGTAAAGGAATTAGTGAAAAGAACGATATTCACAGAATACAAAAAATAGTATCTGAGTACTTCCAAATATCTGTGGAAGATATTAGGAGTAAGAAGAGAAGTTCTAATATTTCTTTTCCAAGACAAATTGCAATGTACTTGTGCAGAACTATGACAAGTGAATCATTTCCTAAAATAGGAACAGAATTTGGTGGAAAAGACCATTCAACAGTAATGCATTCTGTTGAAAAAATAGAAAAAGAGATAAAAGTAAATAAAGACTTATCTAATATTATAGAAAAACTAAAAAAAGATATTGGTATTGTGTAAAAAAATTAATTAATAACATTTTATCCACAAGTAAAATTTTGATTTTTTCTTTATTTTATCGGATAAAAATATAGTTTTAATCTTTTTCCACAGTAATAATATAAATAACTTAAAAAGAAAGAAGGAATATAAATGAAATTTACAATAAAAAAAGAATTATTATTAGATGCTTTAAATAAAGTATCAAAAGCAATCTCAACTAAAAACTTAATTCCAGTTCTTGCTGGTATAAAATTTGAATTAAAAAAGAATAAATTAACTTTAACTGCTAGTGATAATGATATCACTATTCAAACTTCAATAGAAACTGCTAATGAAGTTGATTTTAAAGTTGAAAGTGAAGGTAGTATTATTATACAAGGTAAATATATTTTAGATATTGTTCGTAAATTACCTGATAAGTTTATTAATATTGAAGTTGTTGATGAACTAAAGATACTTATTTACACAGAAAACAGTGAATTTAATTTAAATGGTATTAGTGAAAGTGAATATCCTAATATAGGTTTAGATGAAAGTAAAAAGAAAATTGTTTTAAATGCATCTGTATTTAAAAATATAGTTAATCAAACTGCCTTTGCATCTTCTACTGAAGAAAGTAAACCAATTTTAACTGGTATAAATTTTAATATAGTAGGTGATATATTGGAATGTAATTCTACTGATTCTTATAGATTAGCTCGAAAAGTTGTTAAATTAGATAAAAGTAGTGAAGATAATTATAATATTGTTATTCCAAGTCATAATATTTTAGAATTTTCTAGAATCATTACTGATGATGAGAGTGATGTAGAATTACATATCTTTAATAATAAAATCTTATTTAAAAATAATAATTTAAAATTTGAATCTAGATTAATTAATGGTACTTATCCAAATACTTCTAATTTATTACCAGACGATGCATTATTAGTAGTTTCTACTAAATTAAATGATTTTTATAATGTTATAGATCGCGTTAGTATTTTAACAAGTGATAAAGAAAAGAATGTTGTTACTTTAGAAACTAAAGGAAATACACTAATTTTAAGAAGTTCTTCTGCTGAAATTGGTAGAGTTGAAGAAAAAATGCCAATTACTAAGAGTAGTGAAGAGGATATTAAAATATCATTTAGTGCTAAATATATGATGGAAGCCTTAAAAAGTTTTTCCACAGAAACTGTTGATATTAATTTCGTTGGAGAAGTTAAACCAATTCTTATAAAATCAAGTGAAGATGAGACTTTAACTCAATTAGTTTTACCAATTAGAACATATTAATGGGGTCTAAAATTTAAAAAATATAATATATATTTAAAGAATAAATTAGTTTTTATTCTTTTTTTTAAATTTTTTTAAAATTTGTCAAAATTAGACAGATTCCGACATTAGGTTGTGTTATTTTAATGTCGAAAAGGGAAAAATAGTACCTTTTCATAGCGGTAAGGGGGTATTAAAATGAATTATGAAATTAACTGCGGAACATTAGCAATTTTACCTAAAGGAAACGATAGTTTGATTTATGAAGATGAAAGTACTTTTGTAGTAAATCAAACTCCATTTAAAATAATGGAAGATGGTTGTAAATACTTTGGAAGTTCGTATGAAGGTAGAAAGGAAGGTGCTAAATCTATTTTAGGATCTGAGTATAAATTACCTATTATAGTTGAAGATAGACTTAATTTGGTTGTTTTTCCAACAACTTCACCTAGTTCAGATGATTGTATTTGGTTATTTTTAAATAGAATTAAAAACTTTACTAGAGCTGAGAATAACTGTTCAAAAATTATCTTTGATAATGGGGTTACAATTGACGTTCCTGTTTCATTTAGATCACTTGAAAATCAAGTATCTAAATCATCAAGATTAGATTTAATTATGAGAAATAGAAAAATTAAGTAGATTTAGTAAAAAAATAGCTTGTAAAAGCTATTTTTTAGTGATTTAAACCTCATTTTATGGTATAATATATTCGTATGTATAGGAATACTCAAGTAGGGGATAGGTGATTATATGAGGGATTTTTTAACTTTTTATGAAAATTACTAAATTAGAACTTAAAAATTTTAGAAATTACGAAACTTTATCACTTAAATTTAATAATAACATGAATATCTTTGTCGGAGATAATGCTCAAGGAAAGACCAATATTTTGGAGAGTATCGTTATTCTTGCCTTAACTAAGTCTCATAGGACGATAAATAATCCAAATATTGTAATGTTTGATAAGAATATGGCAAAAATTAAAGGTGTTGTTAAAAATGATAAAATAATAAAAAAATTAGAAATTCGTATATCTAAGAATGAAAAACAAATATTTATTAATAATGATAAGGTAAAAAAAATTGCTGATTATATTTCTAATTTAGGTATTATAGTATTTACTCCTGATGATATTGATATTATCAAGGGATCACCTAATATTAGAAGAAATTTACTTAATATTCAACTATCACAAATATCAAAAGAATATTTAAATACATATAATGAATACAATAAGATTTTAAAGACAAGAAATGAATATTTAAAAGTTTTGTTTAATAATTCAATAGCAGACAAAAGTTATCTTGATATTATAACTGATAAACTCGTTGAAAAAGCTATTGTTATATATAATATGAGAAATAATTATGTTGAATTTATTAACGAAAATATTAATTATTACTTTAAAAATATTATGGGAGAAGATAATTTATTTATTAATTATGTTCCAAATGTTGAAATAGATGATTTTGATCATGATATATTAAAAGAAAAACTTTTAAAGAAATTTAAAGATAATTATATAAAGGAACAAAGTTATGGAATGACTTTATATGGACCTCATAGAGATGATTTTGAGTTTGTTTTAAATGAAATAAACTTAAAACTATTTGGTTCTCAGGGACAACAAAAAGTAGCTGTTTTATCTTATAAATTATCAGAAATTAATATTTTTAATAATTATACTGGTACTAAACCTGTTTTATTACTAGATGATATCTTTTCAGAACTTGATATAAAGAAAAGAAATAGATTATTAAAAATAATAAATAATGATATTCAAAGTATTGTTACTACTACTGATTTAAAAAATATTAATAAAAAATATTTAAATGATGCTTATGTATTTTATGTAAAAAATGGAAAAATAGAGAGAAAGTAGGGATTATATAATGGATGAAAAAGTAGAAACAACTTATGATTCCTCTGCTATTCAAGTTCTTGAAGGGTTAGAGGCTGTAAGAAAACGTCCGGGTATGTATATTGGTACAACTGACGTAAAGGGATTACATCATCTTGTATGGGAAATTGTTGATAACTCTATCGATGAGGCTCTTGCAGGTTTTTGTAAAAACATTGAAATTGTAATTAATAAAGATAATTCTATTACTGTAAAAGATGATGGTCGTGGAATTCCTGTTGATATTCACCCTAAAACTAAAAAAAGTACTGTAGAAACAGTTTATACTGTATTACATGCAGGTGGTAAATTTGGTGGTGGAGGATATAAAGTATCTGGAGGATTACATGGTGTTGGTGCCAGTGTTGTTAATGCATTATCAAAATGGGTAGAAGTTAAAGTTTATAAAGGTGGAAAGATTTATTCAATTAGATTTGAAAATGGTGGACATACTGTTGATTCTTTAACAGAAATTGGTACATGTAGTGAAGATAGAACTGGTACTACTGTTACTTTTAAACCAGATCCAGAAATATTTGATACTGATATATATGATTATGATACATTACTTGTTAGAGTACGTGAACTTGCCTTTTTAAATAAAGGATTAAGATTAACTTTAAGAGATGATCGTGATGATGAAGATACTACTGGTGATACATTTGTGTATGAAGGCGGTATTTCAGAATATGTTAAGTTTATTAATAAAGGAAAAACACCTATTCATGAAAAAATAATTCATTTAGATGGAGAAGAAAACGGTGTTATGTTTGAAGTTGCTATGCAATATACAACTGGATATAATGAAAATATTTACTCTTTTGTTAATAATATTAATACTCATGATGGTGGAACACATGAAGATGGTGTTAAAAGAGCTTTAACTCGTGTTATTAATAGTTATGCTAGAAAAAATGGTATATTAAAAGAAAAAGATGATTCTTTAACTGGTGATGATGTTAAAGAAGGATTAACAATGATTGTTTCTTGTAAGCATCCTAATCCTCAATTTGAAGGACAAACAAAAGGAAGACTTGGAAATAGTGAAGTTAGAAAACTTGCAGATGATGTATTTTCAAATGGATTTAAAACTTTCTTGTTAGAAAATCCAGATGAAGCTAAACAAATTGTTGAAAAAGCCATGCTTGCTTGTAGAGCTAGAAATGCAGCTAAAAAGGCGCGTGAAATAACAAGAAAAAGTGATTTAGCAACAACTAATTTTTATGGAAAGCTATCAGATTGTAAAAGTAAAGATCCAAAAATATCTGAAATATTTATAGTCGAAGGAGATTCCGCTGGTGGTTCTGCTAAAGAGGGTAGAGATTCAATGACTCAAGCTATATTACCACTTAGAGGAAAAATTTTAAATGTTGAAAAAGCTAGATTAGATAGAGCCTTATCAAATGAAGAAATAAGAACTATTATTACTGCATTTGGTACTGGTATTGGACAAGAGTTTGATTTATCAAAATTAAGATATCATAAAATTATAATCATGACCGATGCCGATGTTGATGGTGCACATATTAGAGTACTACTTTTAACTTTATTTTATAGATTCTTTAGACCTATTGTAGAGGAAGGACATATTTATGCTGCTCAACCTCCACTATTTAGAATTACTCATGGTAAAACAAGAAAATACGTTTTAGATGAAGTTGAAAAAGAAAAATATTTAAATTCTCTATCTGAGAGCGTCAGAAACCGTGTAGAAATTGCTCGAATGAAAGGATTAGGGGAAATGGATGCTGAAGAGTTAAATGAGACTACAATGGATATAGAAAAGCGTACACTAAGAAAAATAACTTTAGATGATTGTATTGCAGCTGATGAAATTTTTGAAAAATTAATGGGTGATGATGTTGAACCTAGAAGAAAATTTATTGAAGAAAATGCTGTATATGTACAAAACTTGGATATATAGGAGGTAAATTATGGATAATAATGAAGTAAACGAACAAGAAATTGAAAATAAAACAGATGTATTTCATGAAAGAGATAGTTTATCTGAAAATAATATTGTAAAAGAAGTTAGAGATTCTTTCTTAGATTATGCTATTAGTGTTATTACATCACGTGCTTTACCTGACTTAAGAGATGGTTTAAAGCCTGTTCATAGAAGAATTTTATGGTCAATGTATGAGAGTGGTTATACTCCTGATAAACCTCATAGAAAATCAGCTACAACAGTTGGATATGTTATGGGTCATTACCATCCACATGGTGATTCTTCTATTTATGAAGCTATGGTTAGAATGGCTCAAAGTTTTAATGAAAGATATATTTTAGTAGATGGTCATGGTAACTTTGGTAATATTGAAGGTGATGGTGCTGCAGCAATGCGTTATACTGAATCACGTTTATCTAAATTATCACTTGAATTATTAAAAGATATTAATAAAAATACTGTTGATATGGATGACAACTTTGATGTTACTGCTAAAGAACCTTCTGTTTTACCATCTAGATATCCTAATATTTTAGTTAATGGAACAATGGGTATTGCTGTTGGTATGGCAACAAATATTCCACCTCATAACTTATGTGAAGTTATTGATGGTTGTGTTGCTTATATTGATAATCCTGAGATTGATACTATGGGTCTAATGCAATATGTTAAAGGACCAGATTTCCCTACTGGTGGTATTATCTTAGGTAATTCTGGTATTAAAAAAGCATATGAAACTGGTAAAGGTTCTATTACAATTCGAAGTCGTGCAACTATTGAAGAACATGGTAACCATCATACTATTGTTGTTACTGAAGTTCCTTATGGTGTTAATACTTTAGATTTAAAAAATAAGGTCGCCGAACTTGTTCATAACAAAGTAATAGAAGGTATTTCCGATTATCATACTGATCTAAAAAATGGTGTTAAAATTACTATTACATTAAAACGTGATGCTAATCCACAAGTTGTATTGAATAATTTATATAAACATACTAATTTTCAAATAACTTATGGTATTAATTTCATGATGATTGATGATAGAACACCAAAAACTTTAGGTTTAAATAAAATTATTTCTAAATATGTTGATTTTCAAAAGGAAGTTATTTATAGAAGAACTCAATTTGATTTAAAGAAAGCTGAAGAAAGAGCACATATTTTAGAAGGTTTAAGTATTGCTATTGATAATATTGACGAAGTTGTTAAGATTATTAGAGGTAGTGATGATGATGAAACTGCTAAAAATACTTTAATGGAAAGATTTAATTTAGATGATGTTCAAACTCAAGCTATTCTTGATATGAGACTTAGAAGACTTACTCATATGTCTAAGGATACTATTGAAAATGAATTAAATGAATTAAGAATTAAAATTGCTAATTATAAAGAAATTTTAGCTAGTGAACAAATGGTTTTAGATATTATTAAGAAAGAAATGTTAGAAATTAAAAATAGATTTGGTGATGAAAGAAGAACTTCTATTGATATGACTGCAATTGATTATATTGAAGATGAATCACTAATACCTATTGATGATATTATTGTTACTCTTACTCATAATGGTTATATTAAGAGATTAAAATCTGATACTTATAGAACTCAAAATAGAGGTGGTGTTGGTATTAAAGGTATGTCTACTAATGAAGAGGATTTTGCTGAACAATTAATTTCAATGAAAACTCATGATTATATTATGTTCTTTTCTAACAAAGGAAGAGTATATAGAATGAAGGGTTATGAAATTCCAGAATATAGTCGACAATCTAAGGGATTACCAATTATTAATTTGCTTCAATTAGAAAAAGATGAAAAAATTAGTTCTATGATCAGTTATACTGATGGCGATGAAACTATTGAAAATCTTATGTTTGTGACTAAGTTAGGATTAATAAAAAGAACAAATGTTCGTGAATTTGAAAATATCAGAAAGAGTGGAAAAATTGCGATAGTTCTTAAAGAAAATGATGAATTAATTAGTGTTAGAAAGACTTCTGGTCATGATGAAATAATAATTGGTGCAAGCAATGGTCGTATGGTTAGATTTACTGAAGATGAAGTAAGAGTTATGGGTCGTGGAGCATCTGGTGTTAAAGGAATTGATCTTGGTGATAGTATAGTAGTTGGTGCTGAGGTTGTAAAACTTAATGAATTAGTACTTATTGTTACTGAAAATGGTTATGGAAAGAAAACTGCAATTGATGAATACAGATTAACTCATAGAGGTAGTAAAGGTGTTAAAGCACTTAATGTTACTGAAAAGAATGGTATGATGGTTTCTCTTAAATGTATAGATGTTGAAAATGAAGAATCTGTTGATCTAATGATTATTACTAACTATGGAGTAATTATGAAAATGCCAATGAATCAAATATCTACATTAAAAAGAGCAACTCAAGGTGTAAGATTAATAAATCTTAAAGATGATCAAAAAGTTTCTACTGTTGCTCTTGTTGATAAAGTTGATGATTCTAATGGTGAAGAATCAGAAAATAAAGATTTAATAATAGAAAATACTGAAGAAACTAAGTCAGAAGAATAAAAATAAGAAAAGGAATATATTTCCTTTTTTTTGCATATTTTTTGTTTGTGGATAAAATGTTTTTTTGTTCATCAGAAATTATATGTAAAACATTTAAAGATTTTTCTTTATATTTATTATTAATTCATGAATTACTTTTTACATTTTATTGGCTCATTTTTTTACTGTTAATAATTTTACTTGTGGATATTTTATTTTTTTGTTTACAAAAAAAATAAAATTTTATATAATAATTTCGATGCAATAATTATGTTTTAACCAGGTCAGAATCGGAAGATAGCAGCCTTAAGAACCTCTAATTATGTGCATCTTTTTTATTTTAATAATTAGGAGTAATTTTATGGTTGAAAAAGTATTTAACGAATTAATTTTAGAAGCAAAAACTGCAATTTTAGAAGATGAAGTGCCTGTTTGTGCTGCGATTGTTAAAAACAATAAAATAATTTGTATTACTCATAATACTAAAGAATCGAATAATGATGTAACATGTCATGCTGAAATAAATGCTATTAGATACTGTGAAAAGAAGTATAATAATTGGAGATTAAATGATTGTGATATATATGTTTTATTAGAGCCTTGTGCTATGTGTGCTTCTGCTATAAAGCAAGCTAGAATAAGAAATTTATATTATTTCCTGGAAAATAGTGATCCTAATGTTAAGTTTATTAATAATATGATTTTAAGTAATAATGATAATAATCCATCTATAAATTATATTTTTGTTGATAAATATATATATCAAGTTAAAGATATAATTAATGAATATTTCATGTTAAAAAGATGATAGAAATTATCTTCTTTTTTTTTAGTTAAAAAATATGTTCTGCGTGAAAAATAAAAAGAAATAGTATTTGAAATAGAATTAAAGAGGAGTATAACAATATATAATTTTTATCTAATGAAATATATTTATGGAAATGTTATAAATGAAAAAAATATTTGTTGAATTTATTTAATTGAAATTACAAAATTATTATAAAAGTATATTTAGAATTAAAAAAATATATATAAATTTTATACATAAAAAGACTATATCTATTAATCATCTAGAATAAAATATTTTTGATAAATAGAAATATGTTTCACGTGAAACATGAAAAGAAATAATATGTGAACTATAATCAAAACGGAGAATAATGGAGTAATATTGTTTTTTAGATTAAAATATACTTGATGATAGAAATATGTTTCACGTGGAACATGAAAAGAAATAATATGTGAAATATAATCAAAACGGAGAATAATGGTGTAATAATGTTTTTTAGATTAAAATATATTTGATGTAGAAATATGTTTCACGTGGAACATGAAAAGAAATAATATGTGAAATATAATCAAAACGGAGAATAATGATGTAATATTGTTTTTAGATTAAAATATACTTGATGATAGAAATATGTTTCACGTGAAACATGAAAAGAAATAATATGTGAAATATAATCAAAACGGAGAATAATGATGTAATATTGTTTTTAGATTAAAATATACTTGATGTAGAAATATGTTTCACGTGGAACATAAAGAGAAATATTATTTGAAAAGTAATTGGATTGAAGATTAACTTTGTGTTATATGCATTATGAATAGAATATATTAGATTAATAAAATGTTTCACGTGAAACATATAATATTTCCTGGGAAATAATTTATATTTTGTTATTTAATTTTTTAAAACATTTCCCGGGAAATATTTTTTTTAGTTAAAATATAAATTGTTGAAAAAATATAATTTTCTAAAAAAACTCTTTACTTTATATGGTATAATATATAATTGAATGGAGTGGAATGTATGTATCAAGCTTTATATAGAAAATATAGACCTAAAAACTTTGAAGATGTTGTAGGACAAGTACCAATTATTAAAACTTTAAAAAATTCAATTGTTAATAATCGTTTTTCTCATGCTTATTTATTTTTTGGACCTAGAGGAACAGGTAAAACAACTATTTCTAAAATATTTGCTAGAGCTGTTAATTGTGAAAACAATAATAATGGTGATGCCTGTGGAAATTGTGATAAGTGTAATCATTCTTTTGATAAAGAATGTGTAGATATTATTGAAATTGATGCTGCTTCAAATAATGGTGTAGATGAAATAAGAGAACTAAGAAATAAAGTATCTTTGGTTCCTTCAATGTTAAAATACAAAATTTATATTATTGATGAAGTTCATATGCTTTCAATTGGAGCTTTTAATGCATTATTAAAAACTTTAGAAGAACCACCAGAACATGTAATTTTTATTTTAGCTACTACCGATTATCAAAAAGTTCCTGAAACTATAATTTCTAGATGTCAATGTTTTAATTTTGAAAAAATATCAAATAATAATTTATTTAATAGATTAAAATATATTACTGATGTGGAAAAAATTAATATTGATGATGAGGTCCTAGATCAAATTGCTAAAAATTCAGATGGTGGTTTAAGAGATGCAATTGGTTTGCTAGATAAATTAAGTTCTTTTTCTTCTGATAAGATTACTATTGATGATTTTTATTCAATAAATGGATTAATTACATTAACAGAGATAAATAATTTTTGTATTTATATTTTTAATAATGATGTTTCTTCAGTTTTAAAAATGGTTGAAGAGTTTGATGATCGAGGTAAAAATCTTTCTCAAATTATTGTTCAAATTATTTATTATCTTCGTAATGTTATGGTTGATTATTATGTAAATAATATTAAACCTAAATATGACATTAAATTAATAGTTGAATTAATTAATTTATTCAATACAAATTTATCTAATATTAGAAAAAGTGAAAATGTTAAAATAAATATTGAAATGCTTATATTAAATTATATTAATAATTCTTTAAGTTCATCAAATAATAATAATGTGAATGATGACAATATTAATAACATTAAGCACTCTCAAACTAATGTTCGTGATAATTATAAAGCTTCAAAAGATAATAAGATTGTTAATAACAATGATATGAATAACGATATGATAATTCAAATAAATAATGAAAATAAAAATATTGATTCAGATAACTCTCTCATAAAAGAAAATAATGGTTACAGTAAGAAAAGTAATGATAAGTTAAAAAATAAAGTTATTAGTTCTAATTTACCTTTAAATTTTGAAGAAATATTATCTACAAGACTTAATAATACATTTGCAAAGGCTAATAAACAATTGTTGATAGAGGAACAGGATAAATTTAAATCATTGAATGATTATATTTATGATCAGCAAATTGGATATATTATAAATGAACTTTTAGATGCTAAAATTTGTATGGTTAGTGATGAAAATATAGTTTTATCTTATGAGTATCAATCTGCAGTTAATCAAAATCTTGATAATATAAAGAATATTACAGATATTTATAATAAAATTACTAATTCTAATAAAAGCTTTGTTATATTATCAAATGAAAAATGGAATGAAGAAAAAAATAAATTTATTTCAAATTTAAAATCAGGTGTTAAATATAATTTTGTTGAAGAACCTGAAGAAGTATTTGAAGTTCAAGAAAATAATGATATAATTAATAATGATACAATTAATTTATTTGAAAATGTTGTTGAATTTGAATAATAGGAGGATTTTATATGAATATTCAAGCTATGATGAAACAAGCTCAAGCATTACAAAAAGATATGCTTAAGGTAAAAAATGAAATAGATAACAGTGAATTTGTTGGTGAAAGTTCTATTGTTAAAATTACTATGAAAGGTAATAGAAATGTTACTAAAGTTGAAATTAATTCTGATAATACTTTAGAAAAAGATGATATTGAAATGCTTCAAGATATGATTATGATTGCTATTAATGACGCTAATAAAAAAATTGATTCTGAAACTAATAAAAAAATGGGAAAATTTGGTAATATTCCAGGTTTATTTTAATAATGTACCCAGATAGTTTAAAAAATTTAATTGAATCTTTTAAATATTTACCTGGTATTGGTGAGAAAACTGCTGAAAGATTAGCTTTTTCTATCTTAAATTTAGAGGATGAACAAGTTGAGTTATTTACTAATAGTATGAACGATGTTAAGTCTAAGATAAAAAATTGCTCTATTTGTAATGTATTAACAGAAGATGACGAATGTTATATTTGTAAAAGTCATGATAGAAATAATGATGTATTATGTGTTGTAGAGGATTCTAAGAGTGTATTTTTATTCGAGAGACTTGGTATGTTTACTGGTAAATATTTCGTGTTAAATGATTTAATTTCACCTTTAGATGGTATTAATCCTGAAGATATTGGTTTAGAAAAACTTTTGGATATGATAAAAGATAATAATTTTAAAGAAATTATATTTGCTTTTAAGCCTACTATAGAAGGTGAAACTACTTCTTTATATATTAAAAAAATTCTTGAGGATTCTAATATTAAAATATCAAGATTAGCTAATGGAGTTCCTATGGGTGCTGATATGGAATATATTGATAGTTTGACTTTAGAGAGAGCTCTTTCTGATCGTAAAGTGATAGAATAATTTAATCTATATAATCATATTATTAGTAGGTGATTATATGATTAAAATTATTAAACGTCTCTTTATATCTTGTTTTATTTTATTTGGTTATAATTTAATTGCTGTTAATTTCAATATGATTATACCTTTTAATTTGTTTTCTATTTTATTTATTTGTTTTTTTGGGGCTCCAGGATTATTTGCTCTTATTTTATTTAAAACAATTTTTTTGTAGGTGATTATTATGAAAAAATCAAATTTTATTAATGCTGTTAATAATATTATTAGTAATAATAAATTATCACATGCTTATATTATAGAATTAAATAATTATGATGATGATTATAAATTAGTATTTGATTTTATCAAATTGATTTTATGTAATAATAAAGAAAATAAATTTGATAATTTAAATTGTGGTAGTTGTAATATTTGTTATTTAATAGATAATGGTAATTATCCTGATATTAAAATAGTTGAAACTGATACTAATGCAATAAGAAAAGAACAAATAATTCAATTGCAAGATGATTTTAAAAATAAATCTTTATTAGATAATAAAAGAGTATATGTTATTAAGGAAGCAGAAAAGTTAAATTTAGCTTCTTCTAATACTTTACTTAAATTTATTGAAGAACCTGAACCTGATATAATTGCAATTCTTTTAACAAAAAATAGATATAAGTTATTGGATACCATTATTTCTCGTTGTCAAATTTTAAAAATTGATGATACTAATTTTTCAGATATTAAATTAGACGATTATGATATTAGATTTTTTGAATGCATATTTAATAAGAGTTTATTTACTAATTATAATTTTATTTTAAATAATATTTTTATTGATAAAAATAGTACTTTTATTAGATTTAATAATTTTATTACTTATTTTATTAAGTATTTAAAAGAAGATAGTTGTTTTGATGATTTAGAATCTAATTTATATAATATTTTAAATAATTATAATTTAAATCAGATTTCTGTATTAATTAACATATTTGAAACTGAAATAAAAAAACTAGATTATAATGTTAATTTAAAATTATGGTTAGACAATTTATACTCTAGAATTTTGTTGGAGGTGTAGGTAATGGAAAAAGTTGTTTGTGTTAAATTTGATTATGATGCTAGGGCTTATTATTTATCTCCTGGTGATTTAAATATAAAAAAGAATGATTTAATAGTTGTTAATTTTGATAATGTTTTTTTTGCTGGTAAATCTTTATCTGATGTATATGAGCTGGATAATAAAAATTTGAATTTACCTTTGATAAATGTTGATAGAATTGCTACTTTAGATGATATTAATACTTATAATAATAATATCTTGCTTTCTAAGGATGCTGTTTTATATGCTGAAAAAATTTCTAAAAAATTAAATTTAAATATTAAGATTATTGACTCTTGTTATAGTCTTGATAACAAACAACTTTTTTTTAATTTTATTTCTGATGATAGAATTGATTTTAGAGAATTTGCAAAAAAATTAGCTCAGAAATATAAAACTAGAATTGAACTTAGACAAGTTGGAGTTCGCGATGCTGCAAAAAAAATTGGTGGTTTAGGTCCTTGTGGAATGAAATTATGTTGCAATAGCTTTTTAAATGGTTTTAATAGTGTTTCTATTAATATGGCTAAAAATCAAAATTTTGCCTTAAATCCAAATAAAATAAATGGAGTTTGTGGTAGATTATTATGTTGCCTTTCTTATGAAAATGAGGTTTATACTTCTTTAAAAAAAATGATGCCTAAAATGGGTACAAAGATTAAATTTAATGATGTAGTTGGTGATGTTATTTCTTTTAATTTATTAACTGAATCTTTTGTTTTAAATACTTCTGATGGTGAAATTGAGATTAAGTTAGGGGATAAATATGAAGTCATTAAATGATATTTTAGGATATAAAAATAGAAAAATTTATCAAGACGACGAATGCTTTTCTTTTTCACTTGATAGTGTAATACTTGCTAATTTTGTTACTTTAAATAAAAAGATTAATAATATTTTAGATTTAGGTACTGGAAATGGTGTTATTCCACTAATTTTGTCATTAAGGACTAAGAAAAATATTATTGGAATTGAAATTCAAGAAAAGTTATCTTTATTAGCACAGGAATCTGTTGATTATAATGAGTTAGATGATCAAATCAATATTATTAATTGTGATATGAAAAAATTTGTCTTTAATAAAACAATTAATAGTTTTGATGTTATTACTTGTAATCCACCATATTTTAAATTTAATGATTCTAAGTTTGTTAATAATTCAAAAGAAAAAATGATTGCTAGACATGAGATTTGTATAAAACTTGAAGAAATTCTTGATATTTCTAAGAAATTATTAAAGGATGGGGGAAGACTTGCTATGGTTCTTAGAACTGATCGTTTTTTAGAAGTTGTTGATTTATTTAGAAAATATAAAATTGAACCTAAAAGAATTTCTTTTATATATGAAAAAGAAAAAAAGCAATCTATTTTATTTTTTATTGAAGGAGTAAAGATGGGAAAATCTGGTTTAATTGTTGAAAATCCTTTTATATTATATAATAATGATGGTTCTTATACTGAAATGTATAATAAGTTAATTAGTGAGGTGAATTTATGAGTCAGAAAAGTTATGATGATTCTCCAAGTTTATATTTAATTCCAACACCTATTGGTAATTTAGATGATATTACTTTTAGATCTCTTGAATTATTAAAAAGTGTTGATTTTATTTTAAGTGAAGATACTAGAGAAAGTGGAAAATTATTAAAGAAATATAATATAAATAAAAGACTTGTTAGTTGTCATGAGTTTAATGAAGAAAAAATAAAAAATTATGTTATAAAAGAACTTGATAATGGAAAAAATATTGGGTTAATTACTGATCAAGGTTCTCCTATTATTAGTGATCCTGGATTTATTATTTCTAAAGCAGTTATTGAAGCTAATTTTAATGTTATAGGACTCCCTGGTGCTACTGCCTTTGTTCCTGCTTTAATTTGTTCTGGTTTAAATCCTATGCCTTTTATTTTTTATGGTTTTTTAAATTCTAAAAATTCTAAACAAATTAAAGAATTGAAGTCTTTAGTTAATTATAAATATACTATGATATTTTATGAAGCACCTCACAGAATTGAAAATACTTTAAAAAATATTTTAAGTATATTTGGTAATAGAAAAATTTGTGTATGTAGAGAACTTTCTAAAATTCATGAAGAAATATATAGAGGTAGTATTGAATCAATTATTCCTTTATGTTCTTCCATGAAAGGTGAAATGGTTATTATTGTTGAAGGTAATAACGAAATAGTAGATTATAGTAGTTTATCTATTGTTGATCATGTCAATTTATATGTTAACGATGGTATGAATAAAAATGAAGCTATTAAGTTAGTTGCAAAAGAAAGAAATGTTGCTAAATCAATTATTTATAAAGAATATCATAATATTTAAGGAGTGATTTAATGAAACTTGTTGTTGGCCTTGGTAATCCTGGTAAAGAATATGAAAATACTAGACATAATATAGGTTTTTTTATGCTAGATAAACTTGTTGAAGATAATAATTTTGGTATTTGGAAAAGTAAATTTAATGGCTTGTATGTTGATTGTTTAATTAATAATGAAAAAGTTATTTTTTTAAAACCTCAATCTTATATGAATTTAAGTGGTGAAGTTGTTAGAAAGTTTGTTGATTTTTATAAAATTAATATCGAAGATATTCTTATAATTTCTGATGATTTAGATTTATTTGTTGGTAATTTTAGATTAAGAGATAAAGGTTCAAGTGGAGGACATAATGGTTTAAAGAATATTGCACTTCATTTAGGTACTGAAGAATATAAAAGAATAAAGATAGGAATTTCTAATGATAAGAATATTGATACTAAAGATTATGTTTTAGGTAAATTTTCTAAATCGGATATTGATATTTATAATGAATTATATAATATTATTAGTAAAATTATTTTAGATTCTTTTAACAATAATTTTCATGATTTAATGAGTAAATATAATCGAAAAAATAGGTGATTTTATGAATATGTTTAATGATTACATAAAAATAGATTATAAAAAAAACATGGGTATAACTGGTATTACCGATGAATTTTTTTGTTTGTATTTAACTAATTTTCTTGATAAATATAAAAGTGATATTTTAGTGGTTGTTGATAGTATTTATGAAGCTAATAAAATTTATTCTTCTTTAAAAAAATATACTGATAAATGTTTGCTTTTTCCTATGGATGATTTTTTAACAAGTGAAGCTTTAGCAGTAAGTCCAGATCTTGAATTTGAACGTCTTGATTGTTTAAAAAATTCAATTATTAATAATGATAATTATATTGTTATAACTAATATTATGGGATATTTGAGATATTTGCCTAATAAAGATACTTTTAAAAATTCAATTTTGAATTTAAAAAATAATGACGTAATTAACCATAAAGTACTTGTGGATAAATTAATTAATTTAGGTTATGTTAAAGATACTCTTGTTGATAAAACTGGTGAGTATGGTGTTAGAGGATTTATTATTGATATTTTTCCTTTAGATGAGGATTATCCAGTTAGAATTGAATTTTTTGACGATGAAATTGATTCAATTAGATATTTTGATCCTGAAACTCAAAAATCAATTAAAAGTATAAACGAAGTAACTATTTTACCATGTTGGGAATTTATTACATTAGATAAAAATGTGGACGAATTACATCTTGGAAAACAAAAATTTCTTCCTAAATACGATAGAGTTCAATCAATTTATGATTATTTAAATATACCTTATGTTTTTTATAAAGATTATGACCAACTTAAAATTTCTTATTTAAATATTTGTAATCAAATTATTGAATATAAAGAAAAGAGAGATATTGTTTTTGATGGCAATTATATGTTTGATTTTAATGATATTAATCCTGAAAATTATGTTTATTATATGAATATTAATAATATTTCTAATAATGGGGTTGATGTTGTTGATTTTAATGTTAAATCAGTTCCTTTATTTCATGAGAATGCTGATTCTATTAATGATTTTATTAGAAAGTCAATTTCAAATGGTAAGACTATAGTTATTGGTTTAAAAAAATATCAATTTAAATCGGCTTATAAGTTTTTGAATATGAAAGTTATTGAATCTGATATTAAAAATATAGAACTCAATCAAGTTAATTTAATAGATTATGATTTTAATAATGGATTTATTTATAATGATTTAATATTAATAACATCTAAAGAACTTTTTGATATTAAACAAAATCCTAAAAAGCATAATAATAAATTTAAATATGGTATTAGTATTAAAGATTTAAATAAATTGGAGATTGGTGACTATGTTGTTCATATAAATCATGGTATTGGTATTTATAATGGTATTAAAACTATTTCTTTAAATAATTTAGATAAGGATTATATTGAAGTTTTATATCAGGGAAAAGATAAATTATATATTCCTGTTGAAAAAATTGATATTCTTTATAAATATTCAGGTAAAGATGGTTCTATTCCTAAAGTTAATAAGTTAGGTGGAAATGATTGGGAAAAAACTAAAGCTAGGGTACGAAATAGAGTCAATGATATGGCTGATAAATTATTAGATTTATATTCAAAAAGAGAAGCTAGTAAGGGTTTTGCCTTTTCTAAAGATAATGAATTGATGACTGATTTTGAAAATGAATTTCCTTATGATTTAACTAAAGATCAATCTATTGCTATTTCTCAAATTAAGGGTGATATGGAAAAACAAGTTCCAATGGATCGTTTATTATGTGGTGATGTTGGTTTTGGTAAGACTGAAGTTGCATTTGTTGCTTCTTTTAAGGCTATCTTAGATTCTAAACAAGTTCTATTTTTATGTCCAACTACTATACTTTCTAATCAGCATTATGAAAATGCATTAAAAAGATTTAAAAATTATCCTGTTTCTATTGCATTACTTAATAGGTTTACTCCAAAGAGGAAAGTAATTGAAATTGTAAATGGCTTAAAAGATGGTACTATTGATCTTGTTTTTGGTACTCACAGACTTTTAAGTGATGATATTATGCCTAAAAATCTTGGACTTCTTGTTATCGATGAAGAACAAAGGTTTGGCGTTGCTCATAAAGAAAAGATTAAGAGTTATAAAAACAATGTTGATGTTTTGACTCTTACTGCTACACCTATTCCTAGAACTTTACAAATGTCTATGGTTGGAATAAGAAGTTTGTCTTTGATTGAAACTCCGCCAGTTAATAGATATCCTGTTCAAACTTATGTTGTTGAGGAAAATGATCAAATTATAAAAGATGCTATTTATAAAGAATTATCTAGAAATGGACAAGTTTTTATTCTTTATAATAAGGTTGAATCAATCGATAGATATGCAAGTGAAATACAAAAGTTAGCTCCTGATGCAAGTGTTGTTATTGCACATGGTCAAATGTCTAAAACTCAGCTAGAAAATACTATTTATGATTTTATTAATCATAAATTTGATATTTTGATTTGTACAACTATTATTGAAACTGGTATTGATATACCTAATGTTAATACTTTAATTATTATTGATGCTGATAGATTTGGACTTAGTCAGCTATATCAGATAAGAGGTAGAGTAGGTAGAAGTGATAAGTTTGCTTATGCTTATTTATTCTATAAAAAGTCAAAGGTTTTAACTGAAACTGCTGTTAAAAGACTGAATGTTATAAAAGAGTTTACTGAACTTGGAAGTGGTTTTTCAATTGCTACTCGTGATTTATCTATTCGTGGTGCTGGTGATATTTTAGGAAGTGAACAGGCTGGATTTATAGATTCAGTTGGAATTGACTTATATTTGAAAATGTTAAATGATGAGGTTGCAAAAAGAAAAAATATTGATAATAATAATTTGAAATCAGAAAATGATGTAGATAAGCAACCTTTACTAAGTGTTTCTACTCATATTTCTGACGGTTATGTTTTAGATGATGACTTGAAAATAGAAATTCATAGAAAAATTAATGAGATTGATTCAAAGGAAAAATTGAATTCAGTATTAGAAGAATTAGAAGATAGATTTGGAAAAATTGATGATAATATGCTCGTGTATATGTATGAAGAATGGTTTGAAAAATTGGCAGATTTATTAAAAATTAGACATGTTAATCAGAATAAAAATTCTATTGAATTAGTATTTCCTGAAGAAACTGTTAAATGTATAAATACTGAAGATGTTTTTGTTGAATCTTTTAAGATTTCTCCAATGTTTAGATTCATGAGTAGAGGTTCTAATTTAATTATTATTTTAGATATTATTAAGCTAGATAAACATCCTATTTATTATCTTGTTGACTTATTAGATTATATAAAAAAAACTATAAACAATAACTTGACTTAGTTATTAATGCTTGTTAAACTTACAATGCTAGGAAGTGTATATATGAACGATGAAAATACTTTAAATGAGTTAAAAAAACAACATTTTAATAATTATAAAAACGCTATTATAGAGTTAATTAAGAATAATTCTAATGTATTATTTGATGAAGATATTAGCTCTTTAATTAATAAACCTCCTTTAGATTCTATGGATATAATAAAAAATAAATTTTTAGATATTGCTAAGAAAGAGAAAATTGTTTTAAATGATGAAAATTACAATAAAATAATAGAATCTTTTAGAAAAGATTTGTTTAAATTTGCTTTAAAATTTAAAAAAGAGAGAAATGATTTTCTAATTAAAATTGTTGATGATTTTAAACAAAGTAATGATTTTGATTTAATTAAAATTAATAAAAAGGATTTTAATTCATTAAATTCAAAGATTAAAAAATCAATTAAATCAAAATTAATAGATCTAAGTGAAGAAAAAATCGTAAATAATGTAAACAATTTATTTACAAAAGATTGTGATAAAGAAGTTATTAATAAGGTAAGCTTAAACATTAAAAAATATTTAAAAAGTACTTATGAAAAACAATTACTTGAAAATATTGATTTTAAAGTTTTAGTAAAGGATACAACGTTAATTAACTTGATTAAAGAACAAGGTGAAAGATATATGTTTACTCAAAAAAATTCTCATATTTTTAATTAAAAAGAACATTTTATAATTGTTCTTTTTTTGTTGCATTTTAAATATGGAAATATTTACCAAATAATTTTTTTTAATAATTGTTTATAATATGGTTAAGGTTTCTTATAATTTTTTTTAAATAAATAATAAAGTATATTTATTTTTTATTTGTAGAGAATATTAGTATGTAGAAAGAAGGGAGTAATTATGAAATCAACTGGTGTAGTCAGAAGAATTGATGATCTTGGTAGAATTGTTATTCCAAAAGAAATTCGACGTACGATGAGAATTAAAGATGGTGAAAATTTAGAAATATTTGTAGATAAAGAAATGATTACTCTAAAAAAATTCTCTAAAATGGGTGATATTGAAGATATTTCTGATCAGTTAGTTAATATTATTTATAATAACATTAAAAAAGATATTTTGATTACAGATAGAGATAAAATTATTGCATGTTCAAATTCTCTTAAGAAAAGTTTTATGTTAAAAAATATTTCTAAGTATTTAGAAAGTATTATTGAAAAACGAACTAAAATCGTTGAAAGTAGTCTTACTAATATTGAATTAGTTGAAAATGAAGTAAATAAATTTTCTTATATTATTTATCCTATTAATGTTAATGGTGATATTATGGGGCTTTTTATTATTTTATCAAGTTCAGATAATATTAGTACTATAGATGAGAAAATTGCAAATATTGTATCACAATTTTTAGAAAAATATCTTGAAGAATAATTAGTTTTATGTTAGAATTCCTTTATAAATGTTTTGAAAAAGAGGTTTATATTATATAATTTTTAGAGAGTCTTGGTTGGTGAAAAAGATAATTATTAATATAATACTATGGCTTTTGAACAGTTATGTTGATATGTAAACATAAACGTAGATGGCGTTAACAAATAAGAGTGTATAATAGAAATATTATAAAATAAGGTGGTACCGCGTATTAGACGTCCTTATATTTATAATATTTTTTTATTTTATGAATGGAGGAATATTATGGAAAATAAGTTTTATATTAGTACCGCTATTGCATATACTTCTGGTAAACCTCATATTGGTAATACTTATGAAGTAGTACTTGCTGATGCGATTGCAAGATATAAAAGATTAAAAGGATTTGATGTTTATTTTCAAACTGGTACAGATGAGCATGGAGAAAAAATTGAAATTAAAGCTAGAGAAGCTGGAATTACTCCTAAGGAATATGTAGATAATATTTCAAGTGAGATAAAAAGAATTTGGGATTTAATGAATACCAGTTATGATAAATTTGTTAGAACTACTGATCCTGTTCATGAAAAGGTTGTTCAACATATTTTTAAGAAAATGTATGATAAAGGTGATATTTATAAAGGTGAATACAAAGGACTTTATTGCACACCTTGTGAATCTTTTTGGACTGAATCTCAATTGGTCGATGGAAAATGTCCTGATTGTGGAAGAGATGTTCATGAAGCTAGTGAAGAAGCTTATTTCTTTAAACTTTCTAAATATCAAAAGAAATTAGAATCATTTATTGAAAATAATCCTGATTTTATTCAGCCTGAATCTAGAAGAAATGAAATGTTAAATAATTTTATTAAACCTGGTTTACAAGATTTATGTGTTTCAAGAACTTCATTTTCATGGGGAATACCTGTTGATTTTGATTCTAAACATGTTGTTTATGTTTGGCTTGATGCTTTAACAAATTATATTACTAATATTGGTTATGATGTTGAATATCAAAGTGATACTTTTGAAAAATATTGGCCTGCTGATTTACATTTAATTGGAAAAGACATTATTAGATTTCATACTATTTACTGGCCATGCTTTTTATGGTCTTTGGATTTACCAATTCCAAAAATGGTATTTGGGCATTCTTGGCTTTTAATGAACAATGATAAAATGAGTAAGTCAAAAGGAAATGTTATTTATGCAGATGAACTAGTAGAAAAATATGGTGTTGATGCAGTTAGATATTATTTAATTCATGAAATTCCATTTGCCAACGATGGTAATATTACTTTTGAATTACTTGAAGAAAGAATAAATGGAGATTTAGCAAATATTTTAGGTAATTTAGTTCTAAGAACTATTTCAATGGGAAATAAATATTTTGATGGTAAAATAACTAATAAAAAAGTTAATAATAAAGATGACTTGGAATTTATTAATAATATTAATGAACTTGAAACAAATGTAGAAGAGAAGATGTTAAAATTACAAGTTAGTGATGCTGTTACGGAAATTTTTAATTTACTAAGATTAAGTAATAAGTATATTGATATTACAACACCTTGGGTTCTTGCAAAAGATGACAATAGTAAAGATAGACTAGAAACAGTTTTATATAATTTATTAGAATCAATTAGAGTATGTGGTGTATTTTTAGAACCATTTATACCTGATACCAGTAAAAAAATATCTGATCAATTAAATAACTTTGTTAAAAATCTTGGATTTGTTGAGGAAAATGAATATTCTTTATCAACTCCTGTAGCTTTATTTCAAAGAATTGTTAATAAGTAGTTTTACGTAAAATAAAAAAATAATTTTCAATAATTATTTTTTTTCTTTTTTTTGTGTGATATATTTTTTTTGTTGTAGTAAAAAAATGAGATTTTATGTTTAATAAATCAATAAATGATTTTTCCATTGTTAAAGTTTTTATATTTTTGTCTTTATTTATTTTGGTTTATATTTTAAAATAAAATAATTATTTGGATATTTTATTTTTGATTATTATTTCTGTCTATTATACTAGAATAAAAATTTATAGTTGGAAAAAATTTCATTAATTTGTAGTAGGGGGAGATATTATGTTTATAGACACTCATTGTCATATTTCTACTGATTATTATGAAAATATTGATGAGGTAATCTTGGAAAATAATAAACATGATGTATTTAAAATGATAGTTTCTGGTTGTGATGATAACTCAATTAAAGAAAGCTTAGAATTAATTGATAAATACGATTGTATATATGCTACTATTGGTTATCATCCTAGTGAGGCTAATTTGCTTGATAGTATTGATTTTGATTTATTGGAAAATTTAATTTCTAATAATAAAAAAATTATTGGTGTTGGTGAAATTGGACTTGATTATCATTATGGTGATGATAGGAAAGAGCAAATTGAGCTTTTCGAAAGACAATTAGCTATTGCTGAAAAACTTAATTTACCTGTTGTTATTCATAGTCGTGAAGCAACACAAGATACTATTAATTGTTTAAAGAAATTTAAAGTTAAAGGTGTGATTCACTGCTTTAATGGCAGTTTAGAAACTGCAAGTTCTTATATTAAAATGGGTTTTAAACTTGGAATTGGTGGAGTTTTAACTTTTAAAAATTGTAAATTATCAGAAACCCTTGAGAAAATAGATGTTAAGAACATTGTATTGGAAACAGATAGTCCATATCTTACACCTGTTCCTTATAGAGAAAAAGTAAATAGTTCTAAATATATTCCTATTATTGCGGAAAAAGTTGCGGAAATAAAAAATATTAGTATACAGGATTTATCAAAAACTATATTAAATAATACCTATGAAATATTTAATATAAATTAAATATTGAATTATTCTCTATTTTATTGTATTATTTTATATATAATATGGAGGCATATATGAGCAAAAAAAAAGAAAATTTTGGGGTTAAATTTTATATTATTATTGGTATAATTACACTATTTGTTATAATATTAATTGCATTTGCTTTTTCTAAATTTAATAAAAATCAAAATAAAATGATTGAAGAAAATTCTGGTTATGGAAAAGTTTCAATGACATATTCAAGCAATTACAATGGTTTGAAGTTAAATAATGAAAATCCGTTAAATGATAGTGATGGAATGATTTTAGCTGGTAAAGATAAGTATTTTGATTTTACTATTTCTACTAAAATAGTTGGTAATAGAAAAGTAGATTATAAAATTTCTTTAGTAAAAGATGCAAGTTCAACACTTGCAGATAAAGATGTAAAAGTATATTTACAAAAGCAAAAAAATGGTACTTATGAAACTGTTGTTAAACCAATTACTTTTGATTCAAAGAAATCTTCATCTAATATGGTAATTTATAATAGTTCTAAAATTAAAAGTAGCAATGATAAATACAGACTTAGAATATGGGTTTCTAATACATCTACTGATTATTTAGGTAAATACTTTGGTTTATCTGTTAAGATTAGTGGAAAAGAAAGTTAATATTCTTTTTTTTCCTTTATAAATATATTTTAGTTGGTGATAAAAATGAAAGTTAATAATATAAATAGGATTAAAGTTAATATTCTTAGTTTTTTTAATTATATGACTAAAACTATTTTCTATTTTTTTATTGTTATTTTAAGTACGGCATTATTTCTCTATTTATTTTATTTTTTTGATATGTTTAAGAATTTAAAAAATCATACTTATAAACCACCTTTATTTAATACTTATATTATAATTACAAATAGTATGGTTCCAAATATAAATGTAGATGATGCTGTATTAATTAAAAGGGTTAACAAAGATAAAATAAAAGTTGGTGATATAATTACTTTTGTTTCAAATGATCCTAGATATTCTGGTCTTGTTATAACACATAGAGTTGTAGATATTTATACCAATAATCATGGAAAAACAATTTTTAAAACAAAAGGTGATTCTAATAAGATGTATGATTTATCTATAACTTCTTATTCTGATATTTATGGTAAGGTATTATTTAGATTTCCGAAAATTGGGACTATTAAATATCTGCTATCACAATCTTCACTTTGGATTATAGTTATAATTTTCTCTTCTTTAGTTATTACTTCTTATGATATTTATAGGTTTATTATGTTTTTAATAGGAAAGATAAGAAATAAAAATCATAATAGTGATGATAAATTAGAAATTATTTAATTTTTTTACATATTCTTAAAATTATGTTATATTTGTTTTGGTGATTTTATGGAGAAAATTAATCATAAATTTAAAAAGTCTTTAGGACAAAATTTTTTGAAAGATGATAGAATTGTTAATAAAATTGTAGAAATTAGTGAAATTAAAAATAATTCTTTAGTTATTGAGGTAGGTCCTGGAGCAGGTATATTAACTAATGCTTTATCTTTAACTTCAGATAGAGTTTTAGCGTATGAATTAGATTTAGATTTAAAAAATCGTTTAGAAAATATGTTTTGTAATAGAAATGTTGATTTTTTATTTAAAGATTTTTTATATTCTGACTTAGTAGATGATATTAGTAAATATGATTATGATAATTTATATTTTGTTAGTAATGTGCCATATTATATTACTACTCCAATTTTGCAAAAACTAATCGATACTGGTTTACATTTTGAGAAGATTGTTATGATGGTTCAAAAAGAAGTTGCAGATAGATTTTCAGCTTCTTCTAATTGTAAGGAGTATGGTTCAATTACTGTTTTTTTAAATTATTTTTTTGATATTAAAAATGAATTATTTGTTCCTAGAGAAGAATTTATTCCTGAACCTAATGTGGATAGCGAAGTTGTTTCTCTTACTCCCAAAGTTAATCAAACTTTAGTTAAAGATTTTGATTTTTTTCAAAAATTAATAAAAGATAGTTTTCAATTTAAGAGAAAGAATATCAAAAATAATTTAAAAAAATATGATTTAAACATTATTGAATCTATTTTAAAAAAATATGATTTAGATTTATCTTGTAGAGCCGAACAAATTGATACAAATATCTTTGTGGAAATATCTAATGCATTAAGTTAGAATATTTTCTTTTTTTTTTGCATAAATTTTTGTGGAGGGAGATAATATATGACATTTAATATTGGCAATTATGTTTCAAGAAATTCTCATAATAATGATATTATTTTCAAAATAGTAGAAATAGAAAATAATGTAGTATTTTTAAAGGGGGTTGATTATAGATTATTTGCAGATTCTTCTGTGGATGACTTAAAACTTGAAAAAGAATGTAACAACAATATTTATGATAAAGATATTATGCAGAGAAGTATTAAAGATTTAAATATTGATAGAAGTAATTTTTTTTATTTACCAGGTAGAATTCTTCATATTGATGGAGATCCTGAATATTTAAATAGATGTATGAAGTTTTATGATGGTGTCGGTGTTAAAGCTAATGGTTTTAATATAAATGAGGATCTAATATCAAAAAAAATATATAGTTTACTTGTAGAATATAAACCAGATATTTTGGTTATTACTGGTCATGATGCCTATAATAAATCTAGCAATGATAAGAATAATATTAATAATTATCAGAATTCTCTTAATTTTTATAATGCTGTTATTGAAGCTAGAAAATATGAAAAAAACCAAGACAAACTTATTATAATTGCAGGAGCTTGTCAGTCTGACTATGAAGATTTAATTAAAGCTGGTGCTAATTTTTCTTCTAGTCCAAAGCGAATTAATTTACATGCTTTAGATCCTGCTATAGTTGCTTCATCAGTTGCTTTATCTGAAAAAAATAAGAATCTTGATGTTGTGAAACTTATTGAAAAAACTAAATATGGTAAAGACGGCATTGGTGGTATTATTACTAATGGTACTATGTATGTGGGGTATCCAAGATGATGCTTAACGATATTAGAAATAATCTTAAAAGACTTGTTGGAAAACAAATAAAATTTAGATTTAATGGTTCTAGAAATCAGGTAGAGGAGTTCAATGGGGTAATTGATAATGTATACTCAGCTATATTTACAATTAGATTGTTAGATTCAAATTATGTAAAATCTTTTAGTTACAATGATTTTTTAATTGGAAATTTGGAAATAATTAGTTAATAGTTTCCATTTTTTTGTTGCAATTTAATTTTTATTATTATATTATATAGTTATAAAGTGAAAACTTTATAAGGAGGATTGTACATGAAGATTACATCAGTAAACGTTCGTAAGATTGAAAAAGAAGAATCTCGTATGAAAGGAATTGCTTCAGTTGTTTTAGATGACAGTTTTGCAGTTCACGATATTCGTATTATTGAAGGAGAAAACGGTCTATTTATCGCAATGCCTAGTAGAAAGACTGCTACTGGAGGATATAGAGATATAGCTCATCCTATTAATCCAGAAGTTAGATCAATGTTTGAGGAGGCAATTTTAGAAGCATATAAAAATGCACCTGAAGAAGAAGCATAATTGCTTTTTTTTTTTCATATAATTTACTGAGGAGGAATTATATGGAAATACAAAACTCAAGTATTAATAATTACAATCATTGCATTAATTTATGTGAAAGAAAGAAGCTAAATATTAGTGGGGTTAAAAAAATCGTTAATTTTGATAATGAACAGTTTTTATTGGAATCTATTATGGGATTTATATTGATTAAAGGATCAGAACTTGAACTTATTAAATTAGATACTCTACAAGGAAATATTTCAATATCTGGCACTATTAATTCTATAAATTATATTGAGTCTGAAAAAAATGATAAATCATCTGGTTTTATAGGAAAACTTTTTAAATGATTAATTTATCATATCAATTAAAGTCTATTTTGTATTCTTTTTTCTTTGGATTTATCTTTTTTTGTGTTTATTATAAGTTTATACATAAACATTATTTAAAAAAATTATATCAATATATTTTATACTTTGCTTTTTTTATTCTTTCTTCATTACTTTATTTTTTATTTTTGTTTATAATTAATTATGGGTATTTTCATATCTATTTTTTTTCTTTTTTTATATTTGGTTGTCTTATTTTTTATTTATTGTCAAAAAAAGTGTAAAATTTTTTATTATTTTAATAAATTTATTGATTGATTCTCGTAAAAAAATATAATATATATTAGAAGGGTAGGTGTAATGATGTCTAAAGTTTCCAAGAAAAAGAAAAAACATAGACGTATTTTATTTTTGTGGATGGGTTCTTTAGTTATTATTTCAGTTACTACTTTCACTATTGGAAAATATTGGGTTGAAATATATGATAAATATCAAGAAAAGAAACATCTTAGTGTTAAATATACTAAATTAAAAGAAAAAGAAGCAATATTAAAAAGTGATGCAAAAAAGTTACAGGATCCAGATTACATTGCTCGTTATGCTAGAGAAAAATATTTATATTCAAAAGATGGAGAAATTATATTGAGGATGCCTGAATCAAAGGATTAGGTCTAAATTTCTCTTTTATTTTGTTTTTAATTGGAGGTAAATATGGAATTAAATATTGAAAAATGTTTTAATTTTAATAATAATGATATTATTGTTGTTGGTTGCTCAACTGGACCTGATTCCATGGCCTTAGTCGACATGCTTTTAAAAATTCGTAAAAAATATAATTTATATATAGTAATTGCTCATGTTAATCATAATGTACGTAGTCAAAGTTATGAAGAGGCAGAATATATGCAAAATTATTGTAATTCTAATAATTTGGTATTTGAAACTATGACAATTGAAAAATATGGTGACGATAATTTTGAAAATGAAGCTAGAAATATTAGATATAACTTTTTTGAAAAACTTGTTAATAAATACAATGCTAATTATTTAATGACTGCTCATCATGGAGACGATTTGATTGAAACTATTCTAATGAGAATATCTAGAGGATCCAATTTATCTGGTTATGGTGGATTTCATAAAGTTGTTGATATGGGAAATTATAAAATTGTAAGACCACTTATTTATTTTACAAAAGAACAATTAGTTGAATATAATAGAAAAAATCATATATATTATTATGTTGATGCTTCTAATTCTGATGAAAATTATACTAGAAATAGATATAGAAGACATGTTTTACCTTTCCTTAAAAATGAAGATAAAAATATTCATTTAAAATACGTTAAATTTAGTGAAAATTTAGATGAAGTTAATAATTATATTGTTAAGGAGAGAAACAAGGCTTTAAAAAACGTTTACGTTAATAAAAAAATTCTTATAAGTAAGTTCTTTAAATTAGATTGTTTTATTCAAAAAGAAATTTTATATTATCTAATGAGTGATTTTTATAGTGATGATTTAATTTTAATTAATGATAGACATGTTAAACTTATTAACGATTTAATTCATGGAAGAAAAGTTAATGGTTATATTAATTTACCAAATGAAGTTATTGCTATTAGAAATTATAATGAGTTAGAGCTTAGAAAGAGTTCTGATGAAATATTATCTTATGAAATTGAATTTAATACATTTGCTAAACTTCCTAATGGACATATTATTGAAAAGGTTGATTCTGTAGATAATAATAGTAATAATATATGTAGAATTAATAGTAAAGATGTTAAATTACCACTTATTATTAGAACAAGAAAATTTGGTGATAGAATTTCTGTTAAAGGGTTAAATGGTTCTAGAAAAATTAAAGATATATTTATTGATAAAAAAATTAAAGTTTCTGATAGAGATTTTTGGCCTATTGTTGTCGATTCTTCTGGTAAAGTTATTTGGATTCCAGGTATTAAAAAATCTAAATTTGACAAAAACAAGAATGAAAGTTATGATATAATAATGAAATACAGATAGGAGGAAAAACTGTGAATAAAAAAGTAGATAAAAAAGTAATAAAAAAGGGTTTATTACCTTATGTTTTTCTAGCGGTTATTTTTCTTACAATTTTTTATATTTTTAATGTATTAAATAATAATGTTAAAGTTTTAACTTATGATGAATTTATGAGTAAACTTAATAATGGTGAAATTGTTGAGATGGAATTAACTCCTAGAAATAGTGGTGTAATTTATGAATTAAGAGGTAAATTAGATAATTATAAAGATAATCAAAGTTTTTTTGCTAGAGTACCTCTTAGTGATGAAGTAATGAAGAAGATTGTTTCTGCCAGTGAAAGTCAAAACTTTAAGTTTACAACAAAAGCTGATCCTGATTCTTCATCATTAATTTTAATTATTGTTAATGTTTTACCTTTTGTTTTAACAATTGGTCTTGCTTTCTTATTTTTAAATAAGCAAATGGCTGGCAATAAAAATTCATTAGATTTTGGTAAGAGTAAAGCAAAATTAAGTTCTGATAAAAACAAAGTTACATTTAAGAATGTTGCTGGTTTAAAGGAAGAAAAAGAAGAAGTTGCTGAGTTGATTGATTTTTTAAAGAATCCCAAAAAATTCCAAAAATTAGGTGCAAGAATACCTAAGGGTGTATTATTATTTGGTCCTCCAGGTACTGGTAAAACTTTACTTGCTAGAGCTGTTGCTGGAGAAGCTAATGTACCATTTTATTTTATAAGTGGTTCTGACTTCGTTGAATTATTCGTTGGTGTTGGTGCAAGTCGTGTTAGAGATATGTTTCAACAAGCTAAACGTAATGCTCCTTGTTTAATTTTTATTGATGAAATTGATGCTGTTGGTAGACAAAGAGGTACTGGTTTAGGCGGTGGTCATGATGAACGTGAACAAACTCTTAACCAATTATTAACTGAAATGGATGGTTTTGGTGCTAATGAAGGTATTATAATTATAGCTGCAACAAATAGACCAGATGTTTTGGATCCTGCGTTACTTAGACCAGGTAGATTTGATAGACAAGTTACTGTTAATCTACCTGATGTTCGTGGACGTGAGGAAATTCTTGCTGTTCATGCTAAAAACAAAAAGTTAGCTGATGGTATTACTTTAGAAAATTTAGCTAAACGTACACCTGGATTTAGTGGTGCTGATTTAGAAAATTTATTAAACGAAGCTGCTTTATTAGCAGTTAGAAGAAATAAAGATGTTATTACAATGAGTGAAATTGATGAAGCTACTGATAGAGTTCTTATGGGACCTGCTAAAACTTCTCATAAATATAGTGAAGCTGATAGAAAATTGGTTGCTTATCATGAAGCAGGTCATGCTGTTATTGGATTAAAGCTAGAAAATGCTAATGATGTTCAAAAAGTTACTATTATACCAAGAGGTTCTGCTGGTGGTTATAATATGATGGTTCCAAGTGTTGAAAAATTATGTTCAACTAAAACTGATTTATTAGAAGAAATTACTGGTTTACTTGGTGGACGTACTGCTGAAGAAATTATTTTTGGAGAAATTACTACAGGTGCTCATAATGATTTTGAAAAAGCTACTAAAATTGTTAGAGCTATGGTTACTGAATATGGTATGAGCGATTTAGGTCCATTACAATTAGAACAGCAAAGCGGTAGTGTATTTTTAGGACGTGATTATAATAAACCACAACATTTTTCAAATGAAGTAGCAAATGAAATTGATATGGAAATGAGAAAAATTATTAATCAATGTCATGAAGATGCTAAAAATATTATTACTAAAAATAAAGATTTACTTAAATTAATTGCTGAAGCTTTATTAGAATATGAAACTCTTACTAAAGAACAAATAGATTACTTAGTAAAAAATGGTCATATGCCAGAAGATGTTAATAGTTATGAAGAAATGTCCTTAACAAGATTAAAAGAAATTGCTAAAGAGAAGAATATTAAAAATTATTCCAAAATGAATAAAGCAGAATTAATCAATAAATTAAATTATAAAAAAAAGGATTCTAAAATAGAAGAATCTAAGGAAGAGAAGAAATAATTAATTTCTTCTTTTTTATTGTTTTTTATTTATTTTACTTTATAATATAGGAAGGAGGTATTTTATGAAAAAAGTTGAAATTGATCATAAAAAAAATGTAAAAAAATTAAAAAAAGGTGTTTCTGATTTTAAAGTTTTTATTTCGAGAGGTAATGTTGTTGACATGGCTGTCGGTGTAATTATTGGTGGTGCTTTTGGTAAAATTGTTTCTAGCTTAGTTAGTGATGTAGTAATGCCATTAATAGGTATTTTATTAGGAGGACTTGATTTTTCTGAATTATCTATTACTGTTCAAAATGCACATATTAAATATGGGTTATTTATTCAAACTATTGTTGATTTTCTCATTATTTCTTTTTCAATTTTTGTTGTTATTAAAATCTTTGAAAAATTTAAGAAACAAGAAGAACCTGTTGTTGAAGAAGCATCTAGAAGTGATGAAGCTATATTACTTGAAGAAATTAGAGATTTATTAAAAGATAAAAAGTAGATTTTATCTTTTTATTTGATATTTTTACATATATATAGTATAATATCGTTGCTTTGAGGTGTTTATATATGAAGTGGTATATAGGTAATGTTAAAATTAGTAATCAAATTGTATTAGCGCCTATGGCTGGTATTTGTAATTCTGCATTTCGTAGAATTTGTAAAGAAATGGGCTGTGGTTTAATATATGCTGAAATGGTAAGTGATAAAGCTATTACATATAGTAATAAAAAAACTATTGATATGCTTTATATGACTGAAAATGAAAGACCTATTTCTCAACAAATTTTTGGATCTGATAGAGAATCATTTGTTGAAGCTGCTAAATATATTTATAAAAATATGCATCCTGATATAATTGATATTAATATGGGTTGTCCAGTTCCTAAAGTTGCTGTTCGTGCTCAAGCTGGTTCAGCTTTATTAAAGTCACCTGAAAAAATTTATGAAATTGTTAAAGCTGTTTCTGAATGTGTTCCTATTCCTGTCACTGTAAAAATAAGAAGTGGCTGGGATGAGCAACATATAAATGCTGTTGAAGTTGCTAAAGTAATTGAAAAAGCTGGTGCAAGTGCTATTTGTGTACATCCTAGAACAAGAAAACAAGGATATAGTGGAAGAGCTGATTGGAATATTATAAAGCAAGTTAAAGATGCTGTATCTATTCCTGTAATTGGAAATGGTGATATAAAATGTGTTGCTGATGTAGAAAGAATGCTTGCGGAAACTAATTGTGATGCTGTTATGATAGGAAGAGGTGTTCTTGGAAATCCATGGCTTATCAAACAATCAATTGATTTTCTAAACAATGGTAATTATCAAGATACCATCTCACCTCAGGAAAGAATTGATATGTGTTTAAAGCATTTAAATTATTTACGTGATTTTAAAAGCGAGAAAACTGCATGTCTTGAAATTAGAAGTCATATTAGTTGGTATTTAAAGGGTATTAAAGGTTCATCAAAAATTAGAAATATAATATGTAAATCAACTGATATTCATGATATAATTAATATACTTAATAATTTCAAGGAGGAGATATTAAATGAAGACTAGTAATTTTAAACCTTATTTTTATCAACTTGTTATTGCTTTTATAATCGATATATTTTTGGTTAATATTTTTGTGAGTTTAATATCTGTTCCATTTATAAATACTGCTAATTTAAATAAATTGACAGATCAAAATATACAAATAGAAAAAAGTTATAAAAATAAAGAAATTGGATTTAAAGATTATTTATTTCAATCATTAGATATAAGTTATGATATAAACAGAAATAATGGATTTGTTATTATTTTTGAATTGTTTATTTATATTTTTTATTTTATAGTTTTTCAATTTTATAACAATGGACAAACTTTTGGAAAGAAAATTTTAGGTATTAAAGTTGTTCAAAACGATGAAGAAGATAAACTTGAAATGAATAATTTGGTTATTAGAACACTTTTGATTAATTCAATTTTCTTTAAAATTTTATCATTTGCAATTATTTTATTTGCAAGTAAAAATTTTTATATTTATTCAAGTTTAATTATAACTTGTTTCCAATATTTATTTTTTATTGGTACAGTTATTGTTATTATATTTAATAAAGATTCAAGGGGTATACACGATTTTATTTCAAATACTAAAATCGTTAGATGTAAGTAAAGGAGAGTTTATATGAGACAATTTAGTGAACAAGAAAAAGTTAGAAGAGAAAAGTTAGAAAATATTAAGTATTTTTGTAATCCTTATCCAGATAAATTTGATGTAAATTATAGTTTAGATGATGCTGGTAAATTAGAAGATGGTGTTTGTGATGTTGCAATTGCAGGACGTATTGTATTCTTACGTAAAATGGGTAAAATGAGTTTCTTAAGGTTAAGAGATATTGAAAGTAGTATTCAAGTTTCGATTAAAATAGATGAAATTGGTGAAGATAATTATGCATTTTTTAAAACTAATATTGATGTTGGAGATTATGTTGGAATTAATGGAGAGGTTTTTACTACTCAAACTGGTGAGAAAACAATTAGAGCAAAATCTATTACTTTTTTAGGTAAAGCTTTAAGACCACTTCCTGAAAAATTTCATGGTTTACAAGATGTTGAAATGAAATATCGTGAAAGATATGTTGATTTAATTACTAATGAAGATTCTAGAAATTTATTTTTAGGAAGAAGTAAATTCTATTATTTCTTAAGAAATTTTATGTATGAAAATAATTTTTTAGAAGTAGAGACTCCTATTCTTCAAACTACTGTCTCTGGTGCTTCTGCAAAACCTTTTTTTACTCATCATAATGCTTTAAATATGGATTGTAATTTAAGAATTGCTCCTGAATGTTATTTAAAGGAATGTATTGCTGGTGGATTTAATAGAGTATATGAAGTTGCTAAATGTTTTAGAAATGAAGGAATGGATCCACAGCATTTACAAGAATTTACTCAAATTGAATGGTATGCTGCTTATTGGAATTTTGAAGATAATATTTCTTTCTTTAAGAAATTTATGTGTGAAAGTGCAAAAGCAGTTAAAGGAAGTACTATTATTACTTTAAATGGTGAAGAAATTGATTTAAGTGATGAGTGGACTCGTATTAATTATGTTGAAGAATTAACTAAAATATTAGGTTTTGATTTTTTAAGTGTTGAAGAACCTGAAATATTAAAAGATAAAATTGTTGAAACTGGTTTATTTACATTAAATGATTTAATTGAATGTAAGTCACTAGCTCAAATTATTGATTATGTTTATAAGAGAACTATTCGTGAAGGTATAGTTAAACCTACAGTAATTTGGAATTATCCAGCTGTATTAAAACCTCTTGCTCGTCGTAACGATTCTAATCATGATATTGTTGATGTTTTCCAAGTTGTTATTGCAGGAGCTGAAGTATGTAACGCTTATTCTGAGTTAGTTAATCCAGAAATTCAGAGAAGTAACTTTGAAGATCAATTAAAACAAAAATCTCAAGGTGACGATGAAACTATGGATTTAGACGAAAATTATTTAAAAGCTATGGAACAAGGTATGCCTCCTATATCTGGTCTTGGTGTTGGTATTGATAGATTAATGATGTTATTATTTAATGCTGATTCAGTTAGAGATGTTGTATTATTCCCTATGATGAAACCAGATGATATGAGAAAAAAAATTGTTTCAAATAATGTACCATTAAAAGAAACTGTTAAAGTTGATTTATCTAATATAGTTATTGAACCTTTATTTGATGAGAATGTTGATTTTGATACATTTAGTAAGTCAGACTTTAGAGTAGTTAAGGTATTAGATTGTATATCTGTACCTAAGAGTAAAAAGTTGTTACAATTTACTTTAGATGATGGTACTGGTTCAAATAGAACTATTTTAAGTGGTATTCATGCATATTATGAACCTGAGGAATTAATTGGAAAAACATTAGTTGCTATTACTAATTTACCTCCTAGAAAAATGATTGGAATTGATTCTTGTGGAATGCTTTTATCAGCAGTCTGCAAGAATGGAGAAGATGAATTATTAAATCTGTTAATGCTTGATGATAATATTCCTGCTGGATCTAAATTATATTAAAAAGTAATTTAATTACTTTTTTAATTTACTTGTAAATTAAAAATAATCCTAGTATAATGATAATGGGAGGTTAATTATGAAAAAACATAATATATTAAAAGTCGTTCTTATAACAATTTTAGTATTAACATTATTAACTTGGATTTTACCTGCTGCTTATTATTCAAGTGGATATGTTGATCAAGGACGCATTCAAATGGGTATATTTGATTTATTCAATTATCCATTCACAACTATTTCTTATTTTGGATTTATTGTTGTTTATGTTCTTGTAATTGGAGCATTCTACGGTGTTTTAAATAAGATTGGTGCTTACCGTATGATTCTTGATTCTTTAGTTAAGAAATTTAAGAGTCATGAAAAAATTGTAATTTCTGCTATTATGATTTTGTTTGCAGTTCTTACCTCAGTTTGTGGTTTACAATTTGGATTAGTATTATTTTTTCCATTTGTTATTTCTTTAATCTTATTAATGGGATATGATAAGATTGTTGCCGCTTTAACTGTTGTTGGATCTACAATGATTGGTATTGCAGGTACTACATATGGATATACTAATACTGGTTTATTCGTTACTGGTTTAGGTATGAAAATTGATTCTTGTTTATTAGGTAAAGTTGCTATTTTAGTTGTTGGATTAGCTATTTTGATTGTTAACACACTGTTATATATTAAAAATAATAAATCAACAGTTAAAACTGTAGAAACTAAATCTAAAAAAACTACAAAATCAAGAACAACTAAAACTTCTGCAAAAGCAGCTAAGAAAGAAGAAGTTGTTACTGTAAAAAATGATGAAACAAATGAATTTGTTCCTGAAAAGAGTTCTAAAAAGGTTAAACTAGTTTGGCCATTAGTTACTGTTTTAGCTATCTTATTTATTATTACAGTTTTATCATTTATTACTTGGTCTAATTCATTTAACAATACAGCATTTACTAATGCTACTAAAGCTGTTACTGAATTTAAAATCTTTGGATTTGCTTTATTTGGTAAACTTTTAGGTACTGTTAAAGAATTTGGTACTTGGACAGTTAGTGATTTATCAATTGCTGTAGTTTTAGCTACTTTATTAATTTCTTTAATTTATAAATTATCAATTGATGAATTATTAGATGGTGCTGTAAGTGGTGCTAAAAAAGCTATTAAACCAGCAGTTATTGTTGTTTTAGTTTATACTTGTTTAGTAATTACTACATATCATCCATTCCAATTAGTTATTTATAAAGCAATTCTTGGTTTATCTAAGAAATTTAATATTGCTACTACAGGATTAGTTGCAATTCTTGCAAGTTTATTTAATGTTGATCCTACATATGCTTTCAATAGCTTACTTCCTTATTTAGTAAGTGTATATGGTTTAGGAGCAAAAACAACAATTGCAATTATGTTCCAATCATTATATGGATTTACTATGTTATTTGCACCTACAAGTTTATTCTTAATGTGTGTATTATCTTATTTAGATATTCCATATACTAAATGGTTAAAACTTGTTTGGAAATTATTATTAGAATTATTTGTTGCATTCATCATAGTTTTCATATTTGTAGTTTTAGCATAATTAAGTAAGCCCTTATGGGCTTATTTTTTTGTCATAATTTAGGGCATGTTATTGATTGTTTTCTGGTTAATATTTAATATAAAATAATATTATAGGAGATGATTAAGTGTTATTTAATTTTGATGAAGAAACACAAAAAATTATTCAAATGGCAAAAAAGGAAATGTATGATTTGAAACATCCTTATGTTGGATCTGAACATTTTCTTCTTGCTATTTTAAAAAATAAAGATTTATCTATTTGTAATTTTTTTTATGATAACTATAAGATAAACTATGATATCTTTAGAAAAGAAATCATAAAAATAATTGGAATGGGTTCGACTAGTAATAAATGGTTTTTATTTACGCCACTTTTTAAAAAAGTAATTTCTAATTCGATTTTAATTTCTCATGATAATAATGAAGAGTTTGTTACAATTCAAAGACTATTTTCATGTCTATTAGATGAGGGTGAAGGTGTTGCAATTAGATTACTTATTGGAATGGGGGTTGATTATAAAGATTTAGTTTCTAAATTTAAAGATTCTTCTTATATTATTAATTCATCTAATAAAAACTTGGAGATAGATAAATTTGCAGATAATTTAAATTTAAAAAATAAGTCATCTTGCACATTTGGAAGAGATGATATTATAGATAGAATTATTTCTATATTTCTTCGTAAGACCAAAAGTAATCCAATGTTAATTGGTGATGCAGGTGTTGGAAAAACTGCTATTGTTGAAGAACTTGCTTATAGAATTTCTATAAATAATGTTCCGGAGTTTTTAAAAGGTAAAAGAATCTTAAGTCTATCTACAGCATCACTAGTTGCGGGTACAAAATATAGAGGTGAGTTTGAAGAAAGAATTAATAAATATATATCAGAAATTGAGCATAATAATGATATTATTCTATTTATTGATGAAATTCATACTTTAATGGGGGCAGGAGGAGCCGATGGAGCTATTGATGCTTCTAATATTTTAAAACCTTATTTAGCAAGAGGTAAAATTAAACTAATTGGTGCAACTACTAATGCTGAATATCTTAAATATATTGCAAATGATAAAGCTTTTGATAGAAGATTTCAAAAAATTTATGTTAGTGAACCTAATAAAGATAAAACTGTCGAGATTTTACGTTCTTTAAAAAATGATTATGAAAAATTTCATAAAGTTGTAATTTCAAATGAACTAATAAATTTAATAGTTACTTTGAGTAATAGATTCATAAAAAATTCTCATCAGCCTGATAAAGCTATTGATTTACTGGATGAAGCTTGTTGTTTAACTTATCTATGTGAGAATAAAACTGATAAAAAAATTAAAGAATTAAAAAGTAAAATACACTCTTTAAATATTAAAAAGAATGACTTAATAATTAATAATGATTACAAAAATGCAGTTAATTTAAATTTTGAAGAGAAACAATTAATTAGTAAATTAAATAATATATATTTTTTACAGAAAAAGAGTGAATTAAAAGAAGTTACTGCTGAATCTATATATAAAGTTATTTACTATAAGACAAATATACCTTTAAGTACACTTTTAAATTTTAATTCTGATTATTATAAAAAAAACATAAAATTACATATTTTTGGACATGATGAAGAAATAAATAAAATATTTAGTTATTTAACATTTAAAGATATTTTAACTAGGAATTGTAATTACAGTTTTATGTTGTATGGATCTAATGGTGTTGGAAAAAGAAAATTTGTTAATGAGTTTGCAACTAGTATTTTTGGAAAAGATAATTTTTTTGTATTAAATTTTTCTGAATTTTCCGATAGTCAGTCAATTTCTAGAATTATTGGTAGTGCTCCCGGATATGTTGGTTATAATGACAATAAAACTTTTTTAGATAAAATTAAATTTCATCCTTTTTCAGTTGTTTTAATTGAGAATTTGAATTTGTCAAATAAGAGAATATTAAATCTTTTTATTGATGGTATTAAAGAAGGATTTATTACTAATTCCATTGGTGAAAAGGTAGATGTCAGTAATATTATTTTTTTCTTTACTTGTGATTTAAAAATTAAAAATAAAAACATTGGTTTTGTTAATGGAGAGTTCGATGAATTTAATTTACTATCTAAATATTTTGATGTTGAATTGTTAAAATCTTTTGATTTAGTTCTAAATTTTAAAGATATTTTAAAAAAAGATGTTTTAAAAATTATAAAAAGTAAATTATTATCTTATGACTTTGATAATAAAAGTATTAATGATAAAGTTTTAAATTCAATTTTTTTAACATTAGATTATGATAAGTATGGTTTAACTTTTATAGATAAGCAGGTGAATAATTATATTAATAATAATATTTTTCAATAATTATTCTTTGTGTTATAATACACATAGGTGATTTTTATGAAAATTTATAATACTTTATCTAGAACTATTGAGGAATTTGTTCCGATTGATGGAAAGAATGTCAAAATGTATACATGTGGACCTACTGTATATAGTTATGCACATATTGGTAATATGAGAAATTATATTGGTCATGATATTTTAGAAAAGTCATTAAGATATTTAGGTTTCAGCGTGACAAGATGTATGAATATTACTGATGTTGGACATTTAACAAGTGATTCTGATTCTGGTGAAGATAAGATGGAAAAGGCTGCTAAAAAAGAACATAAAACATCAATGGAAATTGCTGACTTTTATACTAAAGCTTTTTTCGAAGATTTTAAACTAATTAATTGCAAAGTTCCTGAAATTGTTTCTAAAGCTACTGATAATATTGATTTTTATTTAAAAATAATTTCTAAGTTATTAGATGAAGGATATGCATATCAATCTGGTGGTAATGTTTATTTTGATACTAGTAAACTTAATGATTACTACTGTTTAACAAATCACAGGGAAGATGAAATGGTTGTTGGTGCTAGAGATTCTGTTGAAGAAGATAATAATAAAAAGAATCAAGCAGATTTTGTTTTATGGTTTACATCTTCTAAATTTGCTAATCATGAATTATTATGGGATTCTCCTTATGGCAGAGGTTATCCTGGTTGGCATATTGAATGTACTGGTATTTCAATAAAATATTTAGGAGATTATTTAGATATTCATGGTGGTGGAGTTGATAATATTTTTCCACATCATACAAATGAAATAGCTCAGAGTGAAGCATATTTAGGTCATAAATGGTGTAATTATTGGTTCCATAATGAACATCTATTAGATAGTTCTGGTAAGATGAGTAAAAGTAAGGGGGCAGTTTTATCAGTCTCTAAACTTAAAGAAATGGGATATAATCCTCTTTCATATAGATTTATGTGTTTAAATTCTCATTATAGAAAGCAATTAATGTTTTCATATGACATTTTAAAACAGAATAGTGATATTTTAGATAAATTAAAGTCTAAAATTAGTAATATTTCAAATGATGGTAATTTTTCAAAAGAAGATTTTGATAATTACAATAACAAATTTATTTCTACAATTGAAGATGATTTAAATACTTCCAATGCTTTAACTGTTTTATATGATGTTATTAAGGATAATTCCATTTCAGGTAATACTAAGATTTCTTTAATTAAATCTTTTGATAAAGTTTTTTCTTTAGATTTATTTAAGAATGATTCTGATATTAATATCTCTTCTGAACTTGAATCTTATGTTCTTAATAAAATAGAAGAAAGAAATAAATTTAAATCTTTAAAAGATTATAGTAGTGCAGATAAAATTAGAGATGAACTATTGGAAAAAGGAATTAAATTAATTGATTCTAGAGAGGGAACAAAATACGAAATTATTTAATTAGGGGGATTTATGAAAACTATTGAGATTAATTCACTAGTACTAGCATATATTGGTGATTGTGTCTATGAAGGTTATATTAGACACTTTCTAGTTAATAAAGGAATTGCTAATGTTAATGATTTACAAAAAGAGGCAGTTAAATATGTTAGTGCTAATTCACAAGCGTCTTTTTTAAAAAATATGATTGATAATTCTTTCTTGTCAGAAAATGAACTTGATATTGTTAGAAGAGCTCGTAATTATAAAACTACTTCTCATCCTAAAAATTGTGATATTATTACTTATAAGTATGCTACTGGACTAGAAGCTTTACTTGGTTATTTAGATTTAGAAAATGATAAAGAGAGAATTGATGAGATAATGAATTATGTATTAGGTGGTGTAAAATGTTAGTTTATGGTAGAAATGTAGCTATTGAATTGTTAAAAAATCCAGATAAGATTAAAAATATTATTTTACAAGAAGGCTTTAATGAGAAAAATATAATTTCTTTAATACAAAATAACAATATTAAATATGAATTTAAGCCAAAGTATGAAATGGATCGTTTGTCAAAGGGGGTTCACCAAGGTATAATACTTTTCATTAAGGACTACAAGTATTATGAATTAAATGATATTCTTAGTACTTCTCAATTTATTGTTATTTTAGATCACATTGAAGATCCACATAATTTAGGCGCAATAATTAGAACTTGTGAAGCAGCAGGTGTTGATGCTATTATTATGCCAAAGAATAGACAGGTTCAAATAACATCAACAGTTATGAAAACAAGTGTTGGTACACTTGATAATGTTAAAATTGTATCTGTATCAAATATTGTTAATACAATTAAAACTTTAAAAAAGAATAATTTCTGGATTGTTGGTACTGCTCTTGAAAATAGTGTTGATTATAGAGATGTTGATTATTCTGGTAATATTGCTTTAGTAATTGGTAATGAAGGTAGTGGTATTTCAGAACTTGTCAGAAAATCTTGTGATTTTGTTGTTAAAATTCCTATGTATGGAAAAACAAATAGTTTAAATGCTAGTGTTGCAAGTGGAATAATGATATATGAGGTAGTTCGTAATAGAAAGTAGGATATTATGAATTATAAAGATATAAATGATTATGAACTTTTATATATGATAAAGGAAAATGATGATTATAGT
This sequence comes from uncultured Erysipelotrichaceae bacterium, assembly GCA_902801525.1. Lineage (GTDB taxonomy): Bacteria > Bacillota_I > Bacilli_A > RF39 > UBA660 > RUG14670. Next base: position 17,534 of record CADCIN010000004.1, on the reverse strand, counting down.
AAAAATATTTTATTTTTAAAATATGATTATATTGTTAAAAAGATTGTTTCTAAGTATACTTCTTTTGCTTTTAAAAAGGGTGCTGATTTTGATGATTTAGTACAAGAAGGATATATTGGTTTACTTTCTGCAATTAAAGATTATAACGATAAATTTGTGTGCAAATTTTATTCATTTGCTTGCCTGTGTATTGAAAGACAAGTTAATTCATATTGTAAAAAACTAAGTACTAATAAAAATGATGTTTTAAATTTAGCTATGTATTTAGATTTTGAGCTTGTAAGTAATTATTTTGTTAGTAAAGATTCTTTTTCATATTTAAATGAACATGATTTCTTTTATAAAATTATAAATTTATTATCATTTAAGCAAAGTATGGTTTTTGAACTAAAATATAATGGTTTTAGTTATAATGAAATAAGTAATTTATTAGGTATTCCGGTCAATACTGTGGATAGTCGTTTATGTAAAATTAGACAAATTTTGAAAAAAGTTTCATGATGTATTTGCCTTTTTTTTTCTATTGTATTATTATTAATATAATAGGAGATGGTTTATGAGAGATTCAGAGTTAGATAAGTCTTTAAAACTTAGTAGCTGGTTAAATGGTAAGACTCAAGATGAAATAAGTAATCTTTTTTTTAATATGGATTTAACTATGAAATATTTACATGAACATGGTTACTGTATTAAATCATTTAACCCAAATAAAATTACTCTATTAAATAATTCTGAAAAATTTATTAAGTATGACAGTTTATTAAAAATGACTGATGATAATTTTAAAAATCAAAGTTTAAAAAATGAAGATATATTAAATTTTGCTTTTTTACAAATTGCTATCTATTCAAATTGTCTAGATTATTTGAAACTTAACTTTGTAAGAGAAAATTTTGATAAGTTTACTACTTTTATTCCTAGTGATTATGTTAATTATTTTAGAGGTATTATTCAAAGAGGGGCAAATGTTTATTATAGTGATTTCATTATGCAACTAAAACAAAGAAATTATGATAATCTTGTTAGTCAATTTGATAATGAAAATGATTCTAATTCTAATACTAATAGTTTTGGAAATTTAATGGGAAGTCAAAATCCAAAAGCATTAGTAAGATCAAATGGAAAAAATATTATTGATTCAAATACTAGAATTAATGATAATATTTATAATAAAATTAATAGAAGACACGATGCTGCATTTGTTGGTACTTTGATTTTTCCAATAATTATTTCTGTTGTTGGTATAATTTTATTTTTATTATTATTTTTCTCAAAAATGTCTTAATTTATTGACATTTTTTTTTGTTTGTGTTAATTTATGTCTAGAGGCACTTAATAGTGTTTTTATTTTGAGGAAAAAGGTGAAAAAATGGCTGAAGTTGTTAAGGAAAAAGAAAATACTGAATTATATGATTTAAAAAAGAATAATAAAAGTGTTAAAGAAGAAAAGACTTCTCAAAAAAGTAATAAAAACAAGAAAAAATCTAATTTTTCTAAAAAGAATAAATCATTATTGGATAAGTTTATGATATTCTGTCATGGAGTTAAAAGTGAAACAAAGAAAATTCACTGGACTACTAAACAGGAATTGATAAAATATTCTATTGCTACTGTATTCTTTATAGTTTTTAGTGCTTTATTTTGTTTCTTAATTGAGATAATTTTTGCATTTGCACAATCTTTAGTTGGTTAGGAGGAATAATTTATGGAAAAACAATGGTATGTAGTTAATACTTATTCTGGACACGAAAATAATGTTAAAGAAAAACTTGAAGCAAAAGCTGAATCTATGGATATGAAAGACTTTATTTGTAGAGTTGTAGTTCCTGAAGAAAAAATCGTTGAAGTCAAAGATGGGGTTACTAAGGAAAAAGTTAAAAAAATGTTTCCTGGGTATATTCTTGTTGAAATGGTTATGACTGATGAAGCTTGGTATGCTGTTAGAAATACACCTGGTGTTACAGGGTTTATTGGATCAAGTGGAAAAGGTGCTAAACCTACTCCTTTACAACCATATGAAGTAGATAAAATACTTAATAGTATGGGAATTAGTAGAATTAATGTTTCAGAAGATTTAGAAGTTGATACAAAAGTCAAGATAATTTCCGGTCCATTTAATGGTATGTTTGGTACTGTAGATTCAATTGATATTGCAACTCAAAAAGTTAACTTATTAGTTGATTTATTTGGACAGGAAACTTCTGTTGAAGTTGAAATTGGTCAAATTCAAAAGATATAAATTTAAGTGTTTTTAAATTTATGTTGCAAAAAAATAATCTTTGTGTTATTATTTAAGGGCTATATTAATTTAATATAGATTTAGTGGGAAGCGTGGTTTGCATTTATGAAAGCGGGAATCAAGCTATTTGGACCACTCGCGAAAACTATAATATAGGAGGTGTTTTTCGTGGCAAAGGAAGCAATTAAAAAAATAAAATTAGCTATTCAAGCAGGAAAAGCTACGCCAGCTCCACCAGTTGGTACTGTTTTAGGACCTGCAGGAATTAACTTACAAGAATTTTGTACAAAATATAATGATGCAACTAGAGATAAAATGGGAGATATTTTACCAGTAGAAATTTCTATTTATGATGATAGAAGTTTTGATTTCGTAATCAAAACTCCACCTACAAGTTTCTTGTTAAAGAAATATGCTAAAATTAATAAAGGTTCTGTTAAAGGAGCAAACGAAGTTGTTGCAACTTTATCAAAGGATCAAATAAAAGAAATCGCTGAAATTAAGTTACCTGACTTAAATGCTTATGATGTTGAACAAGCAATGAAAATTGTTGAAGGAACAGCTAAAAACATGGGTATTGTTGTTGAAGGTAATGATTCAGAAACTGAATAATTAATAGAATAAATTAAGATTCTTCATGTAGGTTTTACCTATGTGGAAGGTTATATCCGCTATATACCACATAAGGAGGAATTATAATGAAAAAGAGAAGTAAGAAATATAATGAAGCTGTTTCAAAAATCGAAAAGAATAAATTATATTCTAAAGAAGAAGCAGTTAAATTAGTTAAAGAAACTTCTACTAGTTCTTTTGATGGATCTGTTGAAATTGCTATGAGATTAAATCTTGATACAAAAAAAGCTGATCAACAATTAAGAGGTGCTATATCTCTACCAAAGGGAACTGGTAAAGTTAATAGAGTTTTAGTTATTACTCGTGGACCTAAAGCTCAAGAAGCAAAAGATGCTGGTGCTGATTTTGTTGGTGATGTTGATATGTTAGAAAAAATCGAAAAGGAAAATTGGTTTGAATTTGATACTATGATTGCTACACCAGATATGATGCCACTATTAGGAAAATTAGGACGTATTTTAGGACCTAAAGGTTTAATGCCAAATCCTAAGACTGGTACAGTTACAATGGATGTTGCTAAAGCTGTTAACGAAGTTAAAGCTGGACGTGTTGAATACAGAACTGATTCATTCGGTAATGTTCACGGAGTTATCGGTAAAGTTTCATTCTCAGATGAAGACTTACTTGAAAACTTAAATGCATTTGTTTCTACAATCATTAAAGTTAAACCAGCAACTGCTAAAGGTGAATATATTATGAATATTTCTATATCATCTACAATGGGTCCTGGTGTAAAAGTTGAAAATAACTTTGACAAATAAAAAAATATAGTTTATAATAAATACGATTTGTTGGTGCCATAGACAGTAGGTAAAATGTAAATCCTACCGAGGACTTTAACTTTAAAGTAATAAAAGTCCTTATAACCATAAGGACTTTTTTATGTATGGCATCCCTAAATTAATTTTTTAAGGAGGTGTTTTGATGGCAAGTGAAAAAATCTTAAAACAAAAACAAGTTGTTATCGATGAAATTAAAGAACGTACTGAAACTGCAAATTCCGTTGTATTATTTGATTACCGTGGAATTACTGATTCAGAAGCAAAAGAATTACGTCGTAAACTTAGAGAAAGTAATTCAGATTACAAAGTTTATAAGAACACATTAATGGCAAGAGCTTTCAAAGATTTAAATATTGATCTTGGAGATGCTTTGGAAGGACCAAGCGCATTTGCTTATAGTGCTGATCAAATAGCTGCTATTAAAGTTTTAAGTGAATTTGCTAAAAATCATCCAGCCTTAGTTTTAAAAGTAGGGATTATTGATGGAGAAACTGCTGATCAAGCTAAACTTGAAGAGTATGCTTCTATTCCATCTAGAGATGGCTTACTTACTATGTTTGCTGGTGGATTAATTGAACATGTTAAAAATGTTGCAATTTGTCTTGATTTACATGCACAAAATTTAGAAGAAAATAAATAATAAGAAAAACAAATAATTATATAGGGAGGATTTAAAAATGGCTAAAATTGAAAATAAAGATATTATTGAAGCTTTAAAAGAAAAAAACTTATTAGAAATTAAAGAATTAGTAGATATGATGAAGGAAGAATTTGGTGTTGATCCATCTGCAGTAGCAGTTGCAGCTGCACCTGCAGCAGGAGCTGTTGATAGTGCTCCAAGTACTGTTACAGTTTCAATCGCTGATGCAGGAGCTGCTAAAGTTGCTGTAATCAAAGTAGTTAAAGAAATTACTGGATTAGGATTAAAAGAATCTAAAGATATAGTTGATAATAATGGAGCAGTTAAAGAAAATATTCCAACAGCTGAAGCTGAAGAAATTAAAGCTAAATTAGAAGAAGCTGGAGCAACTGTAGAAGTTAAATAATAGAAAAAGAGAATTTTCTCTTTTTTTTTGAAAAAATATTTGACATATATTTAAATTTGTTGTATTATATGTTTCGAAAGGGAGAAAACTAATTAAATTTATTTAGTTTTCTCCTTCTTTTTTTTTCGAGGCGATTATATGGGTCATTATTTTACAAATGAAAATTTACCAAGTAACATTAGAAAAACTGAATGCTTTGTAAAATCACATAAATTTGTATTTTATACTGATAATGGAGTTTTTTCAAAGGATGGTTTGGATTTTGGCAGTAGACTTCTTCTTGATGCAATCCCGCTTGAAGAGGTTGGAGACAAAATTCTGGATATGGGTTGCGGTTATGGTGTACTTGGAATTGTTATTGGTAAAATTACTGGTGCATATGTTGATATGGTTGATGTTAATTTAAGAGCATTACATTTAACTAAAAGAAATGGTATTGAAAATAAAGTGGATAATATTAATGTTTTTGAGAGTAATTGTTACGAAAATATTAATGACAAATATTCTACTATTATTACTAATCCACCAATTAGAGCTGGAAAACATATTGTTTATGATATTGTTATGAATGCAAAGGATCATTTAATTGATGGAGGCAATCTATTTATAGTTATACGTAAGGAGCAAGGTGCTAAATCGTTAATTATCGACTTAAAGAAAATATATACTATTGATATATTGGAAAAAAAGAAAGGATTTTATATTATAAAATGCCAGATTTAATTGACATATTACTGCTTTTGTGTTATTAATAAAAATTGGCAATATATTTTATAAATATATTCTTTTTTAATTATTATTTGTATTGGGGTGAATATTTAGTGGCATATAAAATTGTTAAATATGGTAACTATAGAGAAAGACGTAATTTCTCTAGAATTAGAAATACTTATGAACTAAAAGATTTACTTGAAATTCAGAAAAAATCATATAAATGGTTTACTGAACAAGGAATCAAAGAAGTATTTGAAGATTTATTTCCAGTAGAAAATTTTTCTGGAACTTTATCACTTGAATTTGGTGATTATCATTTTGAAAAACCTCGTTTTTCAATAAAAGAAAGTAAAGATAGGGAATCAACTTATTCTGCTCCTTTAAAAGTTGATGTTAGACTATTTAATCGTGAGTCTGGTGAAGTTAAGGAACAAGAAATTTTTATGGGTGATATGCCTGTAATGACAGACAGTGGTACATTTGTTATTAATGGTGCTGAACGTGTTATTGTTTCACAATTAGTTAGATCTCCAAGTGTTTATTTCAATCATGAAATAGATAAAAATGGACGTGAATTAATTACTTCTCAAATTATTCCAACTCGTGGTACTTGGTTAGAATTTGAAACCGATGCTAGAGATGTTCTTTATGTAAGAATTGATCGTACTAGAAAAGTTACATTAACTACATTACTTAGAGCTTTTGGTCTATCTAGTGATGAAGATATTTTAAAAACTTTCGGAGAAGATGATTTTTTAAAGAATACTATTGCAAAAGATTCTACAAAGAATACTGATGAAGCTTTAATTGAAATTTATGAAAAATTAAGACCAGGTGAACCTGCTACATTAGATTCTTCTAAAAACCAAATTATTACTAGATTCTTTGATGAATTTAGATATGATTTAGCTAAAGTTGGTAGATATAAATTTAATAAGAAACTTAACGTTGCAGATAGATTATTAAATCAAACACTTGCTGAAGATGTTTTAGATGGAGATAAAGTTGCTTTTGCTAAAGGTACTTTAATTGATAAAACTAATATTGATGAAGTTAAAGACGTATTAAGTAGAGGATATGGTGTTAAAGAAATCAAAATCAATAATGATTTAGATACATTTAATGTTGTACAAGAAATTAAAGTCGTTGATCCATCTGATAAAAAAGCTAAACTTATTGTTATTGGTAATGACCAAAGTATTGATGTTAAACGTTTAACTATTTCAGATGTTTATGCATCTGTATCATATTACTTAAACTTATTACATGGTGTTGGTAACTTTGATGAAATCGATCATTTAGGAAATAGACGTATTCGTCAAGTTGGTGAATTATTACAAAATCAATTTAGAATTGGTGTATCTAGAATGGAAAGAGTTATTCGTGAAAGAATGACTACACAAGAAATGGAAGATGTTACGCCTAAAACATTAATTAATATTAGACCAGTAACTGCTGCTATGAAAGAATTCTTTGGTAGTTCACAATTATCTCAATTCATGGATCAAACTAATCCAATTGCTGAGCTTACTAATAAACGTCGTTTATCTGCTTTAGGACCTGGTGGTTTATCAAGAGATAGAGCTGGTGTTGAAGTTCGTGACGTTAATGCATCACATTATGGTAGAATTTGTCCAATTGAATCTCCTGAAGGTCCAAATATCGGATTAATTACATCGCTTTCAAGTTACGCAAAAATTGATGAATATGGATTTGTTCAAACTCCATATCGTAAAGTTGTTAACTCACAAATTACAGATGATGTTGAATATTTAACAGCTGATGAAGAATTAGATTATATTATTTCTCAATCAGTTGTTGGTACAAATGAAGAAAATGTTATTACGGACGAAGTTGTTAATGCTCGTTTCCGTGGTGAGAATATTTTAGCTAAACCTGAGCAAGTTGATTTTATTGACGTTTCACCTCAACAAGTTGTATCAGTTACAACTAGTTGTATTCCATTCTTGGAACATGATGATGCTACTCGTGCATCAATGGGTGCCAACATGCAACGTCAAGCTATGCCACTTATTAAAACTGAAGCTCCTTTAGTTGGTACAGGTGTTGAATATATAGCTGCAAAAGATTCGGGTGTTGAAATTATTGCAAAACATAATGGTGTTGTTGAATATGTTGATGCTAAGAAAATTGTTGTTAAGACAAAAGAAGGTTCTGAAACATATGATGTTGCAAACTTTGAATTAGCAAACTCAAGTATTTGTTCTCACCAAAGACCAATTGTTCATGTTGGTGATAAAGTAGTTGCTGGAGAAACAGTTCTTGCTGATGGTAACTCAACTAATATGGGTGAACTTGCATTAGGTAAAAATATGACAGTTGCTTTCATGACATTTAATGGTTATAACTATGAAGATGCGGTTATCTTAAATGAAAATTTAGTTAAAGATGATAAATTTACATCTCTTCACTTAGAAGATTATGAAATGCAATGTCGTGAGACTAAACTTGGACCAGAAGAAATTACTAGAGATATTCCTAATGTAAGTGAAGAAGCTCGTCGTAATCTTGATGAAAATGGTATTATTACTATTGGTACTGAAGTTAAAGAAGGAGATATCCTTGTAGGTAAAGTTACTCCTAAAGGTGTTGCTGAATTAACTTCTGAAGAAAAACTATTACATGCTATCTTTGGTGAAAAGACTCGTGAAGTTAGAGATACATCACTTCGTGTTCCTCATGGTGGAGATGGTATTGTTCATGATATTAAAATTTATACTAGAAAAGATAATGATGAATTGCCTGCAGGGGTTTCAAAAGTTATTAGAGTATATATTATTCAAAAACGTAAAATTCAAGTTGGAGATAAAATGTCTGGACGTCATGGTAACAAAGGTGTTATTTCATTAATCTTACCTCAAGAAGATATGCCTTACATGCCAGATGGTACTCCAGTAGATGTTATGCTTAATCCACAAGGTGTTCCTTCTCGTATGAACCTAGGACAAATCCTTGAAATTCATATGGGTATGGCTGCTAAGAAATTAGGAGTTCATATTGCTACTCCAGTATTTGATGGTGCTCATATTGAAGATATTCAAGCAACTATGAAAGAAGCTGGAATGGATGAAGATGGAAAAACTATTTTATATAATGGACGTACTGGTGAACCATTTGATAATAGAATTTCTGTTGGTGTAATGTACATGATTAAACTTCACCACATGGTTGATGATAAACTTCATGCACGTTCTACAGGACCTTACTCTTTAGTTACACAACAACCTCTTGGTGGTAAAGCTCAATTTGGTGGACAAAGATTTGGTGAAATGGAAGTTTGGGCATTATATGCATATGGTGCAGCTCATACTTTACAAGAAATTATTACTTATAAATCAGATGACGTTTTAGGACGTGTTAAGGTTTATGAAGATATTATTAAAGGACAACAAATCGAAGAAGCAGGAGTTCCTGAATCATTTAGAGTGTTGATGAAAGAGTTCCAAGCTTTAGGATTAGATGTTTCAATTATAAATGATGAAGGTCAAAATATTGATCTTAAAGAAATTGAAGAAGCTGAGGATCGTGATAATATGAAATTATCTATTGATGAATTGGATTCTTCAAATAACGAAGAACTAAATAATACTTTAGAAACACAAGATTTAGATGATTCTACAGAAGACGATGAATTTGATGATATGAATGAAGAATTAGATGATTTAGAAGTTGAATTTGATTCTGATGAGGAAGGAGCTGATCTTTAATGATAGATGTTAATAAATTTGAAGCGTTAAAAATTGGCATTGCTTCTCCTGAAAAGATTCGTGAATGGTCATATGGAGAAGTTAAAAAACCTGAAACAATTAATTACCGTACATTAAGACCTGAACGTGATGGTTTATTCTGTGAAAAGATTTTTGGCCCAACTAAAGATTTTGAATGTGCTTGTGGTAAATATAAAAGAGTAAGATATAAAAATATCGTATGTGACAGATGTGGAGTTGAAGTTACAAGATCTAAAGTACGTCGTGAACGTATGGGTCATATTGAACTTGCTTCTCCAGTTTCTCATATTTGGTTCTTTAAGGGTGTTCCTTCAAGAATGGGTCTTGTTCTTGATATGAGTCCAAGAGACTTGGAGGAAGTTTTATACTTTGTTAGTTATGTTGTTATTGATAAGGGAAATACCCCTTTAGAAAATAATCAAACATTATCTGAAAAAGAATATCGTTCTTATTATGAAAAATATGGTACTGGTTTCAAAGTTGGAATGGGTGCTGAAGCAATTAAAGAATTACTTAAGAAAGTTGATCTTAAGAAAGATATAGATACTATTACTAAAGAATTAGAAGATGCTCAAGGACAAAAGAGAACTCGTTTATTAAAGAGATTAGATGTACTTGATGCTTTCTATAAATCAGGAAATAGACCTGAGTGGATGATACTTGATTGTATTCCTGTTATTCCACCAGATCTAAGACCTATGATTCAACTTGATGGTGGTCGTTTTGCAACAAGTGATTTAAATGATTTATATAGACGTGTAATTAATCGTAATAATCGTTTAAAGAAACTTATTGATTTAGGTGCACCTGGAATCATTATTCAAAATGAAAAACGTATGCTTCAAGAAGCAGTAGATGCTTTATTTGATAATGGTAGACGTGGCAGAAGTGTTACTGGTGCAGGTAATAGACCATTAAAATCTTTATCTAGTATGTTAAAAGGTAAACAAGGTCGTTTCCGTCAAAACTTATTAGGAAAACGTGTTGACTACTCTGGACGTTCAGTTATCGTTGTTGGTCCTTCACTTAAAATGTATCAATGTGGTATTCCTAAAGAAATGGCTCTAGAATTATTTAAACCTCATGTTATTCATGGTTTAGTAGAAAAAGATATTGCACATAATATTAAAGCTGCAAAGAGATTAATTGATAATCAAGATCCTGTTGTTTGGGACATTGTAGAAGAAGCAATTAAGGAACATCCAGTTATGTTAAACCGTGCTCCTACACTACATAGACTTGGTATTCAAGCATTTGAACCAGTTTTAGTTGGTGGTAAAGCTATCAGACTACATCCACTTGTTTGTCCTGCATTTAATGCTGACTTTGATGGTGACCAAATGGCTGTACACGTTCCACTTTCTGAAGAAGCTCAAGCTGAAGCAAGACTATTAATGCTTGGTTCTAATAATATTTTACATCCAAAATCAGGAGATCCAATCGTTACTCCATCACAAGATATGGTTTTAGGTAACTATTACATTACTATGGAAAAAGCTGGAGAAGATGGAGAAGGTAGAGTATTTAAAAATACTGATGAAGCTTTAATGGCTTATGAAAGAAGAGAAATTACATTACATACTCGTATTATAGTTCCTGTAGATTCATTCAAACATAAATTATTTATTGAAACACAAAAAGGTAAATATTTAGTTACTACAGTTGGTAAAATTAAATTTAATGAAATCTTACCAGATTCATTTGCTTATATTAATGAACCAACTGATGAAAATATTCAAAATATTACACCTAATAAATATTTCTTAGAAAAAGGTACTGATTTAAAGAAAGCTATTGCAGAAATGCCTTTAGTTAAACCTTTTGTTAAAGGAACTCTTGAAAAAATCATTGCACAAGTATTTAAGAGATATAAAACTGTTGAAACTTCTTCAATGCTTGATAAATTAAAAGATTTAGGATTTAAATATTCTACAATCGCTGGTATTACTATTTCTCTTTTCGATGTTGAAACAAGTAAGAAAAAAGATCAAATTGTCGTTGATGCTCAAGCTATTGTTGATAAAATAAATAAACAATATAAACGTGGTTTAATTACTGAAGAAGAAAGATATTCAAAAGTTGTTGAAACATGGAATGATGCTACTGATAAAGTACAGGATGACTTACAAGAAATATCTCAACAACATGTTGATAATCCTATCTTTATGATGATGAATTCTAAGGCTCGTGGTAATATTACACAGCTTAGACAAGTTGCTGGTATGCGTGGTTTGATGGCTAAACCAAACGGACAACCAGTTGAAATTCCAGTTCTTTCTAACTTTAGAGAAGGTCTTTCAGTTGCTGAATTCTTCTTATCTACACATGGTACTCGTAAAGGTCTTGCAGATACTGCTTTAAAGACTGCAGATTCTGGATACTTAACTCGTCGTTTAGTTGATATATCTCAAGATATGATTGTAAGGGAAGAAGATTGTGGTACTGATCAAGGTGTTGTTGTTAGAGATTTTATTAATGATAAGACTGGTGCTATAATTGAAAAATTATATGATCGTATTGTTGGCAGATATGCTAATAAAAAAATTATTAATCCAGAAACAAAGGAAGTTATTGTTGATAAATTAGAAATGATTACTGAATCAATAGCTGAAAAAATTGTTAAAGCTGGAATTAAAGAAGTTGAAATACGTACTATTTTAACATGTGGTTGTGCTAATGGTGTATGTCAAAAATGTTATGGACGTAACTTAGCAACAGGTAACTTAGTTGAAATTGGTGAAGCTGTAGGTGTTATGGCTGCTCAATCAATTGGTGAACCTGGTACTCAGCTTACAATGCGTACTTTCCATACTGGTGGTGTTGCTGGTGGAGAAGATATCACTCAAGGTCTTCCTCGTGTTCAAGAATTATTTGAAGCACGTAATCCAAAAGGTAAAGCTACTATTGCTGAAATCGATGGTAAAGTATCTAAGATTAAAGAAGATCATGGTAAATACAAAATTAGTATTACTAACGATGTTGAAACTAAAGAACATGTTTCTAATTATGGAGCTAAGATTTGTGTAGAAAAAGGTGACGTTGTTACTTGTGGTCAAAAACTTACAGAAGGTGCTATTTCTCCAAAAGAATTACTTGCTGTAACTGATCCACTTACTACACAAGAATATATCTTAAAAGAAGTTCAATACACTTATCGTTCTCAAGGTGTTGAAATTTCTGATAAACATATCGAAGTTATTGCTAGACGTATGATTTCTAAGATTAGAATTGTTGAAGGTGGAGATACTAAGTTAATCCCAGGAGCATTAGTAAACTTCCGTGAATTTACTGATCAAAATAAATCTACTGTAATTAGTGGCAAAAAACCTGCTTTAGGTAAACCTATTTTACTTGGTATTACTAAAGCTGCTCTTGAAACTGATTCATTCTTATCTGCAGCTTCTTTCCAAGAAACAACTCGTATCTTAACTGATGCTGCTATTAGAGGTAAAGTTGATCCACTAAGCGGACTTAAGGAAAACGTTATTATTGGAAAATTAATCCCTGCTGGTACTGGAATCAAATCTTATCAAAATGTTGATTATGAATTACAAAATCAATTTATTGATAAAGAACCTTTAGAAAAATTAGAAGATGAATTTATGGAGTAAGTTTAATACTTACTTCTTTTTGTTTACTTTTTTTATAAAATGATTTAAAATTATTTTGGGATGTGATAATGTGAATTATAAATTAAATAATAGAGGTTGGGGTTTAAGTACAATGATTGGATTTGTTGCAATTTTCTTTATTTTTATTTTGGTTTTTACTATTCTTGCTTATAAATCTGGTATTGAAGAAGGTTCTAAAAATAAAAATATTTATACTAATACAACAACTGTTACACCGTAATTTAATATTTTGCTTGACAATTTCTTATCTTAATGATATATTATTTTTACTTGTTAAGTGGGCTTTGCTACGGCAAAGCTTTATTTAAAAAGAAAAATGATACACCTGGATATGTGTAAAGAAAGGAGATATATTTTATGCCTACAATTAATCAATTAGTTCGTAAAAATCGTAGTGATAAAACAAGAAAGAGTAAAGCTCCAGTTCTTGGTGTTGGTTTAAATACTATCAAGAAAAAATCAACTGATACTAAATCACCTCAAAAACGTGGTGTTTGTACTCGTGTTGGAACTAAGACACCTAAGAAACCAAACTCAGCATTACGTAAATATGCTCGTGTTCGTTTATCAAATGGTAAAGAAGTTGATACTTATATTCCTGGTATCGGACATAACTTACAAGAACATAGTGTTGTTTTGATTCGTGGTGGTCGTGTTAAGGATCTTATCGGAGTTCGTTATCATATTGTTCGTGGAACATTAGATACTGCCGGTGTCAAAGATCGTATGCAAGGTCGTAGTAAATACGGTGCTAAAAGACCTAAAAAGTAATCTTAGTTAATTTTTGAAAGGAGGAAAATATAATGCGTAAGAGACGTGCTGTTAAAAGAAGTGTTTTACCAGATCCAATATATAAGTCAGAAGTAGTTACTAAACTAGTTAATACTATTATGTTAGATGGTAAAAAGGGTATTGCTCAATCAATCGTTTATGATGCTTTTGAGCAAGTAAAAAATAAAACAGGAAAAGAACCATTAGAAGTTTTTAACGAAGCTATGGATAATATTAAACCACAACTTGAAGTTAAATCTCGTCGTGTTGGTGGCTCTAACTATCAAGTTCCTATTGAAGTTACACCTGCTAGAAGTCAAGCTTTAGCTCTTAGATGGTTAACTAAATATTCACGTGAACGTGGTGGAAAAGGTATGGCAGATAATTTAGCTAATGAATTAATAGATGCATCTAACGGAACTGGTGCTGCTGTTAAAAAACGTGAAGATACTCATAGAATGGCTGAGGCTAATAAAGCTTTCGCTCATTATAGATGGTAGGAAGGAAGATAAAATATGGCAAGAGATACGTCTTTAGAAAAGACTAGAAATATTGGAATCATGGCTCATATAGATGCTGGTAAAACAACAACAACTGAGCGTATATTATTTCATACTGGTGTCACTCATAAAATTGGAGAAACTCACGATGGTGAATCTCAAATGGACTGGATGGCACAAGAACAAGAACGTGGAATTACAATTACTTCTGCTGCTACAACAGCTCACTGGAAAGGTTATCGCTTTAACATAATCGATACTCCAGGACACGTAGATTTTACAATTGAAGTTTCTCGTTCATTACGTGTACTTGATGGTGCTGTTGCATTAATCGATGCACAAGCTGGTGTTGAACCTCAAACTGAAACTGTTTGGAGACAAGCTTCAGAATTTATGGTACCTCGTATTATTTTTGCAAATAAAATGGATAAAATGGGTGCTAATTTTGAATACAGTTTAAAAACAATTAAGGATCGTTTAGGTGTTAACGCTAAACCTATTGAATGGCCAATTGGTGCTGAAAGTGAATTTGATGGTGTTATTGATTTAGTAACAATGAAAGCTTATCACTATGATGGTGATCAACATGAAAATGCTACTGAAATCGAAATTCCAGCAGAATTAAAAGACATTGCTGAAGAAAAACGTAATGATTTAATTGATGCTGTTGCTGAATATGATGAAGATACAATGATGACTTACCTTGATGGAGGAGAAGTTACTGTTGAAATGCTTAAAAAATCTATTAGAAATGGTGTTTTAAAAGCTGAATTCTTCCCAGTTATGTGTGGAACAGCTTTAGGAAATAAAGGTATTAAATTACTTCTTGATGCTGTCATTGATTATTTACCAAGTCCATTAGATATAGCTTCAATTAAAGGTACTGATTTAGATGGTAATGAAGTTTTACGTCACCCAAGTGATAGTGAACCATTTAGTGCTTTAGCATTTAAAGTTATGACAGATCCATTCGTTGGTAGATTAACTTTCTTCAGAGTTTATTCTGGTCACTTATCAAGTGGTTCATATGTTTTAAACTCTACAAAAGATTCTAAAGAGAGAATTGGTCGTATTCTTCAAATGCATGCTAATACAAGAAAAGAAATTACTGATGTATACACAGGAGATATTGCTGCCGCTGTTGGTTTAAAAAATACTACAACTGGTGATACTTTATGTGATGAAAAGAATGCTGTTATTCTTGAAAGTTTAGTAGTTCCTGAACCAGTTATCCAATTAGCTGTTGAACCAAAATCAAAGGCTGATCAAGATAAAATGGCTTTAGCATTACAAAAATTAGCTGAAGAAGATCCAACATTTAAAGTTCACACTGATCATGAAACTGGTCAAACAGTTATTGCTGGTATGGGTGAATTACACTTAGATGTTTTAGTAGATCGTATGAAACGTGAATTTAACGTAGAAGCAAATGTTGGTGCTCCACAAGTAGCATATCGTGAAACAATTAAGCAATCTGCTGATTGTGAAGGTAAATATATTAAACAATCTGGTGGACGTGGACAATATGGACACGTTTGGGTTAAATTTGAACCAAATCCAGATAAAGGATATGAATTTGTTGATCAAATCGTTGGTGGTGTTGTTCCTCGTGAATATATTCCAGTTGTTGACAAAGGATTACAAGAAGCTTTACAAACAGGTGTTTTAGCTGGATATCCAATGATAGATGTTAAAGCAACATTATTTGATGGTAGTTACCATGATGTTGACTCTAATGAAATGGCTTTCAAAGTTGCTGCTAGTTTAGCTCTTAAGGAAGCAAAAAATAAATGTAAACCTGTATTACTTGAACCTATTATGAAAGTTGATGTTACAACTCCAGAAGAATATTTTGGTAATGTAATGGGTGATTTAACTTCTCGTCGTGGTAAACCACTTGGACAAGAAGCTCAAGGAAATGCAATCAAGCTTAGTGCTATGGTTCCACTTTCAGAAATGTTTGGATATGCAACAAATCTTCGATCTAATACTCAAGGTAGAGCAACATTCGTTATGTTCCCTGATCATTATGAGGAAGTTCCTAAAAACATTGCTGAAGAAATTATTAAAAAGAGTGGAAATTAATTAAAATAATATAAAATAGTTGAATTTTATCTAATAATTAGATAAAATATTAGTTGTAAACAAAAGGAGGAAATAAATTTATGGCAAAAGAAAAATTTGATCGTTCAAAACCACATGTTAACATTGGTACAATTGGACACGTAGATCATGGTAAAACTACATTAACTGCTGCTATTACAAAATGCTTAGCTGGAAAAAATGGTAACCAAGCTGTTGATTTTGCTAACATCGATAAAGCACCAGAAGAAAGAGAACGTGGTATCACTATCAATACTGCTCACGTTGAGTATAGTACTGATAAGAGACATTATGCACACGTAGACTGTCCAGGACATGCTGATTATGTTAAAAACATGATTACAGGTGCTGCTCAAATGGATGGAGCTATCTTAGTTATTGCTGCTACAGATGGACCTATGGCACAAACTCGTGAACATATCTTACTTGCTCGTCAAGTTGGAGTACCTAAAATGGTTGTTTTCATGAATAAATGTGATATGGTTGACGATCCAGAATTATTAGATTTAGTTGAAATGGAAATTCGTGATTTATTAAGCGAATATGGATTCGATGGAGATGAAACTCCAATTATCCGTGGTTCTGCTTTAAAAGCTCTTGAAGGAGATCCTGAATGGGTTGGTAAAATCGATGAATTAATGGATGCTGTTGACTCTTGGATTCCAACTCCAGAAAGAGATAACGACAAACCATTCTTAATGAGTATTGAAGATGTATTCACTATCACAGGTCGTGGTACAGTTGTTACTGGACGTGTTGAACGTGGACAATTAAAATTAAATGACGAAGTTGAAATCGTTGGTATTAAAGATACTCAAAAAACAGTTGCTACAGGAATTGAAATGTTCCGTAAACAATTAGACTTTGCTGAAGCAGGAGATAACGCAGGAGTATTACTTCGTGGTATCGGACGTGAAGATGTTGAACGTGGACAAGTTCTTGCTAAACCAGGATCAGTTACACCTCATCATAAATTCAAAGCTGCTGTATATGTATTAAGCAAAGAAGAAGGTGGACGTCATACTCCATTCTTCAATAACTATCGTCCTCAATTCTATTTCAGAACTACTGATGTTACTGGTGTAATTACTTTACCAGAAGGAACTGAAATGGTAATGCCAGGTGATAACGTTAATATGGATGTTGAATTAATTCATTCAATCGCACTTGAACAAGGTACTAAATTCTCTATTCGTGAAGGTGGACGTACTGTTGGTGCTGGTAACGTTACTGATATTGTTGAATAATAAAAAAGAAAGATTTATCTTGAAGTTGTCAATAAAAAGTAGACACTAAAAAAACATTATTTAAAACCTAGCTGGGTTCTATACTCAACTGGGTTTTTATATTTTAACGCAAAACTTG
>CADCIN010000003.1 GCA_902801525.1 uncultured Erysipelotrichaceae bacterium | reverse complement strand
TCAAAATATAGATGGAAATGATTATTATATTTCTTTGGAAGAAGGTCTTTATAAAGGAATATATAAAATAGGTGATAATTATTATCATTTTGGACAAAACACTGCTCAATTAAAAAGAGGATGGAGTATAACATTAGATAAAAAGCAATGTTATTCTGATTCTAATGGTGTTTTAAAAAAAGGATTACAATTTATTGATGGACAATATTATATGTTTAATGATGATTATTTTTTAGCAAATGGATGGCAAGATATTAATGGAAAAAAATCTTATTTTTATGCTGATGGTTCAAGAGCATATGGTAATAAAAAAATAGCTGGAACAAGATATTTATTTGATAATTATGGTTATTTATTAATTAGTAATTATAAAGTTTATATTGATATATCAAGTGCACAAGCTGTTGTAGATAGTAATTATAATGTTAATATTAATTCTATTGATTGGAATTCTTTATGGAGTTCTGGTGATATTGATGGAATAATTTTAAAAGCTGGTAGTGGGTCTTTAACTTATGGAAAAGCATATACAGTTAACACTAATTTTATTAAACAGGCTGCTAAGAAATGTGAACAATTAGGGATTCCATATGGAGTTTATTGGTATAGTTATGCTGAAGTATATAATGGTAATGATGTTCATGAATCAACTGATGAGGCATTATTATTTTCTAGTATTATAAGACAATATACTGGTAATAATTTAAAATTAGGTGTTTATTGGGATTTAGAAGAAAATAATAGAGGAAAAAGTCAATTTGATTTGTTGATTCCTAATTTTATTAATGTTATGAATCAAAACGGAATTAATTGTAACATATATGCAAATAAAAATTTTGCTGAGAATCAAGTAAATATTTATCCTGATAAAATTAAATGGATAGCACATTATACTGGAACTAAAAATAATGATAATACATGGAGTAATATCCCTAGAAAAATTACAGATTATAGTGGTAATTGGTCAATTTGGCAATATACTGATGCTGGCTTTGTTAATGGTATTAATGGTTATGTTGATATAAATATTTGTAGATAAAGAATGATTTTTCATTCTTTTTTATGCAAAAATATGTATAAATGTATTTATTTCTTTTTCTATTTCTTATTTTATGGTAAAATAATACATGTAAGTTATAACATTTTACCAAGTTTAAATAGATATAATTTCTATTTAATATTTAATGGAGGTTTAATATTGGTTATGAAAAGTAAAAATGATAATAATTATGCAATAATTGTTAACAATGTTTCAAAAAAATTTAAACTTATGTATGATAAACCATATACTTTAAAAGAACGTATTGTTTTTTGGAAGAAATCTAAAGTATCATATCATCAAGTTTTAAAAAACATTAATGTTAAAATAAAAAAAGGGGAAACTGTTGCTTTGATTGGTGTTAATGGTAGTGGTAAATCTACTTTGTTAAAATTAATGACTAAGATTATTTATCCAACAGAAGGTACTATTATCACTAATGGTAAATTAACTTCTTTACTTGAACTTGGAGCTGGTTTTCATCCTGACTTTACTGGTAGAGAAAATATTTACTTTAATGCTTCTATATTTGGTCTTAGTGCTGCTGAAATAGATTCAAGAGTTCAAGAGATTATTGATTTTTCTGAGCTTGGTGAATTCATAGATGCACCTGTTAGAACATATTCTTCTGGAATGTATATGAGACTTGCTTTTTCTGTTGCAATAAATGTAGATGCTGAAATTTTATTAATTGATGAAATTCTAGCTGTAGGTGATCAGCATTTTCAAGATAAATGTTTTGCCAAACTTAAACAATTAAGGGATTCTGATAAAACTATTGTTATAGTTAGTCATAGTTTGGGTCCTATAAAAGATTTATGTAATAGAGCTATTTGGATTTGTGATGGAGAAGTTAAAGAAGATGGTTCTACTAAAGAAGTAATTGATGATTATTTGAAGGTGTGTGGTTAAAAGATGTTTAAGCAATTATTTAATGATTTATATAGTTATAGACAATTACTTAAGAGTAATGTTAGTAAGGAAATTAGAGGAAAATATAAGGGCTCTTTTTTAGGAGTATTATGGAGTTTTGTAAATCCTTTGTTAATGACTTTAGTTTACGCAATTGTTTTTCCATTTGTTTTAAAAACTGGACAACCTCATTATGTTACTTTTTTGATAATTGGAGTATTACCTTGGAACTTTTTTACTACTGTTATTAATCAAGGTACTAATTGTATATTAGTAAATGGAGGGATAATTAAGAAAGTTTACTTTCCAAGAGAAATTTTACCTATTTCAATTGCAACAAGTGGATTGGTTAATTTTCTTATATCTAGTATTATTATTTTAATATTCTTATTTTTTAGTGGAGTAGGGTATTCTTTTAATATTTTATTTTATCCATTAATTGTTCTTATACAATATATATTATCTATGGGTATATTATTTATTACTTGTTCTATAGATGTATATATTAGAGATGCTGAGTACATTATTAATTTCTTTATTATGATGTTATTTTATGGTACACCTGTTTTATATTCTGCTTCATTATTTCCTAAAAAAATTAGAACAATTCTTAATTTTAATCCTATGTGTCCAATAATTAATAGTTATCGTGATATATTTTTATACAAAAAAGTACCTGATTTATCGTTATTATTGATTGTTTTAGTAGAGAGTATTGTTTTATTTGTAATAGGATTAAAAGTGTTTAATAAATTACAAAAAGGTTTTGCTGAGGAGGTTTAATATGGTAAAATGTGATGTTATAATTCCTGTTTATAATGCTCCTGAATATGTTGAAATGTGTGTATTTGCTTTATATAATAATACAGATATTAATACATTGGGAACTGTTTATTTAATTGATGATAAGTCAAATGAAATTACTTCAAATATGCTTGATAATTTACAGAAGAAATATAAAGATAAAAAATTAAAGGTTATACATAATGAAGAAAATTTAGGTTTTATTAAAAATGTAAATAAAGGATTTGCTTTATCTAAAGAAAAATATGTTTTACTTCTCAATACAGATTGTTTTGTTGCAAATAGAACTATTGAAAAATTAATTAGTCATATGGAAAATAATAAAAAAATTGGACTTATTTGTCCAATGTGTTCAAATGCGGCTAATTTAACTATTGAAATGTTTCCTGGATTTTCTTACATGCAAATGGATAAACTTTTAGAAAAGAAGTTTTCAGGTATTAATTATGATGCTTGTACAGTTGTTGGGAATTGTTTGATGATTTCTCAAGAATGTATTAAAAAGACTGGATATTTTGATGAAATATATGGTATGGGTTATGGAGATGAAACAGATTATCAATTCCAAGCAATGAGTAAGGGCTTTGAAGCTAAAGTTGCTTTAGATACTTATGTTTTCCACAAGGCAGAAATGTCTTTCAATACTTCTAATAAAAAGAGAAGTGAAAGACTTGAAAAAAACAGAAAAATATTTTTTGATAGATGGGAAACTGAATATTATAAATTACTTTCTAAGTATGAAAAAAATGATCCTGTTAAATTTATACTTGATAATTTAACTGATGAGGATAAGATACCAAAATTAGATTTTGTTTTTGTTTTACCGCAAATGGGTAAAGGTGCTGGTGGAGTTATTTATATCAATGAGCTTGTAAATTATTTATCTATTTTAGGTGTTAATATTGGAATGCTTAATTTATATAATGGTTTATATAATGAAATAATGATTTTTAATCCAATTACTCCTTTATATTTTGATAAATTTGAAGCAAAATATTTAATTGCTACTATATTTGATAGTACCTTCTTTGCTAAAAAAATGGCAGAAGAGAAGAATGCAAAAATGATTTATTTCTCTCAAGGATACGAATTTATGTTTTTGGAAGGTACTAAATATGGTGAGGTTGAAAGTTCATTTAAGATTGCTGATTATGTTCTTACAATTTCTGATTTTTTAAAAAATAGTTATAAGAAATTATTTGATATTGATGCATTAAAAATTAGTAATGCAATTGATTATAATATGTTGCATAAAAATAAAGTTGATAAACATAAAAGAAAAGGTATTTTTATGAATTTAAGAAGTGAATCTTTAAAAGGTGGATTTATTCTTAATGATATTATTAAAAAGATTACTATTTCATGTAATGATGTAGATTTATATGTTGTTGATAATTCAGTTGTTTCTGATTTTTGTGTTAATAATAATTCTACTATTAACTTAAATGTTATTAAAGGACCTGTTTCTAGAAATGAGATTCATTCTATTTTATCAAAGTGTGATATTTTAGTTGATTCTTCATTAAGTGAGGGTTTTGGTTTACTACCACTAGAAGCTATGACTTCAGGTGTTGTTCCTGTAGTTTCAAATGCTCTCGGTAATTTAGAATATTGTGTTAATAATGAAAACTCAGTTGTTGTTGATAATGTTAATAATCCAGATGTATATGTTGATGCTGTTGTTGACTTGTTAAATGATAATAAAAAACTTGATAAAATGAAAAAGAATGCGATTAAGACTTCTGAAGATTTTGATTTTGAAAAAAGAATTTTTGATTATAAAGAATGTCTCAATAGTATATCTAGTAAAAAAGTTAGACCTATAAATTATAAATTAACTGATAATGATCAAGTAAAATTAGATAAATATCTTTACTCTGATTCTCGTTATAGAAGAATTATTAATTCTTGTAAGAGAAATTATGATGTGAAATCTAATACTAGAAAGCATAATTTAAAAGTTCTATTAAAGGAATTTGTTAAAGCTAATTTATTTATTTTAAAGCAAACTTATAGAACCATAAAGAATAAGGATTATCATTTATAATATGAAAATATGCGGTGTAGTAGTTTTATATAATCCGGATGATGATATAAATAATAAAATAAAAAGTTATATTAATATTATTGATAAATTATTTGTTGTTGATAACAGTAATCAAGATAATTCTAATATTCTTAAAAAGAATAAGAAAATTGAATATATTTGGAATAAGGGTAATGTAGGAATCGCAAAAGCTTTGAATATTGCTGCTGAAAAAGCATATTCTGAAAAATATAAATGGATATTAACTATGGATCAGGATAGTGAATTTACAGGAGATAATTTAAATAAACTTCTTAAATTTACTTTAAATTCTGATTATAAGAAAGTTGCAATTGTTTCACCATGGCATGTTACTAAAGAAAACAAAATAGTTCCAGATGTACATTCAGAAAATGTTGTTGAAGTTATGACTTCTGGGAATTTTGTTAATTTAGATTTATGGAAACAAATTGGTGGTTGGAAGAATTATTTCTTTATAGATAATGTTGATATTGAGTATTGTATGAATGCCAATGTTCATAACTTTAGTGTTATTAGATATAATGATTCTAAGTTAATTCACAATCTCGGTAATATAGAAAAGAAAAAATTTTTATGGAAAACTTTCTATTGTACTAATCATAATTATATTAGACAGTATTATATGATTAGAAATTTATATTATCTAAGTGATTTATATTATGATCAGTTTCCTAATGAAATAAATAAAATGAAACGTGGAGCATTTGGTAGATTTAAAAATATTTTATTTTGGGAAAAAGATAAATATAGAAAAATTCGTGGTATGTATAGAGGATACAAGGATTATAAAAAGAATGTTAAGGGAATTTATAGTTATAAGGATTAGGTGTATAATATGAAGAATTTTATAAAGAAAAATAGACAATTATTTTTATTAATTATTTTATCTATTGCTTTTTTTTCTGCTACTCTTACTATTACATGGGATGGTGCTCATTATTTATCTTATGTAGATATTTTTGAAGAAAATAAGGCATTTTATACGTGGGATATTGTTAGAGGTCCTGTTTTTCCAATATTTATTTATTTAGGTGATAAAATTTTTGGAAAAAGTGCTATTGGTATTCTATCATTATTTTTTATTGTATATTTATTATATTGTTTTATTATCGAAAAGATTTCAAATGAAATTTTTGATGATATTAAATTTAAGAAAATATTTAAGTTTTTGTTTTTTACATTTGCAATTTTTAATCCTGTTGTTTTTGGTTACTTTCATACATTGTTAACTGAAATTTTAGCTATTTTCTTAATGGTTTTATCATGTTACTTTGCATATAAATGGGTTGATGCAGGTGGAAAAAAAGAAAAAATATTCTATAGTTTATTTTTCATGTTTTTGATTCCATTTTCTTATTTCTTAAAGCAACCATATATTTGTATTGCTTTCTTTCCTTTAGTTTTTTCTTCATTATTCTCATTTCTAAGAAATTTCTCAAAAATGGATTTATTATATAGGTTTGGTACTTTAGTAGCTGGTTTTATTTTATTAATTTCATTTTCATCATTTTGGAATAATTTTCTTTATAACCATGGAGCAGATATGAATTCTGGTAGAGATTCTTCCAGTATGTTAACTGGTCAATTATTTGCATCTATTTCTAACGTTAGAACTGTGAAAATTAATAATTATAAGAAAATTAGTTCTGATAAATTATTAAGTAAAAAAGAAAAGTTAGATGCAAAGCGTTATTTGAAAAAGAAAAAAAGTGTTATGTTAATAAAAATATATTATAATAAAAAAGATTTAGAACATGATATTGTTTATTTGGACAATAAAGATAAATCTAGTGTTGTAAGTAATATGGTTGAAATATCAAAGATTTTTGTAAAACATCCTGCTACTTTAATTGATTCTTATGGATCTAATTATTGTGCATTAAGTAGTTTATGTGTTATTGACACTAATGATGGTGTTGGTTATTGGGTTAGTGATAAGATTGACTTTGATAATTTATTTGAAAATTCTACTATTGGATATAGAACTTTTTCAAATTTAGAAAATATTTTTTATCTTAGTGATGAGAAATATGATTCTGCTAAATATTATTATCAACAAACTAGTTATAGTATTACTTCTAAATTAATTTATTCATTGGCAAATATTACTAATAAATTATATAAATTATCAATAATACTTTTACCTGTTATTTTGATTATTGGTTTTATTATTAGAATATTAAATAGAAAATATATTAGATATTACAGTTTATATCGTTTCGGTATGATATTTGGCTTATCATCATTCTTTACTTTATTAAGTTGTTCTTTTGTTGGACAAATTATAGATAGATATTCTGTTTATTGTTTTATAACTTCTTTAATTTGTTTTATATCAATTTTAATATTTATAATTAAAAATATAAAAGTAAGGAGTGATTCAGTATGAAAAAAATATTACTTGTAATTCCAGCGTATAACGAAGAAGATAATATTTTAAATACTTATAATTTTATTAAAGAATATAATAAAAAATCTAAACAAAAATATGATGTTATAGTTATTAATGATGGTTCTAAAGATAATACAAAAAAAATTCTCGAAGATAATAATATTCCACATATTAATTTAGTTCATAATTTAGGTATTGGTGGTGCTGTTCAAACTGGATACAAATATGCTTATTATAATGATTATGATATTGCTGTACAGTTTGATGGTGATGGACAACATGATGTTAATTATGTAGAAAATATTATTAATCCCATTTTAGAAGATAAAGCTGATTTTGTTATTGGTTCTAGATTTATTGATAAAGAAAAAGAAGGATTTAAATCTTCTGCTTCTAGAAGAGTTGGTATTAAGATAATTTCTTCTTTTATTAAATTTGCAACTAGAAAGAAAGTATTTGATACTACTTCAGGTTTTAGAGCAGTTAATAAAGATATTATATATGATTTTTACTTGTCATATCCTAGTGAATATCCTGAACCTATAACTACTTCTGAACTTCTTAGAAAAAATTACAGATTAAAGGAAGTTTCTGTAATGATGAAGGAACGTGTTGGTGGTGTTTCTAGTATTAGGGCATGGAAGAATGTTTATTATATGTTAAATGTTTGTTTAGCGATTATTATGATAAAATTTAGGAGGTATAAAAAATGTCAAAGAATTTAATTATTACATTAATTTTTGCTTCTTTATTCATTTTTATCTTAGCTTCTAGATATTTAAGAAAGGGTAGAATACCTGAAAAATATGCTTTATTATGGTATTTATTTGCCTTTATTATTTTGATAGTATCTTTATTTCCAAATATACTTTCATTTCTTGCAAGAACTTTAGGTTTTCAATTAGTTTCTAATATGATTATTGTATTATTAATTGGAATATTATTTTTACTAGTTATGGCATTAACAATTATGATTGCTGGTCAAAAGAAAAAGACAACTTTATTAATTCAAGAAGTTTCAATATTAAAAAATGAAATTAATAACTTAAAAGAAAAGGAAAAATAATAATTACAAAAAGCATTAATGCTTTTTTTTTGTTATATTATATGATAATATTATATTATACATAGAAGAGAAAGGTAGAAACATAATATGAAATTTGGAGTAGTTTTGGTTACTTATAACAGATTAGATAAATTAAAGATTTCATTGGATTGTTATGATAAGCAAACATATTTGCCAGAATATGTATTAGTAGTAAATAATAATAGTACTGATGAGACTGAAAAGTATTTAAGAGAATGGAAAAGTAAAAAAACAAAATATGAAAAAATAGTTCTTAATTTACCATCTAATATAGGTGGTTCTGGTGGATTCTTTGAAGGCTTGAAAAAAAGCTTAAAACTGGATGCTGACTGGATATGGGTTGCAGATGATGATGCTTTTCCTAAAAATGATTGTTTTAAAAAAGCAAATGAATATTTAAAAGATAGAGATATAAAAGATATTTCAGCAATATGCGGTAAAGTTCTTAATAGAGGACAAATTGATTTAACTCATAGAAGAAGAATTAAAAATTTAGGATTTTTTCCTTTACAGACAATTCCTGGAAAAAGAAATTATAATAAAGAATCTTTTGAAATACAATTATTCTCTTATGTAGGAACATTTATTAATAAAGAAAAAATGAAAAAAGTAGGAATTACTAAAAGAGATTATTTTATTTATAATGATGATTCTGAACATAGTTATAGATTATCAAAAGTTGGTAAAATAATTTGTATTCCTAGTATAGAAATTATACATGATGGACCTCAAGTATTAACTAAGGACGGAGTAAATTGGAAATTATATTATTCAATAAGAAATGTTTTAAATATGATTAAATCAAATTGGCCAAAAAGATATTATAATTCTTATAAATTATATGTAAGAGTTAAATATTTCTTAATAATTATGCTTTTATATAAGAATAAAAGGCAGGGATTAAGAATTCTAAATAAAGCGGTAAGTGATGCTAATAATAATATAGAAGGATTAGATAAAGTATATAGACCAGGTTGGAAGCCAAGGAAAGGTGCAAAAAGTAATGGCTAAGAAAAAATCTGTTGCTAAAAATTATATATATAATCTTATATATCAATTATTAACAATTATCACACCTTTAATAACAACTCCATATGTTGCACGTGTTTTGGGTGTTAAAAACAATGGTATTTATGGATATACTTTATCCATTTTGACATATTTTGTTTTAATTGCTTCCTTGGGAACTGCAATGTATGGACAAAGAGAAATTGCATATGTACAGGATGATAAAGAAAAACAAAGCAGGGTATTTTGGGAAATTAACTATATTAAATTAATATCTTTTTTGATAACTGGATTAATTTACGGTTTATTATTTTGTATCAGTGGAAAATATGCTATATATTATAGAATTTTATTATTTGAATTATTTGCTAATATGATTGATATTAGTTGGTATTTTCAAGGAATAGAGGAATTTAAAAAAACTGTTGTTAGAAATACAATAGTTAAAATAATAGGATTAGTTCTTATATTTTTACTTGTAAAAACAAGATTTGATTTATGGAAATATTTTTTAATATATGTATTAGCTGATTTTTTAGGAAACTTATCATTATGGGCATATGTTCCAAAATATTTGAGTAAGAATGTAAAAGAAAAGAATTTAAAAAAACATTTAAAACCAATTATACTATTGTTTTTACCTCAAATTGCAATTCAAGTTTATGCCGTACTTGATAAGACTATGATTGGTCAAATCTTAAATGATATGAATTCGGTTGCTTATTATGATCAATCTCAAAAAATTGTAAAAGCACTTTTGTTAATTGTTTGCGCTATGAGTGCAGTAATAAGTTCTAGAGTAGCAAATTCATATGCAAAAAAGAATTATAATGAGATAAAGAAGAACTTAAAAGGTTCAATTAGTATGGTTTGGCTACTTGCTGTTCCAATGATTTTTGGAATAATAGCAACGTCAAATGTCTTAGTACCAATTTATTTTGGACCAGGATATGAAAAAGTTATTTCTTTAATGAACTGGTTTACGATAATTATTATTGTAATAGGTTTAAATAACATAACAGGTATACAATATTTAATACAAGTAGAAAAACAAAAAGAATTTACTACTTCAGTAACTGTTGGAGCTTTAGTAAATGTTATCTTAAATTTTATTTTAATAAGTAAAATAGGAGTAGAAGGAGCAATATTTTCTTCTATAGTTTCCGAGATATGTGTATTAGCTGTTCAATTGTTTTATACAAGAGATGTTATAAAAATAAAAGATATTATTACTCCTTCATGTAAGTATTTAGCATCTGGAATAATAATGTATATTTTATTATATTTTATAAAAGGATATTTAAATATTAGTATTGTGAGTTTAATGATAGAAATAATTATTGGTGCGATTATTTATTTATTAGTTTTATTATTAATAAAAGATAAATTTTTATATTCAATTTTAAATCAGATATTAAATTCAATTAAAATAAAGAAAGGAACAAAGTAGTTATTAATTAATATGAAAAAAGTAGTAGCAGTTGTAGTAACATATAACAGATTATTATTATTAAAAGAAAATGTAGATGCATTATTAAATCAATCTTATAAAAGTTTAGATATTATGATAATAGATAATGCAAGTAGTGATGGAACTGAAGAATATATTAAGGGTTTAAAGAATAAAAACATTATTTACATTAATACAGGTAAAAATTTAGGTGGTGCAGGTGGATTTAGTTTTGGTGTTAAAGAAGCATTAAAAAGAAAATATGATTATGCCTGGTTAATGGATGATGATACAATTCCATACAAGGATTCACTTGATAAATTAGTAGATGGGGCAAATGTTTTAAAAGATAAATTTTCATTTTTAAATAGTTATGTAGAATGGACTGATGGTAATCCATGTTATATGAATGAACCTAGAATTAAAAATTCTGAATGGTTTAAAAATTCAAAGTATTTAAAAAATAATTTATTAAATGTATTAAGTTGTACATTTGTATCTGTATTAGTTAATCTTGATATAGCTGAAAAAGCTGGAATTCCAATTAAAGAGATGTTTATTTATGGAGATGATCATGAATATACTGAAAGATTAAATAGATATGAAAAAGGATATATGGCATTTGAAAGTCGTGTATTACATAAAATGAAAGTTAATTCAGGATTTGATATAATAAATGTACCTGCTGAAAGAATAAGCAGATATTATTATGATGCTAGAAACAGATTTTATAGAGCAAAAAAATCTGGAGCAAGAGAGGTAATAATAAATATATTATGGTATACTTATATTAAGTTTAAAATTTTATTTAGTTCAAAAGATCATAGATTAAAAAGAATTTGGGTAACAATAAAGGGATTTTATGCCGGAATATTTTTTAATCCAAAGATTGAATATGTTAAAAGATTATCTAAATAAGAAAAGAGGAGAAATGAAATATGAAATATGATTATTTAGTTGTTGGAGCAGGACTATTTGGATCAACTGTTGCTAATAGATTACATAAGGAAGGTAAAAAGGTTTTAGTTATAGATAAGAGACCTAATATTGCTGGTAATGTATATACAGAGGATATAGAAGGAATACATGTACATAAATATGGTGCACATATTTTTCATACAGATTATAAAGATGTTTGGGACTATGTTAATTCATTTGTTGAGTTTAACAGATATACTAATTCACCAGTTGCAAGAATTGGTAATGAAATATATAATATGCCATTCAATATGAATACATTTAGTAAAATTTGGGATGATGTAATTACTCCAGAAGATGCATTAAGACATATCAATGAAGAAAAAAAGGAAATTACTGGAGAAGCTAAAAATCTAGAAGAACAAGCTATATCATTAGTTGGAAGAACAATTTATGAAAAATTAATTAAAGGTTATACAGAGAAGCAATGGAATAGATCATGTACGGATCTTCCAGCATTTATTATTAAAAGATTACCAGTTAGATTAATATATGATAATAATTATTTTAATGATAAATATCAAGGAATACCAATTGGAGGATATACAAAATTAGTTGAAAATATGCTTGATGGTATTGAAGTTAGACTTAATACAAATTATTTTGATAATAAAGATGAGTTTAATAATATGGCTGATAAAATAGTTTATACAGGTATGTTGGATGAATATTTTGATTTTAAACTTGGAAGATTAGAATATAGATCATTAAGATTTGATACTAAAATAATTGATAAAGAAAATTATCAAGGTAATGCAGTTATTAACTATACTGGTCATGAAGTAGATTATACAAGAGTAATTGAGCATAAACATTTTGATAATACAAGTGTTAGTGATAAAACAGTTGTTACTTATGAATATCCGGATGATTGGACACCTGAAAAAGAAGCTTACTATGTTATAAATGATGATAATAATAATAAATTAGCAGAAGATTATAGAGAACTTGCTGATAAAGAAGAAAAAGTCATATTTGGTGGAAGACTTGCTGATTATAAATACTATGACATGGATGATGTTATTAAAAAGGCATTTGAAATTGTTGAAAAGGAACTTAGTTAGTTCTTTTTTTTGTGCAATTTTTATGTTATAATTATTTTGTAAAAAGGTAGGATGGTGAGTGTGGATCAATGGAGGTTCACATGATAAAAGAGAGAAAATCAAATTTCGAATTAATGCGTATTGTTGCAATTTTAATGATTATATATTATCATCTAATTATTCATGGCAATATGTTAGATAATAGTAGAAATATTAATTTTACTTTTGTAAATGAAGTAATTAAATTTTTTGTAATAGTTCATGTTAATTTATTTATTTTACTTTCAGGTTATTTTCAATGTAAAAGTAAATTTAGATTATCAAAAGTTTTTTCCTTAGTTGGAGAGATACTATTTTATTCAATCATAATAACAGTAATACTAAAATTAACTGGATTAATTGATATTGATAAAGTTCATTTTATAAGACAAATTTTCTTAACTGAAAATTCAGGTCAATATTGGTTTGTAAAAATATATTTATATTTATATTGTTTATCTCCATTTATTAATTTATTAATAGATAAACTTGATAAAAATAAATTTAAAAAATTATTGATTGTTTTATTAATACTTATTAGTATTATTCCATTTATTACAGGTAATAGAGGATTATTTTTAAATGATGGTTTTTCTTTATATAATGCAATATTTATTTATTTAATTGGTGCATATTTTAGAATATATCCTGTAAAAGAAAGTTATCATTTTAAAGGATTAACAATAAAAGGATATCAAACAATACTAATTGTAATATATTTATTAGCTACACTATTTAATTATTTATTATATAAGACTTCTTCAATTTTAGTTTTAAATAATTCAATTTTTAATGAGTTTTTTTCAAATATTATTAATACAATATTTCAATATCAAAATCCAATAATAATAGTTCAAGCAAGTGCACTTTTTTTATTCTTTGAATCGCTTAATATTGGAAGCAATAAAATAATAAATAAACTAGCATCGTATGTACTAGGTATTTATCTTATTCATGAGCATTTTTTATTTCAATCACATATTTATAAATTATTAAGGATAGATCACGGGAATATTTATTCATTTAGATTTATTTTATATGCATTTCTTATAATGCTTATAATATTTATTGGTGGATCAATTATTGAATGTTTAAGAAAATTTATATTTAAATTAATTGGTAATTTTAAAGTAAGTAAAAATATTAGAATTAAATTTAAAAATTATTTTAATGATTTAGGACTTAAAATTAATTGGTAGTTATTATATAATAGACATGGAAGGTGATTGGATGAAGATAATTCATACATTTGTAGTTTTAGCATATAAAGAGTCTGATAAGCTTGAAGAATGTATTAAATCAGTTTTAAATCAGAAATATAAAAGTGAGGTAGTTATTGCAACTTCAACTCCAAACAAATTTATTTCTGATATTGCAAAAAAATATAATTTAAAGATTATAAAAAATCCTAATCCGGGCAAAGGAATAGGAGCTGATTTTGATTTTGCATCTAATTGTGTTAATTCTAAACTTGTAACTATTGCTCATCAAGATGATATTTATGATTTTGATTATTCTGATCAAGTAGTAAAATACTATAATAAATATAAAGATTCTACTATTATTTTTACTGATTATTATGAAATAAAGGGTAATGATAAAGTTTTTTCAAATAAAAATTTAAAAATAAAAAGATTACTTCTTTTTCCTTTAAAATTTCATAAAATTAGTTCGTTTAGATTTATTAAAAGATGTTGTGGCAGACTTGGCTGTGCTATTTGTTGTCCAGCAGTAACTTTTGTTCAAGGAAATGTTCCAAAGAGTAAATTTGATTCTAATTTTAAATGTGATGTTGATTGGTATGCATGGGAAAAATTATCAAATTATAAAGGTAGATTTATTTTTATAAATAAGAAGTTAATGGGACATAGAATTTCAGAAGAATCTACAACAACTAAAATAATTAATGAAGGTATTAGAACAAAAGAAGATTTTGAAATGTTTAAAAAATTCTGGCCTTTATCTGTTGCAAAATTTATTAATAAATTTTATATTAAATCTGAAAAAAATAATTCAGAGATATAATTTATGAATAATATGTTGTTTAAGCAAATTCTAAAATTTGTTATAGTAGGTGGAGTTGCATTTATTATTGATTATTTTGTAATAGTTATTTGCAAGGAGTTAATTGATTTAAATGTACTTTTATCTGCTTTCTTTGGATTTGTTATTTCTGTCATTTATAACTATTTAGCTAGTATTAAATGGGTATTTGATGTAAGTGATAAGAATAGTAAGACTCGTAATTTTATTATATTTATTATTTTTAGTATTATAGGTTTATTATTTACTGAACTTATTATGTGGGTAGGTACAGATATAATTAATATTAGTTATTTAATTGTAAAAATAGTTGCTACTTTTATTGTTATGATATTTAACTTTTTTACTAGAAAATTTTTTTTAGAATAAAGTTTTTTTTATTGTAAAAATATTTTTAATATTATATACTTAATTTGTGATTATTATGGGTAAGATAAAGAGTAGAAAAATTATTTATTTATTGTGCATACTTTTATTATGTATAATTTGCTTTATTATATTTATTTCTATTAGAGATTATAAAAGAATTAAGAAATATGATAATAAAGTCTTTTATGGTGTTTATTTAAGAGGTTTGAATTTATCAGGTATTAGTATTAGTAAATTACCTAGTAAATTAGATGAATATGGAAAACAATTACTTTCTAAAAAAATAAATTTAACTGCTAATGGACAGACATTTACATATACATATTCTAATCTAGGTGTTTCAATAAATAGTGAAGATATTGTTGAAAAAATTAAATTATATCAAAGTAAATTATCTTATTTTGATAAGTTATGTATTTTATATAAGAAGAAGCATAAAGTATTTAAATACTCATTAGTTTATAATGATGATGTTATTAATAATACTTTGAATAATATAAGTGGTAGTGTTAATAAGGAACTTGTTAATGGTCATTTTTATATGAGCTTAGATAGAAATTTATCTTATATTCCTGGAGTCAATGGCTATACTTTAGATGTTCCTAATTCTTTTACAAAAGTAAAAAATGAAATTAAGAAGAATAATTCTATTGAATTAATTGGTAATACTGTACAAGCAGAGAATAATGATTCATATAAAAGTATTGATACGAAGGTATCTTCATTTACTACTACTTTTAATCCTTATATATCTAGAGCTACTAATTTAATTACAGGTTTAAATTATATAGATGGTGCAATTATTGAACCAGGTGAAGTATTTTCATTTTATAAATATGCTGGTCCATATGATAAGAAGGGTTATGTTTTCTATTATGAATTTGTTGGAAATGGAGTTTGTCAGATTGCAACTACTACATATCAGGCTGTTCTTCTTGGTGGACTTGAAATAGTTAAACGATATCCACATGATAAGAAAAGTGTTTATGTTGCTGGTGGACTTGATGCTACTGTTGCAAGTTATTCTAGTGGTTGGAATGTAGATATGCAATTTAAAAATACTTATAAATATCCAATTTATGTATCTGCTTATGCTATTGGTGGAGTTGCATATGTTGATTTGTGGTCAAATAGTAATGCTAAGGAAGGTAAAACATATACAATGGAAAGTGTTCAAACTGGAGCAAGATCATATAATACTTATAGACATACTTTCCAAAATGGGGTTGAAATAAGTAGAGATTTTGTTGCATCTACTTGGTATACAAAAGATTAGGAGGATTTTATGAAGAACAAAGTTGTGGTTATTGGTTGTGGAAATGTTGGTATGAGTTATGCATATGCATTACTTAATCAAAGTACTAAAGTTGGTGAATTAGTACTTATTGATGTTAATAAAGATAGAGTAGATGGGGAAGCTATGGACTTAAATCATTGTTTGGCTTTTTCTCCATCGTATATGAATATTAAATCTGGTGATTATATTGATTGTAAGGGTGCTAAAATAGTCGTAATTGCAGCTGGTGCTAATCAAAAACCTGGTGAGACTAGAATGGATTTAATTAATAAAAATAGTGCTATTTTTAAAGATATTATTTCTAATGTAGTTTCAAATGGATTTGATGGTATCTTTTTAGTAGCAACTAATCCACTTGATGTTATGACTTATTTAACTTGGAAATATTCAGGATTTTTAAAAGAAAAAGTAATTGGTAGTGGTACTTGTTTAGATACTGCAAGACTTAGATATTTAGTTGGAAATAGATTAAATATTGCACCTAGTGAAGTTCATGCTTATGTTATTGGAGAACATGGTGATAGTGAATTAGTAGCATGGAGTAATGCAATGGTAGGTCTTCAAAATGTAAGTGATTATTTAACTGAGTTTGATGAAGATGATATTAAAGACGAAGTAAAAAATGCAGCATACGAGATTATTAATAGAAAAGGTGCTACTTATTATGGAATAGGTATGAGTTTAGCATATATTACTAATTCCATATTAGATGATCAAAATAATATTTTGACTGTTTCTTGTTATAATGAAAAAGAGAAAATTTTTATTGGAATGCCTGCTATTGTTAATAATTCAGGAGTTAGTAAAGTATTAAATCTTGATCTTAATAATAGTGAGAAAATAGCCTTCAATAATTCAATTTCAGTAATAAAAGAAGCTATTTCTAAAATTAATTAATCATATATTTTTATCTCTTTCATATATTTAATTTAGAAAGAGAGGAAATAATTATGGAAATATTAAAAGTTAGTAGTAAATCTAATCCAAATAGTGTAGCAGGAGCACTTGCAAATGTGTTTAGAGAAAAAGGTGTAGTAGAAGTTCAAGCGGTTGGTGCTGGTGCTATTAATCAGGCAATTAAAGCAATTGCAATTGCAAGGGGGTTTGTTGCTCCGTCAGGCAAGAATTTAATATGTATTCCTGCATTTCAAGATATTGCTATTGATGGAGAAGAGAGAACTGCTATAAAATTAATCGTAGAAAATAGATAAATTCTATTTTCTTTTTTTATTTTTATTGACAAATATATCTTTTTACATTAATCTCTATAATAGAGAAGTTGTATTTATGAAAAAAGTTACTTTTAATAAATTAATTATATTTATTGTTATATTTTTATTATTTATTATATGTTTTCTTTTTTATAACATAAAGAAATCTAATGAAAATATTAGAATAGCTAATAAGGAGTTTAAACAATCAAAACTTTATTGTGATGATGTTATTAATGATCTTAAAAATAGTTCAAAATTTAATGATAAAAACATAGCATTATGCCAGGAAAAATTAAATAAAATAGATAATATTAATAGTGATATTATTGAATATAAAAATAAAATTCAAATTATGAATAATTATATCGATTTTGATAAGTATATTGATAATCAATATAATACTGATTTATCTAATTAAGTTTTTAATCCTGATAATTATGAAAAATTAAATGATTCATGTGGCTTTTTTGAAAATAAAATTAAGATTATTTGTTCTGATAAAGTATCTAAATATAAAAATGATTTAAGTTTAATTATTAATACTAAGAATTCTGTTAATAATTTATTTTCTAACTTCGAAAATAATACTGTTAGAGAAAATGTCAATTGGGATGAGTATAATAGTTCTTTAAACTTAGTTAATAATATTCAACATGATAATTTAAAGAAACAATTTAGTGATAAACTAAATATTGTCAATAATTATTTAAAAGATAAAGATGAAAAGAAAAAAATTAGATTAGAGAATGAAAGAATTGAGAGAGAAAAAGAAGTAAGGGAAGAAGCTCTTGCTAGAAATAAATTAGTCAATGAAAGTTGGGTTAAATTAAATGTTCCATATATAAGTCAAAATGAAAATAATGTTATGAATGGTTGTGAGGCTGCATCACTTTTAATGGCACTTAAATATAAGGAATATCTTTCTAATATGAGTTTATATCAATTTGCCAGTGATATGCCAAAATCTGATAATCCAAACAATGGTTTTTACTTGGATATATTTGGTACTGAGCCAACTAATGTATCACATTGGATTGCACCGGAGGCATTAAAAAACTTTGGAATATCATCTTCAGGTAATGCTAATATTGTTATTGGTACTGGGTTATCACTTGATCAATTAGATAGAGAATTAGATAATAATAATCCTGTTATTATTTATATGACTGCGAAATTTGTCGAACCTAAGAATTGGTCAAATAATGCACATTCTAATCTTCATGTACAACTTTTGACTGGATATAATAAAATTACTGGTGATCAGATTATTGTTGACCCATGGAAATAGAAAACTTTAAGTTCTTATTGGTCTTTGAATAAAAA
Source organism: uncultured Erysipelotrichaceae bacterium (assembly GCA_902801525.1). GTDB lineage: Bacteria > Bacillota_I > Bacilli_A > RF39 > UBA660 > RUG14670. The sequence continues at coordinate 82,217 of CADCIN010000003.1, read as the reverse complement.
TAAAGCTGAACATATATATAATGCAGTTGGTAAAAGATCGGTTATTGTTAGATAATTATTATTTAATATATTGATAAATTAATATTTTTGTTTTATAATATTATTGAATCGATGATTAGAATCAATAATAAATTAATTGAGCGTAGAGAAATCGTGGTTGGTGAAAACGATGTTGATGGTTTATTTATCTACTCTATAGATGGTTTATACCCGGTTTATACCGTTATCTAATTAAGTAAAATAAAGGATGGCACCGCCTAAATAGGCTCCTTGGTTGTTAATTCTTTATTTTTTTTGGAGGTAAATTATGAGAAAAATTAAACTTAACACTATTTATAGACATTTTAAGGGGAATAATTATTTAGTTATTGATATTGTTTTTAATTCTGAAACTAATGAAAAAATGGTTTTATATAGACAGTTATATGGTAACTGTGATTTATACGTAAGACCACTTGAAATGTTTTTAAGCGAAGTAGATCATGTTAAGTATCCTGATGTAGAACAAAAATATCGATTTGAAGAAATTAATATTAATAAAAAATAGGAGGTTTATTATGATAGATATTAAATTAATAAGAGAAAATCCAGATATTGTTAAAGAAAATATTAAAAAGAAATTTCAAGATGAAAAATTACCTTTTGTAGATGAAGTTAAAGAACTTGATGAAAGAGTTCGTAAACTTAAAAATGAAGGTGATCTTCTTAGAAGTGAAAAAAATAAAAAAAGTAGTGAAATTGGTCTTTTAATGCGTGATGGTAAAAAAGATGAAGCTATGAAAATTAAAGAAGAAATTTCATCTTTTGGTGAGAAAATTGAAAAATTAGAAGAAGAAGAAAAAAAGTTAAATGATCAAATTCGTGAAAAGATGTTTGTTATTCCAAATATTATGGATGAATCTGTACCTATTGGTGAAGATGATTCAAAGAATGTTGAAATTGAAAAATTTGGAGAGCCTGTTGTTCCTGATTATGAAATTCCATATCATGCAGATATTATTTCATCTTTTAATGGTTTAGATAAAGAATCTGCAGGTAGAACTAGTGGTGAAGGTTTTTATTACTTACTTGGAGATATTGCTAGACTTCATGAAGCTATGCTTGCATATGCAAGAGATTTTATGATTGATAAAGGATTTACATATGCTATCCCACCATTTATGATTAGAAGTGATGTAGTTACTGGTGTAATGTCTTTCCCTGAAATGGAAGAAATGATGTATAAAATAGAAGGTGAAGATTTATATTTAATTGGTACTTCAGAACATTCAATGATTGGTAGATTTAAAGGACAAATAGTTAAAGAAGCAGATTTACCAATTGCAATGACAAGTTATTCCCCTTGTTTTAGAAAAGAGGGTGGAAGCCATGGACTTGAAGAGAGAGGTCTTTATCGTGTACATCAATTTGAAAAGCAAGAAATGATTGTATTATGTAAACCTGAAGAGAGAATGGACTGGTATAATAAAATGTGGAAATATACTGTTGATTTCTTTAGAAGCTTAGATGTTCCAGTTAGAACACTTGAGTGTTGTTCTGGTGATTTAGCAGATTTAAAAGTTAAATCATGTGATGTTGAAGCTTGGAGTCCTAGACAAAAAACATATTTTGAAGTTGGTAGTTGTTCTACACTAGGAGATGCTCAAGCTAGACGTTTAGGTATTCGTACTAAAGGAAAAGATGGAATATATTATGTAGATACTTTAAATAATACAGTTGTTGCTACACCTCGTGGATTAATTGCTGTTGTTGAAAATAATTATCAAGCAGATGGAACATTAAAAATTCCTAAGGTTTTACAACCATATATGGGTGGAAAAGAACTATTAGAACCTATTAAAAAGTAAGTTTACATTTAAGTGTAAACTTTTTTTTTATTTACTAATATTTTACGAATATTATTTATTAAGTGTTATAATTAGAGAGAATATATATAGTATTTCATTAAGGAGGTAATTATATGAAAAAGAGAAGTGGTATTTCTGTTTTAGCAATTTTACTTGTTTTATTTACTTGTAGTTTTGTTTTCTATACTTATTCTAGATATTCTAGTTCTTCTAATGATTCTTCAACTGCTAAAGTTGCTCCATGGAAGGTAAGTGTTAATGGTACTGATATTGTTAAGAATAAAACATTTACTACAAATGATATTACTTGGTCTAGTAATAAGAATATAGCAGATGGATATATTGCACCTGGTAGAAGTGGAAACTTTAATATTGAACTTGATCCAACTGGTTCTAAAGTTGCTATGGATTATTCAATTAAAATTGATTCTACTGCAATTAATAATAGTAATATAGAAGTTACAAGTGTTAAAATTAATGGTACTGAATTAACTGGTGTAGATGGTGTTTATACTGGAACATTAACTCTTGCAGAAGTTACTAGTGGTACTAAAGTTAATGCTAATGTAACAATTACTTGGACAGATAAAAATACTGATAGTGCAAATATAGAAGATACAAATACTGGTTCTGATGCTAATGATATTTCTATTCCAGTTACAGTTACTGCAACTCAATCAGTTAATTAATATTTGGAAGTTTTTGCTTCCATCTAAGTATATTACTTATCTAATATATTTAGATGGGAATAAAAATATAGGAGGGATACTATGGATGATAATAGTTTAGAAATAATTTCTAAAGATAAAGAATTGCTAAAGAAACATAAAAGATATATTAGAATACTTATTGTTATTATTATACTTTTATTATTACTTTTATTTAAATTTATTATTATTAATAAAGAATATGGTTTTTGTGGATTAATAGGTAATATTCCCAATACTGATAATTTAGATAATAAAAAAATAAGAAATATGATATTTTTAATATAGTATCAGGTGGAAAATGTAGTGATTGTAATAGTAATAATGATATTGTTGTGACTAGTATTAATGAGACTTAATCAAACTAATAATAATAATAATACTGATAATTCTACAGGTATTAATAATCCTACAGATACTACTACAAATGATAAATATGTATATGGAAATTTAGAAGTTAGCGATAAAAATTTGATTTGGCAATCAACTAATAGATTAAGAATATTTGAGAATCCTTTATATGATAATGATGAAGTTATTGCTCCATTATCTAGCAATTCATATGTTTTCTATATTAATAATAAAACTAAGTATTCAATTAATTATAAATTAACTTTTAATGAAATTAATGAACATATGATTAATATGAAATATAGATTAAAGAAAAATGATAAATATTTAGTTGGTAGTTCTAGTAATTGGGTTAGTTATGATATGTTAAATATTCAAATTACTAATTTAAATAGCAAAGAAAAAGATAAATATATCCTTGATTGGAAATGGTTTGATGGGAATAATGATTCTGAAATAGGAGCAGCTGATTCTAGTTATACATTAAATGTATTAATAAATGCAGAAAGTAATTAATAATAGGAAGGAGTCTGGTAATTATGATTAAAAATACTAAATTAATAAATTTATTTATTACATCTTTGTTTTTATTAACTTTTATATTACTTGTTACGACTTCTATTGTTACTACTAATGCAAGATATTTAAATAGGTCTGATAGTAATTATAATGTTAAAGTTGCTACTTGGAATTTTAAAGTAAATGGCTCAGATAACAGTAATTTAACTATTTCTTTAGATGATACTCTTGATAAGAATAATTTATATAATACTAATAAAGTTGTACCTGGTAGTTATGGAGTTATTCCTATTAATATTGATTGTAATGGTTCTAAAGTATCTATTGTTTATTCAATTAAGTTAAATAATAGTAATTTACCTAGTAATTTAAAATTTTATACTGATTCGTCTTATACTACTTTGTTTGATGGTTTTGATGGCGAGATTAATTATGATGGTGAGCAAATACTTAATAAAAATATTTATTGGAAATGGACTTATACTACTGAAGATGAAACTGGTATCTGGTCTGATGCTGATTTAAATGCTAACTTTATTATTGATGCTAAACAAAAGGTTAGTGGGTGATATCTATGAAAGGAAGAAATATTAAAATATTTAATAATAAAAGAAATATTGTTAAAATATCATCATTATTTATAGTATTAATTACTGCATTTTTTATTAGAGTATCTTTTTCTAGATATGTTTCTAATAAAAATATTAATATCAATTCAGTATCTGGAAATATGAAATGTTTAATAAATATAGATAGTAAATCTAGTTATATAGAAAATAATAAAGCTTATTTTTTAGTAACTGTGACTAATTATGATGGTGATATTATTAGTGGAGTGGATGTTGATTATAAGCTTACTATTTCTAATAAGAATGGATCTAATGGAGTTTATTATTATATAGATAGTGATGGTAATAAGAGCAGTTCTAGTGATGAGTATGTTTCATCATTAACTACACCTGTTTATTCTTTTAAACATGATAAGAAATATGAAACACAGTTTAAAGTTTTTGTTAAGAATACTAGTGGATTAAAAGAAAAAGTTGACTTTAATGTTGATTTAGATGCAGTTCAAAAAGAAAATAGTTAGGGGGATATATATGAAAAAGAAAATTATATTTATAATTACTTTTATTTTAGTAATATCTTCTACAGGGTATGTTTATTCTAGATTTCAAATTAAAGATACTAAATCTTCATCTATTACTGTTCCAGAAAATAATTACTGTATTAATAATGGTTTTACTAAATTAAGTGATTGTATGCTTGTTATGGAAAATTTTTCTGATAGTGTTAGTAGTGCAAAAAGTTATATCAGTAATAAAGATAGTGCTGATGTTAATCATTCAGCTCCTACTTTGAAATATAAAATTATTACTAATAGTGTTACTGAAAAAGATGTTGCTACGTTAATTACTAAAGCACATTTTACTTTGGGACAAAGTTATACATTTGATGAAGTTTCTGGTATGTATACTTTAGTTAATTATACAAATAAACCGTTAAATGATAATTATATTGGCTATTATACTTGTGGTGGTACTACTGGTAGTTATAAGACATGTGCTAATATTTATAAAGTTAATTCTTATAAAATCATTAATGAAGATGATGGCTCTACTACTTATAAAATTACTAATGCTACTAGATATTCATATAATACTGTTGATTCTTTGGATTCACAAGTTGGTTTATATAGTACTTCTGATGATGATGGAACAAGCTATTTTTATAGAGGAAATGTATTAAATAACTATGTATCTTATGCTGGATTTATTTGGAGAATAGTCAGAGAAAATGGTGACGGATCTGTTAGATTAATTTATTCTGGTACTAGTACAAGTGATACTGGTAAGAATGTAACAATTGGTAGTACTAAATTTAATCCTTATAATTATGATCCTATATTTGAAAGTTATAATTATCAACCTAATTTTGAAGTTAAAAAGCAAGATGATAGTTCTACTTTTACTAAAATTTATGAAAATCAGGTTTATAATTTTGGATCTAGTTATAGGTTTGATGAGAATACTGGTTTATTTAGTTTATCTGGAGATGTTATAACTGGTAAATGGAGTGATGTTAAAGATACTGCAATTGCTAGTTATCCTTATGTATGTTTTCAAGATCAAAGCAGTGATTCATGTAATTGGATTGCAAAAGTTATTGGTAAAACTTCTTCTAATTCATCTGCTATTATAAGTCGTATTACTTATGGAACAAAAGACTATGATTCATTATTTAAAACTGGTACTTCTTCAAGTTTAAAGACTAAGATTGATAATTGGTATTCAAGTAATATTCTTGGTAAGAGTGACTCTAATGGTGTTTTATATTCTGATTATTTAACTGATTCTACTTTCTGTAGTGATTTAAATATTGAAGATAGTAGTAGTTTTTCTACATTTACTGATTTATTTTTTGGCCCTTATAGAAGACTGCATTCTAGTAATTCTACTATAACTAGTACATTAAAATGTAACAGCAATAGTAGATATACAGTTTCAAATGGAAAACTTACTTATCCTGTTGCTACTATCAATGCTGATGAAACTAGTTTTGCTGGTGGAATTAATGGAAGTGTTAATACAAATTTTTATTTAAATATTGGTAGTACTTACTGGACTATGTCACCTTATTTTTATCAATCAAATGATATGATAGGTAAAGCTGGTAATGTTACTTCAAATGGTATTATTAGTGCTAATATTATTACCAATGAATATTATGCTAGACCAGTTGTTAACTTATCAAAAAACGTTAAAATAAGTGGTGGAGATGGAACTCAAAATAATCCATATATTGTTTATAATAGTTAAAATATAGATGAAAATCTATATTTTTTTTGTAAATAAAGTGTCAAGTAATTATTTTTATCTATTAAATATTTATACTGATCTTTTATAATGATAAAATATTATAATAAAGAGGTGAAGTATATGAGAAAATATAAAAGTTATTTAATTATATTATTATTATTTTTATATACTTTATTATCTTTTTTCTTTTTTAGAAATATATCTTATAAAATAATTAGTGATTTTACTTTTACTATTTTTATGATATTCATTTCTTATATATTTTTTGGATATCGAAATAATAAGTTAAATCCTGTTAAAAGAAGGGTAGTTATTACTACTTTGATAATTTCATTTTTTTTTATACTTATTATATATTTAAGTGGTTTTAAAAATGGTTTTGTTCATAATAATAATTTGTTAACAAATAATTTTTATTTAAATGGTTTATTAGTTTTAACATCTGTTTTTAATATTGAATTTATTAGATATTTATTTATAAGTGCGAATAAAGATAGGATAGTTAGAAATATATTATTTACTTTTATACTATGTATTTTTGAATTTATATTACTTAATAAGTTTAGTTCTAATTTAGATTTTATAGATTTATTACTTACTTTTTCATTTAATTTTGTACCACTTTTAATTTTTTCTATTGTATTTACTTATACTAATTTTTATTTAGGATATTATGTTCCAATTACTTATAAAGTGTTTATTTATACTTATTTATTTTTTATTCCTTTAATTAGTAATGTTTCTAGATATATAATAGTATTTTTAAGTATATTTATTCTATTTATTATATATAAAATTATTAGTCGAAATATGAATTTATATTACTACGGGAATGAACATAATTTTAATAATAATATTATAAGTATTAAAGATTTACCTGTTATTTTTATTACTATATTATTTATTTATTTAGTTAGTGGAATTGGTAGTTTTTATTTAGTAGGAATTGCTTCTAAATCAATGGAACCTAGTATAAAAGTAGGTGACTGTGCATTTATTTCTAGAATTAATAACTCCTCAAAATTAAAAATTAATGATATAATATTATTTAAAGATGATGATAATAATTCTATAGTACATAGAGTAGTGTCTATTACTAATAAAAATGGACATATTATTTATCATACTAAAGGGGATTCAAATATTAGCGGAGATAATTTAGATTTGGAATTAAAGGATATTGAAGGACGTGTACTTTTTATTATTCCTTCAGTAGCTATTCCAAGTATTAAATTAGATCAAATGATTGGTTAGGTGAAGAATATGAGAAAATTTATATATTTGTTTTTTATGATTCTTTGTACTTTATTAGCAGTACTTTTACTAAATAGTCTATATAAATTTTACTCAATTATTTTATATAGTTTAGCAGTTTTATTCTTTATATTATTTATTATTATTTTTTTAAGAAGAGATTCTTCTGATATAGGTATTTTTAATAGAAAACTTAAACGAATATTAAATACTTATGATTCTATATTAGTTAAGAGTGACAATCATATTAATTTGGGTAATAGAACTCCTATTGTTTTAAATAGTTTTAATGATTTAGTTAATGCTCAAATGGAAGTTAGAAAACCTATTTCTTACTATTTAGAAAATGAATGTTGTAATTTTATCTTGTTTGATGATAAAGAAGTTTATATTTATGTTTTAAAGGTTAATGATAATTCTAATTCAGTTATTTTACAAGATTTAGCTTTTGAATATAATAATCAAGAAAATAAGTATTCTAATTTATTTGATAGTATTGATAATACTACTATTGTTATGGTTGGAGATTCAAAGAGTTTTAAAGTTTCTCCTATTAGAAAAAAGAAGAGTAAAAAAGTAGATGATGATATTGAAATATTATAAAACTATCTAATTGATAGTTTTTTGTTTACATTTAAATAAATAATTTTTAATTATTTTTTGATTTATTATGTTATTTGTGTTATTCTAAATATAGATTAGTTTATTGTGAGGCATTTAATATGAGAAATGATGATTTAAAAAGTTATAAAAATAAAATATCTAGTTTAAGTATGAATGAAAAAAAACTTAGGGATATTTATTTAAGAAATTTTGCTTTAGGTAATATTCAAGGACCTCATACTGGTTATCCTAGTATTGATAAACCATGGTTAAAATATGTTGACTTAGAAAGTCAAAATAGAATTAGAGAGAAAAAAACTGTTTATCAAGAAATTAGAGATAATAATAAAAACAATTTAAACAATGTTGCTATTGAATTTTTTGGTGCAAAAATCAAATATAAAAAATTATTTAACAAAATTGATGAATATGCAAAATCTTTTCTAGCAAATAATGTAAAAGAGGGCGATTTTGTTACAATTTGTTGTGCAGGTATACCTGAAGTTATTTATTCTTTTTATGCTTTAGCAAAAATAGGGGCTGTTGCTAATTTTATGTCTCCATTTTTTGATAAAGATCAAATGAGAGATAGAATTAAAAATTGTAATTCAGAACTATTGTTGGTTATGGATTCTTTCTATGATATTATTAAGCCTGCTATAAAAGATTCAACTATTAAGAAAACAGTTATTTTACCTACGCTAAATTCTAGTATTTTGAGATTTCTTAAACCTTCACCTGAAATTAATGAAGATTCAGTTTATTCATTAAAAAATTTTGTTAAAGAAGGTAAAAATATTAATTATATTCCTGAGGTTAATTATAATCCTAATACTCCTTTAGCACTCGTATATTCATCTGGTTCTACAGGTGCTTCGAAAGCAATAGTTTTATCAAATGATAGTTTTCAAAATTCTATTCATTCATATGAATCATGTGGAATTAATTTGAATGGTGGACAAAAGTTTTATCAAATTATTCCACCTTGGTTTTCAACAGGATCTAGTACTTCTATACATCTTCCTCTTGCAAATGGTGCAATTGTATTTATGGATCCAAGGTTTGACAGAGATGTTTTTGTAAAAAATATTGTTAAAAATAAAATAAATGCTACTGTTGCACCTACAAGTATGTATGAAGGATTTTTAGATAAAAATTTAATTAAAAATGGTGATTTATCTAATTTTACTAATCCTTTTCAAGGCGGAGAACCTTTAAAAAAAGAAACTAAGGAAGGTATAGAAGACGTTTTCAAACAACATGGTACAAAAAGTGCGTTAAAGATTGGATATGGGCAATGTGAGTGTGGGGCTGGTATTGCTACTCAGACTGATGACTTTTATAGATCAGATGGATCTGTAGGTATTCCTATTCCAGGAGTTATTTGTGGAATATTTGATGATGAAAAAAATGAGCTTACTTATGGAAAAAGAGGAGAAATCTTAGTTAATACAAAATCTGGTATGGTTGAATATTATAATAATCCTGAAGCTTCAAATGAATATTTTTATACTGATGAATTTGGCGTTAAATGGAATTGTACAGGTGATATTGGATATATTGATAATGAAGGAAATTTATTTGTTCAAGGTCGAAAAAGTGATTTTACTATTATTAACAGTAATAAAATTTATAATTTTGATGTTGAAAATCAAATTATGTCTGACGATGATATAAAAAATACTGATGTTTTATCGACAAATGGTAATGGTGATAAATTGGTTTGTCATTTGATTTTTACAGATGAATTTTCTGATAAACTTAAGGATAATCCAGAATTGTTAGATATTAAACTTAATCATATTCAAAATAGTATAATGAATAGGTTTAATGATTCAGACTATGTGCCTAAAATATTTAAAATTAGAGAAGAATTTCCGTATGCTAAATCTGGAAAAAGAGATACTAAATTAATGAAAGAAGAAATTGAAGGATTTATTTCGTTTGATTTCAACAAAAAAAATACTTATAATAAATAATTTTTTATGTCACTTTTTTGTGATATTTTTTTTATTGTGTTATAATAATAATAGGGTGATTAAGATGTTTATTGAAAATATTTCTTTATTAGTTTATGCTAGTATCATTTATATGATTTCTTTGTGCTATTTATATTTCTCTGCTGATAGGTTAGATAATGAAGAAAATAAAGTGTATAAATTTTTATTAATTGTTAATTTAATGGGATTGCTTTCACATATTTCATGTGATATTGTATCAAAATATAATTATTTGTTTAATCAAATATTTATTTTTGTTGTTTTAAAAATATTTTTAGTATTATTTATTTTATTTATTAATGCTTTATTGTGTTATTTTCTATTAATTTTAATTTCAAATAAAAAGAAAATATATCTTTTTACTTATATTAAATGTTTTATTGAAATAATTATACTTGTTTTTTTACCAATAAATTCTGTTGTTGATGTTGGTAGTAATATTTATTATTCGAAGGGATTGGCTGTAAATTTTACTTATTTAGTTACATCTGTAACATCTTCTATTTTATTTTTTATGTTATTTATAAAAAAATCAAAGATTGAAACTAAGAAAGTTATGCCTCTTTTCTTCTATATGTTTTTTGGCTTTATTTCAATGATTGTTCAAATAAAACATCCTGAGTTTGTTATTTCTGATTGTGTTGAAACTTTTCTTTGTTGTATGATGTATTTTACTATTGAAAATCCTGACATGAAAATGCTTAATGAGATGACTTTTGCTAAAACTCAAGCTGAAAAAGCAAATCGTGCTAAATCTGATTTTTTATCAAGTATGTCACATGAAATAAGAACACCTCTTAATGCTATTGTAGGTTTTTCTGAGGATATTCAAGATAATAAAGATAAAGCAGATCCAATTATTGTAGAAGATGCTGGATATATTATGGAAGCTTCTCATACTTTACTTGAAATAGTTGGAAATATTTTAGATATTTCTAAAATTGAAACTAATAAAATGGAAATTATTGATACTAATTATGATTTTAAGTCAGAGGTATCTAGTCTTGCTCATATAGATTCAACAAGAATAGGTGATAAACCAATTGATTTTAAAATGGAAATTGCAGAAGATATTCCTGATGAATTAATTGGTGATAAAGGTAAAATGAAAGAAGTAGTTAATAATTTATTAACTAATGCAATTAAATATACTGAAAAGGGTGAGATTAAACTTTCTTGTAAGTGTATTAATCAAGATGATATTTGTAATTTAATTATTTGTGTTCAAGATACTGGTAGAGGTATTTCAGAAGAAAATATTAAAAAATTATTTACTAAATTTGAAAGATTAGATATAGAAAGAAATACTACTGTTGAAGGTACTGGACTTGGTCTTGCAATTACTAAAAGTTTAGTTGAGATGATGGGTGGTAAAATAAATGTTCAGTCTCAATTTGGAATTGGTTCTATGTTTATGGTTCAAATTCCTCAAAAAATAAGCAAATTAAGTAGTACTAACGTTGAAACAATTGTTGTTCATCAAGGTACTTCTAATCTTCCTAAAATAACTGATGATTTAATTATAGAAAATGATAATTCTAATAATAATTTAACTAATATTAATAATAATAACAATAATAATATTAATACTACTAATTTTGTTAATAACTTATCTACTAATAATTCTGGCAGAAGATTATTATTGGTAGATGATAATAAGCTTAATATAAAAGTTGCAATGCGTGCTCTTGAGCCTCTTAATTTAGATATAGATACATGTGAAAATGGAAAAGAAGCTATAGATATGGTTAAATCAGGTAATAACTATGATGTTATATTAATGGATATTATGATGCCTGTCATGTCAGGGGAGTCAGCATTAAATAATTTAAAACAGATATCTGGTTTTAGAACTCCAGTAATTGCATTAACTGCTGATGCTGTTGCAGGAGCAAAAGAAAAATATATTTCTGAAGGGTTTGTAGATTATATTGCTAAACCATTTAGTAAAGAACAAATTAAAGAAAAATTAGATACTATATTTAAAGAGTATTCTTCTAATAATATTAATACTTCAAATGATGATGAGGTATTATAAAAATACTATCGTTTTGATAGTATTTTTTCTTTATCACTATATTTATCTAGTATTTTATTTATTTTTTCATAATTTAGACTTTTATAACTAGATAAATACATAATTAATTCTTTATCAGGTAAGATACTTTCTTTTATTTCTTTTATTAGTTTTGATCTTATATCCCCATTTAAAGTTATTATACAACTTTCTAAATATAATAGTTTTTCTTTATCATTTTTATATTCTTTATAATCATTATTACTTAATAACTTATTTATTGTTTCACTTACTTCTTTATAAATATATGTATAATAAATACTTCTAATTTTACTATTTTCATTATTTGATAGTTCTAATATTTCTAGACCATTTGCTTTTATTTCTTGATTATACAATAGTTTCTTTTCTATATCTTTGTTTAAAAAAATAATATTATAGATAAAGTTATTTAACATATTTTTAATATTAATATTAGATTCATTTTCTATTTCTTTTTTTGTTAGCAAATATAAGTTTTTATTTATATCATTATTTATTATATTTATTATTTTGTAATAGTTTTCTGTTTCTTTTTGAAAAGGGTTATTTTTCAATTTATAATTATTTTTATTATTATTATTTATATTTATTTTTATTCTATTTTTTATATTTTGATTTATTTTTTTATCATTTTCTATATTTACTAATAATTTATTTGTCTTTTCTTTACTTAGTAATTTATATATTCTGTTTTCTTCTTAAATATATTCTTTTATCTTTTGAATATCATTATAATTATTATTTCTTTTTTTTTTAATTTTATTATATATATTTTCTATTTCTTTAGTTATTTCTATTAATTTATTTATTTGATCATCATCTAAACTCATTTTTTATCCTCACATATCATAATTTATTTTACTATAAATTTTTATTTTTGTGAATAAAATTTATATTATGAAATCACTATGAAATTATAGAGAGGAGAGATGGTAATTTGACATATTTGACTTTTTTTGATAAAATATATATCTGTCATGTGATTGAAGAGGTGTTTATATGATATTTTATGATAAAGCGCAAGCTATGAAATCGTGTGAGGAGGATCCATCCCTGATTTTTACTCTTATTAAAGATGGATATAGTGATATTGTTTATGAACTAATTAAAAAAAATGTTGTTAGTATTAATACATATGATAATATGGGTAATGATGTTATGATGAAATTACTTAAGTATAGACAATATGATTTAGTTATTAATTTAATGACTAAGAGAGATTGGAAAGTCAATCATCAAAATTTAGATGGAAATACATTTGGACATATACTTGCAAGCGATTGTTCTTTAAAGGGTTTACAAATTATAATCAAACTTTTAAAGAAAAAAAATTATATTCCTAATATTAAAAATAATAAAAATGAAACTGCAATGGATTTGGCATTAAAAAATAAGTCAGTTGCAGCACTTAAATTTTTTGAAGATAAAAGATTTGATAGGTTCGATATGATATCTTTTAAGAATTTAATTAACTTATGTATAAATAATTCTAATTATGGTAAATATTCAAAGATTAATAATATGAAAATTATATTTAATAGTTTAGGTAAAAAAGAACTTTTACCTAATATGGAGAATGTTTATTTAAAATTAGATTATAATAAAGAAATTATTGAAAAAGCTATTATGAAAGATAATAATAAAATACTTAATAATATTTTGTATAATTCAATGATGGAAGCAACTAATTAGTTGCTTTTTATTTGTTTTTTTAGTATTATTATGTTTAGCGAATGGAAGTGATATTATGAATTTACCTGATTTATTAGAAGAAAAATTAAGAGATAAAAGAGATTATAATACTATTGCTTTTAAACTTAATGATGATGTTTTAAATAAGTATGAAGGTAAGAGTTTTTATTTAAAAACTTATGGTTGTCAAATGAATGAACATGATAGTGAGAATATTGCAGCTTTACTTGAAAAACTTGGGTTTAAAAGAATCGATGATTATCAAAATGCTGATTTAGTTTTACTTAATACATGTTCTGTTAGAGAAAATGCTCATAATAAAGCATTTGGTATGCTTGGTAGACTTAAACATTTAAAAGAATATAATCCTGATTTAATAGTTGGATTATGTGGTTGTATGGCTCAAGAAGTTGGTGTGGTTAATGATATATTAAATAATTATAAATGGGTTAATTTTGTATTTGGTACTCATAATTTATATCAACTTCCTGATATACTTGATAAAGCTATTAGTGAGAATAAACAACAAATAGAAGTATATTCTAGAGAGGGAGATTTAATTGAAAATCTACCTGTTAAAAGAGCTAATAGTTATAAAGCTTTTGTGAATATTATTTATGGATGTAATAAATTTTGTACATATTGTATTGTGCCTTATACAAGAGGTAGAGAAAGAAGTAGAAAAAAAGAAGATATATTAAAAGAGATAGATGAACTTGTTAGAGATGGTTATAAAGAAGTTACTATTCTAGGACAAAATGTTAATGCATATGGAAAAGATTTATATGATGATTATTTTATGGGTGAATTACTTGAAGATATTGCTAAAACTAATATTCCAAGAGTTAGATTTATGACTTCACATCCATGGGATTTTACAGATCATATGATAGATGTAATTGCAAAATATCCAAATATTATGCCTAGTATTCATTTACCTGTACAAAGTGGGTCTAATAAAGTACTTAAATTAATGGGTAGACGTTATACTAAAGAAGAATATTTGGAATTATTTGATAAAATTAAAGAAAAAATACCTAATTGTATGGTAAGTACTGATATCATTGTTGGATTTCCTGGAGAAGAGGAAGAGGACTTCTTAGATACTTTGGATGTGGTTAATCACTGTAAGTATGATAATGCATTTACTTTTATTTATAGTGAAAGAGAAGGAACTCCTGCTTGTAAATTAAAAGATAATGTAAAACAAGAAGTTAGGGAAGAAAGACTTCAAAGACTTAATGAGATAGTTAATAAATATTTCTTAGAAAATAATAAGAAATTAGAAGGTAAGATTTTACCTGTACTTGTAGAAGGAATATCAAGTAAAAAGAATATGTATTTTGGTTATAGTGATACTAATAAGCTTGTTAATTTTACAAGTGATGTAGAAGTTAAACCAGGGGATATAGTTGATGTTAAAATTACTAATAGTAAAACATGGAGTCTAGATGGAGAAGCAAGTAAATAAATATATTATAGAGATTGTCAACTATATTAAAAATTCTTTTGAGTATCAAGAATGTTTAAAGATATCTTCTAAAATGGAAAATAATGATGAGATTAAGTCTTTAATTAGTAAAGTTAAAGTACTTCAAAAGAAGTATGTACGTAGTGGATCTAAAGATGAAGGTATTAAAAATGAATTAGATTTAACTAATAAAAGATTAGAGTCTATTCCTTTATATGTAGATTATTTAAGAAACTTAGAAAAAGTTAATGATATGATTAATTTAGTTAAAGATGAGTTAAATGATTATTTTGACTTATTATTAAATAAAAATAACTAGTATTTTGTACTAGTTATTTTTTGATATATTAATTATTTCTGTCATATCATCATCTTTTGCAATTATATTTTTATGAAACTCGTTGCATTTTTCGCATTTATAGACAATTTTATATGTATCTTTAAATTTTTCAATTCCTATGGGTTTTAATAGTCCTTTACATTCATTTAATCTATCTCCTGGCATAATATCTAGATGTTTTGAATATAGACAGTATGGACAATGGTCTCTCGCAGTATAACCAAGTGGTTTGATTTCTTTTCTACAGTTTTCACAAATAAATGACTCATCTCTCATTGTAAAGTTTTTCATTTCAATCACCTTTAAACATTATAGCATATGTTTTTAGTTTATGATATAATTACTTTAGTTTGGAGTGTTAGTATGGAAATGGAATTTAAGATTAATGACTTTGAAGGTCCACTTGATTTACTTCTTCATTTAATAAAAGAAAATAAGATGGATATTTTTAATATTGAGATAGAAAAAATAACTAGACAATATGTTAATTATATTGAACTTCAAAAAAGTCTTAATTTAGATGTCGCGAGTGAATATTTAGTTCTTGCGGCAGAACTTATAGAAATTAAATCAAAAATGCTTTTACCAAATCCTAAGATTGAGGATGAAGAAGAGGAAGATCCAAGAGATGATTTAGTTAAAAGACTTGTTGAATATCAAGCTTATAAAGATATTACAAAAGTTCTTGAAGAAAGGGAAGCAGAGAGAAGTAAAATTTATACTAAAAATCCAGAAAATATTAATAATTATATTGATGATCAAAATATAAGTATTAGTTCAGATTTAACTATTGATGATTTAACTAATGCTTTTATTAGATTTTTAGAAAGACAAAAAGATAATAAACCATTACATACTAAAGTTACTGTGAATGAGATTAGTGTTTCTTCTAGAAAGAAGTTTATATCTGGATTATTAAAAGATAAAAAGAAAGTTTCATTTAATGAATTATTTCCTATTGTTAATAAAGAATATATAGTTGCGACTTTTCTTGCAGTTTTAGAAATGGCAAAGAGTCATCAATTAATAATTGTTCAAAATAATACATTTGATGAAATAATATGTGAGGTGCCTAATGAATAATAACAAAGCAATACTTGAAGGTTTATTATTTGTAGTTGGAGAAGATGGGTTAAGTCTTGAACAAATAGAAGATGTATTAGAAATTACTGATGTTGATGCGAAAGAAATACTTAAAGAACTTAAACATGATTATGAAAGTGAGAATAGAGGACTTAGAATTGATTTCCTTGGAAATAAGTTTAAATTAACTACTAAATATGAACATAGAGAATATTATCAAAAATTAATTGAGAATCCTGAAACTAATAAACTTAGTCAAGCAGCACTTGAGACTCTTGCAATAATTGCATATAATGAACCAATTACAAGAGTTGAACTTGATAAAATAAGAGGTGTTTCTACTGCATCATTACTGAGAAAATTACTTGCTAAAGGATTTATTAGAGAAGCTGCTAGAAGTGAGTTACCTGGTAGACCAATTCTTTATAAAACTACAAGTGAATTTTTAGATTATTTTGGTCTTTCTGATATATCTGATTTACCTAATTTAGATGATTTTATTAATAATGAGGAAGATGAAGAAATTGATTCTGAGACTGATTTATATAAATCTAAATATAAGGAAGTAGAAACTTTATAAGCTATTAAATTTGTAATTTATACTATAAAAAATAAGTAAAATGTAAATTTCTATAGAGAAATTTGCTTTTTTTTTTGTGATTTTGCTTATTAATTTTGTATTTTACTCCTTTGATAATTATTTTTTTATAGGGTATATTGTTTGACGAGAGGAGAGATTGAACATGAAAAATAGAATTTTAAATAATGAAGTTACACTTATAGGTAAAGTAACTAACGAGATAATGACTACTAATTTAGGAGAGAGGAGTGCAATTAAATTATATCTATTAGTTGATGATGATGAGGTTTGTAATAAACATAATAAAATACCTGTTTATTTTATTTCAAATGAAATTGAATCTGTTAAGAGATTAATTGATAAAGAAATTATAATTGAAGGACATATTGAATATAATTTGGAAAATTATATTATAATTGATCTATTTGGTATTATTGAGTAAATCTATTGATATTTTTTCCTTTTTATGATAATATATGTACCATTTGGAGGGGAATTTATGTTTGGAGAAGAATATTTGATTGGTAAAGCTGAAAAACGCTCAATAGATTCTAAAAATAGAATTATTTTTCCTAATTGGACAATGGCTGAAGCAGGAGATATTGTTTTCTTTTATAAAGAAGGAGAAAATATTTATAGAGTTTATTCTAAAAAATATATTAATAATATTTTAACTGACTTAAATAATATTGAACTTACTGATGAAGAATCTAAGATTGTATTTAATTTTGTTAGTAATCTTAAACATGCTAATATAGATAAACAAAGAAGAGTATTAAATGCTACTTCATTTACTGGTACAGTTGATATGTTAGGAGACATTGATAATGTTATTTTGACATGTAATTTAAATTCGTTAAATGTTAAAGATTATGAAAAAAATACTTGTAAAAAATTAAGATTATTGTTTAATATAAGAAAAGGTATTTAAAAAAATATTTTTATATGATATACTTTTAATGTGTTATGCCTCTATGGCGGAACTGGTAGACGCGCTGGACTCAAAATCCAGTGATAGCAATATCATGTCGGTTCGATTCCGACTGGAGGCACCATTGGGAAATCTGTCCAGACTTTTTATAGTTTTGGATTTAATATAGAAAATATCAATTTCTAAAAGAAGTTGGTATTTTTTTGTTAATTAAAGAAAGGACAGGTTTAAATGATTAATATTGTAAAGAAAGAATTAGAGTTTGATGATGAACTAAGAAAGAAAATAGAATTTATATGTGGATTTTGTAACACTACTCCAACAATAATAAATGGTAATATAAGAAAAATTGATAGAACTAATTTATCATACATAGAACCACACAGAATAATTATTAAAGGAATAACATTTTTAGCCTTTAATTACTCAAAAACTATATATGTAGGTAATTTATCAAACAAATTTGAAATAAACGAATTAGAGTCATTTATAAAACAATTAAATTAATATTTATATACCAACTTCTTAAAGATACTACTTATTCCCTAAACAGGGAATTGACAAATCTATAAAAAGTGATATTATAAATAACCAATAAAAGAGGTATTCTCTAGAAAGAGAGGTACATCTATGAAATATAAACACAAATTATCCAAATTATATAATATTGAATTATTAAGAGGAGTCAGTAGTATTTAGACTTTTAACTAGATACTATTGTCTCCTCTTTTTTAGTAAAAGGAGTTGAGAATTTATGAATAATGAAAAGAAAATTGCAGGTCTATACATAAGAGTTCTTACGTAACACATAGGCAGTCACGTTATCTTCTTTTATTTCTAATTCTTGCTTATTAACTTTAAATCCATAATGTTCCAAATAGTCGCCAATCTTTAAAGTATTATTAGGTAGATTATCTTTAATCATTTCACCTGTTTTAAGTATAAATTTAACTTTATATAAATCTTCTTCACCGTTATCTAATACTTCACCAATTATAATTCTATCTACTAAATTATTAAATATATCTTCATTAAATTTAGTAAGACCGGGATATTCTTTTAATGTTTTAGATATTGTGTTTATTTGTTCTAACTTTTGTTTTCTAGTAAGTTCTAAATCTTTATTAGATACAAGTTTACTTTCTAATTCATTTATTTGATTAGTAATTTCAAACTCTTTACTTTCTAATATATCTTTAGATATTTTATTATCTAATTTTAAATCAATAAGATTTGATAATCTGTTTTGAAGTTTAGATATTTCTTCTTTAATTTTATTAGAGTTATTATAATCATCATTATTTAAAAGAGTATCATTAACTTTTTTGATAAATGAATTAATATATTGTTCTTTGTTCTCAATTAGTTTGTTATAAACTTTAACAAATATATCTTCTAATTCTTCTTGTCTATAATGAAGTAAATTAGAGCATTCTATTTTATTTCTATGACTTCTACATATCCAATAAGCTACTTCTTTATTAGTCTTTCTTATTTTATAAGAACGTCTTATAAATCTTTCGCCACAAATACCACAATAAATTTTACTACTAAAAGGATATTTTCTACTGAATTTATCTCTATTACCATCAGGTTTAACTATCTTACTTCGTTTTTGTAATATTGCTTGGCATTTATCCCATAGTTCACGTGATATAATAGGTTCGTGATGATTAGAAGTAAAGAATTGTTCTTTCTCGCCATAATTTATCTTTCTTTTATGAGATATTACATTATCAGAATAATATTTACCAGTCTTTAAATCTCCAACATATTTCTCATTAGTGATAACTCTACGAACTGAAGCATGACACCATTTAACACCAGTTGGACTTGGTATATTATTTTCATTAAGATTTAAAGCAATAGTTCTAAAACCTACACCCTTAGAGTATTCTTCAAAAATATAAATAATAATATATTTCTTGCTTTCATCTATGACTAGCTTATTTAATTCTTTATCATAAATATAACCAAATGGTGCATACTTACCAACTAATTCACCACGCTTCATTTTCATTCTGACTCCAGCTTTAACATTTTCTGATATTGATTCACTTTCTGCTTGAGCGAAGGCACTATATAAAGTTAAAAATAATTCATTAGATAGACCTAGTGTATGGATATTTTCTTTTTCAAAATAGACATCTACATTATGTTCTCTTAGAGTTCTAACACAATTTAAAGTATCAACTGTATTTCTTGCAAATCTAGAAATAGATTTAGCTATTATTAAATCTATCTTACCATTTAGAGCATTATTAATCATAGAATTAAATTGTTCTCTCTTTTTAGTTTGAGTTCCAGTTATACCTTCATCAGCATAGATACCTACAAATTCATAGTTAGAGTTTTCTTCAATATAATTTTTATAATGTATTCTTTGTGAATCATAACTAGTTTTCTGATCTTCATTATCAGTTGATACTCTACAATAAGCACAAGCCCGTATTAATTTATTATTATTGAATTTATTTAAGCACTTTGTTGGTGCTATTACTTCAACTTTGTTATTCATTAATTCCTTTCCATAATTGTTGAATTAATAGCATATTTCAAATAGTATTTTATGCAAAACTATAATCTGAATTGTTTAACGTTTTATACTTTGCATATTCAAGTTCAATTTTATTTTTAATTATTTTATATTCATCATTAGTAATTAAATTATTATCAAAAATATAATCTAACATAGCAAGTTCTGCTATATATGATTTAAGTTTATTATTATATTTATCACTTCTTTCTTGCATAAAATATTACCCCCTTTAATTCTTAAACAATTCATTTCATAGTCAGCACCAACTTTCATTTTTTAATTACTTAAATAAATTATAACGCGCTTTAACTTTTATTACAGCCCATAAAAAAATAACTAGTGATATAGCTATAAATATGAGAAAAATTTCGACCAAAAAATAATAAAAAATTAAAAAATCTACGGCCATAACTTCGGGCATTTTTACGGCTAAATTTTTAAAATCTTCGACCATAATTTAACAATCTATATAAAGCAGGATAAGACCTGTTTACAAACAACTCACCAGTGGTGAGTTTTCCCTTATTTCATAAGGGTTTAGCAAAAACACAAGTGTTTACATTTCAAAATATTGTTATACAATTGTTAACTTTGCTATTTTCATAAACCCTTATAAATAAAGACTTCCCAAAATCTGTATAACAATCGTACACACTTTTTAGATAGTAAAAATTGATATTTTCGGCTAAAATCAAGATATTTTTTAACAACTTTATGGCCTAAAGTTCGGCCATAAAATTATAAATATTGGGGGATTGGTTGAATATGAAAAAAGTACTAATCTTGTTATAAAATTAGTACCATTAATAGATGTATCTACACCTAATTATTTCATATTCTACTATATTGTATCACTTATTTGTTTTAAGTCAATAAGGATAAAATATTGAATAAAACACGCCCATAATGTTGTATAAAACACTCGTGAACTATTGTAAACACTAATATTTTTGAGATAGATACTTGTATATTTTTTGATATGTTGATTAACATATTTAATTTTTTAATGGAATATTTACATAGCTATTTTTTAGTGATTAATTTAAACATGTTGCAATTTAATGAATTTTATATTATAATAATCCTAAATTTTGGGGGGAGATCTTTATGCAAATAGTTTATAATAAAAATAATATCAATTTAAATTATTTAAATAACTATGTAAAATTTTTTATAGATGATGGTTACTTGTATTTATACAATACTCTTTATAACAAAGAAGTAATATTAAAAAGTTCAAATAATAATTTAAAAGAATTATTAACTGCTCTCCATCGTGGAACAAATTACAAACAACTTATAAAAATACTTAAAAAAATATCTGAGAAACCAAAAAATTTATATGAATATTTATTACGAAATTTTATTGTAGAGTGAGATGCTGTCATGAGAAAAGAATTATTGAAAAAATTTAATATTGATAATAATTTTTATGTTGACGATATCTTTGTGTTTACTAATGAAAGGAATAAATATTCATTTTTATTAAATAAAAATGGATGTTCCATGATTGTTGATGCAGAATTATTAAATAGAATTATGAGCAAAAATATTAAAGAAAACTTAAAATTCAAAATGTTGCAACACGGACTAGCAACACTTAAAAGTCCTAAGATTTCTATATCAAAAGAAAAAAATAATAATATTTATTTCATCATCGATGTTACAAAAAAATGTAATTTTGACTGCTTATATTGTTTTAGAAATCTTGATGATAATAGAGTTATAACTAATGACAGATTACAAGATATTTGTTCTTATATATTAAATATTATTAAAAAAAGAAAATTAAAGAATGTTACAGTTCAAGTTTGGGGCGGAGAACCATTATTAGCAATTGACAAGTTAGAATTTGTATATAATTTTTTTAAAGATACAGATATTATGTTAAAAATTGATATTGAAACTAATGGCAGTTTAATTACAGATTCTATTGCAAAAAGATTGTTTGATATGAAAGTAAATGTTGGAGTAAGCCTCGATGGAACTAAAAAGCATCAAGATATACAAAGAAGATTGGTCAATGATAAATCATCAAATGAAATGGTAAGAAAAGGAATAAAAAATCTAAAAAAATATTATGGTGACAATGTTAGTGGTATAACAGTTGTTACAAAGTATAATTATAAGGATATTACGGATATAATAAATTATTTTACTAACGAACTTAAAATATCAAGTATGAAGTTCAATATAGTCAAAGATAATCCTAATGCTAATGAAGATAGAATTGGTTTATCACTTGAAGAAGTTAGATTTTTTGCTAATAAATTATTTGATGTAGTTGAACTATATAATTTGTTAGGAATTAAATTTAGTGAGGGAAATATTCAAATGAGAATTAGTAATTTAAACGAGAGAAGTAATAATAGCTATTGCATCTCCAATGGATGTAAAGGTGGAATTAATCTGTTGTCAATAGATATAAATGGTGATATATATCCTTGCGAAATGATGGATTATAAAAATGTTAAAATCGGTTCAATCTATAAAGATGGAAAATTATCTTCAAATTATGATTTAATAAGTCAAATTAATAAATCTAAAAAAAATAATATATATTTTCAGAAAAAGATTAATAGTGAATGTAAATCTTGTCCTTGGCAGTACTATTGTCAAGGGGGATGCACAAGCAGAATTATCTACTCGAATGGTAAAATGAAATATGATGAAGTAGAATGTGAGTTTAATAAGATTATTTATGAAAGAATAATTGAACAAACGCTAAAAAATATAAGATTGGGGGAATAGAAATGATTAATTCTTATATTGCTTTAGGTTACAAATGTAATCACAATTGTTTAAATTGTCCACTAAGTACTTATGATAGACTACATGGACAATTAGATTCAGAAGTAATTAAAAAAAATATTACTAAGTTAAGTACTTATGGTGATGATTTACACATAACAATTTCTGGAGGAGAGCCAACTTTAAATCCAAATTTCTTAGAGGTTTTAAAAATTTTAGGTAAATCAAATTCATATATTACTATCCTTTCTAATGCCACAAAATGTAAAGATAAAAACTTTGTAGATAGTATTATTGAGTCTTTGGGTGATGATTACGACTTTAAAAGATTTAGATATATTACAGCAATTCATTCATTAAACAAGAATATTCATGACAGATTAACAGGAGCAGATGGAAGCTACATTGAAACAATGAAAGGATTAGAAAATTTGGATGAAAGAAATATTCAAGTAACAATTAAAAATATAATGAATAAAGTTACAGTCCAAGATATGAGAGAGACTTTAGAATATTTATGTAATTACTTTTCTAATAATATTGACTTTGAATTATGTGCAACAGATTATTCTGGGAGATGTCGTAAAAATATAAATGAACTATATATAAACTTTACAGATTTACAACCATATGTAGAAGATAGTTTAGATTCATTTGAAAGAAATAAAAATAATTGTGGTAGACAACTTGAAATTATTGAGACTCCTTTATGTTTAGTAGACCCATACTATTGGAAGTATTATAAAATAAATAGTAGCAAAAGTTTAACTTATATTGCTCCTAATGATGAGTCAGTGGACAATATGAGTGAAAATATGAATTCAAATTGTAATACAAATTACGATGAATGTCAGTTATGTGATGTAAAAGAATATTGTAGTGGCATTTGGAAATCAACTTATGATTTAGAACCTGATAAAGAAAAAATACTAAGAAGAGTTAAATCAATTTAAATGCAATGAAAGGAGGTGAAAAAATGGCTGCTCAGGAAGGAATAAAAAATTTAAAAGTTTTCTCTAAAAAACTAAATTCAATTGTTGATGTCTTTTCTTCAGAAGATAGACTAATACCAGCTATGGCAACTGCTTCTTGGTTAGATAAAGGTTGGAATAACTCAAGTGGATCTTGGATGGATAGAGGTTGGAATAATTCAAGTGGATCTTGGATGGATAGAGGTTGGAATAACTCAAGTGGATCTTGGAGTGATTCTGGCTGGAATAACTCGAGTGGATCTTGGAGCGATTCTGGTTGGAGTAATTCAAGCGATGGCGGTGGTTGCTATATAACAACTGCTGCTGTTGATCATCTTGGTTTGGCAGATGATTGTGATGAATTAAATATACTTAGAATGTACAGAGACAAACTTGTTGAAGAAGATCCAGAATTCAGAAAAATTGTATTGGAATATTATAAAACAGCTCCACAAATAGTTGAAAAAATATCTAATAGTTCTGATAAGGATGAGATTTTAGATAATATTTATGCTAATATGGTTTTACCTGTAATAGAATTATTAAAAAGTGGTAAAACTAAGGAGGCTAAAGATTATTATATAAGTGTATATAATGATTTAAAATCTAAATACGTATCTTCCCCACAAAAGCAATTGGTAAGAAAACTTTAAAACTTTATAAGGAGCAACCTTATAATAAAAAAATTCTGCAATATATTTGTAGAATTTTTTCTATTCAACAATTATTATTTTAATTTGAAATATGCTACTTATATTCCAAAAGAGATTGTAATATTTAATTTATCAATATTAACTTTCTCTTGTTTAATACCAGTACCAATAGTGATACTGGTATTTATTTTATAATCAAAATTTATTAAATCTAATGTTTTAAAATAATACGGTATATGTGTTCCATAAGAGTATCTACTGAAGATCAGGCACGAGAAGGATTTAGTTTACCAGAGCAAGAAAAAAGATTAAGGGCTATGTGTGAATATAAAGGTTATGAAATATATGATGTTTATGAAGAAAGAGGAATAAGTGCTAAAACGGGTAATTATAGACCAGAGTTTGAAAGACTATTACAAGATATTAAAGATAAAAAATGTAATACTATTGTAGTATTAAAACTAGATAGACTTACAAGAAGTGTATTTGACTGGGAAAAGATTATTAGATTTTTAGAAGAAAATGATGCATATCTAGATTGTGCTAATGACGATATTAATACTACTAATGCAAATGGAAAAATGATTTCAAGAATACTTACTTCAGTTTCACAAAATGAAATAGAAAGAACAAGTGAAAGAACTAAAATAGGACTAGCTGGTGCTATTGCTTCTGGTCATATTCCACACAAGTCGCCATTTGGTTACAAGAGAATTGATAAAATACTTGTTCCAGATGAATCAACTAAAGATGATATTATTAGAATATTTAATTTATATCATGAGGGTAATTCTTATCAAACAATTAGTAATCTGTATAATGAAGAAAAAGTATTAGGTAAAACAAATTGGAAAGATTCAACTATATTAAAATATTATCAAATGAAATATATAAAGGCGACTTCGTTCATGGTAAAAGAACAAATAATCCAACTTATTATGAAAATGTCGTTGAACCATTAATTAGTAAAGAATTATGGGAAGAATGCCAAGTCCAAAAGAAAAGAAATTCAAGAAATTATAAACGAGATAAAGATTATTTATTCTTACAAAAACTTAAATGTCCTAAATGCCAAAGAATATTAGGTGGTAATGCAACAAGAAAGGAAAATGGAAATGTTTATTACTATTATCAATGCCATGATTGTAAAATCACAATTAGAGAAAAAGATATTGAAAAGGAATTTGATAATTTTATTGAAGATATTCAAGAATATGATGCAGTAGTAAATCAAACACTACTTCCAATGATACAAACTAAACTTGAGAATCCAAAAGAAAAATTAATTAAAGAATTAAAAAAACAACAACAAAAGCAAGAAAGAATTAGAAAAGCATATGTTAATGGATCATTTACAATAAAAGAATATGATGAAGAAAAAGAAATAGTGGATAAAACAATTAGTAGTATTGAAACTAAAATTAGAAATTGTGAAGTATGTAATGAGTTAAAATTCACACCAGAAGATATATTAATAAAAAGAGATATTGATTATATAAATAAAATAGTCTATCCAAAAGAGCATGAAGAAAATACTTATGTGTGGGAAGATTATTCAAGAAAAGAAAAAGCTGATTTGATAATGAGATATGTAGATAATGTTGAACTTGAATATTATAGAGATAATCAAGTTAGAATTGGTGAAGTTAATTTTAGAGAAAGTATTTGTAAGCCATGTAATGATTTATATGATGCAGGTTATCTAGATAAAAAAGATTATGCAATACTTGGTTGTGTTGGAACTAAATTAAGATTTAGTGAATATTTACCAATAGAAAAAGTTAGTGAAATAGTATTTACATTAAGACAATTTTATAATGTAGGATATTTTGAAGCAACTTATTATTATGATAATAAAGTAATGTTCTTTAATGATTATCAAAATAGAAACATTGTAAGAATATTTCCAATAGAAGATTATAAGAAGATGGATAAAATAGATAGAATACAATTAGGAGTTATTTATATTGGTAATGATGAAAAATGTTTATTAGATAATGAAGAAGAAGTTTTCACAACAATTCCAGAAAGAACTAATTGTAGGGTTTATGAATTAGATGAGGAAACTAAAAATAAAAAATTAGAATCAATTGAAAAAGCAAAACAATTGAGAGAAAAAATATTAAATAGAGATGATAAAGTTAGTCAAGAACAACGATAGTTGCTTGTGAAATTCTTGACTAACTAAATAAAAATAATAATGGGAAAATATCAAAACAAAATCACTTTTCGTTTTGATGTTATCTATCATATGAAGAAGTTTTTGTTAACTTTTTATAAAAAAAGTTATAACAAACGAACACGTTTTGTTGAACTCAGTTCAATGAAAGTGGGGAAAGTTTGTTTAAATAAATTATCAAAATAATTGTTTACGAAGTTTACAATTACTTTGAATAATTTACATAGATAAAATAAAAAGTAATACTTTCTATTTTATCAATACTTTATGTAGTTTTAATGCCTCAAGCATTATTACGGAATAAAGTATATGGTTCCTAAGGTGTAAAACCTTAGCCCCCATATTTTGATATAAACGAAGTAGATGTCAAAATATATAGGGGGTTAGAAATTTTGACATAGCAAAATAACCCTACTATATACAAATAGTAGGTTCTAAAAAGGAGGTGCAAATAAATGATAGAACTATCTTATTCACTACATTTAGGTAATGATAAAAACAAATCTAAAAAAGCAAGAAAAACAGCAAAATCTAATCAATCTGGAACTACTTCACTTAATAATAATTCAATACAAAATCTTCAACAACTTTCAAAAGTTGATAAGCATAATTTAAGAAAATATGATGAAGAACAAGAACTAATTAAAACTATAAAAGGAACATCATCTGTTGTAGAAGATACTAAAAATTTATATTTAGATTTATTTGAAGATGCACGAATTAAATACAATGAAAAACAAACTAGGAATGATAGAAAGATAGATAATTATTTTAATCATATTTCAAATGATAATAAAAGAGATCTTGCTTGTGAGATAATCATTGAACTTGGAGATATGGATTTTTGGTCTGATAAAGATGATAAGTTTCAAAAGAAGATGATTGATGTTTATAAAGAACAAATACAATATTTAGAAGAAGTTGTTCCTAATTTTAAGATAGCAAATGCAACAATTCACTTTGATGAATCATCACCACATTTACATATTGTTGGTGTTCCATTTAAAGATGGAATGAAAAATGGTATGGAAAAACAAGTTGGTAAATCAGATGTATTTACTAAAATTAGTTTAGTTAATATCCAAGATAAAATGAGAGAATATTGTATTAGTTCATTTAATAGAATATATAATCTTAACTACTCTCTTAAAGATAAAGAAGAAGGTAGAAACATTGATATAAATGTTGCTAATATGAGAGATTATAATAAATTTAGAAAAGAACAAGAAAAGCATAAGAAACAATTAAAAGAATTAAATGATAAAGCCAATCAATTACAAAATAAATCAAATGAAATAAATGATATTATAAACAACTTAAAACCAACAATAATGAATAAAAATAATTATACTATTTCAAACGATGATATAGATAAAATTAAAAAATATATAGAACAAACTAATGATACTACATCTAATTTAAAAAATTCTAATGATATAAATATAATATTAGATAAATATGAACAAGATTTAAAAAATCACTCTAATGAAGTTAAAGAATTAAAGAAAAAAATCACTACTCGTGAAGATAGAATTAGTGATTTGGAAAATAGATTAGATTTTGCAAATGATACTATTGATATGCTAGAAGATAAAGTTGATAAATTACAAGAGGCATTAGATTACTTTAAAGAATTATGGAAAAAATTTATTAAGTTCTTACAAGACAAATTCTTTTCTTCAAATAGGTATGATGATTTTATTGATGAATTACATGAAGAAGAAATAATTGATGATGATGATTTAAAAATTATACAAAATGAATTTAGTAGTAATTATGCTAAAGATGATGATTTAGAACGATAATTTTATGGTAAAATTATATTAGATAAGAAAATTTACAAATTGGTCAGACGTGTCTGTCTAATTGTTATAATCAAAATTCTAGCCAGTGGTTAGAGAATTAAGATTTTTCAGACGTGTCTGAAAAATTCAAGAAAGGAAATGATTTATGAAAAATAATGTGGTAAAAACAGAAATAGATGTTAAAAATAATAAAATAGGAATTATGAGAATTGGAGATGTTGATTATATTTCATTAACGGATTTAGCAAAATATTCTAATCCAGATAATCCAGCTAATGTAATTATTCACTGGATGAGTAATAAAGGAACATATGATTATATTGGTTTATGGGAACAATTAAATAATGAAAATTTTAATTTCACGGAATTCAGTGAAATTAAAATCAAGGAAGTAGGCTACCCATCATTTACATTAAGTCCAAAGAGATGGATACAAAGAACTAATGCAATTGGAATATATTCTAAAGGTGGCAAATATAGTATAGGTACATTTGCTCATCCTGATATAGCTTTTGAGTTTGCAAGTTGGTTAAGTCCAGAATTTAAATTGTATTTAATTAAGGAATTTGAAAGATTAAAGAAAAATGAAGCATATCAAGAAAAGATAGAATGGCATGCTAACA
The DNA here is from genome assembly GCA_902801525.1 of uncultured Erysipelotrichaceae bacterium. Classification (GTDB taxonomy): domain Bacteria; phylum Bacillota_I; class Bacilli_A; order RF39; family UBA660; genus RUG14670. The sequence goes on along the minus strand of CADCIN010000003.1, from coordinate 52,440 downwards.
GAATTTTATCTAAAACTAATTATGTTGTTCATACTGATGCTGTTAAAAATTATATTGTTCCAACACTAACTGAAAAACAAAAGAAATTTGTATATGCTGAAGAAGCTGATGTATTAAATGTTGCATTATTTGGTATGACTGCTAAAGAATGGAGAGAATCCAATCCTAAGTTAGCAGAAGATGGGAATATGAGAGATTATACAGATTTACTTCATTTAGTAATATTGAATAATTTAGAAAATTCTAATGCTGAATTTATTAAATTAGGAATAAGTCAAAGTGAAAGACTTATAAAATTAAATGAATCTGCAAGAAATCAAATGGAAATATTAAAGAATAACCATGGAATAAAAGAATTAGAAATACTACAAAAACAAATAAATGAAGATAATAAGTATTTAATTGAAAGAAAATAAAAGTTGATATGATAAAGGTAAAAACATTATAATTTGAACGTAAATAAAAGACTTATTTTTAAAAAAATGTTATAATTATATAGATAGGTAGTACTGGAGTGATTTTTGTGAAGGATTTAAAACATTTTAAACTGATGTTAAAATATTTAAAAAATGATAAATTACAAATCATTTTATATGTTATATTTAGTATTCTATTAAATGTATTACCATTATCAATATCTATATTTTGGGCTTATGCAGTTGATAATTTAACTACTAATCAACAAGCTAATTTTATAATATTTCTAGCATTATTTGGCTTATCAAATATATTAACTTGGTCTATATGTAGTACAATTCAAGAACTGCTTTATAATAAATTAGAAAAGAATTTTATTAAAAATGGTCAAATAAATTTATATAATAAAATATTAGATTTACCAGCTATTGCATTTGAAGATATGGGTGTTGGAGAATTAACCAATAGATTAAATAATGATTTGGAAAAGATTATATCACTTTTAAAAAGGATAATTGATTTATCTTCAAGATTTATAACTGCCATAGTAATATTAATTTATTCGTTTTATGTTTCAATTTTTGTTGGTTTAGAATTTATAATACTTGGAATAATAATGTATATTTTAGCTAATATTTATTATCCTAGAATCAAAAAAGTTCAAGAAGAAATTAGTAAAGAAAGTGATAAATTATCTAAAAATGCTACTGAAGATATTAATGGTATTAGAGAAATAAAAGCATTGGGGATCAAAGATAATGCTAGTTCTAGAATGATAAAAATAATAGAAAATATTAATTATAAGCAAAAGAAAATTTCTAACGATGAAAATATATATTATGGGATTAACAATTTTGTATATTTTACAATTGAATTTATTATATTTTTAACACTAGGTCTATTAGTTTTCAAAGGAAATATTGATATAAAATTATTTTTAGTAATTCAAACATTAATATGGAGATTTGACAGTGTTATTGAAAATTTATCTGATTTCGGTGTTAATTATAATAAAGTTGTTGTATCCTTAAAAAGAATTGATGAACTAGTTAATAATCGTTTATATAAAGATGAGAAGTTTGGGACAAAAGAAATCAATGACAATAAAATAAAAATAACATTCGACGACGTAAAATTTAAATATAGAAAAGATGAAGATTATATTTTAAATGGATTAACAATGCAATTACTACCAAATAAAAAAATTGCAATTGTTGGAAAATCTGGTCAAGGTAAATCGACAATATTTAATCTTTTAATGAGATATTTTGATACGTCATTAGGTAAAATTAAGATAAATGATGTTGATATTAAAGATTTAACAGAAGATAATTTGAGAAAGAACATTTCAATAATTCGCCAAGATCCATATCTTTTTAATCAAAGTATTATAGATAATTTTAAAATGGTTAAAAACGATACTACTTTAGAAGAAATTAGGAATGTATGTAAAAAGGCATATATAGATGACTATATTATGTCATTGCCTAAAAAGTATAATACTATAATTGGTGAAGGTGGTGTAAATTTATCTGGTGGTCAAAAGCAAAGAATTGCAATTGCAAGAACTTTGTTAAAAAATGCTAAAGTAATACTATTTGATGAAGCAACATCAGCTTTAGACAATGAATCACAAGAATATATTAAAAAAACAATAGATGATTTGGTTAGCACACACACTATAATTATTGTAGCTCATAGATTATCAACAATTATGGATGCAGATATTATTTATTTAATTGAAAATGGTAAGGTATTGGCAAGTGGAAATCACAAAGAATTGATAAAAACATCCTCACTTTATAAAAGATTGTATAATCCTGAAATGAACATTAATGAAAATGATTTATTCAAATTTTAAAAAACATCTATAATTGAATTGATTTTAATTATAATTTTTAGTAAAATATTATTAGAAATTGATATAAAACTATAAAATTTCTAATTTGTGAGTAAAAGTTTGAAATAACTTAACCACTCGCACCATTTTAAGTATTCTTGAACTAATTATTTAGTTCTTTTTTATTTTGACTTAATTAATAATATGATATACTACAAATAGGTGATTTTATGGATAATAAAAAATATATAATTTTAGAAATTATTCCTACTGCATTGGATCCAGATAAAGGAGATATTGTTCAGTTATCTGCATTAAAATTAGATGGAATAAAATTATTAGATAGATTTGATTATAGACTAAATAAAGATAAAGTTAATAATAAGTATTTACTTGAATTAACTGATTATGACAATGATAAGTTTGATTATTTAGATAATAGTCTTGATATTATTGATAAATTTAAAGAATTTATTGAAGACTATGATTTATTATTTATTGATAATCAATATACTTTAGATTATTTAAAATATTTTGATAATAATAAAGAGTCTATTGTTAATTATTTAGATATGGAATATTCAGATGATGTGATTGATAAAATAATTAATAAGTATAATTTAGAAAGTAGTAATTATATAGTTGATTTATTATATGAAGCTTTAATATATAATGAGAATGATGGTGATTAGATGAGAGTTGTTAATACTTGGAAAGATTATGAAATAATTGATGCTAGTTTAGGACAAAAACTTGAAAGATGGGGTAATATATATTTACTTAGACCAGATCCACAAATAGTATGGGATAATGGTAATTTACTTGATAAATATAAGGGTAAAATACATGCTGTATATCATAGAAGTAATACTGGTGGGGGGCACTGGGAGAATTTAAAGAATACTCCAAGTAGATGGACTATTAATTATAATGATTTAGTACTACATATTAAGCAAATGGGATTTAAACATACTGGTTTATTTCCTGAACAGGCAATTAATTGGGACTATATGATTAATAAAATTAAAAATAGTGGAAGAGATATTAAAGTTCTTAATTTATTTGCTTATACAGGTGGTGCTACTGTTGCATGTTTATCTGCAGGAGCTAGTGTTGTTCATGTTGATTCATCTCGTGGAATGATAGATTGGTGTAAAGAAAACGTCAATTCCAGTGGATATCAAGATGCAAATATTAGATATTTAGTAGATGATGTTGTTAAATTTGTTAAAAGAGAAATTAGACGTGGTAATAAATATGATGCAATTGTTATGGATCCACCAAGTTATGGACGTGGAGCAAATGGTGAGGTTTGGAATATTGAAAAAGATTTAGATAATTTAATTAAACTTTGTAGTCAACTATTAAGTGATAAACCTTTATTTTTCTTAATTAATTCATATACTGCTGGTCTTTCTTCTACAGTACTTGAAAACTTATTAAAATTAAATATTAAATATGAAGGTAAGATTTCCTGTGGTGAAATTGGACTTCCAATTAAAGAAAATAATTTGGTTTTACCTTGTGGTATTTATGGAAGATGGGAAGAAAATGAATAAGTTAAATGTTTTGTATGAAGATAATCATGTGATTGTTGTTGAAAAACCATTTAATGTATTAAGTCAAGGAGATGCTACAGGAGATTTAGATTTACTTACTATGGTTAAACAATATGTAAAAGTTAAATATAATAAACCTGGTAATGTTTATATTGGACTCGTTCATCGACTTGATAGACCAGTAGGTGGTATTATGGTATTTGCAAGAAGTAGTAAAGCAGCTAGTAGACTTTCTAATGATATTAAAAATCATAAAAATTTTAAGAAGACTTATTTGGCAATTGTTAATGGAACTGATTTTGATAATATGGGAACTTTTAAAGATAAGTTAAAAAAACTTGATAATGGTAACACAATTGTGTCAAATGATGGTAAAGAATCTATACTTAATTATACAGTTTTAGACAAAAATATTGAAAAAAACATTTCACTTGTTAAAATTGATTTAGTAACTGGAAGACATCATCAGATTAGAGTTCAATTTGCTAGTAGAGGACATGCTTTATGTGGTGATCAACGATATGGATTAAGAGATAATAAACAACTTGCATTATATGCTTATAAACTTGAATTTATGCATCCAGTAAAAAAAGAAATGATGTCTTTTGAATTACTTCCAAAACATACTGATTACTGGTCATATTTTAATATGTAAATTAGATGTAAATATTCAGAAATATTTGCATTTAATTTTTTTTTTTGCTATTATATTATTAGATTTATAATAAAGAGGGAGTAGATATATATGAATTTTGATTTAAGTTGGTTTTTAACAATACCTGGTATGTTAATTACTGGTGGAGTTTTATTATTAATAGTTGCATTAATAATTTTAATTGTTTCTGGAAAGAAAGGTAAAAAGAATCAAAATACTGTTTCAGAATCAAGTGAAGTTTCTGCGGTAAATAGTGAAAATAATGAAGTTAGTACTGTACAGACTGAAGTTCAACCTTCTACTAGTGCACAAACAAACAATGTTTCGCAAGATATGGTTGATGATGCTAGTAATGGACTAAGTAGTCCTGCTTTAACCGGAGGAAGTGTTAATGATACTCCTGTTTCTGAAACACCAGTTAATAATGTTTTTACAAGCCCTGCTATTGAGCCTGAAGTTCAACCTTCTATGACTGTTTCTCAAAGTTTTCCTGAACCAGCTATTCAGGATATAAGTGCTCCTGTTATTTCAGATAATTCTGCTATTCCATCAATGCCTGTCAGTCCTATTGCAGATAGTCCAGTAATTTCTGATACTACAACTGTTAGTCCTGTAATAGATAGTCCAGTAGTTTCTGATACTACACCAGTTAGTCCTATTATAGATAGTCCAGTAATTTCTGAAACACCAGTTAGTCCTATTATTGATGCTTCAATTGCTGCTGGTCCTGTAACTCCAAGTACACTAGTTACTCCTGAACCTATAGTTCCAGTAAGTGTTCCTGCTGCTTCTCAACCATATGGTGGTGCTAGTTTAGATGTTCCTAAAATTAATGTTCAACCTGAACATCATGCAATTTATGGAGGAGCAAATCCTTTAGAAAATACACAATCAATTCCAATTCAAAATACTTTTAATACTCCTGTACAAAATAGTGCAGCAAATATTAATAGTGTACCAGTTCAAAATAATCCTGTTAACAGTGTTCCAACTATTGAATCTGTTCCAACAATTTCAAATGTAAGTGATTCAGTATCCATTCCTGTTATTCAAGATTCTAATAATGTAAATTCTGTTAATTCAGTACCATCTATTCAAAGTGTACCAGTTAATAATGCACCTGTTACAAATGGTGTTCCTGTTATTAGTGCAATTGATGATAATAATGTAATTTAAAAAAAGCTACTAATGCTTTTTTTATTATAGAAGAGGAAAGTTTATGAAAAAGATTTTATTTAATTTATTTTTTGCTATTTTTATTATGTTTTTTTTAATCAATTTAGTATTTATACTATTATTAAATGATAGAAATATTATATCTTTTGGGTCAAACTCTATTGTTTTTTCTGATGCTAAATATTCTAGTAATGGTATTAATCGTGGAGATCTTGTTTTGATAAGCAACGATAAGTTTAGTTCTTTAAAACAAGGTATGAATATCAGCTTTCTTTATGATGGTAAGGTTCTATTTGGTACAATAACTGATATTGGTAGATTAAGAAGTTCTCAAATATCTGCAAATGTTAGTCTTGACAATAATAATAAATCTTATTATGTTGAAGAGGGAGATTATCTTGGATATGTATCTGATTTTAAAATTCCATTTATAGGTTATTTATTTAAATTTAGTGTAAGTTATATAGGGCTTTCTTTATTAACTATATTAGCAGTTATATTTTCTGCTATTAAAATATATGTATTTAGTAATAACAAATCTAAGAATAGTTATACATATGAAATAGAATATAATGATTTAGAGAATAATGAATTAGTTAATAAGAATGATAATAAACAAGATGATAAGACAAATGATGAAGAAATAAAAGATAATAGTTTAAATGATGGCATTATTGCTTCAAATAATATAGATAAAGATATTAATATTGTTTCAGATGATGTTTCAAATGAATTGGAAAATAAGGATGATAAATTAAATTCAGACGATCATTCTGAAGATGAATTAGAAGTTTTTTAAAATAGACTTCTTTTTTCTTTATTTAATAATAGCTTGATGTTATAATGAATTTAGGGTGATTTGATGAAAAAAATATCAATTTTAGCATTGCATTTAGGATATGGCGGTATTGAAAAATCGATTGTTGCACTTGCAAATGTTTTAAGTGAAAAATATGAAGTAGAAATAGCATGCTCATATAAATTATTTGATAAACCTGTATTTGAAATTAATGAAAAAGTAAAAGTTAAATATTTAATAGAAGATTTAGTACCTAATAGAGATGAGTTTAAATCTGCAATGCATAATAAGAAATTCTTATCTGTTTTTAAAGAGGGACTTAAGAGTTATAAGATTTTAAGGCTTAGAAAGAAAACTATGGTTAATTATATTAAAAATACTGATTCTAATATAATTATTTCAAGTCGTGATATATTTGACGAATGGCTTGGTGAATATGGAAGTGATGATGTATTTAAAATAGGTTGGGAACATAATCATTATCATGATGATTTTGCATATGCCAGAAAAATTACTAGATCATGTAATAATTTAGATTACTTAGTACTTGTCTCAAAGCAATTAAAGAAATTTTATAGTAAAGAATTAGAACTTAAAAAATCAAAGTGTAAATGCGTTTATATTCCAAATATAGTTGATTCTATACCTAAGAGATTATCAACACTTACTGAGAAAAGAATTATATCTGTTGGTAGATTATCTGAAGAAAAGGGTTTTCTTGACTTATTAAAAATATATAATTTATTAATTAGAGATTATCCTGATTGGAAACTTGATATTATTGGTGATGGTAAAGAAAAAAATAAATTAGTTAATTTTATTAAGAAACATAAATTAGAAAATAATGTCACATTACATGGATTTCAAAATAAAGAATATATTGATAAATATTTAAATAAGTCAAGTATATATGTTATGACTTCTTTTACTGAATCATTTGGAATTGTATTAATAGAAGCAATGAGTCATGGACTTCCTTGTATTGCATTTTCATCTGCTGAGGGAGCAAGAGAATTAATTTCAAGTGGCAAGAATGGTTATTTAATTAAAAATAGAAGTTACAATGCATTTATTAAAAAGTTAAAAGATCTTATGAAAAATGAAGAAAAAAGAAAAGAAATAGGAAAAGAAGCTAGAAAAGAATCTAAAAAATATACTAGTGATATTGTGAAAGAGTATTGGTTTGATTTAGTTGGAAAGAAGTGATTTTATGAAAAGTCGTGTTTTATTTATTTCTTCAACAGGTGGTCATCTATCTGAAATGATGAATTTGAAAGATATGTTTAAAAAATATGATTATTATATAGTAACTGAAAAGACTAAGTCTAATTTATATCTCAAAAATAAATATTTAAATAGAGTATTTTTCTTAGTATATGGTACTAAACATCATATGATTTCTTATCCTTTTAAGGGATTATATAACTGTTTTAAAAGTTTATATTTATATTTTAAAATACATCCTGATTATATAATTACTACAGGTGCACATACTGCTGGACCTATGTGTTTAATTGGCAAACTTTTTGGAAGTAGAATTATTTTTATTGAAAGTTTTGCAAATGTAGATACAAAGACAATTACTGGCAGGCTTATTTATCCAGTTGCTGATTTATTTATTGTTCAGTGGAAGGGTATGTTAAAAGTTTATCCAAAAGCTCATTATAATGGATTTATTTATTAATGGAGGGTTTATGATATTAGTTACTTTAGGAACACAAGATAAGCAATTTACTAGATTACTTAAAGCTATAGATAATGCTATTGATAAAGGTATTATTAAAGATAAAGTAATTGTACAAGCAGGTTCAACTAAATATAGTTCTGATAATATGGAAATATTTGATTTAATATCTTCTTCTAAATTTAGTGAAATGATAAAGTCTTGTGATTTATTAATTACACATGGTGGAGTTGGATCTATATTAGAAGGTTTAAAATATAATAAGAAGGTTATTGCTGCTGCAAGACTTAAAAAATATGATGAACATGAAAATGATCATCAAAAACAAGTAATTAGGGAATTTGTAAAAGAAAGATATATATTAGAACTTAAGAATTTTAATAAAATAGAAGATGTATTAAAAGATGTGAAAAAATTTAAACCTAAAGAATATAAATCACATACAAAAGAATTCATTAAAACATTAGATGATTATATTTTAGATGACAATCATATTAGTTGGTATAATAAATATAAGATTTTGTTTAATGTTATTTTATTACTTTTAATCGTTTTAATTATATTTTTAATTGCTAAATAGTTTAGTTTATGAAGAAAAAGATTTTTAAAATTATTTTAGCATTATTAATTATTATTCTTTTCATATTATATGGACCTTTTAATTTTTTTAGAAATTTTTGGATAACTTCTGCGATGAAATCTAAGTCTCATAAATATTTGGCTTATTTATTATATAGTGAAGATGATATTAACAAAGTTTATAATAATAATTATATTATTTCTAATAATGAGGATACAAATCTTGATTTAATAGATACTAATAATAAAGTTAGTTTAAATGAAGGTATTTATAGTAATAAGTATGAAAGAACTATTTTGAAAAGTAAAAATAAAAAATATAAACTAATAAATATTAATGAAGGTTCATTTAATGGTTATTTGGTTAGTATTTATGATCCTTCTCATGTTAAACTTGCAATTAGTAATAATTTTTTAACTTCTGGTGAGAGTATTTTGTCTGTGTCTAAAAGAAATAAAGCTAAAGTAATTATGAATTCTGTTGGTTATTTTGATCCTGGTTGGAACTCGAATGGAGCTATTCCTCATGGTTGTGTTATCAAGAATAATAAAATTTTAAGTGATTATAAATCTTCAATTGATAATGGTGGATTTATTGGATTTAATAATGATAATAAATTAGTTCTTAAGAGAAATCTTGGCTGTCTTGATGCTTTAAATAGTGGTTATAGAGATGCAGTTGAATTTGGTCCTTTTCTAATTGTTAATCATAAAAAAGTTAAAATAGTTGGTAATGGTGGATGGGGTATAGCTCCTAGAACTGCCATTGGTCAAAGAAAAGATGGAATTGTTTTATTTTTAGTTATTAATGGTAGAATTCCTTCTAGTATTGGTGCTAGTATGAGTGATGTGAGAGATATTCTATATAAATATGGTGCGTATAATGCATCTAATTTAGATGGTGGTAGTTCTAGTGAACTTGTTATTAATGGAAAAATAATAAATAAACCTGTTGGTGGTGGTAAACATGGGCTTAGACTTATGCCAACTTATTGGTTTTCTAATTGATATTTCTTAATTATTATGTTATATTTAGAATGGTGATATTATATGAAAAAGAAATTTTCTTTTATTATAACTTTTATATTAGTTATTAGTATATTTTTAATTCCTAATAATGTTTTTGCAAAAACTACATTGAATTGTGAATATGATACTAATCAGGCTGGGTTAGATATGAAGCAAAAAATATCAATACAGTTTGTATATGATGATAATGTTAAAGAATGCCCAAATGTAAGTGTGAGCACAAGTGAAGTTTTTCCAACTGCTTGTTCTTCTGGTGGAAATATGTCATATAAGTTTGATGGTTATGACTTGGCTAGTTGTGCAAGTTGGTTTAATTCTAATCAGATAGCTAATGCTCATATATGTCCAAATAATATATATTTAAAAAATACTACTAATGATGGTAATTCTTGTGCATCTACATTTAGTATATATTTTAAAAAAAATGGTTTAAATGAAGCTGTTCCTCTTTCTTCACAACCTTCTGTGTTATTAAAGGAAATTGAAACTGAAGCATGTAGTGATTATGCTTTGGCAGAAATTTTATATATTGTTAAAATTATTATGACTATAATAAAGATAATTAGTCCTATTTTAGCAATATTTGCTTTTACTATTTATCTATTTAAAGCAGTTATTAATCCAGATGATAAAAAATCAACAGATGGAAAGAAATTTTTAAATATTGCAATTGCACTTATGATTGTTTTCTTATTACAATTTATTATTCAATTTACTATTAGTCTTGCAGGTTATACTTTTGATTTCGATGCTTGTTGGAATTCTGCAGTACAAATTCATGATCTTTATTCGGATGATTAAGAATTATCTTTGATAATTCTTTTTTAGTATATTTGGGGTGTATTATGAAAAATAAAGAATATGTAAATAATTTATTAGATAGTTTATCTAGATCCAAATTTAGAGGTTCTTTTCATTTGAATAGTAAAATGAAAAACTATGCTAAAGAAAAAGGTTATAGAAAATTAGAATCTGATGCTTTTGAATTAATTAGAAATAGACTTGGACCTGCAACTATATTAAATGATGGAAAGCAGACTCCTATGAGACAAGTTCATCCAGTATTTATAGCTCAACATGCTTGTGGGTGTTGTTGTAGAGGATGTCTAGAAAAAATACATCATATTCCAAAGAAAAGAGAATTAAGTGAAAATGAAATAAATTATATAGTATACATTTTAATGACTTGGATTGCTAGAGAAGTTAATAAGTGATATGAAAAATATCATTTTTTTATTTGATCACAATATTTAACAAAAACAGGCATTTAAGTAGGAGTAAAATCCTGCTTTTTATGGAAAAAATAAGTGAAAATTTAATCTATTTTGATAAAATGAATGTAGTTGAAGATTATGAAAATATGAGAGAGGGTTCTAGAAATCAGCTTGATTACAGCGTAGGACCTGGTAATGAAAAATTTAGTGATGAACTTGAAGTGAATATTAAAATTTTGCCTTCAAATACTATAATAGCTGATGTTCACACTTATCCTTCAAATATTATATTTAACGATGATGAATTATGGACTGATGCTTAAAAATATATAAAAAGAAGATGTGGTATTGTATCAAAAGTTTATAATAATTGAAAAAAATATATTTAAGTAGAAATTAACATGTTTATGAGAAAACTAAAACCTTATATAGAAATGTTGTAAAAAAGATTGTATAATTATTTTAAGATAGTGATAATAAGTAGAATGATTTATATAATTTTTTGTTATTTATGTAATAATTTGTTTATATGTTAGGAGTTTATTTTATGAAAAAATGTAATAATTTTTGTAAAGATAGTTTTTTTAATTATGTTGTGTATTTCTTTTTATATTGTGTGATTGGATGGCTTTATGAAGTGTTTCTTGAAGTTGTTGTCTATAGATGAGGTTTTTCTAATAGAGGAGTTTTATTTGGTCCTTGGTTTCCTGTATATGGTTTTGGAGCTTTAATATTTTTATTTTTTATATATCCTTTAATAAAAAATACTAAAGGAAATAAAGACTTTTATATTTACCTCTAGTATTTTTGGGGTGTATGTTTTCTGCAACTTTGCTTGAATTAATTACTTCGTATATCTCTGAATTTATTTCTGGATCATGGCCTTGGCAAACATATGCTGATTATAAGATTAATTTTCAAGCTAGAATAGCTTTGTCACCATCAATCAGATTTGGCCTTGGAGGAGTATTATTTTTATACTTATTGCAGCCCTTATTTGAAAAGATATGTAATAAATTAGGCAATAAAAAAACAAAGATATTATCTATAATAATTTTAATTGTACTTGGACTTGATGTTTTCTTATTAATTTTATTAAAATAAACAAAAAAACTTTAGTTTAAGTTTTTTTTTATATATTTAAATGATATAATATCTCTTAGAAAGAGGGATTTAAATGAAAGAAGAATATTACAATAAGTTACCTGAAAATTTCAGGAATATAATAGATACTTTACCTGAAGATAAGAAAGATGATGTTATGGATGTTTATTTTTCTTTGGCACAGGAAGGGGAATATTTAACTAAAAGTGAATTTGCTATTCTTGCTCAAATAGAAATTGGTAATATATCTGGTAGTGATGCTAGAAAATATTACAATGAATATGTAAATGGTGCAGTTAAAGGACTTAATAAATTAAAAGGAAATGATGAATATGAAGGAAAAAGTAAATTATAATTATCCTTATTGGTATTATCCTAATACTGAGGTTTTAGTTAATAATTTTGATATTAAAGACAATGATTTATTAGTTTCTACTGAAAGAAAATATGTTTCATTGAGAATGCTTGATATTAAAAATAATCCTGTTAAGGGTAGTTTTGATGAAAATCATTTAAAAAATATACATTCTTACTTATTTCAAGATGTTTATCCTTGGGCTGGAGAGTTTAGAAATTGTGAAATAGGTAAAGGTATTCCTTTTTGCTATGTTAGTTATATTAGTGACTATTCTAAAGATATATTTAGAAAATTAAAGAAAAAAAATTATTATATTGATCTACCTATAAATGAGAAATTTACTTGCTTAGTAGATTTATTTGGTGATTTAAATTCAATGCATCCATTTAGAGAAGGTAATGGTAGAACTCAAAGAGAATTTATTACTGCACTTGGAAGAATAAATGGACTTGATTTTAATATTTCAAAAGTAGATAGAGATGAGATGATTTCTGCTAGTATAAAAAGTTTACTTGGCGATAATAGATTGTTAGGTCAAATATTTCAATCAAGAACTACAGTACTATCTAATGAAGAACAATTAAATTATATTGATAAGTATTGTGATAAGAATTTAGCTGATTTCTTGAAGAAAAGTATTGGTTCTGATAGTATTAATAACGGATTAAGTAAATAAAGGGGGGTATTATGACTAATGAAGATATTAAATTAATAAAAGATGAATTATTAACAAACAAAGATATTTCTAATTATGATAAAAAGGTAATTTTACATTTAGTAAATGAATTAAGAAATGAAAAGTTAAATGATATTTCTAATATAAGTTATGAGTGTAAAATAGCAGATAATACAAATGTTACTGATGATAGAATTAATAGATTATTATATATAGTTGATTTATTATCTCAATATAATCATTCTAAAGATTATGATACTTTGGTTGAAGCATCATATCTTTTGGATTGTTTATATTATGATAGTGATTTAGATGTCAGAAAGACAAATACTATTCTAAATAAAATAAAAAGCAAGAATAAATTTAAAGAAGATAAAAAGGAAAGAAGAATATGAATAAACTAGAAGTTTTAAATAAAATAATTAGTATAAAAGATTCTATAAATCATTCAAATGGATGTTTTTAAAAATATCAATTACTTAGTATTATTAATTTATCTGAAGAAGTAAACGATAATCTTGCTAAATATGATTTTGTAGATAACCATATCAGATATCAAGATTATTATGATCCTAGTATTAGTTTTGATGATAATGCTCATTATTTTTCAGAATTCTTTTATGCTGATAGTGATTTAATTCAATTTTCTTTATATATTTTAAATAAACAAACTAGTGATCTTATTGATTCAATTAGTAAAGAGATATTTTCAATTGATGAAATATATCATTTATATTCTGATGATTCTTTATTTAATGATATAGAATCTAATTTAAAAAAATTAAATAGTACATTAAAAATATATATTCAAGAAAAATATAATCCTGATAGTTTAGATGATCGGTATTTAGGCTCTAAAATATATAATTATGTTATTACTTTAGATGATTTTGATAGTTTATTAAATATTTCAAATGCTTATAGTTCTGGTAAAGCTGATTCTTCTATTAGAAAGTCTAAAAAAACTCTTAATATACTTAAACATACAAATAACAATGATAAAGAATTTTCTGGTAAAGTTCATAAGCTTCTCGATAATAGTAAAAAACACAATGTTAAATTAACTGATCATAAGATTTTAGCTGAAAGATTTAGTACTGGTAGAAGAACTAAAGTTGGTTTTATTAAATTACTCTTAAATTCTGATATTTTAAGTAAGTTAAAAATTCATTATAATAATCCTGATTTTCAAAGTATTTATTTCGTTTTTGGATTTGGCGATTTTGGTGATTCTGTGATGAGTGAAGATGAGTTATATCAAATATTTTTAAAAAATGCTTATCATAATGAAGATGAAATGCAACAAGCTGTTAATCTTACATTTTTACCATTTAATCCTTCTTCTTTTTTAGAATTAACTAATTTAATTGATAAATCAGAAAGTAATATTGATAAAATGACTAATTTTGAGAATCATTTTAACCATACTATTTATAGTATGGTTTTTTTGTGGATTTATTTTATTTTTTTTGATAAAATATAATATAGTTAGAGGGTTTATGTATGAAAAAGAAAGATTTAATTTCAGTAGTTATTCCAACTTATAATGAAGAAGAAGTTATTAATATTTTTTACGATAAAATAAATATTATTTCTAAGGATATGAAATTTGTTAACTTCGAATTCATTTTTGTAGATGATGGTTCTACTGATAATAGTTTAAATATTATAAAAAAATTAAATTCTTTAGATAAAAGAGTTAGATTTATTTCTTTTTCACGTAATTTTGGAAAAGAAGCTGCGATATATGCTGGTCTTAAGAGTAGTTTAGGAAATTTTGTGACTATTATGGATTGTGATTTACAGGATCCTCCTGAATTATTAAATGATATGTATAATGCAGTTACAGAAGAAGGATTTGATGCAGCTGCTATTTATTCACTAAGTCATAAAGATTATTCTTTTTTCAGAAACTTATTAACTAAAATTTGGTATAAAATAAATTCTTCATTATCTGGTAATTTAGAAAAGCCTGGTACTAGAGATTATAGACTTATGAGTAAAAAAGTAATTGATTCATTACTTTCTATGCAGGAAGTTAATAGATATACTAGGGGACTTTATTCTTATATGGGATATAACATTAAATGGATTGCAATTAATACTGATGATAGAGCAGCAGGTAAGTCTAAATTTAATCTTAGAAAACTATTTTCTTATTCAATAGATGCGATTAGTTCTACATCTACTAAACCTTTACTTTTATCTGCATATATAGGACTATTATTTTGTTTAATTGCATTTATATTTATAATTATTATTATAGTAAAAACTATTATTTGGGGAGATCCTGTATCTGGATGGCCATCACTTGTATGTATAATTATATTCTTAAGTGGTATTCAACTTTTCTTTTTAGGAATTATAGGTATTTATTTATCTAAACTTTATTTAGAAATTAAAAAAAGACCTTTATATTTTATTAATGATACTGAGAAAGATAAAAAGAAAGGTGATAAATAAAATGAATGAGAATAATCTTATAGAATATTATAATAAATTTAATGAAGATAAAAGACTTAAAAGAAGACATGGACAAGTTGAATTTCTTACTACTATTAAATATATTGAAAAGTATTTAAAAGATGGCGATAAAATACTAGATGTTGGTGCGGGTACTGGTGTTTATAGTGAATATTTTAATAATAAATATGATGTGGTGGCAGTTGAACTTGTTAAACATAATTTAAGATATATAGAAGAAAAGGGTATTGAGTGTTATCAAGGTAATGCGACTGATTTATCCAGATTTGATGATAATAGTTTTGATATTGTTTTATTATTTGGACCTTTGTATCATTTAATAAGTTATGAAAATAAGTTAAAGGCTTTGAAGGAAGCTAAGAGAGTAGTTAAAAATGATGGGTTAATATTTATTAGTTATTGTATGAATGACTTTGCAATTATTAAACATGGATTTATGGAAAGAAATATTTTAGATTCAGTTAATAATAAATTAATAGATGATAACTTTAATATTGTATCTAAAGATACAGACTTATATTCTTTTGTTAGAATAGAGGATATATATAAACTCAAAGATGATTCTGGACTTAGGGAACAGTTAATTATTAATCAAGATGGTCCATGTGAATATATGAGAAGTGATCTTAATAAATTAAATGATGAAGAATTTTCACTTTTTTTAAAATATCATTTCTCAGTATGTGAAAGAATCGAATTACTTGGAGCAGGAAGACATATATTACATATATTAAAAAAATAGGAGGTTTTTCATGAATGAGATTTTTAAGAAGTTTTTACAAATTATTATTTCAGTAATAGTACTTGTTATTATCGTAGTTATTAATAATATTTTTTCTTTACCCTTATATGTAACTTTTATATTATTTTTAATACCTTATCTTATTGCAGGATATGATGTTTATATTGGGTCTGTTGAGGAGTTTAGAGAAGGTGAAATATTTAATGAAAATTTACTTATGTGTATCGCAACTATTGGTGCTTTTCTAATTTGTTTTTTGCCTGATAGTTCTCCTGAGTTTTTAGAAGCTGTCTTTGTTATGATTCTATTTCAAGTTGGTGAATTATTTGAAATTATTGCATCTAATAATAGTGAAAAATCTATAAGTTCTTTACTTCAAATTAGAGGAGATTATGCTAATTTAGTTGTAGATGATGAAGTTGTTAGATGTGATTCAATTAATGTTAAAGTAGGAGATACAATTATTATTAATCCTTATGAAAAGGTTCCTTTAGATGGTGTTGTTATTGATGGTGTAAGTAGTTTAAATACAGTTGCATTAACTGGAGAATCTATTCCTAAAAAAGTTAAATCTGGAGATAATATTTTATCTGGTTGTGTGAATAATGAGGGACAAATTAAAGTTAAAACTACTAAGTTATTTGGTGATTCAACTGCTTCTAAAATTATTGATTTAGTTAAAAATGCTAATGATCATAAATCTAGTAGTGATAAGTTTATTACAAAATTCGCAAAAATTTATACTCCGATTGTCGTTTTAATGGCTATTGTAATTGCTACTGTTCCTTCTTTTATTACTGGTGACTATGTTACTTGGATTAAAAGAAGTTTAAATTTTTTAGTTGTATCTTGTCCATGTGCCTTAGTTATTTCTGTTCCTCTATCTTATTTTGGTGGAGTTGGTGGATCAGCTAAAAAAGGTGTCTTAATAAAAGGTGCTAATTATTTGGAAGCACTTTCTAAAGTTAGTACTATTGTTTTTGATAAAACTGGTACTTTGACTGAAGGGGTTTTTAAAGTTACGGCTATTCATCCTTCTTTATATGACGAAAATGAATTGCTACATCTTGCTTATCATGTTGAGTCAGTATCATCTCATCCAATTGCAGTTTCACTTAGACAAGCTTATTTTGAAAGAGTTAAAAAAGGTGATCATTGTCATATAGAAGAAGTTGAAGAAAATTCAGGTTATGGTGTTAAAGCTAAAGTCAATGGTGAGTTTATTTATGTAGGTAATGATAAACTTATGAAAAAAATAAAAATTAAATATGACAAATGTGATGAAGTTGGTTCAATTATACATATCGCTACCAAGGATAAGTATTTAGGTCATATTATAATTTCTGATAAAATTAAAGATGATAGTTTCGAAGCTTTAGAATTAATTAATAAATTAAATATTAATACTGTCATGTTAACTGGTGATAGTGAGAAAATCGCAAGTAATATATCTAAAAAACTTGGTATTGATTCTTATTATGCAGAGCTTCTTCCAGAAGATAAAGTTAAAATAGTTGAAGATATTATTGAAAAGAATGAAAGTGGTCTTGTTTCATTCGTTGGTGATGGAATTAATGATGCACCTGTTATTGCAAGATCTGATATTGGTATTTCTATGGGTGCTATGGGGGCTGATGCAGCAATAGAGGCAGCTGATGTTGTTCTTATGAACGATAAAATCACTAATTTATTTTCTGCTATTAAAATATCAAAAAAGACTCAAAGAATTGCTCTTGAAAATATTTATTTTGCAATTATAGTTAAAGTACTTGTTCTTATTTTATCTGCAACTGGTTTTGCATCAATGTGGCTAGCAGTTTTTGCCGATGTAGGAGTTACAGTTCTTGCTGTTATTAATTCAATGAGAACTTTAAAGTAGGTATACTTATGCTATATAATAATGTTATTAACGAAATTCTTGATAAGTTATGTATTAATATTGGAAAACCTGACTTGGTTCTTGATTCTGTTAATGAGATGGAATTAGAACACATATATGATTTGAAACTTTTGGGTATTAAAGCTATTATACTAGATGTTGACGATACTTTAAGAACTAATATGGGTTCTATTCCAGCAATTAATAGAGAATGGATTAACATGATTAATAATAATTTTAAAGTTATTGTTTTAAGTAATGGAAAAGATTATAGAATAGAAAAGTATTTTAAATCACTTGGAATTACCTATATTTCACTTGCTAATAAACCTTTAAAAAAGAACTTTATTGTGGCTTTAGATAATTTAGAAACTAAGCCTTCAGAGACACTTTTTATTGGTAATGATATTATTGCTGATATATATGGAGCTAAAAGAAATGATATAAAGACTGCTTATGTAAAAAAATATAAATAATGTGTCAAATTTATGCTTTTTTGATATAATTGTATTGAAATTATTTTTCAAATTCACTATAATTATTTCTTGCGTGGTAACTTCAAAGAAGAAGTTATAAAAATATTCGAGAATGTTAGGTGTTACAGATGAAAAAATTTTTAGCTATATTAATAAATTCACTTATTGTTATTTTGGAGGTAATTGCATTAACTTATTCAATTAGAATTAATGGTGATTTTTTATTTATTTATTATACAGAACTTAGTAATTTACTACTATTAATTTCTACAAGTATTTACTTATTAAATTTAATATTTGGCAAGGGTAGTAAGAAATGGATTAATGATTTTAATTTTATAAGCATATGTTCTATTACTAATACATTTTTAACTGTTCTTTTAGTACTTGCACCGATTGATCATTTTAGATATGGATTTTATTTATTTCATAATGATTTTATTTTCTTTCATACTTTATGTCCAGTCCTTGCAATTGTTAAATATTTATTCTTTGATTATAAAAATAAATATAATAAGAAAACAGTTCTTATTGGTCTTGGTTTTACATGTATATATAGTGCATTAACTATTACTTTAAATATTATACGTAAAATTGTTGGTCCTTATCCATTCTTAATGGTTTATAATCAACCTGTATTTGTTTCGATATTTTGGTTTATTAGTATGTTCTTAGTTGCATACGGAATATGTTATGGACTTAATTTTTTTCAAAATAAAATAAAAGCATAAAAAAGAATTACTTATATAAAAGAGTAATTCTTTTTCCATTTATTAGGATAAAACCTTCATCTTTTAAGTTTTTTAATTCTCTTGATAATGCAGATCTATCTGTTGCAAGATATGCAGCAAATGATATATAAGTACCAGGAAGATATATGTTTCTTGAAAGATTTTTCTTATACATAATATCAAAGTATTCAAGTAGTTTATTTCTGATTGTTTTTTTAGAGATTATTTGAAGTCTTTCGTTTCTTTCTTTTAATTTTTGACTAAATATTATAAATAAATTTTTAATAAATAAATTATAATATTTTTTTGAATTATCTTTATATTTTAATATTTCATCGTATGATATTATTATTACTTCAGAATCTTCTATTGCAATTACATCTGATACTGATGCAGAAGAAAATGATAATGTTGTTGAAAAAATATCATTTTCTTCTAAATTTTCAATTAAAATTTCATTTCCATTTTCTGTATTAGAAATAATTTTTAAATTACCTTTTATAATTATCCCTATTATTTCTTCATCTTTATACATATCAAAAATACCTTGACCTGTCTTTATGTGTAAAGTATCAGCGTAAAGATTGTTAAGCAGTTTTCTTTTATTTTTTTCAGTTATTCCTTGAAATATATAAGTCATAAAAACACCTTCTAAAAAAAGTTTAACAAAAAATGTCAAATGTTGCAAATGCAACATTACATTTTTTTAAAAAAGTAATATACTTGATTTGTGAATAGAGAAAGTAGGTGTTTTAAATGAAGATAATTAAAAGAGATGGACATATAGTTGATTACTGTCCTGAAAAAATTGAAACTGCCATATCAAAAGCTAATTTAGATGTTAGCGAAGAAGATAGAGTTAGTGATATTCAAATAAAAAATATAGTTAAGTATATTGAAGGTTTACATAAAAGACGTATTTTAGTGGAGGATATTCAAGATATAATTGAAATGCGTTTAATGGATATAGGTAAATATAAACTTGCAAAACAATATATTACTTATCGTTATACAAGAGAACTTGTTCGCAGAAGTAATACAACAGATATGACTATTAAAGAACTTATTGATGGTGAGAGTGAATATTGGAATACAGAAAATTCTAATAAAAATGCTAAAGTAGTTACTACTCAAAGAGATTATTTAGCAGGTATTACTAGTACAGATATTACTAGAAGATTTTTACTTCCTGAAGATGTAGTTAAAGCACATGATGAAGGTATTATTCATTTTCATGATGCAGATTATTTTGCACAAAATGCACTTCATAATTGTGATTTAATTAACTTAGAAGATATGCTTCAAAATGGTACAAATATTAATGGAGTTATGATTGAAAAACCACATAGATTTTTAACAGCTATGACAATTGCTACCCAATTAATTACTGCAGTTTCATCATCTCAATATGGTGGATGTACAATTACACTTTCACATTTAGCTCCATTTGTTAGATCTAGTCGTGAAGCTTATGAAAAAAAATATAAAGCACGTAAACTTACTAAAGCTCAAATTGAAAAATATGTTGAAGAAGATTTACATAAAGAGATTGTTGATGGTGTTCAAACTTTTCAATATCAAATAAATTCTATGACTACTACAAATGGTCAGGCACCATTTTTATCAGTTACTATGTATTTAGGTGAAACTGATGAATATAAAGATGAACTTGCTATGATCATTGAAGAAGTATTAAATCAAAGAATTTTAGGTATGAAAAATGAAAAAGGTGTTTATGTTACTCCTGCTTTCCCTAAATTACTTTATGTACTTGAAGAAGATAACATGAATCCTAAATCAAAATATTATTATTTAACTAAGCTTGCTGCTAAATGTACTGCTAAGAGAATGGTTCCTGATTATATTTCTGAAAAAGTAATGAAAGAAATGAAGATTAATGAAAATGGAGAAGGAGATTGTTATCCTTGTATGGGATGTCGTTCATTCTTGACTCCAGATAGAAGTATTAGTCTAGGTAATATTGCTAAAGCTAAAAACTATGTACCTGGTAAAGGTAAATACTATGGTAGATTTAACCAAGGTGTTGTTACTCTTAACTTAGTTGATATTGCTTTATCTTCTAGTAAAGATATGGATGATTTCTGGACAATATTTGATGAAAGACTTGACTTATGTCATAGAGCATTACAAATTAGACATAAGAGACTTTCCAAAGTAACTAGTGATGTTGCTCCAATTCTTTGGCAACATGGTGCTCTTGCAAGACTTGAAAAAGGTGAATCAATTCATGAATTATTACATCATGGATACTCAACATTATCACTTGGATATGCTGGACTTTATGAATGTGTTAAATATATGACAGGACATTCTCATACTGATGGTGGAGAAGGTTATGATTTTGCCATTAAAGTTATGCAACATATGAATGATAAATGTAAGGAATGGAAAGATGCTGAAGATATTGATTATTCAGTTTATGGATCTCCTATTGAATCAACAACATATAAATTTGCAAAAT
Source organism: uncultured Erysipelotrichaceae bacterium (assembly GCA_902801525.1). Lineage (GTDB taxonomy): Bacteria > Bacillota_I > Bacilli_A > RF39 > UBA660 > RUG14670. The sequence goes on along the minus strand of CADCIN010000003.1, from coordinate 30,556 downwards.
GTTTAAGAGATAGATTTGGTATGATTAAAGGTGTAACTGATAGGGATTATATTACTAATTCATATCATGTCCCTGTGTTTGAGAAAATCGATGCATTTACTAAATTAAAACTTGAATCTGATTTTCAAAGACTTTCACCAGGTGGTGCTATTTCATATATCGAATGCTCAAACTTAGAGAAGAATTTAGGTTCAGTTTTAGAAGTTATTAAATTTATTTATAATAATATTATGTATGCTGAAATGAATACTAAATCTGATTATTGTCAAAAATGTGGATATTCTGGAGAAATATTATTAGATGAAAATTTAGATTGGTATTGTCCTGAATGTGGTAATAAAGATCATGATACATTAAATGTTGCTCGTCGTACTTGTGGTTATATTGGTACTAATTTCTGGAATAAAGGTAGAACTCAAGAAATAAAAGAAAGATATGTACATCTTGATAATCATGATGATGAGGAGTAGTTATTATGCATTACAATAAAATAAGAAAATCTGATATATCTAATGGTCCTGGAGTTAGAGTTTCTATATTTATGCAAGGGTGTACTTTTCACTGCAAGGGATGTTTTAATGAAGAAACTTGGAACTTTAAAGATGGATTAGAATTTAATGATGATGTAATAAATCATATACTTGAACTTTGCGATAAGGAATTTATTTCTGGTTTATCTATTCTTGGAGGAGAACCTATGCATGCCAGAAACATAGATGGAACTTGTAAGCTTGCTATGGCTTTTAAAGAAAAATTTCCTGATAAGAATATTTGGGTATGGAGTGGTTTCCTATTTGATGATTTAAAAGATAAGGAAGCTCTTAACTATATAGATGTTTTAGTTGATGGTAGATTTGATATTACGCTACGTGATCCTAGACTTAATTATTGTGGATCTAGTAATCAAAGAGTAATAGATGTTAAGAAGTCAATTAAAAGTAAAAAAGTTGTATTATATAAAGATGAAGATTAATTCTTTATCTTTTTTTTATAAAAAAAAGATGACTGTTTAATCATCTAATCTTGGAGTTAATATTTCATATCCATTTTCTGTTACTAGTACTGTATGTTCATAGTGAGCAGCATTTTTTCCATCTTCTGTTTTTATTGTCCAACCATCATCTTCTTGATAAATATATCTTTTACCAAAAGTTAACATTGGTTCAATACAAATTACCATTCCTGGTTTAAGTTTTGGACCTGTGTTTGGAAGTCCATAATTTGGTACTTCAGGATCTTCATGCATTTCGCTTCCAATTCCATGACCACAAAGTTCTCTAACAACTCCTAAATTATGTTCTTTAGCATATTTTTCAACTGCAGCCGAAACATCTCCAATTCTAGCTCCAGGTTTAACTTCATTTATTCCTTTATATAGAGCTTTTTCTGTATGTTTCATAAGATATTCATCATCTTCATTTATTTCTCCAACTTTATATGTCCATGCTGAATCCCCTTGATATCCTTTATAGCCAATTACTGTGTCAATTGTTATAATATCCCCGTTTTTTAATTTATAATTATTTGGTATTCCATGTACAACTGTATCATTGACTGATGCACAAATACTAGCAGGGTAGCCTTCATATCCTTTTTCTGTTGGAACTGCATCTTGGCTTCTAATAAAATCTTCACAAAGTTTATCTAATTCTTTAGTAGTTATTCCTTCTTTAATATATGGTTTAATAAATTTATGCATTTCTGATACTAATAAGCCAGCTTTTTTCATTAATTCGATTTCTCTTTTACTTTTAATTGTTATCACAATATTCCTCCGTTCGTTTATATTATAACCTAAAATGCTGTTATTGTTAATTAAAAGATTTTTCTATATGTTAAATGTTAAAAAAATTTGCTATTATCAAACAAAAATTCGAGATTTATGATATAATTTTATGAGATAGGAGTGTTAATATGAAAATTATATCTTGGAACGTTGCAGGACTTAGAGCTTGTTTTAAAAAAGGATTACCAGATTTTTTTGAAAGTATAAATGCAGATGTTTTTTGTATGCAGGAGTCTAAAGTTTTAGAAGAACAAAATCCATTTCATGTAGATGGATATTCAGAATATTTATTTCCTGCAGAGAAAAAAGGTTACTCTGGGACTATTATTTATTCTAGAATTAAGCCGATTAGTGTTAAATATGGAATAGATGATAGTGAATATGATGGGGAAGGTAGAACTATTACATTAGAGTTTGATGATTTTTATCTAGTAACTTGCTATGTACCTAATGTAAAAAGAGATTTAAGTAGATTAGAGTCTAGAGAACGATTTGAAGACTTGATGAAAGATTATTTGAATGAATTAAAAAGTAATAAAAATGTAGTATATTGTGGTGACTTAAATGTTTGTCATCAAGAAATTGATATAAAAAATGCTAAATCTAATAGAGGAAAAGCAGGATTTACAGATGAAGAGAGAAGTAAAATGACTGAGCTTCTTAATAATGGATATGTAGATACATTTAGATATTTATATCCAACTGATGAAAAATATACTTGGTGGAGTTATATGGGACATGCTAGAGAAAATAATATTGGATGGAGACTTGATTACTTTATAGTTAATAAAGAATTTATGAATAATATTACCGATAGTAAAATTCATACTGATATTTTTGGAAGTGATCATTGTCCAATTGAATTAGATATTAAATAATAAATATGGAGGAGGTGTTTTATGACGAGGACTTATATGTGTATAGATTTAAAAAGTTTTTATGCATCAGTTGAGTGTCATGAGAGAGGACTTGATCCTTTAACTACTAATTTAGTTGTTGCAGATGCATCTAGGACAGAAAAAACTATTTGTTTAGCTGTTACACCTTCTTTAAAGAAATTTGGACTTAGTGGTCGTTCTAGACTTTTTGAAGTTGTTCAGAAAGTTAGAAATATTAATAATAATAGAAGAAGAGAAATTAACTATAAAAAATTTACTGGTAAAAGTGTTAATGAGGTTGAACTTAATAATAATAAGTTTTTAGAACTTGATTATATAGCTGCGAAACCTAGAATGGGTTACTATATGAAGTATAGTTCAGCAATTTATAATATTTATCTAAAATATTTAGCACCGGAAGATATTTTTGTTTATTCTATTGATGAAGTTTTTTGTGATGTTACTGATTACTTAAATTATTATAAATTAAGTGCTAAGGATTTAGCTACTAAGATGATTCATGATGTATATTATCAAACTGGAATAACTGCTACTGCAGGAATAGGTACTAATCTTTATTTAGCTAAAGTTGCCATGGATATAGTTGCAAAACATGCTGAAGCTGATATGAATGGTGTTAGAATTGCTGAATTAGATGAGACGAGTTATAGGAAAATTCTTTGGAGTCATAAGCCAATTACTGATTTTTGGAGAGTAGGAAAGGGATATGCAAAAAAACTTGAATCTCGTGGTATGAAAACAATGGGAGATGTTGCCAGATGTTCAATAAATAATGAAGAACTTTTATATAAAATGTTTGGAGTGAACGCTGAACTTTTAATAGATCATGCTTGGGGGTGGGAACCATGTACTGTTGAATCTGTTAGAAGTTATAAACCAACTTCAAATAGTTTAAGTTCAGGGCAAGTTCTTCATAGTCCATATAATTATAATAAAGCTTTAATAATTGTTAAAGAAATGGCAGATGGTTTAGCACTTGATTTAGTAGATAAGCATTTAGTTACTTCACAACTAGTTTTAACAATTGGATATGATATTAGTAATTTAACAGACTCTAATATTAGAGAATCTTATAAAGGTGAGACGGTTTTTGACTTTTATGGAAGAGAGCTTCCTAAACATTCACATGGGACTATTAATTTAGAATATAAAACATCATCTTCAAAAGTTATTAGAGAAGCTTTTGTGTCTCTTTATAACAAAATAGTTAATCCTTCTTTACTTATTAGAAGAATTAATATAGTAGCGTGTAATACAGTTGATGAAGATAGTGTAAAAAAACAAGTAATTGTTAAACAAATAGATTTATTTTCTAATGATACTGGAGAAGATTTAGAAAAGGAATTAAAAGACTGTCCAAGCGAGACTAATTTACAAAGAACTATGCTTGATTTAAAAAAGAGATATGGAAAAAATATTATTCTCAAGGGTATGGATTTAGAAGAAGGTGCTACTACAATAGATAGAAATAAGCAAGTTGGAGGTCATAGTGAATAATGGATACTTATGAAGATATTATTAATTTAGAACATCCTACATCTAGAGTTCATCCTAGAATGAGTTTATATGATAGATCAGCACAATTTGCACCTTTTGCCGCACTTACAGGTTATGAAGATGCTATATGTGAGACTAAGAGATTAACTGATAAAAAGATTATTTTAGATGAGGCTTTAAAACAAATTATAAATGATAAATTAAACATACTTAAAAATAATATAAATAATAGACCTATAATTACTATTACTTATTTTATTAAAGATAATAAGAAGAGTGGAGGTTCTTATAAGACTATTAGTGATAATCTTAGAAAAATTAATATTAATAGTCAGTATTTGCTTTTAAGTAATGATTTAAAAATTAATTTTGATGATATATTAAATATTAAAAGTGATTTATTTAAAGAATTAGAAAATTAAAAAAAAGCAATTTTATATTGCTTTTTTGTTTTTTAATATTTTATATGATTTCCATCATCGTAGCTATCGAATTCAGGATTATAATCATCAACTTTTTCACTAAATGATTCAAGTTCTTTTAATAAGTCTGGCAAAGAATTTTTATAAGTTAACTTATTTTCTGGTGATGTTTTGTCATCAATTACTTTTTCTATTAATCTTTCTAAAACAATATTAAACGCATCTTCATGAAATCTTTCAGGATATTCTACATTTAATCTTATTATTATTTTTTTAATTTTATTTCTTTCTTCTTTTGTTAATTCATAATATGAATTATTCATTTTTTCTTTTGTTTGCTCACTTTTTAGTAATTCAACTAATTGTTCATCTCTCATTTTAAATCTCCTTTTTTTAATATGTTTATTTATTATATTATTTTTTTTTTTCTTGTCAATATTTTTATAATTAATTTACTAATTTTCTTTAACATGATATAATGTTTGTGCATTTATAAGAGGAGGATATACATATGGATAAGACAGTTTTAGTTATTATGGATGGAGTAGGTGTTACTGAAGAGACTTTTGGTAATGCAGTTTTAGAAGCAAATACTCCTAATTTAGATTATTTAAAGAATAATTATCCTAATAGAACAATATATGCACATGGTACTTATGTGGGACTTCCAAGTGATGATGACATGGGAAACTCAGAAGTTGGACATAATGCGATGGGGTGTGGACAAATTTATTCACAAGGAGCAAAACTTGTTAATGAATCAATTAAATCAGGAGAAGTATTTAAAAGTGATACTTGGAATAAAGCAATAGAAAATGCTAAAGATCATACACTACATTTTATAGGGTTATTAAGTGATGGAGGAGTACATTCTAATATTTATCATTTATTTACTTTACTTGAAGAGGCTAAAAAAGATGGTATTTCTAAAGTACGTGTTCATATTCTTTTAGATGGACGTGATGTTGAAGAAACATCAGCACTTAAATATGTTGATATGTTAAATAAAAAAATTAATGAATTAAATGATGATACATTTGACTGTATGATAGCATCTGGTGGGGGTCGTATGACTATCACAATGGATAGATATGAAGCTAACTGGAGTATGGTTGAAAAAGGATGGCATGCACATGTACTTGGTGATGCTAGAGAATTTTCTTGTGCTGAAGATGCTATAAATACATATAGAGAAGAAAATCATGTAATTGATCAGGATCTAGATAGTTTTGTTATTGCAAGGGACGGTAAACCAGTAGGTCCAATACTTGATCATGATTCAGTTATTTTCTTTAATTTTAGAGGAGATAGAGCACTTGAAATATCTAGAGCATTTGATAGTGAAGAATTCGATAAATTCGATAGAGTTAGATATCCAAAAGTATTTTATGCTGGAATGCTTCAATACGATTCTGATTTAAAAATACCTGTTAATTATTTAACTGAACCTCCTAAAATAGAAAATACTTTAACTGAAGAATTATGTAAATATAATATACATGAATATGCAGTTAGTGAAACACAAAAATATGGACATGTTACTTATTTTTGGAATGGTAATAGAGGTGATAAATTTAATGAAGAGTTAGAAACTTATAACGAAATACCAAGTGATGTAATTTCATTTGATAAAGCTCCACGTATGAAGGCTGATTTAGTTGGTAATGATATGGTATCTGCAATTGAAAGTGGAAAATATGAATTTATTAGATGTAATTTTCCTAATGGAGATATGGTTGGACATACTGGTAACTTTGATGCTACTGTTAAAGCAGTTGAAGCAGTTGATGATAATATTGGTAAGATTATGAAGGCATGTGATGAGAATGGTTATATGTTAATTGTTCTTGCAGATCATGGTAATGCAGAGGAGATGTATCAATTAAAAGATAAAACTCGCAAAGTTGCTAAGACTTCACATACTACTAATCCTGTTCCATTTATTCTTTATGGAAAAAATATTTCTAAATATGAATTAAAAGATGGTAACTATGGCCTTGCTAATTTGGCTTCGTCAATTACAACTTTACTTGATCTTAAACCAAATGAAAAATGGTGTGAATCAATTATTAAAAAAGTAGATTAATTCTACTTTTTTTGTGGTATAATTTTTTAGAAGGTAGTGATCTAAATGTTTAGTAAAAGTGATAAAACACGTGATAGTTTTATGCTTCATGGTAGGCTTGCCAGAAGAGGTTATGATTGGTGGTGGCATTCATTTACTGGAGTTAATTCTGAAACTGGAGTGGAAAAATCTTTTTTTATAGAATTTTTTATTTGTAATCCAGAACTTGGAGGAGACAGGCCAGTATTTGGTCAAACTAAAGAGAAAAATAAACCTAGTTATTTAATGATAAAAGTGGGTACTTGGGGAGAAGATGCTAAGCAAATACATAGATTTTTTGGAATTAATAATATTAATATTAGAGCATATCCTTTTCAGGTTAGAGCAGATGATTGTTATTTAGATGATTATAAAACTTATGGTTCTGTTAAATGCATAAATAGTAATAAACATCCTGAATATATGTGTGTGGATGGTGAATTTTCTTGGAATTTGAAAATTAATAAGATAATTCCTTTTAATGTTGGTTATGGAGCTAGTTCTTTTTTTAGAAGACTTAATTTATTTGAAATGTTTTGGCATGCAGAGGGTATGAAAAGTACATATGATGGAGAAGTAATATTAGATGGAGTACATTATGATGTTAAAAAGGATACTTCATATGGATATGCGGATAAAAATTGGGGACGCGACTTTACATCACCTTGGGTTTGGTTATCTTCAAATAACTTAGTTAGTAAAAAAACAGGTAAAAAACTTACAAATAGTGTATTTGATATTGGTGGTGGATGTCCAAAAGTTGGTTTTGTTGCATTAAAGAGAAAACTTTTAAGTGCAATTTATTATGAAGAAAAATGCTATGAATTTAATTTTTCTAAGTTTTGGACATTTACTAGAACTAAATTTAACTGTCAGGATACTGACGACAAAATTATATGGGATGTAGAACAAAAAAATATTACTAATAAATTTGTTTGTCATATAGAATGTTTAAAGAAAGATATGCTTTTAGTTAACTATGAATCTCCACTTGGAATCAAGAAGCATAATCATTTATGGAATGGTGGGACAGGTACAGGTTATTTAAAACTTTATCACAGAGATAAATTGATTGATGAAATTGAAATTTTAAATGCTGGATGTGAATATGGTGAATTTGACAAGGAGGAGAAATAATGAATTTAAAATTTTTAGGAAGAGGCTCTGCATTTAATGTTTATGAAGGTAATACTTCTGCATATTTTATGCTTAATGATGAACTGTTTTTAATAGATTGTGGTGAGACTGTATTTGAGTCTTTAATGAAGAAATATGTATTAGATGATGTTGATAAAATAAATGTAATGATTACTCATACTCATTCTGATCATGTAGGAAGTTTAGGTTCTTTAATATCATATGCATACGCAATACTCGGTATTAGAGTTAATATTATTATTGGTCCAAATGTAGAATATAAAGATGATTTAATTAAAATACTTGATGGATTTAATTGTCAGAATAAATATAGTTTTGTTGATATTAAGAGATATTTAAATCAGTATAGTTATCTTAAAAAAATTGAATTTTTGGAAGAAGTTCATAGCTCTGATATGAAATGTTATGGAATATTATTTCATACAAATAATGGAATTATTTATTATACTGGGGATACTTCTAGTACTAATAATATAGTAAAATTAATAAATAGTAATGAAAATATTCATAGTATCTATACTGATTGTAGTAATATACCAAATGGTAAACATTTATTTATAGGGGACTTAGTAGATTCTATTCCAGATAATATTAAACATAAAGTATACTGTATGCATATCAATAATAATCAATGTTTTGAAGATGCATACAATAATGGATTTAAAGTTGTAGAAGTTAAATAAATCATAAAAAAATTTATGATTTTTTTATGTTATAATTTGAATGGTGATAATTATGAAAATACTTTTCTTTTCTGATATACATGGGATATATAAAAATCTTAATTATTTGATTTCTTTAGATAAGAAAATATATTTTGATAAAGTAATTTGTTTAGGAGATTTATATTCTTATGGAATAAATTCAGATTTAAAACATTATATAAGTAATGAACATGTTTATGGTTTTTTAAATAGTTTTAAAGATAGATTAATATGTATGAAGGGTAATAATGATTTTAATTCTAATATTAAGCAGTTTGATAAGTATTATAAATTAGAAGTAGATGGGTTAAATATGTTTATTTCTCATGGAAATATCTATAATATGTATAATAATTATGATTATTTTAAAGATAATATATTAATATATGGACATGAACATATTCCTTATATAAGATTTTTTAATAATACATATTTTATTAATGTAGGATCTATTTCACTTCCTAGAGGAGAATCAAATTATTCTTTTGGAATTTACAATAATTATAATTTTTATTTATATGATATAGATGGGAATATTATAGATAAGTGTAATTTTAAAGAGGAGATTAATGATGACTAAAGAAGAGAAAGTTATAAAATATTATATGATTTGTAATAAGTTAAAATCTTTAATTAGATCAGGTTGGATTAAGTGGAATTTAGAAGGTGATAGACTTGAGTCAGTTGCAGAGCATATATATGGAGTTCAAATGCTTGCTATTTCTATGTGGTCAGAATATAAATATGATATAGATTTAGAAAAAGTAATTTTAATGCTTGCAGTACATGAACTGGAAGAGACAGTAATTGGGGATTTAACTATTTTTGATATTGAAAAAAGTGATAAAATTAAACTTGGACATGAAGCTGTATGTAATATTTTAAGTGATTTAAGATGTGGAGATAAAATTAAGAACTTAATATTTGAGTTCGATGATAGAAAAACAAAAGAAGCATTATTTGCATATTATTGTGATAAATTAGAATGTGATATACAAGCTAAAATATATGATGACAGAGGGTATGTTTCATTAAGAAAACAAGATAACAATAAAGTGTTTAAAGATAAAGATGTTAAAAAATATTTAGATGAGTATAAATCATTTTCTGGAATGTGGCTTAAGTTTGGACAAGATAAATATAATTATGATAATAACTTTAAAGAAGTATCTGATTACTTATTAAATAATGATATTAAGGACATGTTAAACTAGACAACATGTTTTTATTTAAGCTAAAATTATGTTATAATAGTAGTGTATTATTAGAGGGAGTAATTAATGAGTAGTGAAATAAAAAGATGTAGTTGGGTTAATCTTAATAATCCAAAATATATTTTATATCATGATAATGAATGGTCTAAATTTAGAGTAGATGATAAGTATTTATTTGAGATGCTTATTTTAGAATCATTTCAAGCAGGACTTTCATGGGAATGTGTATTAAATAAAAGAGATAATTTTAGAGAAGCTTATGATGATTTTGATATAGATAAAATAATGAATTATGATGAAAAAAAACAGGAAGAACTTTATAATAATAAAGGTATAGTTCGTAATAGATTAAAAATAAAAGCTAGTATAAAAAATAGTATTATATTTAATGATATAGTTTTAGAGTATGGAAGTTTTTATAATTACTTAAAGACTTTTTGTGGTGACAAAATAATATATGAAAATGATAAAACTACATCTGATATTTCAGATCGATTATCTAAGGATTTATATAAAAGAGGAATGAGATTTGTTGGAAGTGTCATTATATATTCTTATTTACAAGCAGTAGGTATAATTAATTCACATGATGATTGTTGTGTATTTAAATAGGAGGTATTAAATGAGGTTTAAGATAGATTATGATAATTCATTAACTAGTTTGGCTAATTCTATTAGAGGTTATTTTGGACTTGAAAAATATCATAATAGTTTAGATTATATAGATAAGTTATTAGATGAGAAAAAACCAAAAAATATTGTTTTGATATTACTTGATGGAATGGGATCTAAAATAGTTAATAAGACGTTAGATGAAAATGATTTTTTTAGAAAAAATATGAAATATGAACTTAGTAGTGTATTTCCAACTACTACTACAGCTGCAACTACTTCTATTAGAACTGGGTTAAATCCTGCAGAACATGGATGGCTTGCTTGGAATACTTATGTTGAGCCTTTAGATAAAATAATTTCTTTCTTTCTAAATAGTGAAAAAGGTAGTGATAATATTTGTAATAAGTTCTTGGAAGTTAAAAATAAATATTATAAGCCTAAAAAAATTGTTGATGAAATTATGGAGAATGGTAAATATTATGCTAAAGAAGTTATGCCATTTGGTGATGATGGATATTGTAATTTGGATGATATGATTAATAGTATTAAGTTAAATATTAACAAAAAAGATAAAAACTATATTTATGCATATGATATGGAACCTGATTCTAGTATGCATAGATTTGGAACTGATTCATCATATATTTATGATTTAATAAAAGAGAGAAATGATAAATTAGAAAAATTATGTAGTGAACTTGATGATACAATTATTTTCATAGTTGCAGATCATGGACATAATAATGTGGATAATATTTATTTAAATGATTATCCAAGTATAATTAATTGTTTAAGGACCAATACTTTTAATGAACCAAGATGTCCAATGTTTAAAGTTAAAGACGGAATGTTTGATACTTTTAGGAAAGAATTTAACAAAAATTTTGATGAATATTTTACTCTATATACTAAGAATGAAATTATAGATAATAATTTTTATGGATATGGAGATTTTCATCCACTTTTTGAAAGTAGTTTAGGTGACTTTATTGCAATTCCTAAAAAGGGATATAAATCATTAATTAGTGATGGAGATAGTTATATGGTATCTACTCATGGTGGATTAAATGATGAAGAAGTTTATGTACCTCTAATAATTGCAATTAAATAAATAGTTGTTTAAAATTGCAATTTATTGTAAAATTTTAGAAGGAGATGATATTATGAGTAAAATTATAAATGGAGAAGAATTTAATTCTTTAGTACTTGGAAGTAATGAGGTTTGTTTAGTTGATTTTTATGCAGATTGGTGTGGACCATGTAGAATGCTTGGCCCAGTTATGGATGAAGTTAGTAAGGAACATACTGTTTATAAGTTAAATGTAGATGATGAAGAAGAAATTGCTCGTCAATTTGGAGTTATGAGTATTCCATGTGTTATTGCATTTAAGGACGGAAAAGAAATTAATAGAAGTGTTGGTTTAGTTTCAAAAAGTGATATATTAAAACTTATTGAAGAGTAGGTGATTAAATGTATGATGTTATTGTTGTAGGATCAGGATGTGCAGGTATGACTGCTGCTATTTACTGTCTAAGAGCTAATTTAAAAGTATTAGTTTTAGAAGCAAAAGTAGTTGGTGGTCAAATAGTTAATGCATCAAAAATAGTTAATTATCCTGGTATCAAAGAAATATCTGGAATAGATTTTTCTATGAATTTATATGATCAAGTTATTGATTTAGGTGCTGCTTTTAAATATGAAAAAGTTATTGATATAGAACTTGATGGTAATAAGAAAATAGTTAAAACTACAGATAATAGCTATATTTCTAAATCAGTTATTATTGCAAGTGGTGCGGTTAATAAACATTTAGGAGTTAATGGAGAAGATAAATTAATTGGTAAAGGTGTTTCTTACTGCGCTACTTGTGATGGATATTTTTATAAAGATAAAATAGTAGCAGTGCAAGGTGGTGGAAATACTGCTTTGGAAGATGTAATTTATTTAAATGATATAGCTAAAAAAGTTTATTTAATTCATAGAAGAGATAGCTTTAAAGCTGAAAATGATTTAATTAATAAAGTTAAAGAGTGTAGTAATGTAGAAATTATTTATAATTCTAAAGTAGTATCTATTAATGGTAATGAAAAGTTAGAATCTATTGATTTAGTTGATAATGATAATAATGAATCTAATATTAAAGTTGATGGCATATTTATTGCTATTGGTCAAATACCTGAGAATGGTAATTTTATTAAGTTTGTTAATTTAGATAAAAATGGTTATATTGTTACTGATAATAATTGCCATAGTAAAGTCGATGGTATATTTATTGCAGGTGACTGTAGAAGTAAAGATGTTAGACAACTTACTACAGCTGCAAGTGATGGAACTTTATGTGCTATTCAAGCAATTAATTATTGTAAAAATGAGTCTTTTTAGACTCTTTTTTATTTTGCTTTTTCCTTCATATAACCTTTTTATTTTTATTTATATTACATAATTTATAGTAGGAGGTGTATTATGAAAAATATTTTTATTTTTAAAACTTTTAAATGTTATTTTAAAATTTTTATTCAAGGATTTATTTCATCACTTGCAGTTACTTTTAGATTATCTGATGTTAAAGATAAAAGTTTAGTTATTTCGGCACTTATTGGTGCAGTTATGATGGGATTAAATGCAGTTATGAATTTTATTTGTAGAAAGGGGTCTTGTACATGATACGTGGTCAGAAGTCTTCTTATAATAATATTGAAAATTTTTTATGTCCTTTTACTGATATGTTTATTACTCAAGGTGCGATGGAAGGTGGACATAAAGGTATTATGGCTGTTGATGTAAGAGGTTATAATAAAGGAGTTAGATATAGTTATTATGCACCATGCACGGTTAAATGTTTAAAAGTTTATCCTGTTTCTGGTCAAGCTATGTGGCAATCTGTTTCTAATGTAAGATGTGCGAATGGCTATATTGGAATTGTAACTTTTATGACAGTACATGATGATAGTTTTAATGCTAGAGTAGGAGATATTTATCCACAAGGGTCAAGACTGGGTAATATGGGAATGAAGGGTAATGCAAATGGTGTTCACTGTCATATTGAGATATCTCAGTCTTGTGACTCAACTTGGTCAATGAATAGATATGGAATATATCATTTTAATAGGGAAGTAGATATAGATGATGCATGCTTTTTTGATAATACTAATATTTTAAATAGAAAAATGTTTTTAAAACCTAAATATACAAGTAGTTTAAATCAAAATAAATATGTTAATTTATCTTCTAATATTGTAAGCTGGGCAATATATAATATTGGTGACAAACCATTAAAGAAGAATGCTATTGGTTTTTTAAAGCCTAGTAAATTTGGAGGATTATCTTATAGAATTTATGAATTTCTAGATAGTAATTGCTGTGTATCTATATTAACTAGAGATTATGGTAAAGTTAAGATTTATATTTATAATACTAATTCTACAATTACTGATAAACCTATTTATGATCATGGAAGTTATTAGTGTTAAATACTCTGATTTTAGAGGATTTTTATTTGACTAATTATTTATTAAGTATTATTATATTATAAATTATATCTTATGGGGTGAAGTTTTGTGATTAATTTAAATGACTTTAAAAATGATTCAGATATTAAAAAATTATCTCAAGATGATTATTCAAAACTTGAAATTGGTGATGTAATATGGGCAAAGAGATATAATAATGAGATTGAAAAAAATCTTATTAGTTATAATCACAGAGAAGGACCATATATTGTTGTTTCTATAGATTCTAATGGCTTATACTGTTTATATGGTACAAGTAACATTAGAAAGTATAAACAAAATGTTATACTTTCTAATTATAATTATAATTTATTTAAAGAGTCGTCATTTGATCTAAAAAATATAAAATTTGTTAGTAAAGATAGTTTTCTTTGGAAAAAGGATACCTTATCTGAAAAAGATTTTAAATATACATTTAAAAAGGTTGGTATCTATAATAGTTATAAAACATGTAACGTTGTTTTAGATAATATTAAAGACTTTCCTTATGAAGTTGGTGATTTAGTTAAGATTAATAATAAATTATATTTAATTGTAGGAATGGAAAATAACAAATTTAATTGTCTAGGTGTATTTAAAAAACATTTTAACAATAACGAATTTCATTTATATAAATATAATAATAATGGGATTAATTATTATATAGATTTTAAAAATATAAGTAAGTTTAATTATAATTCCATTGAAAAAAGAATAGATGTTTTTAAAGATAAAGACTTAGAAATTATAAATAATGAATTTAATAATTACACTAATTCAATTTTCTTAGATGATGATTCTATTAATGTTGGTAGCTTAATAAAATATTTAGATAAGTTATATTTTATATATGGAGATGAAGATAATAACTTCTTGGCTTTTTCAGTTAATTCAAAGAAAAATCTATCAGATAGTACTATTTATATTAATTTTAAAAAATATTATACTAATTATTCTGATTGTATAAAAATAAATAAGAATTTAATATTAAATAAAGTAAGTAATTCTAGTGGTGAAGAATTAAAAGTTATTAAAACTGATAAAAAACATTATAAAAAAGTTAAAAAATATATGAAGAAAAAAGAATCAAATAAGAAAAGATATAATAAAGCTTATGATAATTTTGTTGAAGGTGCGGTTTTAGTAGATAAGAGTTTAAGTCATGATTGTCATGTTGTTATAGAAAGAGATAATGATGATTTATATACTGTTAATCTTAGTGAATTTAAAAATGGTTTTTATAAAGTTTTAAATAATAATTTAAGTTTTTTTAAATATGTTGGAAGATTAAATAAAGAAGAATTTAACAACATATTATATTGTTTGGATAGTAATAGTAAAATAAAAGATGAACTTTCAAATAAAGTGCTTAAAAAAGATAATAACAATTAAGATTTTTTATTTGATATAGGTATCAATATTATTAAAATTATATTCTATAGTTATTTTTTATTATTTATTAATTATTTTGATTAGAGATTAAACTATTATGATTAGATTAATCTCTTTTTTTATGGTAAAATAATTATATAGTGGGAGGCTTAATTATGAATAGTGAAAAGTCTGTGGGATGTATTATAGTTAATAATGAGAACAAAGTGCTTGTTGTGTATGAAAAATTTGCTAAATTCTGGGGATTTCCTAAAGGACATGTCGAAGCTAATGAGAATGAAGTTCAAACGGCTACAAGAGAAGTAAAAGAAGAAGTTGGATTGGATGTTGTAATTGATACAAATTATAGATACGAAATCAATTATTTAGTTAAAGATGGTAAGGTTAATAAAACTGTGGTTTTCTATAAGGCAAGTTTAATTAATGATATTGTTAAATTACAAGAAGAGGAAATATTAGATTATAAATGGTGTATTTTTGATGAGGTTAATTCTATACTTGGATTTGATAATTTAAAGGAAGTATTTAAGAAGTTTATAGATGATATAAAAGATAATTGATTTGATGATTTGAGGCGAGATTATGATTAATATTTATAAAAAATGTGAAAAATCACTTGATAATCCAAGTGGTTATTTAGAATTAGAAAATATAGATGATAAACCTTTTTTACTTTGTATATCAGCACAGAATAATAACGATAAGTCTATTTATGGTATTACTAGATTTGGTGCAGAATCTGCTAGAGTTTATACTTCTAAAGAAGATGGTGCTAAATATAAAGTTGATAGTTTAGATTTTAATTTTTTAGGTGTTAGATTTAAAAGTGATAGTATGTATGATTCTAGTTCTGATGAACTTGTTGATAAATTTGTTATTCCGTATTTATATAATAATGGGAATGATTATTTAAATGTTATTAAGAAAGCAAAGAATATGAATTTCTTAACTTATTGTGATGGGACTGAAACTTATGCTCAATTGGAGAATCTTTTAAAGAAAATATTAAGTGAAAATTTTAGTTCTGATCAGGTTAATAGAATTATTTCCCATATTTCTCTTTGTGCAATTGGTACTATGATTGATACTACATTATGTGATGCAAAATGTGTTTCTTTTATAGATGTAAATGATTCTGAAATATGTAGTTCAAAACAAGACGAAATGAAGAAAATAATTACTAATAAACAAAATGATTTCTTAATAAAACAGGAAAAAGAAAATAATTATATTTTTTCATTTAATGGAAATGGAATACATAGTTTAAATGAATATTTAAATGATTCAAATGTAGTTAAACCATACTTATGTAGTTATATAACAGATAATATTTCTAATTCTATTAATAATTATTGTGGAATTAATGAAATAGTTAATGTTATCAATTTTAGTGATAAATTTAAAGATAATTCTTTATCTATAGAAGATAAAATAAAATTATTAGATGATAAAATTAATTATTATGGTGGGTTTAAATATACTGATGATGAGGTAAAAATACAAAGACAACTTGATGTTATGTGTAAAAAATCTTTAATGGATAAAAAGAAGATAGATAGACAACAAGATGAAATTGATGATTTAAATAGCAAAATGAAATTATTAATTAATAATTTAAAAGAATATACTAGTGATGTTAGTATGTATCAAGTACTTATTTCAAGTGGACTATGGCAAAGTTCTAATGATGAAGAAATACTTTCAAAGAGATCAGATAAAGACATTAGAAAAGAGTATGAGAATAATTTAGGTAAACATTTATAGTTAAAAAAATAATTATACTTATATAATTATTTTTTTGTTGTGTTTTTTTTATTTGTATGTTATTCTTTTAATTGCAAATATTTTGCATTTAGGAGATGTTTATATGTTAGTAAATGTAATTAAAGATACTTTATTTGATGCTTTAAAGCTTGTTCCTTTTTTATTTATTGCATTTTTGTTAATGGAATTATTTGAACACAAGAAAATGGATAAGTTTCATAAAGTTTTATCTAAAGAAGGTAAATATGGTCCAATTGTTGGTGGACTTTTGGGTGCAATTCCACAATGTGGCTTTTCTGTATTGGTTACTAATTTATATGTATTTAGAATTATTACTTTAGGTACTTTAATTAGTGTTTATTTATCTACTAGTGATGAGATGCTTCCAATATTGCTTTCTAGTAGAGCACCAATTAACTCAGTTCTTGTAATTGTCATTTCAAAAATTATATTTGGAATTATCTTTGGTTTTATTATTGATTTAATATATAAAAACAAAAGTAATAGTAATATATTAGATCATCACGTATGTAATTCTGATAATTGTGATTGTGAAGATTCTTTAATTAAATCAGTCATTATTCATATATTTAAGACATTATTATACATAATAATTATTACTTTTATTTTAAATATTTCTTTTGAAGTTGTTGGTAGTAAAAATATTAGCAAATTATTTTTAAAGAATAATCCTTTTGCACCTTTTGTAAGTGCACTTGTAGGACTTATTCCAAATTGTGGATCTTCTATTGCAATTACTGAATTATATTTAAATAATGTAATTACTATTGGTACTTGTATTGGTGGCCTTTTAACTGGTTCAGGAATTGGACTATTAATATTATTTAAGAATAATAAAAATATAAAAGAAAATATCAGTATTATGATTTTACTATATTTAATTGGATCAATACTTGGTACTATTATTAATTTAGTTGGTGTTAGTATATGATAGAAGATTTACTTAGAAATAATAATATTAAGGTTACGAGACAAAGAGTAGAGATTTTAAAAATTATTAATAAATTAGGTTTTGATAGTAGTATTAAGAATATTAGTAATAATGTATCTGATATTAATCAAAGTACTGTTTATAGAATTCTCAATAAATTTTATGAAGATGGACTTGTTGAAAAAGTTATTGGCTTAAATGATGAGATTATTTATGTTATTATTGAGGAAGATAAACATTTTATTAGATGCTTAAAATGTAAAAAGATAGAAGAAGTTAAAACTTGTGCATTTGATCATAATATTGAAAATGTTAATGGATTTATTATTAAGAGGCATTCATTAATCATTGATGGTATTTGTAAGAAGTGTCAAAGTAATATATAAATTTACTTATTATATAACGGAATATATTTATGGAATCAATAGGTGATGATATTTCTCTTGATTTATTGTGTAATTATTAGCTAGTAAAGTTGTGTTATGATTTTTCAATATAATTGGGCGAACTGATATAGTAACTTTTTAATCTTATTGATTAATGAATAGATTAGATGAAGGATTTGTTGATGTTAGGAATTCTTTTAATCAAAAAATGTTAGTAGAATAATGATTGATGATGTCGATTTATTATTTTTTTGTAAAAAGATTCAAATACTTATTTTAGATAAAATAAAAGATATTTAAAAGAAGATTTATTTTTATATTACTTTAACTTCTTATAAAAAGAATATTGAGCCAAATGTAACTTCAAAAGTTTTAATAATTGATGTGATTAAAAAACTTTCAAAAATTGTTGGGAAAGAAAACATTGTTATTAGATATGATCTAATATTTATTTGTAGGTAATATTCTATAGAATATCATATAAAAACTTTTGATAAACTTTGCACTTTATTAGATGGATATGTATCAAAGATATTAATTTATTTTATTAATGATTATAATAATGTTAGAAATAAATATAAGTTATTAAATTATAGAAGTGTAACTGATGAAGATTATAAAAAGATAGGACTGTCTTTTAGAGAAAGTGAAAAAAAACATAATTTGGCGGTTTTTACTTGAAATGAAGAGAAAGATTTAGCTGAATATGGTTTTATTAAAGAATAATGTATTTCAAAAGAATTAGATTTTAAATTTACTGGGAAAATATATAAAAAGAAATGTAATGCTATAAAAGATGTAGTATGTAATTGTGCGGAGATGATAGATGATGGTGTCTATAATTTCTGTAAGTTCTTTTGTTGGTATTGTTATACTAATTTTGATGAAAAAATGGTTGTTAATAATTATCAAAAAATAACCCTAAATCATCTTTGCTAATCGGTGAATTACAGGATGATGACATTATAAAAATCAAAAAATAAAGAAGCACTAATTTTTGGTGTTTCTTTTAGTTTGTTTATAATTATATATTTGGAGGTGATAGTATTAGTTTTTATGCATATGATGGTATTAATAATGAATTTAAATTTGTTAATGAATTAAATGGCAAATTTTTTTATGAACTTAATATTTTATATCAGGAAATGATTCTTAAATTGTATCCAAATATTTTGTATAACGATAGAATTAAAGCTTATAAATATGGCAATTATGCTAAAGTTGATATTGTTATAGAAGTTAATGATATAAAAAAGGGGATTAGTGTAAAATCAGGTTCAAGAAATAGTGTTCATGTTGAGAATGTTAATTCTTTTTGTAATTTTTTGATACAAAATAATTTTAAACATTTAAAAGATTTAAAAGAATATTTATATAGTGATGGTTCTTTTGATAATTCTGGTAAATTAAGAATGAGTTGTTCTGAATATAAAGAAAAAAATTCTTTTAAAATTAGTCAAATAAATCATGAATTTAATAATAAGGAATTAATTAGTTTGTGTATTGATAGATTTCTTGTTAAAGCAGATGTTAATTATGGTGTTACTACTTCAATGATCTTATACGGAACTCCTTGTGATTTTATGTTTGTTTTAATTGAAGACTTAAAAAAATATTTTCTAACTGTTAACCTTGAATCAAGTGGTGTTCATGTTATTTCATTTTTTATACAGCTCTGGAATAAGAATTTGAATTATAATCCCAAATATGAATATTGTAGAAATTATGTTCAAGTTAAATGGTATAGTTTATTTGATGATTTAATGAAAATTTATAATGAAAATAATTATATATTATAAAAAATATAATCGTTCAGATTATCTTTTTTTGTATTATGTTTCAACCAAGGTGACAACGTGGGTTTGTATAAAAAAAACTAGTTGAATAACAACTAGCTTTAAATATCTAATGGAGCGATAGTTGAGTGAGTACACAACTTTTCTCACATGAGGATGATATATAAATCATCCATCTGATACAATTATATCATAATATATTCTTTTTTTTAATAATTATTCAATATATTCCATCATTTTATTGTAAACTCTATTCTTAAGTTCTCTTAAATCATCTGTGTCTTTATATTCAATATTTATTTCATCAGGTATTTTTTTATGTTTTATTGAATTTTCATCAATATTTTCTTTAAACTCTTGAATTTGATAATTTATATATCTAAGCTTATCTTCTTCATCCAAAGGAGTAAATTCACAAATTAAATTAATTCTAGATTTAAATTCAGGAGACATTTTACTATTAAATTCTTGTTCATCCTTAATATTTGATGTAAATACAATAATATATCCATCCAAATCATATTCTCGTCCCATTGAATCGGTAAACTTGCCATCTTCTAGCAGTTCCAAAAAGAAGTTTTTAATTTCTGAATCAGCTTTTTCAAATTCATCGCAAATAATAACTCCAACAGGATTTTTACTAATCTTTTTACTTAATTCTCCACCATCACATCCAATATAACCTGCAGGACTACCGATTAAACTATTTAATGCATCTTGACTAGAATAATTTCCAAAATTGATTTTTATTATTTTAGATTCTGAATTTATTGTTTTACTAAGGATTCTACCTATTTCTGTTTTTCCTAATCCAGGTTTTCCAAGAAGAAATAGAGAAAATATTTTTCTTTTATTTAATTTATTCAATGTCAAAAATTGTTTTAAATCACTTTTTAAACTTTTTTTAAATTTTGAATGTCCTATCAATTTTTCATCAATTGATGATAATAAATTAGATAATTCTTTTTCATCTAAGTCAATTATTCTTCTTAACATATTTGGCTCTTCAGACGGTAATTTTGATTCAGAAACGTTTGTTAATAATTTTGAAATATCTAAATATTCTGAAAAGGTTAATTTTAGATATTTTTTTACATCATCTAATTTATCTACATCAACAATTATTTTTGTTTTGTCACTCATAGTTGAAAATAATTGCTCTAATAAATATATAATATGTTCTGCGCCTTTCATACTTTGTAGTGAACTAGTAATATCTATAATCATTTCATTTTCATAATCTTTTACAGAAGGTAAATTAGCAAAATTAGTTAGTATAATTTTGTTTTTATCGCACTCATTTTCAATTTCTGAAAATTGATAATCATTATAGTAATATATTTTATGCCTAATATTTTTTTCTAGTATTTTTATTTCTTCCTCTTTATCATATAAAGGTAGAGCTTCATCAAATATTAAAGGGAAAATGTTTAGTGCTTCGTCAACATATTGGTAATTAATGATAAGTTTATTACTTGTATCTAGTTTGTTTAAACTTAATCGTACAGAATATCTATGTAATGGTTCCTGTCGAACATATAAAATCAAATCTGTTATATCAATAATGGTATCTTGTATATCGTCTAAAACACCTTTAGAATCTAATATTTCAAATCCACTTATATTTCCATTATTGTCATTATAATATTGATCGAACTCAGCTCTATTTCTATAAAAGTACAATTTATTTCTCATCTTTTTTCTTTCCTCTCAATAAATTGAAAAATCTTTTATACCATGGGAGTTTTTCTTTAATTGGTTCTTCTTTAAATTTAACTTCTTGAATTATTGCAATAATATCTATGTAATGATACTCATCAGTTGTTTTATTTTTCTTTGTTTCTTGCTTTAATTTTTCATTACTTTGTATAAATTTTGAGCCTGTAGTATTAATTGTTTCATTATTATTTGTCATAAAATAATTAAGTGTGTTATTTGTTATATCTAAAATATTATTTTTATTTTTATAAATTCCAATAAGACTAACTTTTCCTAGTAAAACATCGTCAACATTATAATTATTTTCAAATTCATTTTCAATTTCAAAAGGTATTTTTATGACAAACTTATTTTCTTTATCATTTTCTATATTACCTAATAAAATATATGAATAATCTTTTATCATGGAGCTAACAATATTATTTATATCTATACCATCTACTTTCATTCCCTTTAAAGCATCTCTTTTTAAGAGTAGCATTTGTTGTAAAGTTTCTCTATCAAGAATTGATAATTGTACATCATCTATTTGTATTAAATCGCCTTCTTTGAAGTCACTTATATTTTTGTCAGTTATGCATTTTTCTTTGATTTTATTTAAAAGTACTGATTTAGTAGTTTTGATATCCAGATTTTCAATGATTTTTGATGACGATGAATATTCAGAAGAATTGCTTGAATCAATCACAGATTTTATACTAGCTAAATATGCTGAATCTGTTTGAAGTGTTCCACCAATCGATATATTTCTATTCTTTGCAAATTTTGAACTAGTGTTTCTTTCTTGCTGAATATTCGTCATTATAGCATTATTTATCATCATAGATAGTTCATAAACTTTATTTAAATTTAAATAGTATAAATTAAAACACTTATCTGCAGATTTCTTTCTCATTATTTACCTTCTTTCTAAGTTTTTGCTTTTTATTTTAACATATTATCAGAATAAAATCTATCTTTAAACATAAAATATTGAATCCTACGATTCATAGGGTGACTTCTTTTAATATCTATAATATTATGGATTTAGAAAGAAGGGATTTTTATGTTTATGAAAATGTTTGGAGGAATTGCAACACTTATTTGTTTATTTTTTATTATTATATTTATTGGAATTACTTTCATCTTTGGTATTGATACTTGTAGTAAGGATTTAATTGAATCAGTTAAATCACCAAATGGAGAATATACAATAAAAACATATTTAAGAAATTGTGGTGCAACAGTTGATTTTGAAGTAGTGGCTGATTTATGTGATAAAAATGATAAATGTAAAAATATATATTCTGGTTATCATGAGAGTGTATCATTTGTTTACTGGATTGATGATGACAATGTTTTTATAAATCAAAAAACATTAAACATACATAAAGATAAATACAATGGATATGATTATGATTTTATATTCAAAATTGTTGATTTAGAAAAGAAATCTACAAATGAATATTTACTTAAAATTGATAATAATAAAATGTATTTGATAAATAGTGATAAAATGAGTGAATTAAATAGAACTGATTATGAATATATGAAAAATATATTAACTTCTAATGATTTATACAATTTTAGTTAAGGGGGAATATTATGAAAAAGATTATAATTGACTATTATGCATTAATAATGATGATATTATTTATTATTTATAATATTATATTAAAAGATTTAAAAATCGGTGGATTGTTATATCAAATATTTATGATAGCTTTAATAGTTTTAAATATAATTATTTTAATCAAGTTTAGAAAAAGAATAAAATTAAAAGGTTTAATAATAGTAGTTTACTTTTTTATATGGTTTCTATTTTCAAAAAATGCATTACAATGTTGCTTCGGCATAACTAATATATTTACATTAATAGCAATTGGATTTATGGAAAGTAGTTTTATTAAAGTTATATCAGTTCTTATCACACTATTCTTTGTTGTTTTCTCAATGCCATTATTATTTGTTTATTTGTTAGCATATGGTACTGGTATAAGTGAAGAATCAGGTAGAAATGATATATATGATGATATGCATTATTATTGTGAAACCAATTATGAAGTGTATTCATATTCAGCAGGTGCTATGGACAGTTTTCATTATAGTATAGGTAAACATTATGAGTTTTTAGATATTGATGGTATAATATTTATATCTTACAACGAACGAAATGAAGTTTCACAAGAAGAGTATAATAATTATTTAAATACTCATAAATGTAAATTGGTTGGTGATGTGAATGGATCTAAATAAAATATCTAATTTTATAAAAACAAAAAGAAAAGAATTAGGAATTACTCAAGATGAATTAGCAGAAAAATTGTTTGTTACTGAAAAAGCTATTTCAAGATGGGAAACTGGAAGAGGAACTCCAGATATATCTTTACTTCTTCCACTATCTAAAGAACTTAATATAGATGTGTCAGAACTTTTAAATGGTGAGGAAAACAAAAAGAATAAAAATGAAGTAGAACAATTAATTGAATATAACGAAATAACTAAAGCAAACAAATACAACTTTCAATTTAAACTAACTATTTTCTTTTACATATTATCAATATTATCATTCTTATTTTATTTAAGATTTGAATATGATCCAAATATAGAAGTTAATTATTTTATTAGATTATTAATTATTGTTATTGCTTCTATATTCGTAATAATTGGTAATAAAATATATAGTAATAATTATGTTGAAAAGTTAGAAGATAAAAAGAAAGTGTTAAAACTTTCTCATATAATAGTATTTATATATTATGTAATTCTATTATTCAATATGGTAGTATTTGCTAGATATAATAGTATTGATAGTTATAATTTAATTCCTTTTAAATCTATAGTTGATATATTTAAAAATGGTACAACATATGAGGTTATTATAAATATATTTGGAAACTTACTTGTATTTATGCCTTTAGAATATTTCTTAATTGAATTATTTAAAGTTAAAAGGCTTCCAATTAATTTCATATTATCATTTGGAATAATCTTACTAATAGAGATATTTCAATATGTATTTAAAGTTGGAGTTTTAGATATCGATGATTTAATTCTTTGCACATTTGGTATGATGATATTTTATATTATATATACAAGAATCAAAAAAGATGATTAACACTAAAATCATCTTTTACTTTGTCTCAATTAATAATTTATCATTAACTTTGTTTTCAATATATTCAAGATTTTTAAGAGATTTATTCCTTCTTAATAATTCCATTTGTTTTTTTGCCATGTCATTTAATCTTACTAATCTTTCAGATTGTGGTATTCCCATTTCAATTAGTTCAGCATTAATATTTTCTAAATTACTTAATATTACTAAATGAAGTAAATCTGTATAATCTCTTATATTTCCTTCTTCTGCTAAGTTAGGATTACTTTCTCTCCATTCTTTAGCTGTCATACCAAATAAAGCAACATTTAAAACATCAGCTTCTTCAGCATAAACAAATTTCTTTTGTTTTTCTGTTAAATTAGGAACTATTATACTTTTAATAGCGTCAGTATGAACGACATAACTAACCTTTGCTAAAACTCTATTAGCATGCCAATCTATTTTATTTTGATATGCCTCATTTTTCTTTAATCTTTGGAATTCTTGAATTACATATAATTTAAATTCAGGAGAAAGCCAACTTGCAAACTCTAATGCAATATCACTTCTAGCATAAGTACCACCATTATTACCAGATTTAGAAATCATTCCAATTGCATTTGTTTCTCTAATCCATTTTTGAGGTGATATTTTAAACTTATTACTACCAGCTTCGTTTTTAAACGTGTCGAATTCGACACCTTTGAAATTTTCATTATGAATACTTTCCCATAAACCTAAATAAGAAATAACATCTTTATTTCTCATCCAGTTTTGAATAGGATATCTTGGATCATCTTCATCAGCATATCTTGCTAAATCAGTTAAAGAAATAAATTCTTTATCATCACTTCTTATTACATTAATTATTTGGTCTTTTACAACCATTTGTGCTTTTATATTTTTATTATTCATTTATAACCCTCCTAAATACATTATATCATACATTTGTTTGAAAAGTAATAAAAATAAAAAGCACATCATTTCTGACGTACTTTGAATTCAAATGGAGCGATTAAGCAACAGCTTACGAACTATAACGCTCTCTTTCTAGAAATATTATATATGAATTCTTATTAAATTTCAATGGGAGTATATGAAAATTTGATTTTCAATGCTATAATATTAAATGAAAGATAAATCAAAAGAATGATAAATTTGAAAAACTATTGAAATAGTGTAGAAAGAAGATATAATAATTACAATTTGTTAAGGAGTGGTACAATGAACTCTACAATTTTAATAATAGAAGATGATAAAGATATAAATGAAATGCTTACAAAATTATTAACTAATAATAATTATAATGTATTGAATGCTTATTCTGGAACAGAGGGAGTGTTAGTTCACAATGATAATATTGACTTAATACTACTTGATTTAATGTTACCTGGAAAAAACGGAGAAGAAATTATTAGTGAATTAAAAAATAAAAATAATGTTCCTGTAATTGTGATGAGTGCTATTCAAGATATTGATAAGAAAGTAGATTTATTTGATTTAGGAGCGTATGATTATTTAACAAAGCCTTTTCACAATGATGAATTATTAGCAAGAATTAAAGTTCAATTAAGAGATAAAAACAATACAATTTCAAATATATTAAAATTTAAAGATGTTGAATTGAATAAAGTTAATTTTACAGTTAATTGTAATAATAAAGAAGTGGCTTTCACAAAAAAGGAGTTTGAATTACTAAAACTACTTATGGAAAACGAAAATCAAACACTAACAAAAAGTATGATATTTGACAGTATATGGAATGATGAAAATTCGGCAGATGACAACACTTTAAATGTTCATATTAGCAAAATTAAAAATAAATTAAAAGAGTGTAATCCAGATGAAGAATACATTGAAACTGTTTGGAGTATAGGTTATAGATTAAAAAAATAAAAATTTAAGACTTTTTTAAGAATTGTGTTAAGAGTTTTTTAACACTTTTTTTGTATAATTAAATTGTTGGAGGGATTTATAATGAAAGATGTTATTTTAAAAACTAACAATTTAACAAAAAAGTACAAAGATTTTACTGCCCTTAATAATGCCAATATTACTATAAATAAAGGAGATATTTATGGGTTAATTGGAAGAAATGGTGCAGGTAAAACTACTCTTATGAAAGTGATTACTACTTTAACTAATAAAACGAGTGGAGAGTTTTATTTATTTGATAAAGATGATAGCGATTTAACTGAAACAAAAAGAAGAATTGGGTGTTTAATTGAAAATCCAGCGTTTTTTGAAAATTTGACTGCCTATCAAAATTTAAAGTATTATGCAATACAAAAAGGGATTATTGATTACTCACAAATTGATAAGGTTTTAGATTTAGTCAAATTATCAGATAGTAAAAATAAAAAGTTTAAAACTTTTTCACTTGGAATGAAACAGAGATTAGGAATTGCATTTGCAATGCTTGATAATCCTGATTTTGTAATTCTTGATGAACCTATAAATGGACTTGATCCGATAGGTATAAGTGAATTGAGGGAAACATTAAAAAAATTAAATGAAGAATCTAATATTACAATGTTAATTTCAAGCCATATTTTATCAGAATTATATTTATTAGCAAACAGATTTTGTTTTATTGAAAAAGGTAAAATAATAAAGGAACTATCAAAAGAAGAATTAGATGTAGAGTGTAGTAGAGCAATAGTTATTAAAACAAATAATGTGAAAGAAACTTGCCTTATTCTTGAAAAAGAATTAAATACTACAAATTATAAAGTAATAGATAAACACGAAGTAAGATTATATGATTATTTAGATAATTCTGGAAAAGTAAATAAAGAATTAGCCAAAAATGATATTGATGTAATTAGTATTTATGAATCAGGCATTTCATTAGAAGACTATTTTAAATCAATAGTAAAGGAGGCTGAATAAAATGTTTAATATTATAAAATCAGATTTATATCGTTTAGTTAAAAGTAAAGGATTTTATATTGTAATAGGCGTGGTTATTATAATGGCTATTGTAAGTGTTATATCAATGTCAGCAGGACACATTGGGTTATCAGTTGGCTCATCAGTAGATGTCACAGATGCAGAAACATTATCAAAAATAAGTTCTGCAAAATCATTAGGCGAATTTAGAGATATAATGAAAAGTTTTGGAGCATTTAAATTAGATAGACAGATAATAGGTCAAAACGTGAATTTATATTATATGTTTATAGTATTTGTTGTAATAATTTTAACAAAAGATTTTTCAAATAAATCTATAAAAAATACATTATCATCTGCAATTAGTAGAAAAAAATATTATATTTCAAAATTACTACTTATTTTAGGCATCTCTACATTACTGATAGTATTTAATAATTATTTTAATTACTTTTTAAATCTTGCAGTAAATGGAAAAGAATTTTCATCTAATATTGGAGAAATTACAAAAATAACAATATATCAATTACCTCTATTATATGGTATAATATGTTTACTTGTAAGCATTGCTTTCATAACTAGAAAAACATCTATGTTCAATACTATTTCAATTCCATTTATTATGGTATTTCAATTATTGGTTATGACGATTACTTCAATGTTTAGAATTAAGGCAGAATGGTTTACTAATTATGAATTACAGTATGCATTAGTTAATCTTTCTAATAATCCTACAAGTAGTTATATTTTAAAATGTAGTTTATTAGGAATTGGATATATAGTGATATTTGGTTTAATAGGATATTATGCATTCAAAAAAGCAGAGATAAAATAATTATAGAAAGGTAGTGATAAAATGAATATATTAGTGGCAATATTGATTATTATTATATTTATTCTTATCATATACCTTTTTTTGCTAAAAAAAGAAATTAAGAGAATAAGTTATAATCTTGATGAGATATTAAGTATTGATTCTAATAAAACATTACACGGTGAATTTTCTAATAAAGAATTAAATGAATTATTACTTAAAATAAATAAAATGATAACTTATGTACGACATAAAGAACTTGATTTAGAACGAAAGAATAATTCTTTGAAAAAAGAGATTACAAACATTACTCACGATTTAAGAACACCCTTAACATCATCATTAGGTTATATTGATTTAATATTAAAATCTAACTTATCAAAAGAAGAACAAGAAAGAGAATTGAAAATAGTAGAAAATAGATTATTAAGATTAGAAGAACTTATCAATTCATTTTTTGAATTCTCGATAATTACAATAGACAATAAAAGAATAGATATGGAACAAACTAATTTAGTAGCAGTAGTTGAGGAATGTATTTCACACTATTATGATGATTTCACGAGAGAAAAAAGAAAAGTAGTATTTGTAAATGACATAAAAAAATATAATATTTTATCAAATGCTGAAATATTAAAAAGAATAATAGATAATTTAATAAGCAATTCTTTAAAACATAGTAATAGAGACCTTATTATAAAACTATCTAAAAAAAATGATATTAGATTATCATTTGAAAATGATATAATTGATACTAATATTGATATTGAACACATATTTGATGAATTCTATACATCGGATATATCTAGAACAAAAGGTAATACAGGATTAGGTTTAGCAATTGCTAAAGAATTTACAGAAATGCTTGGTGGAAACATTAGTGCAAATAAGTTAAAAAATAAATTGATAATTAAAATAAGTTTCAACCAATAATTTTATTCATTTTTAACTTTTTTGATGTACTTAGTTATTTAGAAAAGATTGAAAAGTTGGCATATAGTTTTATAAAGGGTATGGGAATTCCCATAGAAGAATTTATACGTGAGTATAAATTCAGTGCTAGCTAGACATGAATTTTACTCCCATATTAGAAAAAAATATAAAAAGAGGATTAAATTACTTTGATAATTTTTTCCTCTTTTTTTGAGATTATTTATACAAAAATATATTCATTTAAGACAATTTCTTCAGCCATATTCTTGTAATTATTCATCAATTTTGTCCATTCTAAAGGATTTAATTCTTTACTTTTTTCAGACAGTCTTTCATCATTTTTAATATATTCTTCCATTAGTGTTTTGTATAAACTTTCGCAAGTTCTACTTACTAAAAGAAGATGATGAGTAAGTTTATTTGTCATTAAAAGTGTCTCATAAAGTGCTTGTTTATTTTGAACAATAAAGTGTAATCTTAATATTCCATATTTGCCAATTCTTACACAATTATCATTCTTTTCTAAATATAAATTTGGTATTAAATAATCTCCATGTCTTGTATATTTTATTCCCATATTTTTATCATTCCTTTCTTGATTTTAAACATTTATTAGTTCAGTTTTTGGTATAAGAATTAAAGTATCAACTATATTATTGCCTTCAACATAAGGGCAATTTATAATTCCATCTACATAGAAATGTTCTTTCATTAAATCAATATAGTTATTTAATTCTTCTTCAGAATATTGATTATTTTCCATTTTTACTAATGACATAATGGTATAATCTTTTTCTAATTCTAATAATTTTTCTTTGTTAATTTGTTCTTTATAGGTGATACCAATATTATTATCAGTTAGTAGTTCATTTAAATAATCAATATAATCTTTTGTACTTTTTGAGATAAATTCTTCTGTAAATTTGATATTTTTAATCTCA
>CADCIN010000002.1 GCA_902801525.1 uncultured Erysipelotrichaceae bacterium | reverse complement strand
TTCTTATATTTGACATATTATTACCTCCTAAATATAAAATAACATAAAAAAATGTAAACACTTCTTTTTTTGTGTCTACATTTATTTTATCAGTTTAATAACTGATTTCTTTTTTATTTATTATTGTATATTAAAAACATCTTTATGTTCTTCAAAGTATTTTTTCATACTCTCATTCTGTGTTCCAAATGAAAGATGACCTACTATTGTATTTTTAGAAACAATTATTGCATTTGAAGATATCATACAGTAAGAACAAATTTGTTCTTCATCTAGTCCCATACCTGGTCCACTTTTTACTTCAAACATTCCCATGTCTTCCCATAGCTTTCTTTCAAATAAAATTGCTCCTATACTAAATCTTATAGGACATGATACATAATCCATTTTATCTTTATTAACGATCTTATTCATTTCATCTAGTTGTGGTAGGAAATCATTTTCTCCCCAAAATGCTTTAGCAACATCTGGATTACTTTCAATCATTCTTTCTCTACCTGCTTTATATAATGGCTTTTCAAATCTTTTTTCATATTCTTTTTTCTTATTAAATCTTTCTAATACAAGCATATTTGAAAAACCATTTATTGGAATCATAGGTGCAATGAAACCTGGTTTATATTCTCCTTTCTTTTCACAATCATTCATTGTTTTTAAAAGATTTTTAAAATAATTTTTAGTTACAAAAATATCTTCATCTAATTTATAAATTAATTTTGCATTTGGAAATGAATTTATCGCAACATTTTGTGCTAATGCAACATTATTTCTTTTAACGCTTAAATATGACCAATCATTCTTCTCTGCAATTTCAGATAATTTTTCATCATATTTTCCACTTGAAACAATACATATTTCTATATCATTATCTACAAACTTTTTTATTCTTTTAAATACTATTTCATATAAGAATGGTTTATACCCTGCTAATACAATTAGTAATTTTTCTTTGTCTTTACTTCTATTTTCAAATCTTACTTTCTTTGTTAGTCTCTTTCTTCTAATCCTATTCTTTTTTACTTTTAATGCAAAATCTAAAAGATGCAACTTCTTTAATATTTTTACTATTAATTCCATACTTAATTTTCCTCCTTAATAAAGCTTAAAATAGATCTTATTCTTTTAAAGTATAACTGAATAGATTTACTTTGCTTATTTTCATTGTATCATAATTAAACAAAATAACAAGGAATTTTATTTTTTTGACAAAAAAAGACCTTTTTAGGTCTGATTTATAATATTATATATTATTTTTTCTTCTAATTATTTTCTTACTGCTACTGTTTGATATACCATTACTGATATTTCTGCTAATATAGTACCAATTGTTGCTCCTATTCTTGATAATTTAGGTATAAAGATAAAATTAAATACTAAGTTAACAATAGCTCCTAATGAAACTGATTTAATATATACTTTATCCATTTCTTTAGGTATTAAATATTGTGTTCTTAATACATTTGCAAATGCTAAGAATGGTATTGTTGTAGATAGTAACATAATTAATAAACCTGTTTTTTGAAAAAACTTTCCAAAATATAATGGTGCAAAATTATATCCTATACTTATTAATCCCATACACATTGCAAAAGATAAGAAAGATACAAATTTAATTGATTTAGAAATATATAATTTATATTTATTTTGATTTTCATTAGAGTCAGTAATAATTAATTTAATCTTATTACTACCTTTTTTTAATTTTACTGATTTTGTAATAACTACTGCTATTTGTTGTTTAGAGAAACGTTAGCTAAAAAAACCAAGTATTTTGCTGGTATTTATTAATAGCGGCTCCAATCCTCAGCTAGATTGTTGTGCTTGCAAACGTTTTTTTCCTTAATTTTTCAGGGATTAAATCAGCAATAAAAAAAGGTCTAAAATTGACCTTAATTTGTAATTATTAATCATTTTTCTATTTCAAATCGTACTCTTACAGATTCGTGATAAGTTTTTGTATTTTTATTATCTTGTAGTTCGAACGAATAAAATGGTTGTCTACTTCTGAAATCTAATATTGGTACGTAAATGCAATCTTCATCAGCTATATGATTATTGTTGATAATCATATCTGCAATCATATCATCTTTTATTCTTGAATTAATATCAGGTTTAATAACAAATCTAATCATGTATGGATCTGCGATATCATCTTTATTATATCCACCTATAATTCCATACAAAACTAATTCATCAAATAATTTATTATCAAATTTTATTAAAGATTGTCCCTCATTTGATAAGTCTGATAATATTTTATTTTTTATTTCAATTAATCTTTCATCATTACTTTTAAAAACGGTTTTGTTTGATAGTTTATCTAATTTTGTAACAAGTTCTTCAATTTGATCTAAATATGATTTCCTCTTTTTATCAAAAGTGTCATTATCTATTTTTCCATCTAATAATAAATCAATTAGTTTAGATACTTTTTGCTCCAACTCAAATTTTTGTGCTTTGGTTTTATTAATAGCCGTGTTTATCTTATTTTCATCTAATACATCTGTAATCTCTTTCATGAATTCATCAACATCAAAGTCGTTTTTATCTAACAAGTAATTAATTCCTTCCACGAAAACTTTTTTTAATATTTTTTCATAGGCCACTTTGCTATTTGGACATAAATACCTTCCTGTTTTTACATATGTCCTACAAGCCCAAACATCTTTATTTCTATAAGATGTTTTTTTAACTAGTGGTTCGCCACAAAATGCACATCTAAATTTACCTGTAAAAGTATAAGCTCTATTAATCGGAGTTCTTCGAAAATTATTACTTGATTGTTTATCGCTAAACATTTCTTGAACTCTATAATAATCTTCTTTTGAAATTATTGGTTCATGATGATCTTTGACATAAAATTTATCCTCTTCTCCTTTATTAACTTTCCTTTTATGTGATATTGGATCTAATGTATATGTTTTTCCCATTTCTAGATCACCAATATATTTTTCATTTCTTAATATTTTATTGATTGTACTATATTGCCATTTCTTTTTACCTCTTGGCGAAACAATTCCTAATTCTCCTAATGTACTGGCGATTCTATTACATCCATGTCCTTCTAAGTACATTTTATAAATCATTCTAACTACTTTAGCTTCATTTGGTTTAATTGTCATTTGATTTTTCTTCATATCACACTCATAACCATATATTCCATTAAATCCAATCATCTCTCCTCTTTCGGCTTTCATTTTGTTACCTAATCTAATATGAGACGACATAGTTTCAATTTCTTGTTGAGCAACAGAAGATAATACAGTAAGTAATAATTCTCCTGGCATATCAGTAGTTAAGATATTTTCTTCTTCAAATAATATTGGCACATTTTTTGCTTTTAACAATCTAACATATTTAAGAGTATCAACAGTATTCCTAGCGAATCTAGAAATGGACTTTGTCAATATGTAGTCTATCTTCCCAGATATTGAATCTTTTATCATTTTCATGAAATTATTTCTAGAACTACTATTTCTTCCACTAACTCCATAGTCAGCATATATATTAACTAAAGTCCAGTTCTCATTTTTATTAATTTTGCTCTCATAGTATTTTATTTGTGATTCATAACTGTTTTGCTGTAATTCTAGTTTTGTAGAAACTCTTACATATGCTGCTACTCTAAGTTTTGATATTGAAGGATCAATTAAATGATTTCCTTTTATTTTTATAACTTCCATATCAAACTATCATCATCTTGTAATTCAATTTTTACTTTGATGCTATCTATTATTAATTTTGAATAATTTCTATCATCATCATAAACACCATATTTTGCATTAATCTTATTATCAAAACTTATGATTTCTATCGTTTTTCCATTAAATCTTCTTTTATTTTTGTATTTATTATCAAATATTAAATCTTCTTTTAGTATAAATCTTAACAAATAAGGATCTTCTCTCCCGGTCTCATCATATCCACCCATAATAACTAGATTGACAATCTTATCATATAATTCATAATTAAATTTATCTAAATTAGCATTTATTATTAGATTTCTAACATATGATAATTTAAATTCAATTTCATCGTCTAAAGTATTTAGATTGATTTTATTTCTAATTTTTCTCATTCCTTTTAAAAATGAGCTTTCAATATCACAAGTTTTTAGAATTTTTGAGTTTGGACATAATTCTCTTGTAACCCTTTTTAGAGCATTTCTACATTTATAATAAGGATTATCACTTCTATGAGACGTTTTTTTTGAAAGTGAATAACCACAAAAACCACATATACCTCTCCAAGACATTAAGTTGTACATTCCACTTTTGTTTCTCCAATTGTAGTCTCTTTGTTTGTTCAATTGATATTTTTTGTTTACTTTATCAAATAGTTCTTTTGAAATAATTGGTTCATGATGATTGTAGTATCTATATTTTGCTCTTTCTCCTTCATTTCTCTTTGTCTTGTGTCCTAACGAATTACATACATAATAATTACCAAACACAACATTACCAATATATTTTTCGTTGGTTAATATATTGGTTATTCCATTATTAGTCCAAATCTCTTGTCCCGAAGGTGATTTGATCTTTTGCTTATGAAGTTCTTCAATAACTTGTCTTATACTTTCACATTCTAGATATAATTCAAATATTTTTTTTACATTTTTAGCATCATCATTTATGGTAAGTTCTCTAGTTTTTTTATTATAATCATATCCATAGCAAGCACTCCATACTTTTCTTGTTCCATTTTTTAAAGCCATTTCTTTGCCAGCTAAAATATGAGATGAAGTATTCTCTGATTCTTGTTGAGCCAATGATCCTAAAATAGTTAAAAGTAATTCGCCTTGCAACGCATTAGTATTAATATTTTCTTCTTCAAAAAAAACTGAAACATTCTTTTCTTTTAAGAATCTAATAAATTTCAAAGTATCAACAGTATTTCTCGCGAATCTAGAAATAGACTTTGTTAATATTAAATCAAATTTCTTTAATTTAGCATCTCTAATCATATTTCTAAAACCTGTTCTATCTTCACTTGTTGTTCCAGAAATACCTTCATCGGCATAAATACCTTTAAATATCCAATCTGGATTGTTTGAAATTTTCTCATAATAGTAACTTTTTTGAGATTCAAAACTACCTTGTTGCCTTTCTGTTTCAGTCGAAACTCTTGCATAAGCTACAACTCTAATTCTATTTTCTTCTGTTGATTCTTCTTCAAAAGTTTTCGATTTCTTTTTTAAAATAACTTCCATACTTTTAAAACCTCCTTTAGAAGTTATTAAAAGTATAAATTACAAAAAAAAATTACACCAATGTGCAATTTTCACTGTTTGTAGTTTCAATTTCAACCACAACTTTTACTTTGGATATTTCTGTTCTTTTATATGTGGGGCCTGGCGGTCCATAACAAATTATTTTTTGACTTACCCATCCTTCATATATTTTCTTGGTTTTTATATTTATTGTTTCTTCTATAGTTATTTTCTTTATTTGATAATCACTTAAAGGATAATTATTAAATAATACTATTCTTACCATATATGGTAGTGGCCTTTTATATGAATCATATCCGCCTACAAATACTAACTTAATTATTTTACCTAGTATTTCTTCATTTATTTCTAAATTTGTTTTACTACTTATTATTCTTTTTACATATAACAAATCTTTATCTTTTGAATTATTTATAATATTTTTACAATTATTTATTCCTTTAATTATAATATTGAATACTTTTTCTGAATGTATGTCTCTAGAATTTGGACAAGCTGTTCTTCCATTTTCTTTTCTATTACCACATTCACTAAAAAAACCAGTTTTTTTTCTTCTTACTACATGAAGTGAGTTTCCACAAAATCCACATTTAGTTTTATGAGATAAGCAACTTGTTTTCTTTTTATCATGGCCATATATATTATCGTATTTCTCTTTAATGATATATTGTGTTTTTATAAAATCTTCTTTAGAAATAATCGGCTCATGATAATCTCTAATTAAATATTTATTAGATTCTCCTTTATTCTTCACTGATCTTACAAATGGATTTAACTTTACCCTTTTTCCTTGTAAAAGATCTCCAGTATATTTTTCATTTGTCAAAATGTTTTTTATGTTTGTAATATCCCAATTTTTTCTTTTTTTATATGTTAATATTTTTCTACTTTCCAATTCTCTTTTTATGTATGCTAATGAATTACCTTCTAAGAAGAGTTTAAAAATTAATCTTACTACTTCTGCTTCTTCTGGTACGATTTCAATTTTTTGATTTTTATTTAAAAATCTATATCCAAGACATCCACTACCTAATAATATGTTGCCACCTTTTAGTAGCATTTCATGACCTTTTCTTACATGATATGAAACGTTCTCGGATTCCTGTTGAGCAACAGAAGATAACACAGTAATTAAAAATTCACCTGTATTATCTAGAGTGTTTATTTTTTCTTCTTCGAAGATAATTGCTATATTTCTTTCTTTTAATAATCTAACGTATTTAAGTGTATCGACAGTATTCCTAGCGAATCTAGAAATTGATTTTGTTAATATAATATCTATTTTCCCAATCAATGCATCATTTACCATCCTTAAAAAGTTTTCTCTTTTTAATGTATGAGTTCCAGAAATTCCTTCATCTGCATAAACACCAGCAAAATTCCAATCATTATGTTTCGTTATTATGTTCTCATAATATAATTTTTGAGATTCAAAACTACCTAATTGATCTTCATGGTCAGTCGAAACTCTTGCATAAGCTGCAACATTAAGTTTTTCTTTATTAACTTTTTCTTCGATTTTCTTGTCTATCTTAATTATTTCCATTTTCAACCTCCACTGTAACTTTTACTTTTGGGATGGTTATCTCTTTTTCATGAGTACCTGGAGGACTATATGTAATAATCTTTTGAGAAATCCATGATGAAGTAATAATTGAGGTTTTTAAATTTAGTATTTCTTCTTTTGATATTTTCTTTATAGAATAATCTTCTAGTGGATAATTATTAAATAATATTATACGAATCATATATGGTAATTTCCTTTTATATGAATCATATCCTCCAACTATGATATATTTTATAATTTTTCCGAACAATTCATTATCATCTATTTTGTTATTCTTATTAATTATTTGTTTGGCATATAAAAGATTTTGGTCATTACTATCAATAATACTTTTAGTTGCCTTATTTAATCCTTTGCAAATAACTTTTAGAATTTTATGAATATGCATATTTCTAGAATCAGGGCAATTATTTCTTCCATTTTTCCATCTGTTTCTACATATACTAACAGTCCCTGATCTTCTTATAGTCATTTTATTATTTGAACTTCCACAGAATCCGCATTTTATTCTATAAGATAAAATAGATAGTTTAGGAGTTTTATAAAGACAAGTCTTTTCTCTTTTTTCATTTATAATTCTTTGAACCATATCAAAGTCTGCTGGAATTATAATAGGTTCATGAAAATTTCGAATAAGATATTTATCAGCTAAACCTTTATTTACTTTAATTTTACCAAGTGGATTAGGAGTTATATTTTTTCTTTGAAGAAGATCTCCTTTATATTTTTCATTTGTTAGTATTCTCCTAATTGTTTCTATATTCCATGTTGGGTTGTTATTATATGTTGGAATTTTCTCTTTTTCTAATTCACTCTTAATTTCTTTAATGTTTTTACCTTCTAAAAAAAGATTAAATATCATTTTAACTATCTTTGCTTCTTCTGGAATAATTTCTATTCTATTTTCTTTATTAATGAATCTATATCCATAGCACCTTTTTCCTAATATAACATTTCCACTTTTCAGCAACATTTCATGTCCTCTCTTAACGTGTGATGATATATTAAATGATTCTTGTTGAGCAACAGAAGATAATACTGTAATTAAAAATTCCCCTGTATTATCTAGAGTATTTATTTTTTCTTCTTCGAAAATAATTGCTATATTTCTTTCTTTTAATAATCTAACATATTTAAGTGTATCGACAGTATTCCTAGCAAATCTAGAAATAGACTTTGTTAATATAACGTCTATTTTACCAACCAATGCATCACTTATCATTCTTAAAAAGTTTTCTCTTTTATAAATATTTGTTCCACTAATTCCATAATCAGCGTAAATATTTACTAATCGCCAATCAGTATTCTTATTAATTTTACTTTCATAGTATTTTTTTTGAGATTCAAAACTATTAATTTGATCATCACTATCTGTAGACACTCGTGCATATGCTGCAACATTGATTATTTCTTTATTAACTATTAATCTCGAATCTTCTTTTTTTGCTATCTTTAATATTTTCAAATTCAACCACCAAGTTCATTTTACAAAAACAACTTATTTCTTACTAATGTACTTTTCTTTTAATTGCACAATTGACTTTTCATATTCTTCTAAGCTTATGTAGTTCATGTCCAATAGACACTTATAAATGTTTTTTTTGAAAATATACTTTCTATATTCAGTATCAATCATTTCTACATTACATACTTTAACATTCATAATCTATCACCTCCAAAGATATTAATTCTGCAGGAGCTTTAATCTTAAAATATCCCTCTTCTAATAGCCTTGCTATAACATATAACGCATGATTATACGAATCCACTACAATACTTGAAAACACTTCACCCTCTTCACTCTTGATTTTAAATGTATATAATAAATTTTTCATATTATCTCCTTTCATATTTTAGTTATAGATATAATTCTCATTCTCTCTTCTTATTTATAAGTAGGTGGTCCTCTTAATAATTTATTTAACTCCATAATTTCCTCCTATTTTTTATCTGCTCTACTTGCTACAACACAACAGCAATAAATAAAAATAACCAAAAAAATAAATAATAATTTAATAAGTATTTTCATAATTCACCTCAACAAAAAAGGATTACAAATCATTGTAATCCTTATAAGATTTTAGTTCATTCATTACGTTGTCATTTAAAACATATATGTCAAACCACATCGATATTTTTAATACACAACTTTTTTTCTTTTTTGATAAATAAACATAACTTCTGTCACACTTTTTATCATTTGCAATTGAAGAAAGTCTTTTGCTTCTTATTAACACTTCATCGAAAATCCATTTTTCATAATAATTAAGATCTTTAATATTTTTTCCAATCACCTCGTCACAATACTCAATAAAATCTTTTAAATTAATTAATTGTTCTGCGTGTCTTGCTGTCGAGTTTTTTTTATAACTCGGATTATCCACTTTCTCTTCAAACTGTCGAGAAGTAGCTCCAATTTTTTCGATTTCTTCGAAAACCTTGTTCTTAAACATCCTATACTTATTAAATAGGCTTTTTACGTTTCGATAAGTCGCATCATAATTATATAATTTGAATTGATCTTCATCAAAACTGTCATCATAACATGACATATATTCTCCCACTCCCTTCATAACAAAAAAAGAGAATTTGATAATTTTGCTGTAAATCGTCAAATTCTCTTATTTGCTTTATTTTTGTCAGACTTGCTTGGTGTTGCAGTTTGGTCTTGTATCTTGAATATCCAATCATCAAAGACACAAAAACTGTAATTACTATAATACATAATAATCACCTCGTAAATCCGTCAATAGAATTTATTATACAATCAAAAAAAAGAAAGTCAATACATAAATCAACTTTCCAATATTTTTATATAATTATTCTATTTTACTATATTATACCTCTTGACAATAAAGAAAAATATATCAATTTTTTTAACAAAAATTTAAACAATTATTTAACTAAAATATAAACAATTATTTAACAAAAAATGGTTTTGCTATTCATTATACTCATTTCTTTTAAATCATGTAATTTTGAACAATTAAAAAAACTAACTAGTATCAGTTAAGCTACGGCTTGCTACTCAGTTAGTTATTATAATTATATTCTTACTATTATTCATGACTATGTTGCTTTTTTTTATTTATTTTCTTCACTATCTTTTTTAGCAAATCAATAAAATAATTGAATTCATCTGTATTTCTATATAATAACCAAAAAATACCATTTATCAATACAACACAAATCACTAATTCAATTAAAAATCTACAAATTGTTCCAACACCTATGAACTGTAGTCTTATAAAATATAATAAGACCCCCATTAAAATCATAATCATTACTTTTTTTAAATAATCTATACAATAACCACTAAATTTCTTTTTAAATCCATATTTGTACAGAACAAATGGTTCTACCCAAACGCACGTTGTAATTGAACTAATAAACGTTCCTAAAAACACTCCAAATATTCCCATTTTAATAGCAAGTAGTATTGATACTATTATATTAATTAATGCTTCAACGACTGCTTTATATCTGTCTTTGTAAAATAATCCCATAGCATCTCTAAAAGCTAAAACAGATTTTCTCATTCCTGTTAGATAAAAATTAATAATAATGATTAATACAACTTCAAAACTAAGTGTATATTTATTTCCAATCCAAATTGATATAAAATCATTAAACATGATTAATAGGCAAAGTGTTAAAAATCCATACATCCAAAAAGTTACAAAATTCAATCTTTGAAAAACTATATATTCTTTTTGTTTATTGTTTTCAGCCTTTAAGTTACCTATTCCTGGTACTAATGAATTATATATTTGTACAGTAACTAAGTTTAATGCAGAAGTTATTAAATAATAATTAGAATAAAGACCAACTTGAACTAATCCTACGTATTTTGAGAGGATAATATTATCTGTTGAATTAACTATAGTTCCACCTATTCTATGCATCATCATAGCTTTAGTATTTTTAAATATTTCTGTGGATGTTTCTTTATCTACGTTATTAACATTTTTATCTAATAAGAATGGATACATTTTGTTTGCTTTTCGTGATACAAAATAATTCTCTAGAAATGTAAATACTATTTGAATTATTAGAAATCCAATATAATTCTTGTACTTTATTAAGTATAGTATTTGTAATACATTTAATATAAAATAAAATGAATATCTATAGATTGTTGCAATATATCTATTTTGATCTGCTATTATTAAATTTCTTTTATATGAATAAAAATATGAGATTCCTGTGTTCACAACAAACAATAAATATATTAATTTAAGATTATCTATATTTGGTGTTTCTTTAAGAAATAATCCAAGAAAAGGCGTAATCAATGAGCCAACAAATAGTATTATAATTCCAATAATAATGTATACTTTTTTATACAAATACATTAATGATTTACATTTTTCTTTATCTTTCTTTGCTAACGGCTCATATAAACTATAGGTAATTGCAGTGCCAACTCCTAATTCCGCAAGAGATAATACTGTAAGAATATTAGTAAATAATCCATTAACTCCTAAATATTCTTCACCTAGTATTTTAATAAAAAATATTCTTGCAACAAAACTAATTAAAAATCCCAAACCTTGACCTATAAAGGCAGTTATGACATTTATTATACTGCTTTTTGTTCTAGACATATTGTATACCTCCTATGATTTTCTTATCATTCATCAAATAGATGACAAAAAATACTAAAAAACAGTTCTTAATAATCTTTTAAAAAACAATCTAAATTTTTTATAGATAAAAATCTTATAATCTTTGTTTAATAGTTTTTCTTCTTTAGAACTATAATTATTTATATTTTGTAATTCTGTATTTATTATGTCATTATTTTTAAATTCATTTATTATTTCCACAAATTTTTTATAATTATTATTCTCAATGCAAGAATCAAAAAACGAAAAGATATTTCTCTTACTTTTTTCTAATCTAGGTTTATTTTTATTTTGTATATTCCCAAAAATTAATTTTTCCACTTCAATATTTGCCTTTATTGCTTCTGAGGTTTTAAATATACTTTTTTGCATATCAAATTTGTGAGTTAAACTATTTTGATTAATTATATAATGATAATAATGCTTATCTGAAATATATATTTTATTGCATTTAGTTAAATAATTTGTTACGTACAAAAAATCTTCTCCAACACTAATACTATTATCAAACATTATTTTCTTTGCTATATTGGCTTTGTAAATATTCCCCCAACATGTACATAGATTATCAGTTTTAAAAATATTATTTCTAACTTCTTCGCCTGTTGAATCAATTGGCTTATTTGTTGGTAATACAAAATTATTTTTAATTTTAAAATGTTTTCCTTCTTTGTAGTAACCAAATTTAACTAAGTCCACATTTTCTTTTTTTATGATGTTTATTGTTTCCGAAACTAATAAATCATCAATATAATCATCACTATCAACAAATCCAATATATTCCCCAGTAGCAATATCAAGTCCTGCATTTCTTGCACTAGAAAGTCCACCATTTTCTTTATGAATAACTTTTATTCTATTATCAAGTCTTGCATATTCATCACATATCATACCACAATTATCAGGAGAACCATCATCGACTAGGATTATTTCTAAATTAGTATATGTTTGATTAATAATACTATCAATACATTGACTTAAATATCTTTCAACTTTATATACTGGAACTATTATACTTATCAAATCATTTTTCATATAAAATATACCTTTTAATTAATTTACTTTTAAAAGTCTTTTTATCTTTCTAATAATTTTTTGTTTTGAATAACAAATAGCAACCACAACACTATTAACAATATTTATAATAATATTATTAATCACAGAAATAATATTTTTCTTTACAAGTATTACATCATCATATATAGTATCATTATTTTTTAATTGTACTCTAATATTATTAGAATGTTTTTTTAATAAAAATTTATCATTTTCTACTATAACATCATCACTTATAATTTTATATTCATCTTTATCTAAATATCTAAATTTTACTCCATCATACGAATATATTTTAAATGACTCATTACTATAATAATATTTATATGCAAAATCACCATCAATTTCTAATTTTATTAATTGAATTAAACTATCAGAAAATTCAAATACTTCTAATTCAGAAAATCCAGCATTATCACCTGTTTTACCTAACATTCTTATTTTTAAATTTTTTGTAAATATATTATCATCAAAGTTTAATCTCGAAATATTATCTTTTTCTCTAACTAATTCATATGTATTGGAATAATCATTATCAGCAATAACCTCAATTTTATTAAAAAAGTCAGAAGTTCCAATTGCATGATACAAATTAATTTCAGAAATCTTCTTTTTTTTATTAAAAGATACATTTATCTCTGGAACTTTATCATTTTTATCAGGCATCCACGCATTAGATTCAAGCACCACTTTTTTAGAATCTCCACCCATTATATTGTTACAATCAAATAACATAAAATCATGCAATTTTTCCATATTTCCTGAAGTAACAGTTAATTTAGATTCATTTAATAAATTATCAGTTCTTCTTTGCCAAAATATTTGATCACCATTTATAGTTGAAGAAGCTCGTCCATTAATACATTGACTTTTGTGACAATTTAACGCACTGAAAACTTTATTTTTCAATAAAAATTTATTACAAACTTTTTCAGAAACTGGAAATCTAATCCTTGATGCCCAACTATAATAGGGGTTTTCCATATCACAATATGAATATGGTTCTGTTTTAAATGCTGTACTCTTAATATTAATATTATTTAAATCCTTATATCCATAATAAAAAGTAGGATACGCAAAAGCTTTATATATTATTGGCCTATAATCTATATGCTTATTAATTAATAATCCAATTGCCTTTTCAACACTCAATGATAAAGCCCTATGATCAGCATGAGAATCAAAATCTATACAATATATATAATCAGGTTTATAATCCTCCAATACATACACAATGTCCTTTATAAAATTATCCTTATTAAACTCATGATGCTTCTTCTCATATATCATAGAAACTTCATTTTCACCAAATGGATGATATGTTTTCATGATGTTTTTCTTACTTTTCCAAATGCTATTTTTTTCAGTCATATACAAATGTGTATCTTCTTCTCTTGTTTGGTCAGAATAACCCATGAAATAAATGTTCTCTTCACTTATCCCGAATACTTTTAATGCTTTTTTACACTCACTTATCCTTGTAGATGCTTTTGTACAATAATCACCATTAGTCGAATATACAACTTTAACTTCTATATTATTAGCTAATAAAGATGATAAAATTCCACCAGCTATATTTATTTCATCATCTTGATGTGGTGCAAATATTATAGCTTTTTTCATATTATCAATCCTTCTTTATTCCATATA
The DNA here is from genome assembly GCA_902801525.1 of uncultured Erysipelotrichaceae bacterium. GTDB lineage: Bacteria > Bacillota_I > Bacilli_A > RF39 > UBA660 > RUG14670. The sequence continues at coordinate 91,620 of CADCIN010000002.1, read as the reverse complement.
TTAATTTATATACAACTGGTTTCATATCCTTTATATTAAGATATGCATATTTTTTTGCTTTAACAAATTCTTTTATGTATTTAAATATACTTATATTTTTAGATAAAACCAACCTAAAATTATAATCTTCAACAATAAAATCATAATTTTTTTCTATACTATGATTTTTTACTTTTATATTTTCATTTGATAAAATCCAATCAATAATAATATAAATATTACTTCCTGTTAATGCATATGATATTGCACCATTTCTAAAGTTTATCTCATTTAAATATATATTGTCACCCTTTACAAATAAATCAACATCAAATATTCCATTATATTTTATATCTACAAATAATTTTTTCAATTTTTCGACTATTTGAACATTTGGTTTACCTACAGTCATATAACATGCACTACCACGTTTTGCCGGATACACATTTATCTTTTTAATAATTCCATCAACACGTGCTTGCTTTCCAGTACAATATCCTGGTACATCTAACTCATAATCATAATCTAGCAACTCTTGAAGTAAAACTTCATCATATTTCTTTTCCTTAAATTCTTTGATTGCATCTTTAAAAGTAGTTATATCTTGACAAATTCTTATATCAGACTTTGTTCCATTTGCACTTACTACTGGTTTTAAAATACATGGATAAATATCATTTTTTATACCACTCTTATTTAGATTAATCAATATTGACTTTGCAGTAGGTACATCATAATCACATGCAAGATTATATTGAGTAAATTTATCCATATAATAAACAATTTTATTCTCATTATTATCAATATTTGGAACAATATATTTTTTTTGCAACAATTTTAAATTTTTATCAATAGCAGCCGCTACATAATCACCTGTTGGAATAATATAGCATCTATCATAATCTAACTCAACTTGTTTCATTAAAATATCTACAATCTTACTTTCATCAAGTTCACAATAATAAGTTTTCTTTACATACTTACTCTTTTTAATATAACCATTTTTTCTTCCCGTAAGAAGCAATATTGGTTTTACACCATTTTCACCTAATGAACGTATTACTCCTAATGCATTTATATGAGCCCCGCCTACTACTATTACATCAAAATTTTGTTTTAGTTTCATATACTTCCCTCTTTCTTAATAAATTTTACTTTTTAATTATCTTCTTCAAAATAGATTTTCTTTTTACATATTTCCTACACAAATAATTTATTTCATAATTATTTAAGTCATTAAAAAAATTTTCTCTTAATTTTGGTTCTTTTTAAAAATTTTCTAACAAGTAAATTAATAATATCCTTGTTTGCAAAAATACAATAAAAAATTGTTATAAAAAGAACTAATAATTTTAAAATTAAACTAGTATTATAATAATATGTAACAACACTTATAATCATCATAATGATTCCTGGTAACATATTTACATTTTTAATTTTAATATATTTTTTAACTTTTATTTTTCTATAATAATATATAACCATACAAGAAACTAAAGTTGAAAAAGCTGCTGCATATATTCCGATAAACTTTATTAGTGCTAAATTAACTATTAAATTAATTATTGCTCCTAATATAGTAGTAGTTCCCATAACTTTTGTATCTTTAAACCCACTGAAGATACCACCATAATAACCAGACATATTATTATAATACATTGCGATAACTAAGATTGGTATATAAAAATAAGCATTTACAAATGATTTCCTTATAAAGAAAGAAAATACTATTGGCAAACCAGATATAATTGCAATTGAAACAGAAAACATTGCTTTTGTTAACATTGAATATATCTTATTAAAAAATTCTTCTTTATCAGCATCTTTCATTGCACGGGCTGAACTTTCTTTCCAAGCAGTGTAGAAAAAACCATATATTGTATTCATTAAATTGGGAAATTTATAAGACATTGAATAAATACCATTTGAAGCTGCCCCCATAAAACCTGAAATAACCAATCTATCTGATAAATTAACAATTGTCCATGATAAGCTATTTGGTACAAGTGGTAGAGAATATTTAATCATCTCTTTAGATATCTTTTTATCATACGATTTAAATGATATATATTTAAATACATTAACTTTAATAAAAATTATAGATGTTGATATAATATTGGCAATAATTCCAGATAATAATAAGCCAAATACACCATACTTGAATACAGCAATAAACAAAATATTACATGATATATTTATTAAACTAGAGATAACATTAACAATAGTATAAAATTTCAATTTGCCAAGGCCTCTTACTAAAGCATTTCTCAATCCAGACAATATACATGTTATAACATAAAATAAGCCAATAATTGAATAAGGAATTTTAAATACAAATCCAACAATAGTTCCTAATATTATAAAAATTATTGAACTATTAACTATATATATAAAAGATTGAGAAATGATTATTTTTTTATCATAATCTGATTTACAATCTATAAGAAACCTAAACATTGATTCTTCCATCAAAAGTGTTATCCCAGGAAGTAAAAATGTTGATATAGTAATTATTAAATCATATATACCATATTCAATAGTAGTTAAAATTGATGTATACAATGGTAATAGAAAAAATGAAACAAGTTGTGTACTAAACTTTCCTATACCTATTACTATAGTATTAACGGCTAAATCCTTGCCTCTACTTCTTTTTCCCATTTTTTAATTCCTTCTTTATATCTAATATTTTTAAAACAAATTTATTTGATTTTACAATTTGTTTATAATAATTTTTTTTAAATACTTTTTTATATGATTTATAAAAACTATTTGTTTTCAAATAACTATTCTTAAATTCATGTTCTTTAATACTCTTTTTACAAGAATCTCTTAATTGATCATTCCCTGCTACTGCTTCATTGATATCTCTTTCTTCAAATTCAGTACAATCAGAAATTAATTCCAACATTTCTATTCCTTTTTCAGTTATTGGTAATGCTACAGATATTCCTTTAGATCGAGTATTGTAAAATTTAGATTCTTTTGAAATTCCCCAAAAATCACCAATTGTCATATCTGAACATCTTTCAATACTAGCATATCTACATATATAACAATTATCTCTGTATGTAAATGATTTCATGAATGTATAAAAATAAGGAGATTTTGACCAACTTTCAAAAAAAATATCATTTCCATTTTTTACTACTGAAAAATGAAAAGGATTATATTTTTTATCTCTAAAATTTACTCTATCAATATTTAAGTTCTTATTAATTCTAAGAATTTCATCCTTTAAAAATTTTTGTGATGGGACTCCATGACATATAATATCAATAGTATATAAATTTTCATAATCCTTCATTAAATATCTTTTTAATCCTGCAACTTGGCAAGGAGTGCCAACAAATAATACTTTTTTAGCAGTTGTCAAGTCGTTTTTTACATTTTTATATGTATCTTTTATATAACTATGTACATATTTTGAGCCTTGAATTTTAATTAAATCTTCTATATTATCAACCCGTATATGTGAAACTTCACAATTATTTAAAAATGCTGCACCATATACAATCCCAGAATTTTCTAAAACCTTCTTAGAAATAATTGTTGCAATACCACCAGATGATGATTTACTAAGTATATTTTGTTCTAGTGTACGAATTGCCAAACACTTAATTGGTCTTTTTAATTCAACTTTGTTTAACACAGGACATATTTTTTTACATAAACCACAATTTATACATTTAGATTCTATAATATGTGGATAAATATATCCATGCTCATCTTCTTTCATTTCAATAGCATTTTTAGGGCAGATATTATAACAAGCAAAGCAACCGGTACACTTATCATTTTCACAAACCATAAAATCACTCCTTTATTTTAAATTTAAAGCATCTATTAAGTATTTTCTAGATTTTTCTCTTTCTATATCAAAGATTTTCTGTGCATTTGAAAAATCCACATCATAAACTTTTTTGATTTTACTATCCATTTCTTCTAAGGTTATACTTCTATCAATCAATCTAAACTTTTCTAGCATCGTATTTATTCTAAAATCATTCTTACCATTTAATGCAAAAAACGGTTTATTAAATATTACTGAAAATACATTTCCATGAAATGATGAAGATAAAACTAATTTTGAATTATATAATAAATTTAAAAACTCTATTGGCCCACAATAATAGTGCTTTTCAAAATTGGAAAAATGGATTTTCATATTCATATACTTTGTTATCACCACCGGCATACCTAACTTTTTAGAAATTTCTTTTACCAATTTTAAATCTTCTTTCCTTCCTTTTAAATCATAGAAAAAAATATAGTCTTTTTTTAATATCGGATTAACACCAATTATTTTCAACCAATCTTCTTTTTCAAGTAACATAGTAGGATCAACATGTATTTCTGCCTTTCTATTAGTTAATTCAAATACATTATCATAACTACCATTTTCTCTTACTGACAAGCAATCAAATTGTTCCAAATCATTTTTTACTCTTTCTTTTTCTTCGTTTGACCATCTTTGAGCTATTGGTCCAAAACTTGCAGAATAAGATATTTTCTTTCCTTTTTTTACAAACTCCAAATAATTTGACCAATCAAAATCTCGTGCATTTAAGTTCCATAGCTGATCACTACCACTTATATAATAATCATAGTCAAAATTCTCATTCATTAATTCCTCATAAGTGTTATATTCTTTAGTAACCTGCAACTTTTCAGAAAGAAATTTTTCATAGTTATTTGTTTTTTCAAAAAAATACTTCCTATAATTAAATAACAACATCCTTTTTATGATATTTTTATACCCACTCTTTTCAAAAATATTTTTATACATATCTTTTTGAATTTGGGTTCTTAAATTAATAATTTTATAATCAATTGGTTCATTACTTATTTTTTTTATAAATTCTTGCAATGCATACGCTTGCAAATGTGAACCATAATTATATGATGAATGAAAAGTTATTGTTCCTAATTTTTTCATCGTTTCTCACCTCTACTCATTAAACATCCAAATATATGGATTTAAATTATATCTATTTGTAATCATTTTTTCAGTAAAATCAGCTAAAAATAGACCAGCAATTAAAATTCCTACAATTACTCTACTATATTTATCATTTTTTGCTATTTTAACTAATTGGGGGCAAAAAATAAATATTGATGGATAATAGAAATACAATGCAATCCTATCAAAATTTCTAATTTTAAATGTTAAAAAATTAATAACAAAATCATATAAAAGAAATATAAACCATTTTCTATTTTCATTTTTTTCTTCTAAAGAAATATTATTCACATTCAAATATATAAATGACACTAAAATTATAACAGCTTTTATAATCGTAATTGACCACCTAATATCAACCTTTGAATACATAAAAGAACTATTTTCATCAATATAAAAAAGATATTTATGACTTAAAACTCCAGCATTATATAGTGCATAACTTATATTTTGATAATTATATACAATAAGAGTAAACAACACTATGCAAAATAAATTAATAATATTCTTAGTTTTTTTATTTATTTTTTTTGTATCGCATAACATCATAACCAATGGGATTATTATTGCAAAAATAGCACTATTATGGAGTGTTAACGCCAATATAAAATATAAAAAACATTTTATATAATTCTTTTTTTCATAAAAAATCAACATCTGCATTACAGCAGCAATTGCAAGACCCTGTCTTAATAGATCATAAGATCTTATATATAATGTACAAAAATAAATCACCAACATTATAGATATAGATACTTTTTTTCTATAAAAATATACAAGTCTAATAAAAGATAATGAAATTAATAATTGAAGCCCAAATAACACAAAATGAATATCTTTTACAATTTTGCATAACAAATATATAACAAAAACAAAACCACTTTCTAACGTTTCGGTTTGAAAACAACTAAATAATTCAGACAAACTCATGTCACTTACTTTATTAAATATCCTAACCGCATACAAATCAACATCAAAACCAATATGTATACTTCTTAACCCAGCTAATATAACTAATGGAATAATCATAAATATTAAATAAATAATTCCTTTTTTTTCTTCATTCTTAGAAAAAGCATTATTTGCCATAATCGAAAAAACAAGGGAAATTAATAAAACAATATAATATATATACAATTTAATCTCCTCACTTCTTTTTAATAATCTTTCGCATATTCAAATATAATATTTGAATTTTGATATTACAATGTAATATCAAAAATATAATTACTTTTTTATTTAATTTCATTTTTCCAGAATTTTTACATAATTCAATAAAATTACCATTAGTTTTTAAATTATTAGATACTTCAATATATTTAGTTTTATCATATTCATATAATTTTTGAACTGTATTTATTATTGTATTAATATTAGCAGAATTAACATCTGGAATTATTCTCTCATAATTACTCTTAATCAATTTTTTACATAATTCAACATTTGTATCAAGAACACCAAATATATTTTTTCTATAATAATTTGGTGAATTTGTAACACTATTTGGATTTACATAATAATTATATAATTTCTTATCTAAAAAATAACCAATAGGCTTTTTAAAGAACAATTGTAAATAAAAGTCAACATCTTCCATCATAGTTAATTTATTATTAAATTGTAATTTTTTTGCAATAGATGATTTTATAACTAATAGCATAACTAAACAATCTATATTTTCTTTTCTAGTTACAAAGTGTGAAAGGCATCTATCGTCTAATTTAGAAAAATCATAAATGGTATCTGACAACTCATATAAACTTTTAAAACATGTATCATTGCTACCTACAACATTTAAATTATATCTAATAAAATCAATACTATTATTTTTCTCTAAAACCTTTACTATTTGTTCATAACAATTTTTATCTAAATAATCATCAGCATCTACAAACATGTGTCGCATAAGGAAATGCTACTAATGGAAACAAAAGTTTTAAAACTGTTCTAATAGAATTTAAAAGAGCATTTTTATTTAATGATTTTTCTTTCAACAAAATCTCACCCCTTAAAATATCTTTTTATTTTATATATAAAAGGCATTTTTACCCAAATTATCGAATAAATTTTATCTTTTATACTTAAATATTTACTTTTTAAAACATCCTTTAAAAAAATTTTAATATATTTTTCAATTCTTACATCTTTATATTTTGAATTATTATATCTTAATCTACAATAATTTTTCATTAAGTTTACTTTTTGGAAACAAGAACATTTAAAAGATGTAATATTAATAATGTATAATGCTGTATATAAAGCACTTATTCGCTTTTCATTAAACTCTGTGCCATTCATTATAGATCCATCATTAACATTATATATATAATATGGTGAATCATAAATAATTTCGAAAGATTTAAAGAAATTAATATTTTCCTGAATAAAACACAAATCTTCCATATAACAATGTTGTGATTTAAATTTTTCTATTATTGAATCTTTTTTAAATACTTTATTCCACAAATATCCTCTAATCATCAATTTTTCATTGTGTATTATATATTCTAAAGAAAAATTATCCAAATTTTTATATTTAATTTCATAAATTTCATTTGTTGAAGCTATTAATTTTTTATAATTAAAAATCATCAAATCTACGGTTTTATTTTCCAAATGATTATTGATAATATCTATTGCGTTTATCTCTACATAGTCATCACTATCAATAAAAATAACATAGTCTCCCGTAGAATTTTCTAGTCCAACATTTCTAGCAATTGAAACTCCACTGTTTTTTTGTTCAAAATATTTAATACGTTTATCCTTTTTTTTATAAGAATTACATATTATTTTCGAATTATCCGTTGAACCATCATTAATTATGATTATTTCTATATTTTTATATGTTTGATTTATTACACTATTTAAGCATCTATCTAAATATTTTTCAACGTTATACACAGGAATGATAATAGAATATTTCATTTGTATTTCACCTCTTTTTTAAATGGATAAAATAAATAATTATGTATATTTATCTTCTTTATAAATTCTACAAACGCTAAAGTTAAAATTATTGAAAATAACGAGTTAATCGAAAAGTTTACGTAAAAATTAGTTATGTTTACCAAGAAAACTCTAAAAAATGTTGTTAAATAACAATGTAAAACATATAATTCTAAGCTATTTTTTCCAACATAATTTAATACATAAAAATAATTTTTAGAAAAGTATTTTTTAAATAAACATATAATAACATATGAGCAAAATGAAGCAAATAAAAAATTAAATATTCTTATATCACGTATATATTCAGAATTAAGAAAAATAATATATGTAACATTTAAAATCAAAAGAGAAACAATGGATATAACACAATATTTTTTACATATATGCTTTTCATTCATTTTAACTCCTAAATAGAAAAATATAAAATAATATATTAAATGTATAATTTTTAAAACAATATATGTATTTGAATCAAACATCGATAAAATAAAATAAATCATCATTAAAAATACTACTATATTTTTTTTTAGTAAATTAATCTTATCAAATAAGATTAAAATAATGTAAAAAATTATCAAATCGTATAAATACCAATATGGAGACATTGGTTCAATTAAAATTAATTTAAGATTGTTCAAGGAAACTTCATGGTTGATTATATTTAAACTTCCTAACGAATATTTTACACACCATTGCAATATACTAAAAAACAAATATAAGTATATTAGATTTTTTATTTGAATTAATACTTTCTTTCTATTTAGACTACTATTTTTTATATATGCATTTGAAACAACAAACCCACTTATTATAAAAAAAAGAGGCAGATGAAATGAATATATTCCATTAAATACAAGTTTTAAAATATCTCCATGACCTAATAATGTATTAGAATTCAAATAACCATCAGCTACATGACCTATTACAACTAAAATTGCTGCAAAACCTTTTAACGAGTCAATCCATTTAATTCTCTCTTTCATGTTCCTCATCATTCCTTTCAAAGTTTAAATATATGCCTAATAGAATTAAAAAAGGATTATATGCATATTTAAATACGGTATTTTCCATTAATCCATATATTAATAAAAAAATCACTATAAAATATAAAAAATATTCTTTTCTTTTTTTTAAAACTTTTATTAATTTATTATATAAAATTGCAAAAAAAGTATAAAATATAATACCGAAATGTAATAAAAAATATATATATGCATTATCTAAACAAAAAAACACCACATTATCTCTCTTAACAAAATCATAAGGAATAAAAATTTCCTTTCCAAATAGATTAAATCCATAATAATTAAAATATACTGAAGCCCATTTTATTCTACTAGATAAAATTTTATCTAACGGTGCAATAATTGAATAATTTGAATTGTATAAAAAAACAAACAATAGAGATATTATAGTTAATATCAGAAATAAATGATCAAATATATTTCTTTTTTTTAGTATCAAAGATAATTGTTTTCTAAAAATAAATGCTAAAGATACCATTAAAGTTAAAAATATACTTGCTCTACTATCTGTCATAATAACATTAAACACAAGTCCAAACAATACAATAATCATAGCAATTATATCATTATTTCTATTTCTATTTAAATAAAGTAACTCTATTGAAATCATAGTTATAAACAAAGCTAATTGATTTGGATGACTAAAACCTAATGTATATCTTATTTTACCATCTCTAAAAAAAATTAATGCTGATGTTCCATCTTCAAAATAGAAAAAAACAACTAGCAAAATCATTAAAATTTTTATAATAATTTCCTTTTTTAAGAAAGAATCGAAATTGAGTCCCTTAAAAGAAAAAATTATTAAAAATAATTTAATCATATCAAAACTGCCACTACATATAAAAGAAAATAAACTAAAGATAAAACACATAAATAAAAACCAAAACTCTTTTTTATTAATTATATTTTCTTTAATTTTGCTTACTATAAATAATATTGATAGAATAATAATACCTAAATACATCGTTACTTGAAGTAAAGGTTGAAATATTACAACTTCAGAAAAATAAGTTGGAAACAAAATAAAAAAATAACCCAATATGTATAATATTTCATTTTTTTTCATAAAATCACCTTTTTTATTTCTTTTTTATAAAGTCTATTAAATATAATATTTTAAATTTGAACAATAAAAGAAAAATCTTATCTTTAAACTTTAAGTTTAAGGTAATAATTTCTAAAATACTAAATTTATAATAATTATGTTCTTTTACTAAATTATATAATTCTTTATAATTATTAGTCGATTTAAAATACTTTTTTAACTGTTTAATGTAAAAACAACTATAATATTTTTTTTCAAATTTTAATTGTATAATCAAATTTTCAAAAACTTCATTTAATTTTAAATATTTTTTTATTAAATTATGTATATTACCATGCATAACTGATTGATTATTAATTCTATAATTATAAACAACTATATTGGAATAAAATGCATTATTACTTTTATTCCATACTGTATAATTAAACATTAAATCTTCGCCAATTTCCAATTTTTTATCAAATAAAATATTATTTTTTATTATAAATTCCTTTTTGTACAAATTTCCCCAAACAGATTCTATCCAGTGAAATTTATTGACCTTGCACCCAAATGTTGACAAATACAAATCTAATATTTCTTTTTCTTCAATTTTTTTTGAAAACTCTATCTCATTGTTATAATGCGTATATTTACCATCTTTGTATATGTTGTTTTTAAAAATATAATAATCATGATTATTATTCTTTTTAAGTGTCAAATCAAAATTTTTTAACGAATCTTTTTCCAAAAAATCATCAGCATCCAAAAATGTCAAATACTTTCCTTTTGCCTTTTCTATACCCAAATTTCTAGTATCTGATACCCCACTATTTTCTTTCATAAATAATTTAAAATTACTCTTATCTTTTATATAATCTTCTAAAAATAATATTATTTCTTTTGATGCTCCATCTGAAATAAGAATACATTCATAATCATTATATGATTGAGTACAAACAGAATCTAAACATTCTTTTAATAAATTAATTTCAACTTTATAAATTGGAACTATTATTGAAAATAATACTTTCATTTACACATCACCTTTTTTGTTTAAAATATCATATATTCTTTGTGAATTGTTTCGATCTTGTAATTTAAAAAAATTTTTCATTCTACTCTTGTATTGATTATTAGGACTAGTTAATAAATTAATTAACTCTTTTATGGTATCTTCTTTCGTATAAGTTACTGGGCCAAAACCATCTTTTAAATAATCGAAATATCCAGAAGAATATTGTTTTTTTCTATATTCTTCATAATCAAAATGATAATATATTGTTTCCTTATTCATATACGCAAAATCCATGTAAACACTCGAATAATCTGTTATAAGTATCTTAGATTCAATTAATAATTTTTGAATATCCGTATTATTTATATTACAAACTTTTATTCTTTTTGAACTAAATTGAAATTCTCCAATATATTTTTGCATATTTATATGAGGATAAAATATAACTTCATATTTATTTTTTTCAATAAAATCAATAAATATTTTATCATTTAGTAAAGCATTCCAATTCTTATAAAAATCTGTATTTTTAAAATCTACTTTTGCTGCTAATGTATTAGTTTCTCTTCCTAACCAATTTCTCCATGTTGGCATTATTAAAATTTGCTTTTCTTTAATTTCTATATTGTGTAAATTGTCAAATCTTGGAAATCCTGTATAAATAACTCTATCTGATGGATAACCAAATTTTCGAGAAATAAACTCAAATTCTCTCTCGGCACCACAAATAAAATATTTAAAATGTGTATTTTTATAATATAGCCATTCTGCATCATCTTTTGTTATACCATGTTGTAAAAAAACTCTATTATCATAAAATTTTAAAATCACATGAATAAAATAGAAAAATGGCTGATTAGGATTACCATTCTTATGATTACTTATATTATAATTTGCAATCATATAAAAAAACCAATGTTTAATACTTTTAAATTTTATAATGTTATCCATTTCTCTTAATTTATTATAGTCTGGAGAAGAAAAATCGATTACATAATATACTCTAAATTTTTTATTTCTTTTTTCATTAACATACTTATAAAAATAATATCCATTATCTCTTGCTGTTCTACCATCCTCGCAAATAAGCCATATTTTTATATTAAGTATTCTCATATATATTTTGTAAAATAAAGATGGAACCAAAAGTATTACAAACATTATTATAGAAATCAAATCATTTAATTGTATATATTTTATGCTACTAATTAATTTTTTCATATTCTACCTCTTATTCTTTAACTTATTAAATATTGCCGGTAATTTTGTTTTTACAATATGAAGAAATTTACCAATAATCATTGTAAGTATTACGCTTTTTAATTTTATTGGAATAATTAAAATTTTCATCTTTTTTGATTTCAATTTACAATTTTGCAAACATTCTATTGTAATTTTATCATTAATAATTTTTTTTATTTCTCTGTATTTTTCAAAAAAAGAATATTTTGAACAAAAAATATTTTCTACGCATCCCATCATTCTTTCAACAAATCTTCGACACGAAAACTCATAATAATAATTTTCACTTAAATTTAATGATTTAAAATATTCATTAAATTCCAGAAATTCATTTTTTCTAATTTCAAAAATATCTTTTTTAAACCTTGTTGTTACCGAATCATCTCTTTCGCGAATATAATGATAAAAACACTTGCTAGAATTATAAAAATTATCAACACAAGCCAAATAATCTCTGTTAAAAAGCATATCTTCACCAAAATATCTGTCTTTAAATTTTAAATTATTTTCTTTTATCACTTTTTTTACATAAACTTTATTCCAAATATTATATAACATAGAAGATTCGTATAGATTTATTATATCTTTTACTATATCATTATTAGTTTTATAAAATCTATCTATATATTTAATTTCATCCACACTAACTATTTCGTTATTGTTCTCAACTTCAGAAAAAAAGCCAAAATTTATTAATTGAATTTCAGGATTATTATTAATTATTTTATAAATCGAATTTATATATCCATCAGAAACCCAATCATCAGCATCAATAAAAAGGATATACTTTCCTTTTGCCTTTTCTATACCTAAATTTCTAGTATCTGATACCCCACTATTTTCTTTCTTTATAATTCTAACTCTATAATCACTTTTAAATGTTTCTAAACATTTGTTGTAACTTAAATCTGTTGATCCGTCATCTAAAATTATTATTTCATCATTTTTTCCTATTTGATGTAAAAGAGATTGTACACATCTTACTATATATTTTTCACAATTATAAACAGGAATTATAACACTAAATTTCATTTTATCACACTCCAAAACATACAAAACTACACTGTAAAACGATAGCAATCATTTACCCATTATTTGCACAACACGAATAGGATATTGATTTGTACAACTATCTCCACTCCACCTTCTCTTGAGGGGATTCTTTAGAATTCTTTCATAGATTCCCATTGAACATAAAATCTATCAGCTATATGTTTTTTATAAATTAATTTACCAGTCATTGTAGGAGAAGATATTTTAGCAAATGATTCTATATAGATAACTTTTCTTTTGAATATATGTCCTATAAATAACATAGGAATTGCAGCAAGTACTCCAGTACTTATAATTACATCTGGTTGTTCTTTTAAGAAAATATATAATGATTTTATAAATATTAAAAACATCTTAATAATAAATAAAGGTTCTTTTCTATTTACTTGCATTACATAATGGTCTATCTTTTTATCTTTTTTATTATATTTAGTTTTTTCAGTAGTTATAAAAACATCATAATCTTCACTTAAAGGTCTTAAACATAGTAATTGTTCAAAGTGACCACCAGATGATGATATTAAACAAATTTTCTTCTTATCTTTCTTCATGTAATACTCTCCTATCAATTCTTCTATCTATTTCTCATTTAATATTTCTTCTATTTTAGACTTAGCTGTTTTAACTGAATCATAATCTACTTGTGATACATATAACTTTCTATTTGGATAACTATATGAATAAGTATAGTCTCCTGTTCCTGTTACGTTATATTCAGATATATTCCATTTCTTATTATCATTTAATTGATTCTTAACTAATGTAGTTATATCTTTACTTGATAAGTTAGTTTCAAATGTACCATTCATTGAATTTAATATTTCTTCATATTTATTTAGAAGTGATGGATTCTTTTGGAATTTTTCAATTACTCTTTCAATTACTTGTTCTTGATTTCTTCCTCTATGTCTATCTCCATCTTCATATGATTTTCTTTCTCTTGAGAACGCTAATGAGCATCTTCCATCTACATTTCTATTCCATCCTGGTGTATATGAACATGCTCTATCTGTCCACGCAGTTATATTAAATGTTTGATCATTATAAATATCAATACCACCTATTTGATCTACTAATGTTTTAACTGAGTTAAAATTACTTCTTGTATAATAATTAATTTTTAATCCCATTAAATCTTCAATAGTTGCGATTGTAGATGTTATTCCTCCACCAGTTGTTCCACTATGAGTTAATTTATCTTTTAATCCTGTAGTACCATGTAACTGTACATAAGAGTCTCTTGGTATATGTACAAGTAAAATTTTATGAGTATTAGGATTAACTGCCATTAATATATTTACATCACTTAATGATCTAGCAGGAAGTTTACCACTTCTTGTATCTATACCATTTACAAATAATAAAAATGGTTTATCAGTTACTACATCACTTGTTTCTTTAACTAATGTATTTTTTTCTTTAACATTAATTGATGCGATTACTCTTGTCTTTTTATTAAATGTTAAATCTATTGCTGATACTGAATCATAATATCCTGAATTAACTATTAATATTAAATCTTTATTTGATTTAACTTCATTTAATGAATCATTAACATTTTCAGTTTCTTTTAATTTTGGATTTTCAATATTATTTTTAATTTTTTCTTTTAACTTATTTTTATCTTTTAAATCATTATAATATACTATTTCTTTACCTGATATATCAGATAAATTCTTATAACTTGAATCTTTATTTACTATTACTTTATATACATTTGTTGTATAACTATTTTTAGTATTATTACTAATAAACTCATTTACTTTGTTTATTTTAGGTAATACAAATAATTCAAGTACTGATAATATTATAAATAAAGTTATAAATAATACTGAGAATATATTTTTTACTTTTCCATTTTTTCTTATTATTAAAATACTTGGCATAATTAATAATAAAAATAGTATAATCAATATAATTAAATATTTATTAGGAAGTATATTAATATTTATAATTTCTTTTCCTAATATTACACTTAGTATTATAAATATAGTTAAAAATATTAAATAAATAATATTAATTATACTTATATTTTTTATTTTATTTTTCATATTTGCTCCTACTATTTACCCCCTTATCCTATTTTGCTCCATTACGAGATAATACAGCTTTTATTGTTAAAAAGATACATTTAATATCTAATAAAATACTACAATTTCTACAATAATAATATTCTAAATCTAATCTTTTGTCGTAACTAGTACAGCTCCTACCGTTCGCAGCCCACCAACCTGAGATTCCGGGACGAACACTTTCGTATATTTCATGATTACCTTCATGTGCGTCTAGTTCACCTTCAACTAAAGGTCTTGGTCCAATAAGTGACATATCACCTTTCATAACATTTATAAATTGTGGTAATTCATCAAGAGATGTTTTTCTTAATATTTTACCTATCTTTGTTATTCTTGGGTCATTTTCTAGTTTTTGATTTTCATCCCACTCTTTTTTATATTTTGGGTCTTTTAATAATTCTTTTAAAACTTCATCAGCATTGTGTACCATACTTCTAAATTTTAGAATATAAATAAATTTACCATCTTTTCCTATTCTTTTTTGTTTATAGAATATTGATTTTTTATCGCCAGTTGCTAGATAACAAATTTTAGTAATTAATGCTACTGGTAATAATGCTAATAAACCAATTAAACAACAAAATATATCAAATACTCTTTTAACAGCAAAATAAAATCTCTTTTTTGATTTTCTCATTACTTTTGTTTCTACTTCAATTTTTTCTAATCTTGCTAAATCATTTAAATCAGCAACATTTACTCCAACTAATTCCATCTTCGCCATTTATGCCACCCCCTTCATGCAATCACTATCGGCATATAGCGAAACGTACCAAAATCCAGTTAATCCTGGTTTTGTTTTTATTATATCTTCATAATAATCATCCATATCATATTTTTCTCTTGGAAGATATGGTCTATTTCCAATAATACTCATATCTCCTTTTAAGATATTTAATACTTGTGGAACTTCATCTAAAGATGTTTTTCTAAGTACTTTACCAATTTTTGTAATTCTTGGATCATTTGTTAATTTCTTATATTTTCTATATTCTTGAGCAGCTTTCATATTTTCTTTTAAATATTTTTTTAATACTTCATCTGCATTTGGAATCATTGATCTAAATTTATATAATTTAAATTCTTTTCCATCTTTTCCTATTCTTGTTTGACTATAAAATATTGATTTAGTATCACCTGATAATAATGTTACTAATTTGACTATTACTGTGATAGGAATTAATGCAATTAATCCTAATAATGCAAAGAATATATCAAATGATCTTTTTATTACTTTATATTTTCTATTAATGCTCTTACTACTATTTTCTTCTATTATTTCTTCATTAGTTAGTACTAATGTTGCTGTTTGATTTATACTGTTAATCATACTTCTTAATACCTCACTCTACTCTTACACAAACCTTTAAAATTATATCATAAAAAGGAACTAATAAAAGTTATAATTCCTTTTCTAATGCCAAGTTTTGGCACCTAGTTCTATGTCTTTTATTACTTTATTAAAGTTCTTATTCATTATTTCATCTACATAGTCTTGATCTTTTATTATTTTTAATAATTTATTTTCTAATTTATCTAAATTCAATTTATTATCATGATGTGTATCTGATCCTAAGAATGTTATATATCTTTTCTTAAGAAAATACTTTGCTGTTTTTCTTGCTTTAGTTCCATAATTACCAAACAGAGACTGATAATTACATTGTAGTAATACTCCCAATTTTATATAATTAGTTATTCTTTCTGGATCTTTTTGAAATATTTTATATCTTTCTGGATGTGCAAGTACTGGAATATATCCTTTTCTTACTAATTCATATATTATATCTTTTGCTTCATATAATATTTGACTTAGTCCAAATTCTATAAGTACATATCTACTATTATTTAGTGTATATATTTCATTTTCTTCTATTAATCTTAGTAT
The DNA here is from genome assembly GCA_902801525.1 of uncultured Erysipelotrichaceae bacterium. Lineage (GTDB taxonomy): Bacteria > Bacillota_I > Bacilli_A > RF39 > UBA660 > RUG14670. The sequence continues at coordinate 74,398 of CADCIN010000002.1, read as the reverse complement.
TTGTGAAGAAATAAATACTTCATTTCCAAGATATAAATTTACATTTATATTTTGTTTTTTTAACTCTTCTTTTAATTTATTAAATCTTTCTAATTTTACTTCGTTATTTGCATTATATTTACTCTTTCTTATATAGTGTGGTGTTAATATAATACTTGTTGTCCCCTCTTCATAAGCTTTTTTTATTAAAGAAATACTTTCTTCTATAGATTTACTTCCATCATCTATACCATATAAATAATGAGAATGTAAATCACAAAAATTAATGCTTTTTTCTTCTTTTTTTCTTCTTAATATCTTCATCTATATAATAACCTTCTGCATAGTAACCATAATATCCATGATGTTTAACATCAGCTTTATTAATTACTACTCCGCTTATTGTTGATTCAGCTGCTTCAAAAGCTTTTTTAGTTTTAGTTAGGGACTCTACTGTAGTTCTTTTATTTTCTGCAACTACTAAGTTAACATCTGTATACTTACTTAAGATTAATGAATCACTTAATCCAATTACTGGTGGACTATCAATAATAATAATATCAAACATAACTCTTAATTTTTCTATTATTTCTTTATTTGTTTCTGTTTCAAGTAGTTCTACCGGATTTGCTGGAGTTGGACCTGTTGGAAGTAGTGTTATTCCTTTAATATTTGTTTCTATTAAATAGTTTTTATAATCTACATGTCTATCACTACTATTTAATATTAAACTATTTAATATTAAGTTAGAATATCCTCCACTATTAATATTTATAATATTAAATATTTCATGTTCTCTACCGTTTCTTAAATCAGCATCAATTATTAATACTTTTTTTCCTTCTTGTGCATATGCTGCTGCAAGATTTGCACTTATAAATGATTTTCCATTATGTGGTTCAGGAGAAGTAATTAAAATTACTTTTAAATTTTTATTTCCTAAAGCACTAAATGCTAAGTTAGTTCTAATAGTTCTAATGGATTCACTAAAAGATGATTTAGGACTAGCATTTATATATAAATCTGTTGTTACTTTATTATTCATAATATCTACTCCTTATCTACTTTAGGTACTACTCCTAATACCTTAAGTCCTATTTTATCTTCTACTACTTCTGTATTTTTTATTGTATTATCAAAATAATAAATTACAAAAGTTATACCAAATCCTAATATTAATCCTGCTAATATATAAATTAAATTGTCTTTTATAATATTTTTATTATAAGCATGTTTAGCTACTTCTGCAGCATCTAATACTGATGCATTATCTAACTTATATTTATCTTTTACTTCATCCATAAATACATGTGCTATTTCATCAGTAAACTTTTTTACTTTTTTAGGATTTCTTCCTGTAAAAGTTACTCTAATAATATCTGAGTTTTCAGAGTTAGTAACACTTATTCTATCTACTACATCATTATAAGTTTCTTTTGATTTAGTATTTTTTAGTGCAGTATTAATTACTTTTCTACTTTTTACAACTTCTGAATATGTACCAAGTAAGTTTTGATTTAATTGGTAATCAGTATTATTATAAGTTTCATTTTTTTCACTTATAAGTATTAGTAATGTATCAGATTTATACATTGGTTTTCTGATAGCTAATGAGTAACTGTTTCCTAATACAAAAACAGTTACTAGAGATATTATTATAATTAGTTTCTTTGATAGAAAATAATTAAATAATTCATTTATGTTTATTTCTTCCATTTAATTCACCCCACAAATTGTTACATAGTATATCATATATTTATATCTCTTTCAAGATATATTTTGTAATATTATATTTAATGAAAATAAAAAAATTATACTAAATAATAAGTCTAATTTACTATTTTTATGAAATCATCTAATGTCATTTCTTTTGTTATTGGATATCTTGGTATATGCCATTTATCTGTATCTTTTGTTACTTTCTTTTCTCCTCCAATAAATGCTAATTCAAATCCTGCTTGTTTAACTTGTTTTGTACTTGTTTCATTATATGCATAGAATGGATAACAGAATGCTATTTTTGATTTTGTAATTTCTATAGATTTTTTTAAGTCATTCATTACATATTCGTTTGATGAACAAAGTATTTTTGCTCCTCTAAACTTGCTACATAAACCTCCTGTATGCATATCATTTGTATGAGACTCAATATCTAAATAATCTGATTTATAATTTTCTATATCCCACCATCCTGTTACTAAGAATAGTGTTGCATGCATTTTATATTCTTTTAAGATAGTATTTAGATTATCTCCATTATGTTTTCCAGTACCCTTAGCTCCATCATCTACTGTTATTAATACTGATTTTTCAGGAATTTCAATTTTACCATACATCCAGTCTCTAAACTCTCTAATAGTTAGAGTTTTATAATTATTATCTTTTAAATATTTTAAGTGAGATCTGAAGTCATCATCTCTTTCACAAATATCTTCATTACACGCTTCTGTTTTAGGATTATAGAAGAAATGATAATTAACTACTGATATTCCTTTAGTATTTGGATTTTCATATACTACTTGTCTTTCTGCAGATGCAGTATTTCCTGATGAGTCTTTAACTGTATATTTTATTCTATATGTACCTGGTTTTTTAATATCTAAATTTGATTTATCTACTTTTACTTTTTTGGTAATATCTCCGTCTACATTATCTAATGCAGTATATCCTTGTTCTTTATACTCAGTATTTACTACATATATTTCTATTTCTTTATCATTTAATGTTAATACTGGTTTAATAGTATCTTTAACTACTACTTCTATAGTTTTACTTTTTTTAAATAACAAATATTTTAATTCATATTTAATTTTATATGTACCTGATTTACTAGTATTTACTGAACCAGTTTTCTTTATATTTTCTGATATATCTTTTCCTAAGAAATATCCTTTTACTTCTTCTTTATAAGTATCATTTAAATTTATTTCTTTATCATTTACTTTTATTTTAATACTTTTTACTAGTATACTATATATTACTATTAATACTACTACTATTATTATTGTTAATAAACATATTTTTTCTACTACTTTTTTATTCTTCTTACTTTTTTTCATATACTTTCTCCAAATAATATTTTATTTTTCTATTACTTTTCTTAAGTTTTCATTAATTACGGAATATAAGTAACAGTCTACTACTTTGTTTGTTTTTTTCTTGATTACATTTCTATAACCATTTAGTTGTTTATCATATGCTTCATCATCTATGTTTTTAAGTTTGTAATCTATTATTATTATATTATTTTCTGTCTCAATCATCAAGTCTATAATTCCATGTGACAGACTATTTTCTCCTTCATCTAAGAATTCATATTCTTTATATATTTTAGAATTTAAATTTTCTTTTATGATATCTTGACTTAAAAAGGCTTTTATCTTTTCTTTTATATTATCTTTTAAGTCTAATTTATCTATTTGTGGATCTTTAAAATTAAGTTGCTCTAATGCTTTATGAACATTAGTTCCAAAGTCTAATAGTTCTTGTTCTTCTTTGGTTTCTATATGCATTGATTCTTTTGAAAATTTTGCTTCTTCTAAATACTCTTCTATAAATGATAATTCTTTTACTTCTAATTTATCTTCTAATAGTTTTAAATTATCTATATTTTTATCTTTATTATTTTCAATATATTCTTTTGTAAATATATCTTCTTCAAATGGTTTTACATATTCAAGTAAGTTTGGATATAAACTTTTCATAATTGATAAGAAAGATGAGTATTTATCTCTTTCATATGTAGGCACTACTCCATCTAATTCAAATCCCTCTTCTACCTGTGGCATTACTACTATCATTTTTTCTTTAGCTCGTGTTACGGCAACATATAATAGTCTAATTCTTTCTGATATTTCTTCTCTTTTATAATTAACTTTTAATAGTGTTTTACAAATAGTTGATTTATAACTATCTTCTACTTTTGGAAGAACTAATCCATATTTATTATCAAAGATAATTCTTTCATTTAAATCTCTTAAATTAAATTTAGATGAGAATCCAGCAAAATAACAAATTGGAAACTCTAATCCTTTTGATTTATGAATAGTCATTATCTTACAACTACTAGATGATTTTTCATTTATAGAGAATTTTAAATCATAATCTAAATCAAAGATACTATCTAAGTAATCTACAAAGTCATAGATTGTATTTCCGGCATCTGAGAAGTCTTTTATTAAATTATAGAAATACTCTTTTCTAGTATTCATTTGTTTTATATTCTTAATAGTTAATAGTTTTTCATCATAGTTAAATTCATCACATATTTTATAGAAGAATTCACTAGGTGTTTCTATATCTATGTATTTAGTTAACTCTTCGCATTTTTTAAATAATGTACTATTTTTAAATGACTTATCTTTAAAATATTCAAAGATAATATCATCATCAGTTTTATATAAGAAACTTCTTGATATACTTGTAAATGAATATTTAAATGATGTATCAAAGTTATTATTCTTAATACATATTATTAGTTTTAATAAATTCTTTATTATTAAGATATCATCATCTTTACGAATAGATGTATCTTTCATAATAGTTAGTGGTATTCCTAGATATTCAAATATTTTTTTATATAAATCAAAATTAGTACTTTTATCTAGTAATATTACAAAGTCTGAATAATCAATATTTCTTAGAACTTTTTCATCTTTATCAAATACTTGCCATTTATTTTCTACTTTGTTTTTTATATCATTTCCAATTATAAATATTTCTTTTTCTTCTTTTGATATTTCTTTATCATTTTCAAGTGAATAAGTAATTATATCTAAATCATAATCTTGATCTGTTTTTCCTTCTTCAATATAAGTTTTATTTCCAAAGACCATTCTATGTGATTCTTGATAATTTGCTCCACCTATTTCATCATCCATTAAATTATCAAATAGTGTATTTATATTATTTAGTACTATATCTCTTGATCTAAAGTTTTTTACTAAGTCTATTTTTTTACCATTTATTCCTTTAGAATATGAATCATATTTATTTTTAAAGATATATGGATTAGCGTTTCTAAAGCGATAAATAGATTGTTTTATATCACCTACCATATAAACATTATTATTAGATATTAAATTAATAAATACTTCTTGGGTATCTGATGTATCTTGATATTCATCTACCATTATTTCATTAAATGTATTTACTAGTTCTTCTCTTATGTCATCATTTTCTTTAACAACGTTTATAGCCATGTGTGCAATGTCATTAAAGTTATAGATATCATTTACCCTCTTATAGTTAGAAAGAGCCTTATTTAGCCTTTTAATGATGTCTATTAACTCTTCTTGATCAGACTTAGTACTTATAAGTTCTTCTTTCATCTCACTGGTACTTTCATAAACACATAATTCTTTTAACTCTTTTGTTAAATCAGTAATAACTGTTTTTATAACTTTACCATGTTCATCACTTTTAGGTGGTACTCTAACTGGTACGATACTATCTAATCCTTTAAGTATTTCATCATAGTTTTCAGCATTCATTAATTTATCATAAGATAGGTTCATCTTCTCTAGAAATTCACCTTCAAAGTATGAATTAAGTTTTAATAAGTTATTTCTAATTTCTTCTTTCTTTTTATATATTAAGTTTAAATAATCATTTACTATTTTATCTAAATTTTCATCTTTAAAATAATCATCTATATAATTTTCTAAATATTCATTTTTATCATATTTTAATTCTATTTTCTTTAGCGCTGTTAATATATATTTTTTTAGATCTTTATCATCTTTTAAGCAAAAATGATCTATTAATTTTAAGAAAGATTCACTTTGTTCTTTATACTTTTCATCCATTATATTATCAAGTAATTCTTGTTTTTTAATATCTATTACAACATCATCTGTTATTTTTATTTTATTAGTTATATTTAACTTAGTATGATATTTTTTAACTATTGATAGAGAGAATGAATCAAATGTAGTTATATATGCTCCATCTATTAGTTCTGCTTCTTTTTCAAGTCCTGGAGTTTTTTTAATAGATCTTCTAATTCTATCTTTCATCTCTTTTGCTGCTGCATTTGTAAATGTTAAGACAAGTAGTTCATTAACATGAACTCCTTCTCTTAATTTTCTATTTACTCTTTCTGTTAATACCGCAGTTTTTCCTGATCCTGCTCCTGCTGAGACAATAATATTTGTTCCTTCTGAATTAATCGCATCTTCTTGTTCTGGTGTCCATCTAGACATTATCATCACCTCCTAGGAAATCTAAGTCATTTACTTTTTTTAGATATTTAATATTATTTTCTTTCATAAAGCATAAATCTTTAAATGAACAAAAATTACATGAGATATTTTTTCCATCATAATTTTTGGGATTAATATTAAACTCTGCATTTATTATTTGATCTGCATTTTCATTTATTTTATTTTTAGTAAATTCATTCATATTATAAAGTGTATCTTCATCTATTATTTTAGAGTTCTTAGAAAATCCTTTTTCTGGATTATAAGATAGACTTTTAATAAATTCACTCTTTTCTAATGATGGATCAAATCTTTCTAAGACATTTATATTATCTGTTGAATATCCAGTTAATTTTAATTTAGATTCTTTCTCTTCTTCTAATGACTTTTTAGTTGTAAAGTTTGGATAAGAGAATAATATATTTTGATAATAAATACCTGTGAATATTGGATTTTTAAATATGGATGATGCATGTATCATATATAAATATACGGGAAGCTGCATATGAAGTCCATATTTCATTGGTTCTATTTTGGTATCTATCGTACCTGTTTTATAATCTACTATACTAAAATATGTATCTTCTATATCTTTATAATACATTATCTTATCAATTGATCCAGTAAATACTGTTTCTATTTCTTTATCAAGTCTTATATTTATTTTTTGTTCATATAATTCATCTATATATCCAGTTAATAAATCTTGTTTTTTAATTGAATCTAATAACCAAAGTAATTCTTTTTTTAAATGAATTAGTAATATTCTCTCTTTTAAAGATAAATCTCTTTTTTCTAAGTAATTTTGATACTCTCTTTCAAAATCAAAGTTAGGTAATTTAAATAATGATAATATCTCATGATAAAGTGATCCAATAAATGCTTGGAATGTGTCTTCATATTCATTTAATTTTAATACATAGTTTATATAATATTTAAATGCACATTCATTATATGAATTAATTTGGGTATAAGATAGTTTTAAATAATTATTTTTATAACTTAAGTATGATGATTTATCTATACCTGTAAAGTTATTATTATATGTATTATATGGAATATCATAATGAGTTAATAATGTCTTTAAGTCTTCTGACTTTTCATTATATAAATAATAATTATCTAGTTTTGATCCAAGTCTTATTTTATTATATAAGTTACTATATTTATACTCATCTATATTATCTTCTACTTCTTTAATATTTAAATCAGTTATTAAACTAGATTTATAAAAACTATTAAATGGTGTTTCTAACATATATGATAAATATAAATTCTTAATATTTGATAATATTTCTATAGTGGTTTTTTTATTTCTAGTATTTAAATAATCAGTAGTATATAGATCTACTTCTTCTTTTATATTATCTGTGATAAAATCTTCATCTTTAACCATTTTAGGTAATATATCTTGACAAAATCCTAAGACAAAGACATATTCATCATCACTAAATTCTTCATCATAGATATTTGTTATATTAACCGCATCTTTTAATTTTCTACTTGGAAGTGATGTACTTTTTAGTTTATTTATTAGTAATGTTTTATAAAGTGGATCACTCTCATCTAACCAAGACATACTACTTAGGGCATTTATTAATAATTTATTTATTTGATTTTTATCAGGTGTCTCTTTTATATTTTTAGTTATTAAATAATCTTTTACAGTTTTTGTAGAATAGACTGAATCATTTCTTTTTATATTAATAGGAATATGATAATAGTTAAATATCTTTTTTAACGAATATAAATAATCTTCTGATATATTAGTTAAATATATTTTATTTAGGGGAATATTCTTAGATAATAAATCAATTATCTTTAAACATACTCCATTTATTTCATCTTCCATCGTATCGTATTTATATACTTTTTCTATATTATTTACTTTCTTTGGAATATTTTTAAAGTTAATCGCATCTTCTAAATATTTATCTAAGTCATAATAATTTTTTACTATTATTTTTTTTGTTTTTAAATAATCTTTAAAGTTATTATTAAAATATAATAAGTCTTTATCAATAAGTTCTTTTTTCAAGTTCTTTAAAAAGTTTAATTTATCACTTTTATATTCTTTGTTTATATCTATTGGATATAAATTATCTAAATATACTTTACATACATCATAATGATATTTATATTTATTCATAAGATAATAAATGGCTTTATCATCATATGAGAAAAAATAATTATCTTTAAATTCAGTTATATCCATAAATTTAATATTGTAGATTGTAATATCTTTTTGCAACTCTAATAAAATCTTTCTTTTTTCTTTATTTGGACATATTATTAGTACTTCTTCATCTTTATTAATTTTTATCATTTTATCACCACTATATATTATTATAATAGTAATAGTTTATTTGAGCAAGGTTAAAAAATGGCAAAAAAAAAAATTAATTTTAAATTAATTTTCTTTCTTTGAAACTACTGTCTTACCTTTGTAACTTCCACATTTTTTACATACTCTATGTGGTTTAATAATTTCACCACAGTTAGGGCATTTTGTTAATCCTGGAACTTCCATAGCGTTGTGACTTCTTCTCATTCTTTTTCTTGTTTTTGAAACTTTACGAAAAGGAACTGCGAACATTTGGATATCTAACTTCATCATATTATCACTCCTCTTTACTTAAATTCTTTTAATAAATCACTAAATGGATTATTAGAATTTTTTTGTTCTTCTTCAGAAACTAACTTCCATCCATTTCCATGAAACTTACTGAGATCCGTAACCTTGGTAAATTGTAATGGAACCTCTAGTACAATATTTTCCCATAAAAATGAAAATATATCAAGTGTATTTTCACTTTTTTTGCAACTTTCTTCTAAAATATCATCATATTCTATTGAAATTGGATACTCAACAGGCTCAAGAGATATTGAATCTTTAAGTATCATTTTTCCATTTATTGTACAATTTGCATGGTCGTTTTCTTCTGCGTCCTGGTTAATTATACCATTTATTTCTATTTTTTCAATACTTATTATTTCTTCATAGTCTTTATAATACTCTTTTGGTATGTCATATATACCTGAAATATCAATATTATCTTTTGTTTTACTATGTAAAAGACTTAAATCTATATCCATTATTTCACCTCTTTTACTTTAATATTTCCATGGTAATGCATATTACTTCCTGCTGGAAGGGTATTTTTTTCTACCCATAGTCTTATTATATAATCTTTTTCTTGATTAGGTTTTAATATATCTTTTTTTAATATATTATTTTTAATTTGATCTAACTCATATATTTTATCTTTTTCATTTGTTGATTTAATACTTACTCTTATTATATTTTCCGGTATTTGATATTCACCACATTCATCATTTATTATCTCTTTTAAGTCTCTTTCTAATTTAACATTATAATTAACTTCTCTTGTTAATTTATTTTTTACTGTTAGAGAATATTCTTTTGATGATAATCCCACTGAATCTGTAACTGGTGTTAATTTTGTAAGTGTTACTTTAGATCCAGTCTTTTGATGATATATTATTTCAAGTGAATTAGATCCTTCTGATATATTTCTTTCTTTTGTAAATTTAGTATATATCTTTTGTGTTGCGATGCACGCAATTAAAAGAATTACTCCTATTATAAATATATTTTTTATTAAATATCTTTTATTATTAAACATACTGTACCTCTACTATTTTGTTTTTATTTGTTTTTTTATTTTCCTTTTTGGTTTTTCTTTGATATGATTACCAATTATTTCTGATACTTCTAGTATTGTAATGAAACTGCTTTCATCCATTTCTTCACATATTCTTTTTAACTCGAATATTTCAACTCTTGTTAACACACAATATAATACTTCTTTTTCGCCAGAAATCAAGCCTTTTCCTTTAATTTTTGTAACTGTACGACCTAGTCTTTTATAAATTTCGTCTGCAAGATCTGTTCCTTTTTCAGTTACTATTAGGGCTGCTTTTGCTTGTTCTAATCCTTCTGAGACAAAGTCTATTACTTTGAATGTAATAAAATATGTAAGTAATGAATACATAGCTCTATCTAGTCCAAAGAATATTCCTGCAATACTATATATTATTAAATTAAATAATAAAACTATTTGTCCAACTGAGAATGATGTTTTTTTACTAATTACTGTTGCAAGTGACTCAGTTCCATCAACACAGCCACCTGAATGAAGTACAAGTCCAACTCCTACCCCAAGTAGTCCTCCACCAAATACTGTTGCAAGTAATATTTGATCTGTTACTGGTTCAAACATTTCAAAGTATGTTAAGAATACCGAATAGATAATCATTGAATAGATTGATCTATATAGAAAGTTCTTACCTACATTTTTATATCCTAAGTATAAAAATGGTATATTAATTACTATTACTAAGATACTTAATGGTATTTTAAATAACTTAGAAATAATAATACCTATACCCGTTACTCCTCCATCTAATATATTATTTGGTATTAGGAATGTTGATAAAGCATACGATGCTAATATTGCTCCAAATGTTAATAAAATATATGAAATTAATTTCTTTGACTTTTCCTTTTTATTCATATTATCACCCTAAAATAAATATATACTAATTTTCTATTTTATACAATATTTAATATTAATTTATTGGTTATTTTTACTAATAAATTACCCGATTTTTATTTATCTATCATTTTCTTATAAAAAAGTGAGTACTTAAACTCATTAGTATTTTTTCTTTTTTAAAACTTTTTCATTTATAACAAAAGCATCTTTTTCTATACCTAAATCAATAAATCCAGGTGCAGTAGTCAATCCCTCTATTTTAGCTAATGCTGGTACATATATAACATTATTATCTTCTTTCACTTCAAAATAATGACGATGACCATTTAAAGTTAATGACGATTCAAGACTTGGTACTGAATGATACTCCATCGAACTATCATGATGAATCTTAACACGTTCTTTAAACATACCATATATATAACTTGTTTCACTACCTAGATATTTAAATAACGGAAAATCATCTATATATTTTTTTAAATCTATATTTTCATAATATCCAGCATTAAAATCATGGTTACCTAATAAATAATATGTTTTTAGCTTTGCTTCTTGGCATTTATCTAGATAACCTTTTTTTAATTTTAATAATTGCTTTTCATAGTCATCACTTATTATATTACTATTTGATTAACCTTCTATTATGTCTCCACAATTAATACTTGTTTTAATTCCTTTTTTTGATGCATAATCAATTGCTTTATCAATTAGGTGAAAATCTTCCTGTGTTCCACCAATATGTGTATCAGTTACAATAAGTATATGATTATCTTTTATTTCGAAATTTGACTTATAATATTCTTCAATTGCATCGTATATTATTTTATCGTCTATTTTTGTTCCATAATCAGTTAAATAACTTATTATATTCTCTGGGCTCATTTCTTCTTTAGAAATTTCTGAAATTGTTCTATTACTTTTCAATTCATTATAATAATGCTCTCTTACTATTTCACCAAACTCACGATATTTATCCATAATAGTCTCCTTTTGATTATGGATTATTATAATTTAATTTAGATTTCTTGTCAAATAACTATATCTAGTACAATTTATTTAAAGTTATTCATAATATTATCTAATAACTATAATATTTTTATTAATATTTTCTAATTATTATGTCTTGAAATATTAAGTAATATTCCAATACTTGCCATACTAATTAAAAGAGATGATCCTCCATATGATAAGAATGGCAGTGTAACTCCTGTTACAGGTATTAGTCCAACGACGACCATTAAATTCATAAGAGCTTGAAATATTATTTGAAATATCATTCCAAATGATAAATATTTAGAAAAAGCATCTTTTGAATTAAGAGCAATTTTAATACTTCTATATAATATAACAATAAACAATCCTGTTACGATAAATACTCCTAGAAAACCAAATTCTTCTGAAATAATTGAAAATATAAAATCTGTCTGAGGTTCTGGTAGGTAAAAATGTTTTTGAATAGATTTTAAAAATCCTGTTCCAAGAAGTCCTCCTGGTCCGATTGCATACAAACTTTGAATTATTTGAAAACCGGTACCTAAGGCATCTTTCCATGGATTCATAAATGATGTTATTCTATTCATTCTATATGGTGCAATTACAATTAAGATTATAATTCCTATTAACCCTATTATAAAACTTCCTATGAAGAATTTTATATCTACTCCCGAAATAAATAATAAGGATAATATTGATACGACTAAGACTGTTCCAGTACCTAAATCTGGCTGAAGCATAATTAAAAAAAAAGCAGTTAACAATACTAGTAAAATTGGAAATACTCCTTTTTTAAAATTTTTTAAATCTTTTTCATTATTAGTTAAATATTTACTAGTAAAAATAATTAGTCCTAATTTCATAAATTCACTAGGTTGTATTCCAAATGGTCCAAGTCCAAACCAGCTTCTACTTCCATTTCTTATTTTACCTATTCCTGGTATTAAGACAAGTATTAAAAGTATAAAACAAATTAGTAAGATAGTATTTGATTTTTCATAATATACTTTATAATTTATTCTAGATATTATATACATTACTATTATTCCAAGTATTAAAAATAATAATTGTAGTTTTAAATAATGAAATTCATCATTAAATTTATACTTTGCCCAAGTACTTGATGATGAATATATCATAACTACTCCAAATAATGACAATAATATTACAGAAAATAGTAATATATAATCTATCTTTTTCATAGTAATCACCTAATAAATATTATGTTTTAAGTAAAAAAAAAAGAATTAATATAAATTAATTCTATAACCATACACCAAATATTATTCCTGACATAGCTAGTATTAATCCTCCTACCCAGAATAATTTAACTATATCTGTTTCATCCCATCCTAGTTTTTCAAAATGATGATGAATTGGAGTCATTAAGAATAATTTTTTATGGAAACAAATTACCCATATTGTTTGAAGTATTACAGTAAGTGTTTCTATTACAAATATTCCTGCGACTACTAAAAGTGTTAATTCACGGTGTGTAAGTATTGCGATAGCGCCCATTGCAGCACCTAAGGCAAGTGATCCTGTATCTCCCATAAATACTTTTGCTGGATGAGTATTATATATTAAGAATCCAAATACACTTCCTGCAAGTATTAAACTAAATATTCCTATATCTTCAAATCCTACTGTAAGAGATATTAAACTAAATGCAATAAATGCTATTGCTGAAAGTCCTCCAGCAAGTCCATCTAATCCATCTGTTAAATTAACTGCATTACTTGCCCCTACTAGAATAAGTAAAATAAATAATCCATATAACCATGTCATTTCTATATCAATATGAAGCGTTCCAACTACCCATGAAGTTTGGCCACCATTTTTCATGTAAATATAGAAGAATCCAATTGCGATTGCAACTTGCATAAGAAGTTTTTGATATACTGTTAATCCTTCATTATGTCCTCTTCTGATAGATAAAACATCATCTAAGAATCCTATTAAGGCATATCCAATAAATACAAGTAATACTATTCCTAGATTAGAACTATAAGATATTTTATGAAATAATAATAGCCCTAAAGTTATTACTACAGTTGGAATAATAAATATTAAACCACCCATAGTTGTAGTACCTTCTTTTTTTCTATGTGATTCTCCTACAAATATACTAATTCTTTGACCTACTCTCATCTTTTTTAGTAATGGTACTAATGCAAGTCCAAGTACTGCTGAGAATAAAAATCCCATCATAATAGCAACAATTGCTTTTGTTAATAGTAACATATGTTCACTCCGTTTCTTCAAAATATTATATCACACGAGTTTAAATAATAGTCCATAATTTTAATATTTAGACATAACTTGACATATTATTTTCCATAAGCTAGTACTTTTGCATTATTTTTTTCTAGTTGTTTTTCTTTTTGTTTCTTTAAAGTTTCTATCTCATATGATTTAGTTTCTAACTCTGTCATTATATTTAACATATTATTATATATTTCTACACATTCAGGATAATCTTCAAAATAATCTTTATAATTATTATAAAAATCATTTATTGTATTTTGAACATTTTTATTTGCATCTTTAATATTTTTAATTACACTGCTTAAATCATCTAAATTCTTATTTAATTCTTTTTCATAATCAGTTACTGTAATTTTTGTATCTTTTTTCTTTTCTATATTTGGATTAATTAAATTACTCATTACTGCTAATGAAGAAGATACTGCAAGAGATGTTGCTTTAACTGTTGCTGGTCCTGGAAGTAGCATTTTTACTGATACTAATTTCATAAGATTCTTACTAAATTTATTTAGGCCTTTAATTTTATATTTAGTTACTTCTTTAATATTTACTGCTTTTTCTAATTTTTCATCTAGATCTTTTAAAATATTTTCTTGTTCTTTTTCAAATTCTTTTAGTTTTTCAAGCATATTCTCTGGATTATCCATCTTTTCAATAAATTCTTTTAAGTCATCTTCTATTACAAAGTTCATTGCTTTTTTGATAGTATTTTTCTTATCAAACTTTTCTTCTTTAGTTTTTACTTTTTTTATATTTTGAGATAATTCTATGTATATATCTGAGTTTTTGATACCTTTAGCCGGTCTTTTATTATTAAACATATCTAAATATACATCTGTCATATAATCCATGTATGAATCATTAAAATCAGTTTTTATATCTCTTTTTAGCTTTTCTGTAAGATTTTCTATTTTTCTTATTAATAAATTTATATCTTTAATATTTTCACTTATTTTATCTTCTGAATATTTTAATTCAGGACTTTTTGCAAGTACATTATACTCTATTATTTTATTTTTTAAATTTAACTTGGCTTCTTTTAATTCATTTGTATATGCAGTTGTTATCTTTATATTAGCTACTTTTTTAAGTGTTTTAGAATCTATTTTATTACTCTTTACTTCTTTTGTTTCTTTTTTTATTGGTTCTTGCTTTACTTCTTTTTCTTCTTTTTTCATTTGCTCTTTTGGTGGTTGCTTTTTTAATTTATCTTTTTTAACTTCTTGAATATTTTCTTTTTTTATTTTAGAGGGTTTAACTGATTCATATGTTTTTCCTACTACTACAAGAGGCGCTAATTTAACTATATTTTTTATTTGGTCTTTCCTTACTAGTTTTTCTTTGTCTTTAAGAGTCATATTCATTATTTCTTTATTTCTTCTTAATTTCTTTTCTTCTTGCCTTTTTCTTCTTTTTTCTTCTTGCATTTGTCTTTGTTTTTTTATCTTCTTTTTTTTAATAATATTTTGAACTCTTTTGCGGTCATTTCTAGATCCTTTTGCTCCTCTTGTCTCATTCATATTTATTACCCTCTTTACTTCATATATTATATGTTTATTATAACAGATATTTTTTTATTATTAAAGTAGTTTAAGAATCAATTATTTCAGTTTCATATAATTCTTTATATTTCCTGCAATTACTAGTGAGTTTGTTGCCGACTGATATTCATCTAATAAGTTGAACCTGATCCGTCTTTTTTACTTTCCAATTTATATCTTATGTTTCCACATACAAATACGCCATATTTTCCATTACCGTATTGATATGTAAGTTATTTTAGACTAATTGTACTTAATTCATCTAATTTTGCAAGCATTTGAACCACTATTTTTCATTGTTAATTCATAAGAACATTTATCATCTTGTTTTGATAGTTTAATATCTGATACTGTTACATTTTGACTTGTTACAGTTGCTGCTCCACGGACTCTTCCTGTATCACCTGTAACATATTTTGTTGCTGCTAGTACACTGTTTTCTACAAATACTACATTCTAGTTTTGTGCTGATTGTATTACATTACCATGATTTATTTTTGATTTTTTTCTGTTTATTTTCATAATTACTCATCTTTATTCCTTATTGTTATTATAACAATCAATTATATACTTTGTTTCACATATAAAAAAAGACAATTTAATTTGTCTTTAAAATCTTTATTATTTTAATTTTTGTTTGTAATATGCTTTATTACAAGTTTCTATTCTTTCACCAAAGTCTGAAAAATTTTCTTCTCCTAGTCCTGTTTCTGCAGCATCACTTGAAAGTTCACACGAAATTGCAACTGATATTTCTTGATCAGACATTCCATTTGCTCTAGCTTCTTCTACCCAAGCTTTAATACCATCATAATAGTTATATCTTGTTGTTCCTTGATAAATTTGAAATCCATAACTTTGATTATCTCTATGAAAAGATGTTTTAGAATCGAATTCTTTTATAATTGCATTTTTGCCTACTTCATATTGATATAATTTTACTGATGCTGTGGTTGCAAGTACACCTAATGAGAAAATTGCAATATCTTTAGCAATTCTTTTTTTACTTTTTGGCTTTTTCTTTTCTTCTTCTTTTCTTGGTCTACTTTTTTCTTCAAGGAATCTTGGAATTGTTATTTCTTTTATAGTTTCTTTATCTATAACTCTACCCATATTCCCAGTATTTTTATCTAAATTTTTCACTTTATAATCCCCCTTGATAAAGTGTATTGATTATATCATAATTATCATTATTTGTCAATGCTTTTATATTTGATTTACTCTTTTGATTATTTTAACATTAACTTAACTACTCCCCCTTCTTCTTGTTTTTCTCCTGGATTTGGAGACTGACCAACTACTTTTTCACCAGAACCTGAATAATTTATTGTGAAATGTTTTAATTTTTTTTTAGCTTCTTCTACATCTTTATTAATAACACTTGGAACTTTGTACATAGGCTTATCATTCCATTCTAAATCCTTTGGTAATGAATTTTTTTGTTTTTCTATTTTCATGACATCTATTATATCTAAAAGTACTCTTCTAGCAATTGGTGTTGTTGTATAACTTGATAGAAGTGCAGTATTTTTAGGATTATCAATTGCTAAGTAAAATACTACTTTTGGTTTATTAGCAGGTACTACTGACATAAAAGACATTATATAATTTCCCACTAGATATTTTCCATTTTTTACTTTTTGAGCAGTTCCTGTCTTTCCTCCTACTCTATATCCATCTATATATGCTGCTTTTCCTCCTCCTTTAGCAACAACACTTTCTAGTCCATATCTCATTATCTTTGATGTTTTTTTACTTATTACTTTTCTTATAAATCTTTTATTATACAGTTTTAAAACTGTTCCAGTTTCCTTTTCAGAGATACTTTTTACTACATATGGTTTATATAGATTTCCTCCATTTACTACAGCAGATACAGCTCTTACTTGTTCAATTGGTGTGACACTTACTCCCTGTCCAAATGCAGTTGTTGCAAGTTCTACATTTCCTACTTTATTAAGTGGAAATATTATTCCTTCTCCTTCACCATTTAAATCTATACCTGTTTTTTCACCAAAACCAAATTTCTTGATATATGAAAATAGTCTTTCTTTGCCTAGCTTTTGGCCTAATTTAACGAATCCAGGATTGCAGGAATTCTGTAGAACCTGTAAGAATGTTTGATCACCATGCCCTCCTGCTTTCCAGCATCTTAGTGTTGAGCCATCTACTTTAACACTTCCAGAATCATAGAAATGATCTTTAAATAAATCTACTACATTCTCTTCTACTGCTGCAGAAGTTGTGATGATCTTAAAAGTAGAGCCTGGTTCATATGATGACCATATTGGTAAGTTTCTGCTTAAATCTTTTATAGAATAATCTTGATACTTATTTGGATTATAATCTGGTCTGGAACCTAAAGCTAATACTTCTCCTGTATTTGGATCCATAGCAATTGCAAGTGCATTATCTGGCTTAAACATATCTACTATATTATTTAATTCTCTTTCAATGGATTTTTGAATATTTACATCAATAGTCAAATTTAAATCTAACCCACTCTGAGGCTGCTCATAAATATCATGTAATTTCAATTTATTACCTTTAGCATCCGAAAAGTATTTAATCGCACCATCCTTACCAGTTAAATATTTATCATATTTAAGTTCTAATCCGGATAATCCTTGATTATCAATTCCTACATATCCAAGTGTATGTGATAGTAAATTTTTATATGGATAATTTCTTTTAGATTCTTTTAAAAGATATACACCAGGAAGTTTTAATTTATCTATTTTCTCTGCCACTTCAAATGATAATCTTCTTCCTTCTGGATGTACCCTTTCAATAGACGTTTTTCTATATACATGAATCTTCATCTGTTCATAAGATACATTTAACACTCTAGATAATTCGATAGTAGTTTTTTCTTTATTTTTTATTTGATTAGGTATTAATACTAATGATGTAGTTGTTAAATTATCTGCGAGAACTACTCCATTTCTATCTAATATTCTACCCCTATCTGCTTCTATAGGTAAATTTCTACTCCATAATTTGTCTGCGTAATTTTTTAGCTTTTTATAATCAATAACCTGAATATATAGTACTCTTAATATTATTATAATAAATAGAAAAACTAATACTAAAAAGAATATTTTTATTCTTTTATTAATATTCTTAGTAAACATATCATCACCTAGTAAAATTAATACGTATTTTTTTTAATTTAAGAACATTATATTTTTAATTTATTTTGATTTATGATAAAATACATATGTAGTATAAATAATTATTAAGGAGATACTTATGAGTGATTTTGATCCTAAAGAAATTGTTAATGATGATGATAATAAAAAAAAGGAATCTAGCTTTAGAGATGCTTTTTACTTTAGTGCGGATAAGAATGATGATTCTTTTGATAGTAATTCTTTAAAATACAATTCAAATAATATTGAAGAAGATATTACTACTGATGAGATTAAAGAAGAAGCTGAAGATGATTTAAATGATGCTATCGAAGATATTGAACAAACTCAAGAAAATATCTTATTAGATCGTAATACTGAGAAGCATATGGAAAATGATGTTGATGAGATTAATTATAAGTACAAAAAATTAAAAAGAAAAAAGAAAGAACTATTTATTACGTTAATTATATGTGCTGTATTCTTTGTATTAGGTATCATATTAATTATTACTTCACTATTTTAGACAAATAAAAAATGAGAAACTATTTGTTTCTCATTTTTTTTATTTTATAAATTAGTAATATTACTATAATTAGTAAACCAGATATTAGAGATATTAGCTCAGAAATAGATAATCTTCTGCGTACTTTAATTTCTTTTAATTTTTTATTACTTATTTTATATCTTTCACCGACTATTATTAATCTATGAGTATTTATTGCATAAGGAGTACATGTTATTAAAGTTACTTGGTCTTTATTTTTATCTATTACTATCTCTTTTATATCATTTGGATTTACTACTTTTATGTCTACTACTTTATATGTATATTTTTTATCTAATATATTTGTATAAAATATGTCATTAATTTTTACTTGATCTAAATCAGTAAATAATGTTGCTGATGGAAGTCCCCTATGTCCAAATAATAATGCATTTGTACCTTTTCCTCCTACTGGGAATGAACTTGTAGGATAATGACCTATGTATTTATTTAATACTTCATCTGATACTGTATGATATATGGGTAAATTTAATTTTATTTTTGGAATTACAATATATCCCATTAGACCATTTTCATCTATATTTAATATATTATTATATTCTTCTTTAAAATTATAGTTGGGATTTACTTTATCATTTATTAAATTATCATTATATATTCGAGCTTTTTCTATAAGTTCTTTCTTTTCTTCTTTTGACATATGTTTAACTGTATTTTCATAATTAGTAATTACTTCACTTGTTTTCTTACTATTTAGATAATTTATTAATACGGGATAAAATATGATAAATATTCCCAATAGCATAATGATAGAATATATTATAGAGGGAATATTTATCTTTTTATTATTATTTTTAAGCATTTACTTTTTTAGAGTTTCTTTTTTTTAAATAGAATCCTACTAAGAAGATTACTAATCCGTAGATTACGTACATAATTGGTCCATGACCACCTGTAAATGGTAATGTAGATGCCTTTGAGTTTGTTACTTCAAGTTCTACATAACCTTCTGCATTTGCTGTTTCATCACTTAGTCTAGCTTCAATTGTTTTTGTAGATAATACATAGTCTGTAGGAGCTACAGTTTCTTTTAAGTAGTAATTTCCTGCAGCTAAACTCTTATATTTAGCAATTCCATCTTCACCAGTTGTAATTGTTGCTACTTTATTTGTTAATCCTGAGTCACTATATACATCAAATTCAGCACCACTTAATACTGAACCATCGTTACTATCTTTTTTAGTAACTTGTAATCCATATGTTTTTACTTTTGTTTTTGATTCAATTTCATGTGTACCATTTGAATATGGATAATTTGAATAAGTTAATGTTGCAGTATTGTCATTTCCTTGTGATCCAAGTACTACATTATCATTAAAACTTGCTTTATATGTAATTGTTAATTCATTACTTGTTAATTTTGTTGTATCAAAAGAAATTTTTACTGTTTATCCATCAATTGATTGTGTGAATACTCCATCAGTTTCTGTAATATCATTTGTTCCATCCATTATTTTTAGAGACACTGTATCATATGTTAATCCATTTGAGAATGTATCTGATACTTCAAATGTTCTATTAGTTGCATTTGTTGGATAAGTTGGTACTGTAACTTTAATTGTGTAATTTTGTTCATCACTAAAGTTATATGATTCTTTTTCAACTGTTTTTGTAATTGATACATCACTTGTTTTTGCAACGATTGTTTCATCATTTAATGTCCATTCACTATTGTTTACTGTAAAATCAACATTTCCTACCATAACAGCATATACTTTAGTTGTTTCTGTTGGTAATACAAGATATGCTACTGCTTCAACTGTTGCTTCTGCTGTTTTATCAGTAATTGTCATTGGTGTTCCTAATACATTATTTTCTGCATCTCTAATAAATGATGCATAACTACTTACTAGTGTATCAAGTGTAGATGTAGTTTTTGTTGAACTACTTGTAATATCTCCATTTGTTAATTTAGTATACTCGTCTACTGTTAGATTCTTGTATTTATCTGATCCACTTAAGAATCTTTTAAAATCACTTGTGAATTCATATGAGATAGATTCTTTATCTTCATTATAGAACGTATCTAATATTTTGTATGCTGTTAATCTATCGTTTTCATCAGCTAAATTTGTAACTTTAAGTGTACCTTTGTTAGTTACATATTTGCTATTTGTATCTGTTTTTCCAGATACCGAATTAGTTGTAATTGCAGTTGCAGCATTAACTGTTAATACTAAGTTAAATAATATTGCAAATAACATTGTTATGTTTGATAATTTTTTAATTAATTTGTTTTTCATTTTTTACTTTCTTTCTTTTTTAAATTATGATCTTTGAGCAATTATCCTCCCTCAAAGTCATAATAATACTTTCTTATTAGATATATAATACTTGAAACAGATAATATAAATATTACACAGTATTTTAAAATATTATCATATGTATTTGGTACATCTATATTTTGTTTTGTTTTTATCCCCTCTTCCTTTGTAACTTCTGATCTTTCAGATTTAATGAATACTTTTAAATTATTATTTTTATTATCACTTGATGGCAAAATAATAATTGATGGAAGGGCTTTATATAAATAATTATCTATTTGTTTATCATCTACAATTATCATATAAAGTCCTGGACTTAAATCATTAAAACTAAATTCTCCATCTTTACTTGTAGTATCTTTTGAATATTCTTTTAAATTATTTTCTTCTATATAATTTTTTAATTTTTTTGAATAAGTTGTTAATTCAGAAGAATTTAAACCATATATATTTATTTGTTTTTCTTCATATTCATTTAGATAAGTTATTTTATCTTTATCTCTGTTTGCAATTTTATATAGTTTAGCTTTAGTATCGTTAATTGATATACTACTATTTTCATATTTTTCTATTATATTTGTATTATCTAAATCTTTTGCATTTACTTTTGGATTAAACATGAATATAGCTGCGAAAACAATTGCAATTATTTCAAGTACTTCTATTTTATCTTTTTTCTTCTTATTATCTTTTTTATTTTTAATATTAATTAGTACTAATGAAATAATTATTAGTAATAATCCAATAAATGTATATATTATTGGTCCTTTTCCTCCAGTTGTTGGTAAAAGAGAATTTTTCTTATTAGTTATTGTTAATGAATATTTATCATTTTCATTTGAAATTGTTCCAATATTTGATGTCATTTCACCGGTTGCCGAAACTTTTATTTCTATTTCTTCATCTTGTATTTGATATCCTTTCGGAGCTTTTACTTTTTTTAAATAGTATGTCGAATCCGGTGATAACCCTTTTAAAGTTATATGACCATCTTCATCTGTTGTACTTGTTTGAATTAATTTTTTATTTTTATATCTTAATTCAAATATTGCACCTTGTAATTTTATTTCTTGATTTTCAAAATCAGTTTTTATTAATTCTAAATCTTCGGACATAATAATTTGTGGCATATTGAATCTTAACTTTAAGTTTGATTCCCACATTCCTCTTTCCATGTAGAATATTGTTACTTTATGGAATCCGGAATATAACTCATCATTTGGAAATAATGTTTTTAAATCTATTATTTGCCCTGTTCCTGATTCAATACTACTATTTTCAGTATTTTTTTTAATACTTGTCATATAAGCTTTTTGTCCATCTTTTGATAAGTCTATTTTACCTGATGTTTGTGAGTGGTCTCCACCTAAATCCATAACTAATTTATCATCGATGTATACCCACATATCGTCATCACCAGTAAATTCAAAAGTTATTGGTGCTAGTGTTCCATCTTGTTTTTGCACATATCCATTATCATCTAGCTTAATGTTGAATTCAAATTTTGTACCGAATCCATAATTATATGTTGCTGCTTGATTTGTTTTTGCAGATTTATTAAGTGGAAAATATCCAGGTGTTCCAGTCGATGTTGATGTTGAATCAAGATTCGTTGACCAGTTTTGACTGCCTACATCCCTTAATACATATTCATATTGATCATTCTTGCCAGTTCTATCAAGCATTTGAAGTGTTGTTTTACTACTATCAAATTCCCAATAATCAATTTCATTATCTGTTTTCTTAGTAAATGGAAATGCTGTATTATTCATTACTTTACCTAATACTGAATTTTTACTATTATCTCTATTTAGAAAATTTTCATCAAAATATGGTAGTAATACTTTGATTCTTGTATTTGTATTAGTATATATATTATTATTTTCTAACTCTTTATTTACTAACTTCATAACTGCACTACTATAATATGGATTTGCTCCTTGTGAATCTTCTGCCGAGTTGTTATTTGAGAAGAATCCATAATTTGCCTCTGAATTAATATCATAACCATATAAGTTTAAGGAATCTGCTATCTCACTATATGTAATTCCCCATCCGGAAATATTTGGTTGAAAGTGTCCTGTATAAATAGGATTTAATACACCATTTTCTTTATAGTAATTACTAGTGCTTGATCAAATTCTCTAAATGTAACCCAATTTCTATGTGATGCAAATTGACCAGTTCCTACTTGGTAATCACTTCTATTATTACCATTTAATTCGAAGTCAGTATAATAGTCGTATATACTAGTTTTTATATATAAAATTTGGTCTGTATTTTCTGGTGATTCACCATTATCTTGTACTATTTCTGTTATTTGATTATTTTTAATCTTTTCGGGATTTCTTATTTGATAAACTTCATCAAAATATCCTTCGCGATTAACATTATCATAGGCAATTGTGTCCCCTGTATCTGCATAGAAACATGGATTTGATAAATTTGTTGGAATAGTTAAAATACTTGTTTTAGCTGTCTTATAATCTGCATTTGATGATGGATCATATCCAAAGTATTCTACTTTTTCAGTGTTTGATGGAAGATATGCACTATATACATATTTCCAAGTATTATTACCACTTGTATAATCATTTTCTTTTGTCATTTCATATGTACCAATATAATTATTGTTATTGTCATATGCTTTGACATACATCTTTTGACTTGTTATATCAACTGGCATTGTTTGATTAGTAACTGTATAGTCTGAATAATTTAATACAGACATAGTTGCATCAAAATATACTATTTTAGCATTTTCATCGAATGTATCAGTTATTCTAGCTTCTGAATTAGTTATTTTTACTAAGTTACTTCCACTATCTACAAAATCTTTATTATACATGAAGTGATATTTATTACCACTTTTATCAATATATTCTAATATAGTTTGTTTTGTTTCATTTAAACCAGCATTGTATTTGTAAACATTTGTTTTTTTCGTACTTATTAAATTATTATTGTTTACTATTCCTGTACCATTTACATATAGAGGTATTCCTGATATAGATGAGTTTTCTAAATCAGTTGGATAAGTTTTCCATTTAGATATTTTAGTTCCATCACTTAACTGTGTTATATCATAATATAAAACATTATTATTTTCATCTATTTCCATATTATTAATAATTTTTTCATTATTAATTGTTACATTTATTTTATCTAATATACTTGCATCATTACTTGATGCGATTGTTATTTTATAAAGGTTATTTTCTTCACTTATTTTTTCTACTTTTGCTTTTTCATTTGCTGTTGTATTAGATGTTGCACCGAAAGTTACTTCAGGCATCATATTAAAAGTTTCTGAATCCATATTTCTAAATTATACTACGTCTCCTGCATTTGAAATTAGTTCAATAGAATTTGTTGGCACTAACTGTCCACTATCATTAATATAAAAATAATGCGTTGCATTTTTTGTTAAATTTGCTGAATCAGTATAATCTGCAGTTTGATAACTTCCATCATGTGGTTTCCATACAGGTAAATCTCCTCCACCTGTTACTACTAGTATTCCACTAACGTTTCCTTCAACTTTCACTGCCATAATATTAGAATCATTGTAATCTTTATCAAGAAAAGATTCTGTTACATCACGTAGTACTCCTTCTCTTGTACTTTCTCCCCAAGAATGCAAAATCCTTTGACCAAGCGTAAACTTGCTATCTTGATTTCTAAATGAAATAACATATACTGATGAATTACTATCAGGTATATATCTACTATCTAAAGATGTAAAGTGATTACAATATTTTGTTTTAATACTTCTTCCAAGTAACAGATTTCCAGCAAATATCAAAGTTATAAACAAAATACTTAAGCATGTTAGTTTAAAAAAAACATTAGATGATATTTTTTTCTTGCTAATCATATCTTACTTATCCTCTCTATGTTAATAACATTTTAACATAGACAAAAAAACTAGCAATAAAATTATACTAGTTTTTTAATTATTTTTTTTAGCATGTATAACAAGTTTTTCTGTTTCATCATAACATGTAGAAAGAGTAAGTATAGTATCCTTTTCATTTACTGTTTCATCAAGGTATTTTTCACTTCTTGGACCTATTAAATCTATAAAATTAGTAAACTCATTATTTTCAAATGAAATTTTTAAATAATCATCTGTAGTTGGTATTTTATAAATACTAAATATTTTATATTCGATTAAACCTTTCTCAGTATATATATTAATACTTGTATTTTTTAAATCATCTAATTTTAATAAATTTCTTAAGCTTCCAAACATTGTTCCATTTAACATACCATGTGCATAAATAATTGTATTTTTATCTGTAAAATCATTATTATTTCGATAATCCATAAATAACCATCCTGATATATTATGTGATTTATCAAATGAATGATTTAAATAAAAACTATTATCTTTATGTTTAACTATAGGATAATCTACATTAGTATTTGGTATATTAATCCATGCTACTGTTTCATCATTAATACTTTTTAATTTATTAAAATCATATGTAATATTATTTGTTTTACTATCTTCTTTTTTAACTTCATCTTTTACATCAGTTATTAAATTATCAGTCTTCTTATTATCTAGATACCATACTACTATATGATATCCGGAATAAAATAGTGTACATATTAATATTACTATTATTATATTTAATATTACTTTCTTCATAAAAGTTCCTTTCTAAAAATCAAAATATTGATAGAAGCAACTCTTTTCTCTTTCTTCTTTAATATATTTTTTCAATACTTTTTTATCTTCATCTATAATGTCATAATCTATTTTATCTAATATTTCTGTATTACCTTCTAGTTTAATATTTTCTAACTTTAAAAAGTCATTTATTAATCTTGATTTATTTACTTCAGTATTAGATCTTATTAATAGATTCATATACTCTTTTTTTACATTATATAAGTATGAAATACAAAGAACTATACTTTGTTTAATTTGAAGTTTCTTTAGTCTTTCATCATCACTTATTTTGATTGCATCTATATCACATATTTTAATATTATTTGTTTCATTATTTAGCAATATATTTGATTCATGATAGTCATTAAAAATAATATTATATTTATTTAATTTTTCACTTGCTGCTATTATCTTTTTGCAATCTTCTTTTTTTAGTCTTAAAGTTCTATGTCTATTTTTCTTCATACTTTTATAATTATTATAATTATTCATTGAATAACCTACTAATTTTTCATTTTGATATAACATTTTATTAATTTGTACTAATTCATTTAAATTACATTCTTTTAAGTAATTTAATATATCTTCCAAATCTTCTTTTATGTAATATGGTATTTTATATATTTCATTTTGATATGTATATAAAATACTATTAGTATTTAAATCAAAGGGGTGATATTTTTTATATTCTTTAGGTAATATTCTATTATTATTATTCATATTTTTCTCCTTTGATTTATTTATTAATTATTTTTTTCAAAATTCCAAGCATCACGACACATGTCTTCTAGTGTTTTTGTTGCAACAAATCCTAATTCTTCTTTTGCTTTTGTTGGATCTGAATAACATGCTGCTATATCGCCAGCTCTTCTTGGCATTATTTTATATGGTACTTTTATGTTATTTGCTTTTTCAAATGCTTTAACAATATCTAAAACACTATATCCTGTACCTGTTCCTAAGTTATAGATATATAATCCTTTTTCTTCTTTTGTTAATTTTTCTAAGGCTTTTATATGGCCATTTGCAAGATCTACTACATGAATATAATCTCTTACTCCTGTTCCATCATTGGTCTCATAATCATTTCCAAATACCCTTAAAAACTCAAATTCACCTTTAGCTACTTTTGCAACATAGGGCATTAAATTAGCCGGTACTCCATTTGGGGATTCTCCTATTAATCCAGATTCATGTGCTCCTATTGGGTTAAAATATCTGAGTATTGCAATATCCCACTCATTATCTGATTTATATAAATCTTTTAATATTTTTTCAACAAATAATTTACTTGTTCCATATGGATTAGTTGTTCCACCAGTTTTTGCATCTTCTTTAATTGGTACTTCATCTGGAGTACCATATACTGTTGCACTTGATGAGAAAACAATTTTCTTAACATTATGTCTTTTCATTGCAAGTATAAGTTCAAGAATTGTAGAAACATTATTTTTATAATATTCAATTGGTTTTTCTACTGATTCTCCAACTGCTTTATATGCTGCAAAATCTATTACAGCATCAATTTTATTTTCTGTAAACACTTTATCAAGTAAATCTGTATCAATCATATTCCCTTCATAAAATTTAACACTTTTACCTGTTATTTTCTTTATTTTATCTAATACTGAAATATTACTATTAGATAAGTTATCTAAAACTACTACTTCGTAGTTATTATTTAACAATTCTACACATGTATGTGATCCAATATAACCACATCCACCAGTTACTAATATTTTCATATTCAACTCTCCTTTTAAACATTATAACATATTTAAAATAAAAAGATAGAATAATATTATTCTATCTAGTCTTCATCTAACACTTTATTAATCTTTTTAGTTGCTTTAGTTACACTATCTGTATTTGGAATCATTACATATAAGTTTCTTCCTGGTATTGAATATGTCTGTGCGTATGATCCTGTTCCATCTACTTCTTGTTTTTCAATAGTCCACGATGGCATATCATCTAATTGATATCTAACTAAGTTTTTAATAAATTCTTCACTTATATCTGTTTTATATGAAGTTTTTAAGTTTTCTAGGAATTCATTATATTTTAAAAGCATTGTTTTATCTTTAGTCAATTTATTAATTAAGGCTTCTAAGACAAGTTGTTGATTTTCTCCTCTTTGTCTATCACCTTTAGTGTAGGCGTGTCTTTCTCTTGCGAATGAGAGAGCCTCGGCTCCAGTTAAATGATTATTTCCTACTACTATATGTACGGGAGTTGCTCCTCCATCACTTCCAGATGTTGTAAGTTCTTGATCACTATAAATATCTATTCCACCAACTAAGTCTACTATTTTAATTACTGATTGAAATCCAACTTTTATAGTTGAGGAAATATCAATGTTAAATAAATCTTCTAAAGTAGTTTTAGACATTTCGGTTCCATATATTCCTGCATGTGTTAATTTATCATTTAAACCTGTAGTATTATGAAGTTTTACATAATAATCTCTTGGTATATTTGTTAATAATATTTTATTAGTTTTAGGATTAAGTGTTAAAATCATATTAACATCACTTCTAGATCTATCTGATATTTCTCCTCTAGAATCACTTCCAGATATATAAATATTAACTGGCTTAAGAGTAGTTAACTTTTTATCACTACTATTTTCTTTAGTACTAATTTTAAATTTATATATAACTTTTATATTGTCTTTTACAGAGTAATTATCTTCTTCTAATAAATCTATTAGAGACTCAGGTGCGACTAAACTTTGAATTTTCTTATTATCTAAATCATTATACATTTCATTAATATTATTAAATTTTAAATCATTTGTTTTTACTTTACTTTTTAATTTTTCTAATACTTTATTATTATTAGAATCATTTTCTATATATCCTAATGACTTATTAGATAAACTTGATAATTCTTTATAATTAGATGATTTTAAAACAACTATGTCATATTCTATTTGTTCATCTAAACTACTAAAACTTTCATTTAAAAATGAAATTGTCTCACTTGTATATTTAAGTCCTAGTACACATATAACTATAATTAATAAATATAGTAGTTTTCCAATAAATCTTTGAAATATTTTCTTTGATAAAAAATTAAACATTGCTATTAAATTAAGTAATATAACTGCTGATGTTATTATATAAAAATATTTAATTGGAAATACATTTAAATTATAGATATTAAATATTAAATATATACTTAAAATTAGAGAAAAGAATACAAATATTTTCTTAAACATTTTTTTCATAAAAATACCTCTTTATTAAAAGTATTATATCACTTATTATTTATATTATTCAGAAAATGTCTAATTAGGTGTAAATTAGTGGTGTAAAGTAATAAATTTCCTTATTTTCTTTATTTACCAAAAAATATTATTATGATATTTTTTTTATAGAGGTTAAGAAAATGAAAATTAAGAAAGTAGTACTTTTACTTATTCTTGGAATAATCTTACTTCCAAGTATGGTAAATGCAAAAGAAGTAAACAAAGAAAGTTTAGAAGAAGCAATTAAAATTTATAATGAAGGAAATCCAGAAAAGAAAATACTTGATTCTAAAGTATCAGATAACAGCTTTACTTTTAAACTTAAAGACTTAAGTAATGAAGAAAGACCTAATGAAGAAATATCTTATAAATTAGACAAAGACTCTAATTCATTTATATTTTCTTACAAAAATAAGATTAATGATAATGATGAAATGAAAGATATTGATGATAAACTTTATGTCTATAATTATTATGATCAACTAATTTGTTTTAATTTATATTCAATTATTAATGGTATTAGTGCAAATGATGCTAATGATTATTTTAATAAATTTGTTATTAAATACCCTGGTTATTATGGACAAACATCTTCTGATTTATATGTTAAATATATGCCTAAAGAAAATAATACATCTGAAAATAATGAAGGTTCAAGTGCTGAAGGTTAGGTTGCTGAAGGTTCTGAAAGCTCTGGTGAT
This sequence comes from uncultured Erysipelotrichaceae bacterium, assembly GCA_902801525.1. Classification (GTDB taxonomy): domain Bacteria; phylum Bacillota_I; class Bacilli_A; order RF39; family UBA660; genus RUG14670. The sequence continues at coordinate 44,296 of CADCIN010000002.1, read as the reverse complement.
GATGGTAATTCTCCTACTCTTAAAGAATATTTATTATCTAATTTTTCATCAGAAACATTTATAACTGATGAAAGTAAATATTTTAAAGTTTCATACCAAATTAATGATAATAATAATCTTATTTTAGATGCAGAACTTATATTTGATACAAGTAAGAATTTAACTGATTTAATTCCAGCAGAGAAAAATGAAGAAATTCAGAAAAAAGAAATTGTTAAAGTTGAAGATACAGGTCTTAGTACTAAACAATATGCTATTCTAGGTTCAATTATTATTTTATCTGGTTCATTAATTTTAAAAAAGAAATTAAATAATTAATTATAAAAGATATAATATTAAGTTGAAGTTGTAAAAAAAGTGAACATAGCAAAGATGCTCACTTTTTTCTTTGGTATAATTTTATTATGGAGATGATAATATGGCTAAAAAAGGTCAAAAATTCAAACATTGATCAGTTGATAAAAAATATAAAATTATAGAACCAGCATTAAAATTAGAAAAAGTATAAATGAAATTGCTAGAGAACATAAGCTTGCACCAGGCATGGTTGGAAATTTTGTAATTTAATATAAACATAATGGGATGAATTGTTTAAACACAAAAGAAAATCTGATATTCTAAAAAAAAATATTTTAAATAATTACGAAATAAATTGTAAAAAAGAAATATAGAAGGCCTGTTGAAGAATCTATTAAGTATGAAAATATAATTAATGGTAATTGGAATACAAAAAGGCCAGTTGAGAAAGTAGTTTCATATACAACTACATTTTGGTTTAAAAAGAATAAATATGATTGGACTTTTTATTTAGATACAGTTTGAGATAATAATAATTATCGTACAAGTTATGCTTTACAATATAAAAACCCAGTTGAGTATAGAACCCAACTAGGTTTTAAATTAATGTTTTTTTGTGTCTACTTTTTGTTGACAACTTCAATAATTAAATTAGTGTTTTTCTAAAATACTTGATTGTTATCATTTTTATTATCTGTTGTTGTATTAATCTGATTATTTGCAGTTTGTTCTATACTGCTTTCATTTTGACTTATACTAGTCATATTGATTTCTTGCACTGTATTATTAGATGGTTCAATTGACTCATTATTATTTATTATGTTTGAACTATTTTGTGCTTGTTCATTAGTTACTTGATTATTATTTGGCTGTACAGTTACTTGATTCATCATTTCTGACTTTTTATTTTTGTGTAATACATTTATTAAAATAATTACTAGAACTACAGTTAATATTGTTAAGCAAATACTTAATATTGGTCTAACTACAAACCATGAAATTATAATTATTATTAATGAATGAATTAATCCCATTAAGAATGCCACTGATTTTACTGCTCCACTTGCCAAATTTCCAAGTAATCTTAAAAGCCATTTTGTAATTTTATTTTCATGCTTTATATGATTAATTATTTCTGCTTTAGTTTTGATTCCACCTTCTATACGATTAACTGTTTTACCTACTTTGCTTACAAATGAAGTAAATGAATTACCTGTTTGAACAGCTAGTACACTTGCATTACTCCAATCATTAACATAGAACGAAATTCTTACATCTCTAATTTGTGGTTCATCACCTGAATTAGTTATATAATTATCCTGTTCATGATATCCAGATGGTAAGTATTCACTTCCAGATAATGATAATGCTTGATCAGTTTTTGAATTGTCTTTTTGTTCATCACTTAGTTCAAATACACCTAGATTTACGCTATCTGCTGTAAATGATAGACTTTCATATGGTTTAATCGTTGGATTTACTTTAGTTGTATCATCAAAATTTTCGGAATTTATTAAGTCTTCACTCCATTTTTTTTCATAAGTATATTTTCCATCATGTTCTTCTTCTTCCCATTGATATACTTCTACATATCGTGATAATTTAATAGTCTTATCACCAATATTAAATTCTTTATCAACTACTATTTCATCATTAACATTTACTTTACTATTTGTAACAATCAATTTGCCTTCATTAGAACTATTTATTGTGTCACTTTTTATTTCTATAGCTGTTTTTTCAATTTCAGCTACTGTTTTAATATTATTTACATTATTCTTTTCATTCCATGCCAATAAAATTGTACCAATAATTATAAATAATATACCAGTAATCACACTACTCACTGGATTTGAATTCCTTGTTTTTTTTACTTCTAATCCTCCTATAATATATATTATAACAAATTATATATTTTTTTAAATAAAAAAGCATGTTAAAATGCTTTTTTATTAATTTTCTGCATGTCTTATTTTATAAGCTAAATAAGTTATTATAGAAATATTTATAATAGATATTATTAAATAAATCATTATATTATCTACAGTTAATGGATTTTCTACTATATCATTTATTTTTTCTTCAACTTTGTTTTCAAGTTTTTGCGGAACAGTTACTTTTTTATATTCTAAATTTGAACTCTGTAATTTTTCACCTGATTTATATATTGCAACTGCGAAATATTCTTTTCCTTCTTTGGGATTTTTTAATATTTTTGAAGTTTCTCCATCTAACTTTTTAATTGTTGGAATATATGGTGTCATGTTTCCAAGATTAATAGTTAAATATTTGTTATCTGATTGTATCCCAACTATATTTGAAGTAATTATTACTGTGTATTCTTTATTTTCTAGCATTGAAATGTCTATTGCAGAATATTCTCGTAAATTATCATCATTTTCTCTTCGTTCATAAGAAATTCCAATTTCATTTTGAAAAACTTCTAATCCATTTTCATCTATAATATATAATTGACCAACCGAATTCATATATACTTCATCTGCCATTTTAACTTTTATAAATTTGTCATTGTCTGTTTTTTTTATATTAAATGAAATGGTTGATTTTCCTGGAGTTTGTTTTTGATATTTGTTATCTGATAATTTAACCCAACCAGTGTTGGCTTCATCTTCTAAATTTTCATATCCAGTAATAAATTTTTTTTCATCTTTAGTATCTAAATAATTGGAATTGCGAACAATATCTAATTTTTTACTTATTTCACACCACTCATATCTTTCAACTAATGATTCATTTGTTACATTAAATGTTAGATCATTTGAATTTGGCTCTTTTATGATTTTATTTGGTTCATAGTAACATTTCAATTCAATACCATATATGACATTTTCTTGTGAATCAAAGTAATTATCTACTATAGAGACTTGCTATCCTGAAAGAACTTCATTATTTTCATTAAATATGCCATGTCTAGTTCCATCGTAATACAAAATACTATAATAATTACCTATTTCATATGCTTCATTTGGATTAATCTTAAATTCAGAAAAATTAGAAAAATTAGCAGAAGTAAAATAGTTATAAACCACTTTATCTAAATCATTTTTTATTATATCTCCTGGTTTTAATATTGTCTTATCAACATCATCTTGAGTAAATTCAGACATTTTGTACGTTGTTGCGTAAACGTTCTTAGTTGAAAATAAGGTTAGTAACATTAAAAATAATGTTATTTTTAAACATTTTTTCACTTTATTTTCCTCCTATTATAGCAATATTATAACAAATTACTAAAATAAAAAAAGTATATAATTATACTTTTTTGTCAAACTATGTAAATTTTTGCAATTTCTTCAGCTATTTTTATTCCATCTATAGCTGCCGATGTTATTCCTCCTGCATATCCAGCACCTTCTCCTGCAGGATAAATTCCTTCTATATTACTTTGTAATTTATCATTTCTAATAATTCTTACAGGGGATGATGTACGTGATTCAACTGCAGCAAGTACTGCATCTTCTCTATTAAATCCTTTTATTTTAGTACCAAAATATTCAATTCCTTCTATTAAATCATTACATATTTTTCTTGGTAAAATATTATTAATATTTCCATAGTTATATGATCCTTTAATTTCTAATTTAACATCTTTTAATTCTGAAGATAATTTGTTTTCTTTAAAATCTTTATATAACTGAACTGGAATTTTACTTTTACCTTCTTTAAACGCTTTTCTTTCTAATTTTCTTTGAAACTCTATTCCATCTAATGGGTGTGTACCAAAATCTTTTTCATTTATTGTTACTATTACTGCGGATGCGGCTGATGAACTTTCTCTTTGATGATTACTCATTCCGTTTATAGCAAGTAATCCTTCTTCAGATGATGCATTTACAATATAACCTCCAGGACACATACAAAATGTATATACACCTCTTTTATCTTTTGCTTGATATGTTAATTTATAACTTGCAGGAGGCATTTTTACTTTGTTTCCATACTGACTTTTATTAATCATTTTTTGCGGATGCTCTATTCTTATTCCAACTGCGAATGGTTTAGTTGTCATTTCTATTTTCTTATCGTAAATCATTTTAAAAGTATCTCTTGCACTATGACCAATTGCGAGTACTAATACTTCTGTATCTATTATTTCATTATTATTTACTTCTATGTTTATTAACTTGTTACTTTTATAATTTATATTTGTTAGTGTAGTATTGAATCTAAATTCTCCTCCATTAGATATAATTTTATTTCTCATATTTTTAACTACATTTCTTAAGATATCAGTTCCAATATGTGGTTTATATTCATATAATATTTCTTTAGGTGCTCCATTTTCTACAAATACTTCTAATACTTTTCTTCCTCTTTTTTCTTTATCTTTTACTAATGTATTTAACTTTCCATCAGAGAATGTACCTGCTCCACCTTCTCCAAATTGAATATTAGTATTTATATCTAAATTATTATTATTAAAGAATTCTTCTACTTTTTCTACTCTCTTATCTACTTCTTCTCCTCTTTCGATTACAAGTGGTTTATATCCATTTTCAGATAGTAAATATGCGCAGTATAGACCTGCAGGTCCTGATCCTACTATTACTGGTCTTTTTTTTAATGTAATTGTTCCTGTTTTATTAAACTCATACTCTTTCTTTATTACTATGTCTATATCTTTTGATTTTATGTTTTTCATTAGTTTTTCTTCATTATCTACTTCTATATCTACTTCATAAACATAATATACATTTGGCTTTTTTCTAGCATCAATTGATTTTTTTACTATTTCTAATTTTTTAAATTCTATATTATTATTTAATTTACTTTTTATTTTTTTTATTAAATATTCTTTAGTGTCATTTTGAACTTCAATTTGTATTTGTCTTATTCTAATCATTTTGTCCACCTACTACTAGACCTGTAAGCCATGAAAGAGTTAAATTATATCCACCACAGTCTCCATCTATATCAATTAATTCACCAGTTAAATATAAACCTTTTACTTTGTTTGTTTCTAATGTATCTAAATTAATTTCAGTTAGAGGTACTCCACCAGTAACTGTTTGTGAATTATCAAATGACTTAGTACTTGTAACCTCTAATTTTAACTTTGAAATAAAGTTTACTAAATCATCTATTTCTTTATTCGTTAATTCATTCCATTTCTTATGTGATATTTTAAGTGTTTTTAATATTAGATTAACTAATTTATAGTTTAATAGTCCATCTAACAAATCTTCTAATTCTCTATTTTTTAATATATTACTTCTATTTATTAAATATTGTTTTAAATCATTAATTTCTGGCAAAAAATTAATTTCTACTTGTTCTTTTTTATTATTATTTATTCCTTTATTTATTAAACCACTTAGTTGCATTATACATATTCCACTTAATCCATAATCAGTTAGTTGTATTTGTCCAACTTCTTTTTTTATTTCTATATTATTCTCAATTAGTTTTACTGAAGCATCACATCTTACTTTATCCCAATCTTTATAATTAAATTTATCCTTTTTACAATTTATTTGAACAAGTGATGGATAAATATTTGTAACTGGGATATTAAAACTTCTTAATAAATCATATCCATTTCCATCTGAACCTGTTTTTGGATAAGCACATGATCCAGTTGATAATACTAATTTATCACATGTATATTTATTATTTGATGTTTCTACTTCAAAAGTATTTTCATTTTTTCTAATACTTTTTACAAATTCATTTGTTAGTATTTTAACACTTCTATTTAAACATTCTGAAATAAGTGCATTGTTAACTGATGTAGCTTGATTAGACATTGGATAATAATATCCATTTTTTATCTTAGGTACTAAACCTATTTTATTAAAAAAGGTATTTACTTTATTTAAGTTATTTTCGTTAACCAATTCTTTTATTAAATCAGGATTATTACTATGATAATGCTTTATATCTTGATCACTATTATAATAATTACAATGCCCAGAACCAGTTAATAATAATTTTTTACCTATTTTATCATTTCTTTCTAAAACTATTACTTCATATTTTTTAGATAATTTAATTGCCGCAGTTAATCCTGATGGACCTGCTCCTACAATAATTACTTTTTTCATAATATCACCTATCTTTATTATATCATAAAATAAAAGTAGATATTATTTTAAACTATCTACTATACTTTTTAAAAAAGATTTTTTCTTTAATTTTTGTGTTGACATTATTTCATTAAATACTAAGTCAACTTCTCTTTCTGATTCTTGTTTTTTCTTTTCCATTATATTCATTTGTTCAGAATTATTAATATTTTTAATATATTTTTCATAATTGTTATTTATATATTTTGTGTATGCATATAATTCATTTGTTTTTAACTCAACGTAATCAGAATATGTTAAATTACTTTCGCTATTATCTTCATATTCAATTGTTTTCTTTGTATAAAGTTCTAGCATTTTATCTTCTGATATTTTTATAGCTAGGACAGGTATTTGCATTCCTATTATACTTTCAGAATTAGATAAAAACAAATTATATATTTTATAATTTTCTGGTTTATCATATGAAGTGTTTTTTAATAAATTCTTTATTGTTTGATTTATTTCTCTTTTTATCTCATCATTTTTCTTTTGATTTTCGTCATATTTAATATGTTCTTCTTTTATATTTTTACTAATATTTATTATTTCATTTTTATAAGTCCTTTTAAAGCCATTTAATTCAATTATCTCTTTTTTTCTTTTTACTTCTTCATCTTCTACTTCTGACTTTTCATTATAATACAATTTATCATCATCTTGACCATTATATTTTTCATAAAATGTGTTTGATAAAAAATCTTTCATTTTTCCTTCTTCTACTTCTGTTGCATATATATATGTTCTTCCAAATTTATTATTTTTTCTTAAAAGAATATATGATATATCTTTTGATAAGTATTTATTACATATATTAATTTTATAATATTTATTTTTCATTATTTACCTCTTTAAATAATTTTATATATTTATATTGTATTCTAATTTCTTGGTTTTATTTTTTATAACTTTTTTACCTAGTTTTCTTTCTTTCTTTTTAGTAAATGTTGTTTTCAATAGTAATAAACTAGCTAATATTAATAATTCATGTTTTTTAATATCATTATCTACAATAGTATTATAATAATTAGCATATTCATTTTCATATTCTATATTTTTATGTGCTTTATATACAGCATCTTCTGTATAATTTGTATATGCTAAATCTGATGGTAATATTTCTATTATTGATATTTCATCTTGCTGAACAGTATTAAGTATAAAATCATTAGATTTATCTATACTATTATATTTTGCTTTTGTATTATTATATGCAATTGAATAATCTAATTGTGTAGGATCAACTATATTATCTTTATATTTGCACCATACATGTCCTTGTGAATTTTCTGGTGTAATTCCATAGACTCCTTCTATGTAGTCTAAATCTAATTCTGAATAGACACTTAATATTTTTAATAATGCTCCATAATTACAACATATTCCATATTCTTTACCATCAAAGTAATCTTTTAGTAAATTGTTGTTTAAATAAAATATTCGATCATATTGCTGGTCTGCTTTTGCTTGTGGTGCGTCAATTATGTCTGGATCATATTCTACTGAATCTGTTGCATAATTAGTTAATACGACTAGTTTTTTCTCATCAGTAGTATGTTCATAAAATTCAAATGATTTAACTAAATTATCAATTTTTTGATCCCAGTTAATTAATTCATTCAATCTATCTGGTGAAAAATATTTAACTGTTAAATTAGGATTTTCTTCAATTAACTCTTTTGATTTATGAAATGCTATTAAATCACTTAAATCATTAGTAATATTATATTCTTTAGTTATTTCAATTTTCTTGTTGCTTATCCATGAAATATCTATATTTTCATTAAAATTATGTCCATTTAAACATAAATCAATTATCTTTAAGTTTTCTAAACTATTTATTGTTTTTTTATCATTATCAGTTAATAATTCAACATCTTTTAGTGTTAGTTTTTCTAAATTAGGAAACTTTTTTAAATCTTCTATATTTGTGTCACAGACTGTAATATTTAATTCTTTTATTTTCGAGAAGTTTTTTTTGTTATACATTAGATTTACTTGTTTTTCAGAATCTATTTTTACTATTTTTTCATAATTATAATTATTTTGTTTTATTAATGACGAAGTTATTCCTGTTGATAATTTTTCTGGTTTATAATTTTTATAATCTTTACAAAGTGTAATTGTTGAAACCATTATTGATGATCCAAGTAATAATCTAACTGTATTTTTATTTATTATTAGATTTTTTATATTTTTCTTTTTTAAATTACAATCTTCATCTTCTGAAATTTTCATATACTCCTCCATCTAGGTGTTCTATAGTATATCATTTTTGTAATTTTATGACAATAAAAAAAGACAATTTTGTCTTTTTTATTTGACTATTCCTTTAACATATATTGTTACATAACTATTTTTTTTATCTTTTTTATTTTTCATCTTTATAGTAAGTTTATAATTATCTTTTGATTTTTTACTACTATTTTTAAATTTTCTATAGTTTGTTTTATTATTTATTAATAAATTTTTGGTACTATCCAATTTAGTTAACTTGTTAGATGTTTCTATATTTGATGATGGTATTATTTCAATAATATATTTTGTATTATTACCATCTATTTGATTTTTATTATTATAATTTACTATAGAAAATGTGTATTCTTTTTTATTATTTTTCTTTAAACTTGTTGTATCTACTTCAAGTGTTACTTCATTATTTCCTTTGGCTATTGGTACTGTATAATTAGTCTTTGGATTTTCTTTAGATGTTTTATATGCGAGTACTGATAATATAATTACTAGTAATAGCAATAGTCCAAATACTATTTTATATATAATTATATTGTCTTTTTTGTTATCAATCGATTTATCTATTTCTGCTATTTCAGCTTTTTTCTTATTAATATTCTTTTGATGTTTATTTAATGTTTTTTCCTTCTTCACAATGTCCACCCTTTATATATACTTTTTGTTTTGAAAATTCTTCATCAATTTCCATTATTTCAAATTTTGTTTCATAATTACAATTAATTATAATTACCTCATTTTCATCTTTTAACACATCTAATTTATCGTAATCAATTGCTTCTTCAGTATCTTTTCTCATGGCAAGATATTTATCTCTATAAAAATCATTAGTTATTATATCAACATAGATATTGCACGCTCTTTGTTGTAGTCTTTTTATATCAAATTTTTGATCATTATATTTGGTTTCAAATATTAATCTGTTAACTTCCTTTTCAAAGTTTGTTCCTATGTTATTCTTTGTCCATGATATTTTTGCTTTATGGTCAATTATACTTTCCCTTGTATTTTCAAAATTATTTACTTCATTATATCTATTAGATGAATCTAACGTTTTATAAAATTCAGCTGCTTTGTTTAAAGCATTTTTAAACTTTATTATCTGTTCCTCTTTTGGTGTGAAAATATTATCATTACAAGCTAATAGGTTTATTAATTTTGTTTCATAATCATACATTTGTCTTTCCTCTTTTCTAAACTTAATTAGATTATAACAAAAAAAAAATAAATATCAATATAAAATTTTTATTTATTATATTTTATTTTTATGTAAAAAAAAAATATAATCAAATGATTATATTTCTATATTATTTTTGACCATAAACTAATGTGAAGCCAGCTGCAGATTGAGTTACTTTGGTTGATGAAATACTTCCAGTAAATTGTGCAACTAAGTATAAATCTTTTGTAGCACCTACTGCAAGAGCTGTTCCCTTTTTATATAATGTTGATCCAGCTTCATCTGTTGTAAGCTTATATGTAATATTGCCGCATACCATACTTCCACCTGATACTGTACATGTAGTTGATTCAGGTTGTACTGCTTTTAAATCTGAAAGAGTTGCACCTATATTACCAGAATTTTTAACTTGTAATTTCCAGATACATTTATCATCTGGTTTTGATAATGTAGTATCTGTTATTGTAGCAGTTGTAGATGTTGTTGTAACTGTTCCACAAGTTCTTCCTGTTGCACTTGTTCCACCAGTTGTTGTAGCTGCTGCTGCTGATTGTGTTACAAATCCAATTTTCCATGTTTGAGCGTTTTGTGTAACGTTACCAAATGTTATATCTAATGTTTGGGATAAAGCTGCATAAGCGATTCCTAAACTAATAACTAATCCAGTTAATACTGCTATTAAGACATAAGTTTTTTTCTCATTTTTGATTTTCATTTTATCCTCCTATATATACTACTTTTTACTTTTATAGAGTATCATTTTTTATATAATTTTTCAATATCATTAATTTTATTTTTGACCAAATACTAGTGTAAATGCTGCTGATGATTGTGTTACTGCTGTTGTATTAACTGTGTCACCAGTATAAGCTGCTACTAAGTATAAATCCTGAGTTTTGTTTGACTCTATTACAGAATTTAATGAATAAACATCTGATTTTACTATATCAGGTTTAAGTTTATATGTAATATTACCACAGACCATTCCTGCTCCGTCTACAGTACATGTTGTTGAACCTGGTTTTGTTGCTGTAATATTTGTTACCATTGCATCAAGTGATCCAGAGTTTTTTATTGTTAAAGGCCATGCGCAGGTGTCACCTGGCTTAGAAAGTGTTGTATCAGCTACAGTTATTGTTGTAGCAGTTATTGTTGCTGTTCCACAGACTCTTCCTGTTGTACTTGTTCAACCTGTTGTTGCAGTTTGACTTGCTACTGGAACAAAACCTACATTCCATGTTTGTGCTGTTTGTGTTACATTTCCAAATTTTATTGTTAAAGTTTTTTTCATTGCTGCAAAAGCAACACCTAGTGTTAATAATAAAGCTGTTAAAATTAAAATTATTTTGTACTTTTGTTTATGCATTTCATCCTCCAATTATCTTTCTTATATATATTTTAACATTTTATTCAAATTATTTCAATATAACATTTATTCAGATAATTTTACAAAAAAAAACTTTAAAATTAAATTTAAAGTTTTTTTATTTTATGCTTGATTATAAACTAATGTAAAACCTGCTCCTGATTGTGTTACTGCTTCAGATTGTAATCCTGTTCCTGTATATGTAGCACTTAAATATACAGTTTGACTTTTAGCTGTTTCTAAGCTAGCATTTGCTGTTAATAATGTAGTTCCAACATCGTCTGTTGTTAATTTATAAGTAATATTTCCACATACCATGCTTGCTCCATCTTTTGTACAGCTTGTAGATGCAGGATCTACTGGTGTAATTGTTGATAATTTTGCATTGATTGATCCACTATTTTTAACTGTTAATTTATAAGTACAAGAATCACCTGGTTTAGAAATTGATGAATCTGCAACTGTAACTGTATCAGTTGTTACAGTTGCACTTCCGCATACTAAACCTGTAGTACTTGTTCCTTTAGATGTTGCTGTTGCAGTACCTGGAATAAATCCTACATTCCAAGATTGTACATTTTGCGAAACAGTACCAAAGTTAATTTCTAATGTGGAAGATAAAGCAGCATATGCAACTGCAAGAATTACTACAGCTACGCACAATACTGAAAGAATTACATATACTTCTCTATTCTTTACTTTATTTTCGTTTTGTTCCATTATATTTACCTCCTATTTTTGTGCAAAGTTCATTGTGAATCCAGCACCTGTATGAGTTACTGGTGTTGCACTAAGTTCAGTTCCTGTATATTCAGCAACTAAATAAACTGGTAGATTTCCTGTTGTATTTAAAACATCTACTCCTGTTGCAAGTAATGTAGATCCATCAGCATTTGAAGCTAATTTATAAGTAATGTTTCCACATACCATACTTGCACCTACAGTTGTACACTCTACTGAAGATGGTGTTACTGGAGTAATTGTTGATAATGTTGCATCGATTGTTCCTGTATTTTTAACATTTAATGCCCATACACATTTATCACCAGGTTTAGATAATGTTGAATCAGATACTGTAGCAGTTGTAGTAGTTGCTTTAACTGTACCACATACTAGTCCAGTATCACTAGTTCCATTTTTTTCTGCTTCTAGTGCAGATTCTTCTTTAAATTGAACATTCCAATTTTGTGAAGATTGTGTAACATTTCCAAAGTTAATTGTTAATGTTGTAGATAATGCTGCAAAAGCAACACTTAATCCAATTATCATTACTGATAATACTGTTAAAATAATATATGATTTCTTTTTGCTTGTTTCTTTCATGTTTTATTCCTCTCAAATTTTAATTATTATCTTTCATTACATATTCATAAATTTTATCAGCATCATTTACATAGAATGCATCTTTGATACTATTTATCCTTACATGTAATATTGGTCTATCAATAGTATCTCTTAAATCGACTAATTCAAGAAATGTTTTAACCTTAATTATTGGTTTATCTTGAATTAGAGGTTTAACATCTTTAATTTCTACTATTATTCTGTCATAATTTTTCAAAATTTCTTTTAGACTATTTTGATATGAACTTTTCTTTGGTGTATATCTAATTAGAAAATATATTATATTTATTAATAATATTATTGATACTATAGAACTAACTGCAAATACAATAATGTATACCATTAATTCTGATGTTAAAGATTCTTTTAAACTCTTATCAATAATACTACTATTTTTAGTATCTTGTTTATCTATCTTATAAGTAGATCTACCTAAATTCATATTAATTGAAGAAATATCTTTGTTATTTACTTTAAAAGTTATTTTGAATGTGGATTTAGTCAATACTCCATATTTATTTTCATAACTTTGTATTAAATTATAATATTTTGAAAATGGTATTGTAACTGTATCATTTATTGTATGATAGCTACCTTGCATTTTTACCATTTTATTAGATACTATTTTTTCTGATTTGTGAATTAGAGTTTTACTATTTTCTTCATCACTATATATATCTAAATCAGCAACAATATCATAATTATATTTTTTATCAACATTGTAGTTATATAAAGCATTATATGAAACATTATATTTAATTGTTTTTGTTTCACCAGCTAAATATTGCATATTTTCAGGTTGACATTCTAATTCATAATACTCATTATCACTTAAACACACAAAGTAATTCGATGTTGATAATTCCTTGAATGTTTCTTTATTATTTGCTATATAATCAAATATTTTGAAAAGCGATATAGCAGATACAATTATCATTACCACTATAGGAATAATTTTTCGCATTAGTTTTTTTTCAAAACTATCATATTTTGGATATTTGAGTTTTGAATTATCTTTTTTTATTTCTTTTTGTGGTACTTCTATTTTCTCTTCTTCAAATATATCAAGGAGTTCAATTTCTTTTTCTGAATTATTAATTGTCATCACCCCTTTTAATTAATATATAACTATGCTTGGTTATATACTAAAGAAAATTTAGCACCAGATTGAACTACTTCAGTTGCTGAAAGTGTTGATCCAGTATAAGTTGCTGTTAAATATATTTGTTGTGTACCTGATTTAGCAAGTTTTCCACCTGTTTTTAATAATGTTAATGCATTTTCGTCTGTAGTAATTTTATATGTAATATTACCACATACCATACTTGCTCCACTATTTGTACAAGTTACAGATGTTGGTGCAGTTGGTGTAATTGTTGCTAATGTTGCATCAATTGTTCCTTTATTTTCTACAGTTAATGGCCATGTACAAGAATCACCTGGTTTTGATAATGTAGTATCTGCAATAGTTGCAGTTGTTGCAGTAATATTTGCAGTTCCACATGTTCTTCCTGTTGTACTTGTTCCTTTAGCTGTTCCAGCAACTCCTGTTCCTGTTTTGAATGCTATGTTCCAACTTTCTGCACTTTGTGTTACATTTCCAAAAGTAATATTTAATGTTGATGATAATGCTGCAAATGCAATACTCAATCCAATAATCATTATAGATAATACTCCTAGTAACACGTAAGCACTTTTTTGATTATTTCCTTTCATGTAATTTCTCCTTTACTATTTAAGTAGATACATTTCTTCAATTGCTATCCTACTCTATATTTAATATTATCATTTTTCTTTATAATTTTCAATAAAAAAATATTATCTTTCAACAATAATATTCTTTTCATTTTTTTATAAATTATTCCTGATTATTATTTTTAAAATTTTGGTATTTTTCGGCAGCATATTTTTTTACTTTATCTTTTTTTTCAGTATAAATACTTTCTCCATAATCTTTTTTTTCATTTATTTTATTTTGAATACTTTCATACTCTTCTTGACCAATTCTTTCACTAATTTTAGATTTTACTGTATCTAATTTTTCTTTTGAAAAATCTTTTATAGTATTATATTTTTCTCCAAGTGTTTCTTTATAGTTTGGTTCAATTGTCATAATAGCACTATCTAATTTTACTAATTCTGAATATAATTTAAGTTTTTCTTCAGTTGTTAATTGCTGAAATGTTACTCCATTGATTTGTGAATTATAAAATAGAAAGTCTATTAACTTGATAAATAGCCCTTTACCTTTAGTTTTAAACAATTCATAATCTTCTTTATAATAATCATTAAAATTATTTTTATTTTCATTAATAATATCAGTTACTACTTGATTAAATGGCTGTATAGTTTCTGCCTCAGTTTGTGTTTCTTCTATATTACTTATTGTATATATTTCAGAAGTTTGCTCTGTTTCTTTTACTGTTCCCATTTCAGTAGTAGTTTCAACCATTGTTGTTGCGATTTCTGTATATTCTTCATATGATGATGCCATTTTTTCTAGATCTTCATCACTTGTTGTAGTTACTATTTCTACTGCTTTATTTATGGCTTCTTTACTACCACAGCCTGCATTTGTTAGGGCCATTATTAGTACAAGAGCATAAAGAGTTTTTTTCTTATTCATTATTCACCTTTTATTTAGTTAATTCTTCTAGTTTTTTCTTTTCTTCTTCTAGTTTTTTCTTATCCTTTTCAACTATGTTGCTTGGTGCTTTATTTACATAATTTTCATTAGATAATAATTTTTCTCTTCTTGCAATAGAAGTTTTTAATGTTTCTATTTGTGCTTCTTTTAATTTTTTATCTGCTTCTGATTCAATTTTATCAAAGAATATTGTCGCTTTTATTCTATTTGAGAATACTTTATATGCTTTAGCACCAGTTGGTTCTTTTACTATGTTGTCATCTAATCTTAATAATTTAACAATTAATTCATTATCGTCTTCTGTATCAAACATAACTTTTAAATCTTTTGTCATATTATTTTCAGCTTTTACATTTCTAAATGATTTAATAAATTCAACTGCGTCATCTACTGCTTTTTCTTCTTCTTCAAATATATATTTCTTTTGATGTTTTGGATATTCGGAAATCATAATCGATTCTTCATCTTTTACTGGAAGCATATTATAAATTTCTTCAGTTACGAATGGCATGAATGGATGAAGCATTTTTAAAATACCTGACAATATGAAACATAATATTGATTTAGTTGTTTCATCATCAATTGAATATTTGGCCATTTCAATATAGTAATCACAGAAGTAATTCCATGTGAAATCATAGATAGCTGCTCCTGCATTGTTAAATCCAAATTTATCCATGAATTTTTTAACTGTATGTATTGTATTTTCATATTTTGTTAATATCCACTTATCTTCATTTTTCAAGTTATCTAATTTAATTTCTTTTAAATCAGAGATATTCATTAAAGTAAATCTTGATGCATTCCAAAGTTTATTAATAAAGTTCCATGTTGCTTTAATTTTATCTTCATCAAATCTCATATCTGTTCCTGATGATACATCTGTTGCTAGATAATATCTTAGTGCATCTGCACCATATTCTTTTACCATATCAAATGGATCTATTCCATTTCCTAATGATTTTGAGAATTTTCTTCCTTGTTTATCACGAATTAGTCCGTGAATTAAACAGTGTTCAAATGGTCTTTTACCAAGAAGCCTTTCTCCTTGAAATGTCATTCTATTTACCCAGAACGGAATTATATCATATCCAGTTACTAATGTATTATTTGGATAATATCTATTTAATAAATCTGTATTATCTGGCCAACCTAATGTTGCGAATGGCCATAATGCACTTGAGAACCATGTATCTAATACATCTTCATCTTGTTTCCATCCTTCTTCCTTTGGTGCTTCCATTCCTACATAGATCTTATCATCTTTATACCATGCTGGAATTCTATGTCCCCACCATAACTGTCTAGAAATACACCAATCATATGTTATTTCCATCCAGTGATTCATTGTTTTTTCATATGATGATGGTACAAAATGAACTTTTGTCTTTGTATCTTTTTGATTTTCTAATACATTATCAGCAAGTGGTCTCATTTTAACAAACCATTGTTTTTTAATCATTGGTTCAACCATTACACCTGTTCTTTCTGAGTGCCCAACTTCATGAACTAGTGGTTCAACCTCAAGTAATAAGTCTTCTTTTTCTAAATCTTTTAGAAGCTCTTCACGACATTTTTCTCTAGTCATTCCTTGATATTTTTTTGGAACATTTTCATTCATTGTAGCATCATCATTCATGATAACTATTCTTTCTAAATTATGTCTGTTTCCAACTTCAAAGTCGTTAGGATCATGTGCTGGGGTAATTTTCGCCCACCCCGTATGACCATAATCCTTATCAGTTTAAATATTCCAATTGTTTCATTTTAACATAAATTAATATTTGTTTATCTTTTGTAAATTCTATCTTATCAATTATTTTTACAATTAAATCTCTTGAAACCTTTTTTCTACTTTTAATAAATTCTTCTGCTACTTCTTCTGCCTCTATTAATCGTTCATCTGAATTCTTTGACATGAATTCATTATATGTTTCCTTTAACTCATTATATTGCTTTTCAATATTTTCTTTATCTTCAATTAGTTTTGAAGATATATTTTTATAAATATCAATGGATATTTTATTATCTAGTCTATCCATATATGCTCTTTCAATTTTTTCTTCAATCGATTTAATTTCTTTTCCTAATGATTCTATGCTGTTCTCTAATCTTCGCTTTTTATCATCAATTTTCGAAATTTTCTCTTTTGCTAAACTTTTGCATTTAATAATATCAACATAGTTTTTACATATATTATTTAAATATTCCAATACAAACTTTTCAAATTCAAAATAATTACATGAATGACTTTCACATACCTTTGCCTTTTTATGTTTCTTATAATAGCTACATATTAAATAATATTGCTTATATATTTTTCCATCTTTTCCTTTGTGTTTAGTTTTACTATTTATAGTTAAAGCATGTCCACATTCATGACAATACATCATACCTTCTAATAATTCGCGTTCGTTAAATTTTGACTTTTTTGGAGCACATTTTAATAATTCTTGAACCCAGTTAAATTGTTCAATCGTAATTATCGCATCATGTTTATTTTCTTTTTTAATCCACTGCTCACTTGGTACTCTTGATAATTTTTTTCTTCTAAAATTCTTTTTCTCCCATTTATGTTGAACCATATGACCAATATAAACTTCGTTTGTTAGTATATCATGTAATGTTCTTGAATCCCATCTATATGGTATCTTTGATTGAATTTTATAATGTCTAAACTGAGAAGGTGTTGATATTTTGTTGTTAAATAGATATTCTTTTAATGCTCCTTGAGTTTTTAATTCAGTAAATTTTTCAAAAATCATTCTTATAATTACAGCTTCAACATCATTTATTAGTAAATGATGTTTATCTGTAGGATCTCGATAATATCCAAATGGGGTATTATTACCACCAATATATTCTCCATTTTCTTGCCGAACTCTTTTTGAATTTTTTATGTTTTTTGACAAGTCTCTTGAATATTTCTCATTCATTACATTTGTTATTCCTGCATAATCATTACTACTTTTATATAGGTCTAGTGTATCAACATCTTCTTGAACTGTCATAAATCTAATTCCCACATCTGGAAAATAACAGTCCATATAGTAACTACATTCATAATTATTTCTTCCTAATCTTGATAGATTTTTAGTTATAATTACTTTTATAGTACCATTTTCTACTTCATCTAATAAATTTTTCCATCCTGGTCTATCAAAGTTAGTTCCGGATTTACCATCATCTACAAATTCTTTACATAAACACCCCTGATTTCCTCTTATATCTATAAATTGATTTAGAATCAATCTTTGATTAGTTATTGATTCAGATTCATCAATTATTCCACCTTTTTTATTTTTATCTTCTTCAGACAATCTTATATATTTTGCTATTTCCTCAGGTCTATATATAGATAACAAAGTTGAAATTGAACCATACATATATTTTATCACCTGCCTTGCAATAGCATTTTATTATTTTTATTCATACAATCTCAAAACTACGATTAGTTATTTTTTACATTTGACAATACTTTATTTTATTCTTGTTCTTATATATGCTTCTATAAATTCTAAAAAATCTTCTTCCATAATTTCCTCCAAAGTCTTTCCTTTTGAATCAAATATAATTTTAACCGTCATTTTCTTTATCCATTTTCTTTCTTTATATCTAACTTTTTTAAAGCTTTTATATAAACTTGTTTTTTTATTACTCCATACTTTTTCATATAGTATATAAACTTTATATAATTTGGTTTATTTGTCATATTTTTGCCTCTCTTTTATTTCATATATTTTCTTTTCTTCAAATGTTAAATCTCTTACTTTGATAATTATTTTTGATTTTTCTAATTCATTTTTATAAAGCTTTAATAAAATTACAACAGCTTCTAGTTTTGATCTTGCATTGATAATCATTTCATGTTCTGTCCCTGAAAAGTATAAATTTGCTTTATAGTGATTCATTTTCATTTTTATCCTTATCCTCCATATATTTATCAGATTCTGCTGCCATTCTACAACTGCAATAAATAAACAACAAAAAAGAGCTTATTACTAAAGCTCCCATTACTTTTAACATATACATATCTCCTTTTATTTTATTTCATTTTTTTCGATATTCTTCCATCCAAGACAAATTCCAAATTTAATCATCAAACTATTATCTATTTTTTGCATTGTACTCTTTCCACATCTCAATTGTGCAATAATTGAATTCTTTGATCTTTTTCCAATATAGTGACATACAAAAACATATTTTTCACTTGTACTTAAATGCTTATCATATATATTTTTCATCAGATAATAAGCTTCTAACAATTCTTCGCCTTTCATAATTCGTTTTGTTCCTAGGACTGCTGTTGGATCAGAATGGAACATTTTTGAATTAGGAAGTGTAAATTCAAAATTTGACGTTATATGTGGAACTAACTCATCAAATTCAGGTTGCGCTCGTTCAATCTCCTTTAATACATAATGAAATTTTTCTTTTACTTTATCAATATCATAATCATTTTGAATCGAATCCGATAATATTTTATAATCATCTTCACTTGTTAATTCAATTTTTACTTCTTCATTTTTAAATAAATCAAATATCACTTGAATCCCCCATCTTTCTCACTAACAAAAAAGAGAAAAGTATTAATCAGTACTTCTCTCTATATAAAATTTATTAACTTTTTTCTGCGAATTAAAGAATATATTATCATCCTTAAACCCGTATTCTTTTTTATAAAAGATTTGCCTTTTTTTTCTCGCTTTATTGCTTCTTTCATAAAAATAAATATATACCCCCACATATTGGTTTCTTATTTTACACTCTAATTGACAAAAAGTCAATAAAAAAACTAATATTGGTAACATTCAATATTAATCTCATTGTACTAATTATAACACTTGAAAAAAGACTTTCAAGTGTTAAGTGGTCCAAAATGGTCCGAAATAGTACTCTTATTTATTTTCAATCTTACATTTATCAAATAAAAAAACAATCTCTTTTTCTTTCATCATGGTTGCTAGTTCTTTATAATAACTCAATGCTGTGTTAATATCATTAAATTCCTTCAATAATAACGACGAGGCTATTATTGAATTATCATTACTTATAACATAGCAATATACTTCGTAATTATTATTAACAGAATTAATAATAGTCCCATAATTATACAATCCTTTTGTCAATTCATAACTTTTTAATAGTTTTCTATTTCGTGAATCTTCCGGATGTGAAAAATTTTGCAGTAGTTTTAAATACTCTATAGTATTATTCATAATGACACCCCAAATCGTAAATTCTATTATAAATAAAATTAATTTCTCTCTTTAATTCAATTATAATACTATTAATTATTATTAAAGTAAATACAATTTATTATTCACAAATTCTCGCTAATTATTATTTTAATTGATAAAAAAAAGAAAAATAATTAATCTTTCTTTCAGCATTATACACTATTTTACAGATTAATATTTTTCTTTGCTTGATAAATATAAGATTATAACAAGTTGTCGGTCTTCTGTATTTTTTTTGCAAGTAATTAATGTTAATGTGCTCTTATTTAAATCTCTGCTCACTTCAACAGAACCGTCCTTCTCAACATCATATATATTTTCAATTAAATAAGTATATTTTGTTCCTTCAAAATATATACTAGCTTTATCACCTATTTCTAATAGATGTAATTGATTAAAATATGATATATTAGCAGTTCCATTATGTGCCTCTAATACAACGTTCCCTTTTTCTTCGTCAGGAAGTGAACTTTCTTTCATTATGGCAACATTTTTTTCAATAGTATTTTGCGTTGATTCTAACGAATACACACCTTTTCTTAATCCTACTTTTTCAATTTCTAAAACCAATAAATAAGACTCTTCCTTGTTTTCAATATCAACTTTATTTGTATTATCTATATATGAAGTTTCAGATATATAGTCTTCTATTTTTGTATTTTCTTTTTTTTCTTTCTCAGCTTGTTTAAAAAAAGGAATAATACCAACTATTATTCCTACTATTATAACTATAATTCCAAATATTAATAACTTAGTTTTTCTTTTTATATGCACTTTTAACTATTCCTATTCCTATTAAAATAATAATAGCAGAAAATACAATTGTATAAGGAAAACTGTTTCTCATAGTATTTGGAGATACTATAATTTCAACAGGTGGCTTGCTATCATCATATTGAGCATAAAATGACCAATCGATATATGAAAATTCATTTAATTCTGTATTATCATAATTTTCTGATAATTTGGTTTCTACAACCATTTTAGAATTTTTAGATGGAGTGAAATCTCCAAGTAATATTGCCTTTTGAAGATCTATTCCTTGCTCGGTATAGTCAAGGCCTGTAGCTTTTCCCTCATAGATGATTTCTTCATCTAGTTTTATTTTCATGATGATATTTTCTAACAACTCATCAGCTTCTGCACTTTGTTCTCTAGGAACAACCTTAAAATATAAAGTATATTTTGTATTTGTTCCATTTTCTATCAATAACTCATCAGTAAAACTTTCTCCTGGAGTCATATCAATGTGTTTCATAAAAATATCTTCATCTATTAGTTTACTTTCATAATACAATCTGTTATTTTCTTCAGTAAAATATAATTTATTTTCTTTTGCTTGAACTGATAAAACACTAAGTGCAAATAAAGATATAAATAATACGAATTTTTTCATAGCAAACCTCCTTGTCTTATATTAAATTATTAATATTAGCTAATAGCTACACTTGTTCCCCATGCAGTTTGATATTGATCATATTGTACTGTTTCAACTGTGATAGTTAAAGTATAAGTACCACCAGCATATCCACTTGTTGTTGTTGTACAAGTCTTTGTATGTGCAGTTGTATTTTCTACACAGTTATCAGTTGTTGTGATAGTTACAGCAGGGTTAAAAGTTACTGATTCAATTAAAGATGTAGTACTAGCATTTTTAGCAAGTTTTGTCTTATAGTAATAATAATCTTTTCCACCTTCAGTTGATTTAGTCCATTTAGTACTTAAATCACTAGCAAAATTAATGATTGCAGCTCTATTTGGTGTTGGAGTAGCACTATCAGTTAATGAAAGTGGATCTCCATTAGCATCTACCCAAGATTCTGTATAAGAAACACGTACTGCTGCTTCTACATCACCTTTGTTAGTTGCAACAACAGTTTTATCTGTAGTTGTACCAGGTGTCCAATCATCAGGACTTTCGAATGTTTCTACTACCTCCATTGAATATGGTTTAGTACCAAATACGTTTTCAAATGTATCAGTACTTGTAAAATAGGCAATTGTTACTCCTACAATTCCTAATACAGCAACTAATAATAATGCAACTAATGATTTTTTACTTTTAATTTTTTGCATCTTCTGCACTCCTTCCATTTTTCTTATTTATATCAAAAGCTTCTGCGTTGCTAATCAGAAACTCAGATACCAAAATTATTACTGCAGCTATTACAACTAATGTTAAATTATCATTTACCATCTTTATGTAATAACCTACATAAGGTATACTTAGTTTTCCTACCTTACCCCTAACATTTTCATAACGAATTTTATTGACATCAGAAACATTGTTAGCGTCTCCTTTTGTCTCTATCAATCCGTTATCAATATTAGCTATTCTATGTGAAACCATTTTATTGTTATTGACATTGAACGTTATTACGTCCCCTTCTTTTAATTCTTTTTCTGATACTTTCTTATAATAAATTACGCTACCAACTTTGTATGTAGGTTCCATGGATCCTGAAAGCACAACTACAGGATGTTTTCCAAAAATCATAGGAATACATACAATCGCATAAACAATTATGAGAATGTAGGAAATGATTGCCAATAAATGAACTATTTTTTTTATGACGCCCATGTAACATTACCTCCACTTATGGTAGCAGTCTTTCCCCATATTTCTGATATGGCGCTACTGCTTGCTTGAATAGCTTCAAAATTGAAATCTAATTCATAAGTATAAGATTTATAATCATCATAATAAGGAGAAGTACTGATTAAGCTTTCATTTAAAGCAATTGAATCTAGGACTTGAACTGAAGCTTCAGCAGCTAGTGTTTTTTTGTAATAATACCAGCCATCTCCTCCATCAATGAAATCATTGGTAAAGGCAGTTGTCCAATTTTTAGTTACAACATTAGTACCATTTACGTTATTATCTAATGATAATTTAACTCCATTCACTTCTTTTCTCCATAATTCGTTATAATTAATTCTTAAAACTACTGGGGTATTTGTTTCTTCGTTGTTTACAAAACTAACTTTTTTTGTTCCCCATGTATTATTAAATTTTTCTTCTATAGTAACGTTATAAGTCATTGCTCTAAATTGATTTGGTATAGCTATTTCTGTGTAATAATAAGCAAATGTTGTACCAACTATACCAAGTGCAAGAAGTAGTAGGAGGAAGAATAATGGTTTTTTCTTGATTTTCTTAAATTTCATCCTAACTACCTCCCTGTATAATTTGATTTTTTACATTTCCAAACGAATGTAAGAATCCTTTTTTCACAAATTCATTGGTATAAGTAATTTCATAGTTATGACCCTCTGCAACTACTAAATTGGCATTGTCTGAAGTGACGGCACCTACAACACTCTTAATAGAATATTCTTGAGGTACAATCTCTTTAACCTTATAGGTAGATGGATCTACAAATATTGTTTCACATCCATCTTTTTCTAAAATTACCCATGTTTCGTAATTATTGGTTGTTCCTGTTATATGGAATTGAAATTGATTTTCATTATATGAACCATTTATCGCCTTACATATTTTTATTTTTGATTGAATTTTAAAAGTTGCAGTTGCTTTATATTCTTTATCCACTAATTGATAATCATTACTAGCTAGTGCTCCTTTTATTTCTGCTTCGTTTGTAATAGTTCCCGAATCATCTGCCTGAACAGTATATGTTGCGTATAAATCTATGCTACTATTAGCAGCAAGTGTATCTACATTAGCAACATGATCCGAAAGAACAGTATACCCAGTTCCCGATTTAAAACTAGAATGCTCAGTATTTTCTTTTACTATTATATTGTTGATTGGGAATGTTGCAGTATTTGTAACAGTAATTCTAAACTCTACTGCATCTCCTACTCTATAATAAGTTTTATTACTGATTAGTGTTTTTGTAATCGTTGGTTCGAATGTTCCTGTTTGAACTTTCCATTCTCCATAAATTATTACATCATGTTCTGGCATTTCAAATTCTGATTCTTTATACCAACCTAAGAATTTATAACCACTTGGTTCACTTACAACATTTTCTACTGTAACAGTAACTCCTGGCTTATATGACCTTTCTTGAGGTAAGTAATTTTCTGCATTTGGTGGTAGAACACCATCATAAAATTGATATGTGACTTTATAAGTAACTTCTTCGAACTCTCCTACAAGAGTTACATTTGTTGATGGCATTGTAAAATCTCTATCGCTACTGACTGTAACATCTGTTGTTGTCCAACCTAAGAACCGATAACCATTAAATACATCCCCCTCTTTTAAGGAATCTAAGTTTACAATTGAACCAGGATAATACTCTTTTTCGCTTGGTAGAACATATCCATCAGGAGTTGTACCAGTTAATGTATAAGTAACTTTTTTAGTAGGATTTTGAGTAAATGAACCTATAAATGTAACATCGTTTCCAGGCATTGTAAATGAATTATTTGATACGGTAGCATTTGTTGTTGTCCAACCACTAAATGTATAGCCTTCTACTTCTACATTGGAAGCTACTCCAACCTTTGTTCCTTCTGAATAGCTTGATGTTCTAGGTGCTGATGGAGCACCATCAGGAACAGTTCCAGTATAGGCATAATTGACATTATATAGTGTTGCAAACTCACTACCCATGAAAGCATGAACTGTATTAGAATTAATTGTTAATCCTCTTTCTCTTGCTGTTGCAAAGTTGTAAAAGTCTCTTCTTATTTCTCTTTGTGGTGTTGCCGGATCATCAACTGTTGGCGTTTTAGTTTTAATACCTACTGTTAATTCACACCCTGCTTTTAAGTTTTTTACTTGAAACGTTACTGTTCTTGTAGTTGCATTATAATGAAGTCCATGATACGTGTATTCAGTATTACCAGCATTCCAAACTCCTTCTGTAACACTAGCTTCATTGGTATCGTCAATTACTTTACCAGTACAAGCTGTTGCATCACTTCTCTTTACTGCTCCAATAGAACCATCTGCTGTGGTCACAAAACCAGTAAATTCAAGTCCATCTGGTATTTTATCTTCTACAAATAAAGTTCCACTTTTTATTTCTGATACAGTAGTAGTGTCAGACTGTGTTCCATTTTTATCTACTCCATCATAGGATACGTTTAAGTAATATGTTAAATCTGAATTTTCTTTTACTTCTACATCATTGTCTAAGAGTGTTGCGAAACTTTTACCAATGAATAGAGTTAATAAGATACATAGAAGTGCAAGAGCGAATACTACCCACATTGCTTTTACCTGTTTTTCTGCTGTTGTTGAATTAATTTTTGTTTTTCTCTTAATTTTAATTTTCTTCACTCTTACCATCTCCTCTCTGTAGTGTATTAAAGTACTCTTCCAGAGTATTAACAAAATTCATATCTTGTTCAATTAGTTCATCTAACATTTTATGTAGTCTATTTTTCTTCTCATACTTTTCATAATTAATTAATGAAATATTTAGATAAGAGTCATATACAATATCATTACCTTGTATTTCAATAGTACTTGAATCGTTTTCAATTGTAATGTATCCCAATCCTTGACTTTTTATTTTGTCAAAGATTTTTCCTGCATTACTTACACCAAAAGCAATCGATGAATTATTCCATTTATAGCCAAATAAATTCCAAAGCAACTTAGCATCGTCTTTATATGTTTTATAAAAACTGCCTTCTTTTACAAGAATAATTTTTTTGGGATTCTTTTCTTTAAAGTAATCGTACTTTTCTATTGCTTTCATTGTAAACTCCCTTTCCCAAGTCTTTATCTTTTTCAAGTAACCATAATAACTACCATAAGACCTGTAATATTTCATTAAATCATGCTTCTTTAATGTAACTAATTTCTTTTTTATTTTTTTAATTGTCTTTTTTCTATAAGTTACATCATATTTATCATTATCTATCTTATACTTATATCCTAAGAATGTAATTCCCGTTTTTAAATTAACAATTGAACTCTTAGGATTAATTTTCAATTTTAATTTTTTTAACTCAATTTCAATCAATTTCCAAATTGTTTTTAATCTATCTCGATCTGTATCAATAATAATAAAATCATCCATATACCTTACGTAATACTTACATCCTAAATCCTCTTTAATGTAATGGTCTAAATCATTTAAAAAGAATATCGCTAGAAATTGAGAAGTCATGGCACCAATACTTAATCCAACTCCTTTTTCATAATGAGGAATATTGGTCCCATATTTTTTATTTAAATTATCTATTATGTTATTAATATAAGGTTTATCTGTTTCATCAATAATTGTTTTAATAATTTTTAATACATTTATATCTTGAATTCTTTTTGCAAGTTTTTCCATCAAAATATCGTGTGGAATAGTATAGAAGTATTTACTTATATCTATCTTCAACACATATATTTCTGACTTAGGATTATTAATTCTAATTTTATTAATATAGTCATTTATTAATTTATCTGCATATTTACTTCCTTTACCTTTTCTTGTTGCTACATTACTATCAATAAGCTTATTTTCTAGATATGGTAAAAGATAATATTTAGCAACAAAATGATTAACAATTTTGTCACCCACTGTCTGGCTCATTACTAATCTTGCCTTTGGTTCAAAGATTAAAAATAATCGAAAAGGCAAAGGTTTATATAAGCCATTTAATAATATTTGATATATATTGTAATTCATGGAATTCTTGTTTACATGGTATCTAAATATTGCTCTTTTGTTTTTACAAGTTCTTCTTACAATATCCCACGTAGAAATTACATTTTCATAAGTAATTGGTTTATAATATATATCATTATTTAGTGCTTTCATTTGGTTCTGGATTCTGCTGCCATCCGTATGTCATATTTTTTAATGTTGCCAAAATAGCTACGGATTTATTAATATGCTTTTTGCTTTCAGGACAAAAGTCTCTTATGTCAGATGAAATTATATCTAACATTTTGATATTAATTATCATTTCTGTTATATATTTCATTCTTATATTTCCTTTTGTACTTTCTGCTGAAACCAAATTTCTAATTAAGCTATTAACCTCATCCATCAAATGAATCCGTAAATCTCTGTGCACGTTAGGTATATTGCAAAGAACATATTTTCTTATGTATCTGCTATAATTTAGAATTTCTACATATAGCTTAAACTCTTTGTTCTCATGCATAAATTTTACCTCATTTAGTTTGTAATAGTAAGTTGCTACGAAAGCCAACTAAGTTACCTCTCGTAGCTTACACTATTAATTTATTTAGAACTTACGTTCATAGAATTGTACCTGTTTCACAACTGTATGTGAGAGTGCCAAATTTCAACATAACTTTTATTCATTATAAATTTGACAAAAATATGTGAGTTGGAAATTGCCGGACGCACGCCGTTAGCGTTGTTGACGTTGTTGTTGTTCATGTTACCGTTCGTGTTCACGTTACGACCGTTAGCGTTGTTGTTGTTGAAATAGTTAGGCGAAGCAAGCCAACGGGCTGCCAACAAAAATGTGCAAATCTAAAATGGTACAATCCTAGATCAAACATTAAGTTTAATCCAAATTTTAATTAATTTTGGCACCATAATATCATCAAAATGATATTATGGTGCTCATCTATCTTTATCTCTTGATTTCTACTTCTTCAAAAGCAAGATGTAATTCAGGAGTGTCTCACGAAAGGGTTTTCGTGAGACTTTTTCAAGTGTTTAGTGTCAGGCATCCACAGTTTAGCTTCCTAATTCAACTTTGTATGGATTTGCCATACTTCCATCTCCATCAGAATACTCGATGCCTGGTGTCAGTGAAACTGCCGGACGCACGCCGATAGCGTCGAGGACGAAGTAGCCGTTCATGCTACCGTTCGAGTACACGCCACGACCGCCAGCGCCGTCGTAGCCGAAATAGTAAGGCGAAGCAAGCCAATAAATTTGTCCTGTTTTTCCAGCATTACTATTATTTAAAATGTTCATTTCCGGACTTGACATCAAGCCTACTTTATAAGTTAATTTTGCATTATTATTGGATACACTAAATTTATCTGTTGTATTTGTACAACTTAAATCACTTGTGGCATTATATTCTTTAAATTGTAGATATGCATTTGTCATTCCACCATCTGGATTCCATCCATTTAATGCTCTTATACTTCTATCATTACAGAATATTGTATCTTCTATATAATCATCATAATCTTCTAATAAATAATGTTTATACCATGCATCTACTCCACTTTTCATTATAGAATTTGTGGTGTTTTTTGTCAGCATATCTTCTAGTGCTTTATCAATCGTTGTAACTCCATCTTTTAATGTTATATAATACATTGTTCCTGAACCAGTATAATAATACAAATAAGCTACTGTCGCACACGTTTTTAATCCGTTTGATACACACATATAGTGATGTGTAGAAATATTATTCATATTATTATAGTTTTCAATTTCTATTGGATCTACCAATGTATAATTGGTTCCATCCCATGTTACGCTACTACCATAATAATGATTTGGAGCATAGTTATATCCTGTTGCACTATATCCAGATATCATTCGGAGTGTTGCTTCTGTACATGTAGCACTATCTGTATTACATGTATATTTATAATCACTATAATTACTTGAATTAATCACTAGTTCATCTTTTCTTACTAACAATGTATCCGTAAGAGTTAATCCACTTCTTGTCTTTCCAATCATTATCTTCTCGCCTGCATTTATATACGTGTAGTTCGTGGATGTTGTAGCTGTAGTATATCTTGGAGAAGCACATGTTGTACTACTATCATTACATGTATATTTTTCTTTATAATTTGCATAATTTGTATACCAATCAGATAATGTCACATTTGTTGGATTATTAATTGTATATGTACCATCTCCGTTATCTGTGATGGAATCTCCAAATACTATTGGTTCATAGGCAGACAATAAGTTACCACTTTGTAGTTGTTTATAATACATTGTTGTATTATTAACTGCTGCAATGTAGTAAACACTAGTTGATGTATTTGTTTGGCTCGAACTTCTAAATGTATATTTTCCTACCAAATTAGGATAATCTGTTGTACCACTTACTTGATATGGATCTACTAGTGAATATCGACCGGCTGTCGACGTTCCATAATCAACATTATCTGCATACCAATAAGATGTTCCTAAAGATGTTGATTGTAACATAGTTTGTGTTGTTGTAAAACTTTGACTTGTTTTTCCATTTGTTGAACTGTATGCATAAACATCTCCGTACATGTATCCAACATAAGTTGGTGAATTATAACTTGCATTAAATTGTAAGGTTCCGAATTGTGAATAATTGGAATTTGAGTTTAATGGTATTACATATGCGCTCGTCGTATTGTAATATGACTCTACTAAATATAAGGTTGAACATGAACCATCTTCACTTGTTAATTTACAAGTATATTTTCCAACTAGTCCTGGTCCTGTTGTTGCATTCCATGTAGTTTGTTCTGTTGTACCACTTACTTTAAATGTTTTTGCTGCACTATCATAGGTATAATCTGTTCCATACCAATAGTTTGATGCTAAGTTTTGGCTTGTTCTAGATGCATATCCTACATGCGTACCACGTGTAGATAAACATTGGTTATCTACTGCTTCCCCATTGTATATCATCTTAACTCCACCAGTATCGGTTGTTCTTATCATTTGCCAACATTGTCCAGCAAAAAGTACATTATTCTTATCTAATATTGCTGTTCCGTTCGTTGCACTTGAACCATAATAGTAATAGATCTTTTGTGTTGATTTTGAAGCATTCATTGAATCTTGATGATTTCCTGTATATTCTTTGGCATATGTTCCAGTTGCAGCTTCGTTTTGTAGTACTTTGTATAAAGTTGTCTTTTCATGAACTGTTCCATCCATCGATTTGACAATGGACTGTCTAGTCCAAGTAGCTCTAATTGTTACATCATGTTCAGGCATTACAAATATGTCATCATTTACTATTGTTATATCTTTTGCATCATTTTCATCAATTTCCCAACCTTTAAACAAATATCCCTCACAAGATAGTTCATTTGTTTTTTTGGTAACATTTTGATATATAAAATGTTTCTCACTTGCAATATCAGAAAGTGTACATCCAGTTGGTGTATTCGTATCATAAATAACTTCATAGTTGTTTTTTAATACTGGAGTGTTCGTACTATTTACATTTTTTTCTGTATCTTCTGGTAATTTATAATTTATATTTTCTCTTTTGTTGGTTGGATAAAATCCCTCACTACCAACATATTGTGGTTTTAATGTAAGATTAATTGTCATCTTAGCATTTCCACCAGTCATATATGAGTTTTTTCCCAAATTCCATGTAATTTTTGGAGTTCCAGAATCATCTTCTAATGTTACCGTTCCCATTGTAACTTTAATATCACTCACCGAACCAATCGTAAAATAGTCATCATGAACAAAATCTGTAACAACAAATTTTTCATAAACTATTGGAGAAATGGAAGCGTCAAATAATACATTATTAAGTGTTGATTGGTCAGCTACCCATTGAGAATCTGTTATTTGTTTTATTTCGTCTATGATATCTGTTCCCATTTCATATTGAACACCATTAACCGTCATATAAGGGTACTTATCTTTTAAAACCTCAAAAGTACCAACTTGATTTGGTGTATCTTCATTTGGATATCCGTCTGTTAAGAATAATGTTACAACGTCTCGATTTGATTCTTTTGTATATCCATTCATAACAACGTCTACGTTTTGAAGTGCAGCATTATAGTTTGTACATCCTGTTGTTGTGATAGTGTCTAATTTTGATAACAAATCATCTTTGTCATTTGAAAAAGTTGAAATTACTGTGGAAGTACTATCAAATGTAACGATTGCTATTCTGTTTTGACTATTAGATAGCAAATAACTAACTAACTCTTTAGAATCACTAATTGCTTTCGTCATCTTATCTCCTGACATAGAACCAGATATATCTAAAACTAATACAACATCTTTATAATGATCTCCTGTTTTCATTATAGAATTTAAATCAAAAGTAACTTGTGCTGTATTTGAACCCGTCCATTTAGCTGATTTATCAATATGCCAAGAGCCTTGATTATCATAATCATTTGATTGGATTTCTACTTTTTTTACTTCTTCTGTATAGATTCCTAGACCTTCTAAGAATTTCTTAGCACTTACTTTTATAACATTCGCTCCGGTTACAGCTGACAATATAAGTATTAAAACTGCTAGTGAGCCAACAAGAGTGGTGGCAAATTTAAATTTGTTTTTAATAACAATGTTTGGAAATTTAATTTTAGGTTTCTTTCTAGTTTCAAATTTTGTTGGTTCATCAAAATCTAAAATTTCAATTTCTTCAGTATTTTGACTCATGAAAGAATGTTTCTTCTTAAATTTTAGTTTATTCCACGCAAAATGAAGTCGCTTTTTTTTTGACTTTTTTTCTTGATTTATTTTTGGAATTTTATCTGCTAATAATTCTGTCTGTCTGTCTGTCTGTCTGTCTGTCTGTCTGTCTGTCTGTCTGTCTGTCTGTCTGTCTTTCTGTCTGTCTTTCTGTCTGTCTAAGTGTATTTTCATTTTTATCACCTGTCAACATTTTTTCACCATCTTTTTGCACTTTTTGTGCCTATGTTTTTTCAAAGAAAACAATGATTACTCACGTGTGTCCTTATCCTACTATACAAATAGTATCATTTTTTCTTTCAATATTCAAGTTTTTTGTCTTATTTTGTCATTTTTATTATATTATAATCTTGTGGTTTGTAGTAAACACCTTTTCTACATTAATAAGTACTATATTATTTTATTTATTATTGTACTACTTTAAAATAAACAAATTGCGTTGTTAAGTTCCAATCATATGTCTTCCACATATCAATCGAATCACTTCCTGGATCTATCATTATAATTGTATTATTATTTACTCTATCTAACGCAACCCAATGTTGTGCTGTATCTGTTGCTCCTAATACTTCTATTGCTATAAAATATCCATTTTCAGAATACTTTTTTATTTCATATAATTTCTCAGACTTTGTTTTTCCAGTTAGATAAACTTTGCCACCATATTGAAAGTTTGGAACAACCTTAGAAATTGGTGTATACATTAGATTTGCTCCATCAAACGCATAAACATTATTTAATGCAGTTACAAATGTACCTGGATTAAAAGGTACAATATTTGAAGTTGATACTCCACTTTTCTTTATTAATATCGCTATTGATGTTACTAGACATCCTACTTGTCCTATTGTTCTATCACTATTTCCAATTCTTATATTCGACCATTCTTTGCCTCTTTGTTTCCAATCAGTATATTCTCCACTTGAACTATAAGAACCATATATTGCCGAAGTCCATAACATCACATATTTATCACTTAATAATTCTTTCAATTGCTTTTGTTGTATTGAATTAAATTTATATTTATTTACAATTGTATCTGCTAGATTATGATTTATATAAATATGTAAAACTCTTTTTATATTTGAATCTTGATTATTGAACTCTTTTTTATCCCATGAATCAATAGTTCTACTTTCTACTTCCTCTGTTTTAACTTCTGAGGAAATTGTGTTTAAATCCCAAAACACTTCTTTTAATATTTTCTTCTTTTCTTGGTCTATTATCATTACTTGTTCTTTATTACCATTTGATATTCTCACTGTATATACAGATAAAATTTCTCGCCATTCGGCTTTATTAGACTCAATAACAACTTCATCATGAAGTTCTTTATTCTCAATTTCTTTAATTTTATTATCCATTTCCTGATTCAGTTCATTTATACAATCACTCATTTTTATATTGTTTCCTGTATCTTCTGAAGAGAAGAATATTCCATACATAGATGCAACTAATAATCCTATTAAGCAAATAATTAATATTACAATGACTGCTACACTGCCTCCAGCAACTATTGCAGATATTAATGATTTGACTCCTGCAATAATTGCTTTAATTGCTGATACAGTTGCCTTGAATAAAATTTTTATTCCTTTAGCTGTAGCTTTACTTCCTTTAATAGCTAACTTTTTTCCTTCATCAAACATTCTCTTGCTTATTTTAGCTGCTTCTTTTGAAGTCTTTTCTATTTTTTTTGCTGTATCTTTTGTTTTATCTATCTTCTTCTTAACTTTTTCTGGATTTACCTTTGGATTAAGTTTTTTCTTTTTTATCTGTTCTATTGCTTTTTCTTTACCTTTTGAGGCTGCTTTTTTACTGGCATATATAGTCTCATCTTTTGCTCTATTTGATACGTATTTAATTTTATCGGCACCATAATCTATTGGATTTTCTTCTCCACTAATAGTATCTTTTGTTTTCTCATTTGCATATACAATCGGATCTTTTATCCTCTCTGTCCAAGCTATTGTTTTATCTAATGCCTTGATAGTCTTTTCAGAATGTTCTTTTATTTTTATTTTGCTCACTTTATTCACCTTCACCTGGTTTTGTGGTCATTAATTTATATAGCTTAGTATTCTTCGGAAATTCACTAACGAATGGTACTAGGGCACT
Source organism: uncultured Erysipelotrichaceae bacterium (assembly GCA_902801525.1). GTDB lineage: Bacteria > Bacillota_I > Bacilli_A > RF39 > UBA660 > RUG14670. The sequence continues at coordinate 10,456 of CADCIN010000002.1, read as the reverse complement.
ACCAATTTTCAACAAACCATGTCCTTCTTTTACGTCTGTTATGTATCCTAATTGTGCTTCTGATATAGAAAGCAATTTTGCCAATTCCATTCTATCTGTAGTTGCTTGATTTAACATTACTATGAATTCTGAATTGGCTAACATAGTTCTTGCTGTATGTGATTGTAATAAATCATCTACATTTTGAGTTATTCCTGTACAGTAAGCTCCATATTTACGAACTCTTTTCCATAAAGTAAATAAGAAGTTTGCTGAATACTCATGTTGAAATAACAGATATATTTCATCAATAAAAATATAGGTAGTTCTACCCTTATTTCTATTTGTAATTATCCTATTTAAAATAGAATCCAATATAACAAGCATTCCAAATGGTAATAATTGTTTTCCTAAATCAATAATGTCATAACATACAATTCTATTGTTAATATTAACATTTGTATTTTTTGCAAATGTATTTAAAGAACCATTGGTATATAATTCAATTGATAAAGCCATCTGTTCTGCCTCTTCTTCGGGCTGTTTCAATAATTCCTCACGAAAATCTTGTAATGTTGGTGGAACTCCTTGGTAGTTTCCTTGTTGGTATGCACGATATACTTTTGCTGTACATCTATCTATAATAGATTTTTCTTTTGCTGTTAAACTTCCGATTAAGTGTTCACATAGAGATAATATAAATTCAGACTTTAATATTATCGGATTAGAACCATCTCCATAATCTGCATTCATATCTAATGGATTAATATGATTTTCACTTGTTGCTGATATTTTTATTGTTTGCCCATTCATTCTATTAGTTAACTTTGAATATTCTCTTTCTGGATCTATCAATATAATATCTGCGTTTGGATCCCGAAGCGCAATTGATATTATCTCATTTTTAGCAGTAAATGATTTACCACTACCAGATACTCCCAAAATAAAAGAGTTACCATTAAGCAACTCTCTTCTATCTGCTATTATCATGTTTTTTGAAATAGAATTTTCTCCATTTTTATCTGTAATCATTTTCTTATATAAATTTCCCTTATTATCATAAAAACCAAAAGTTACATTTGGTTCTGGCATCATTATTTCAGTCTTTGAATCATTTGCAAAAACTTTTGTTATATCAAAATTCAAATTAATTACTTTTTCGTAAGCATTTATGCTTGGATGAAGATTATCTTTTGTAATTTCAAAATAATATTTAGTTACATCTAATTGATAACCCTGTGATGGTGTTTTTTCTTTTAAATAAAACTTACCAATATATGGTAATTGTTCACTCTTAATCTTCCCATCTTTTCCTGTTGTTACTGTTGTTATTAATTTATTTGAATCTGCATCAAATATTTCATAAACTGCACCTTCTAGTGTTGCTTCTCCTTGTGCAGTTGATATTTTTGTATCCTTATCTTTCTTAAATAATTCAACATCTCCACCATTAAATTTAATCTTAACTGTCCCTTTAACTTTTCTAGGGTCTCCTCTACTTATTACTTTTTGATTTGCTCCATCATAAATAAGAGGTTTAACATTACTTTTTGGTGTTAAATCAATTGAACCTTCATATTTTTTATTTGATTTAATAATTAAATTATTACCATCAATTGTTGCGTCAACATCATCTGAATGTACAGTGAAAAAATTAGATAAAACTTCATTATCATCTTTAAATGTAATTGTTTTTCCTACTTCCGTTTCAACACTTTGTCCATTGAAACTAACTGTTAAATGGTCGTGATCTACTAAATAATTAATCTCATCAAACATAGCATCGAATCTATTTGGCCTCGTTAAACTAGTATCTCCTTGTGCAATAGGATATGGTGGGTTATTATTTCGATCTGATACACTCCAAATTAATATTTGAGTTGCTGCATACCAATCCATAGATGTATGATTCCCATAACCGTATCCATAATATGCTATATTAAAAATTCTTTGTCTATCTTCAAATGATAAACCTGATAAACTAGCATGACTTCCGTCATCATCATATCCAATAACATTAGAATTATCATCAAAATGTATATGGGCTTGAATACAATAAACCGGTTTATTATCTGACCTTCTTCTTATTGGATTCTCATGTCCTATAACCCAAGCATTCGGATCTGCATATTTTGTTGTTGCTACATCAAAAGTATAGCCCGTATCTACGTATAATGTATCATTTACAGTTTCTGCTTTTACCATTGTAATCTGTGGTAATGATGTAATAACCATCAAAATAGCAGCCATTATTTTAAATCCCTTTTTTAATATTTTTTTCATAAATTCTCCCTCTCTCTTAAAATAATTACAAAATAAAAACACTACATTGTAGTGCCTATATTTATTTAAATTCTCCCTTTGACTCTCTGGATTTAAATTCATTATAAAACATCCATTGTCCATTTGGTAAATGAACTGTAATCCAACATCCAATATACTTTTCAGAATATGATTTCACATCTCCATAATGGGTAACAAAAGAGTACTTATTTGTGATGCTATCAGCAACACTTTCGCATTTATTCTCACTTTCTCTAAAAGCCAATTCTCCTTCGTTAGGTGCAGGAGAATTATAATAATCATATTCGGATATACCAAGTTGTTCCCATTCTGTTTTTTGTTTTTCTTCTACTCTTACATTATTATTTGTATTAGTATTTTGTTCCGAAGTAGTTTGTGGTTGTTCATTATGTTTTTGATTATTATTAGCTGTGCTTTCGTTGTTTTTATTATTTATAACTGTTTTTTCTGTTTTAGATTCGTGTGTATTATTATTTTTTTGTTCTGCTGTTATATCTTCTTCTTTTTGTTCTTCTTGTTCTACTTTACTAGAAATATTTTTCTCTTTTTCTTTTTCCTTACTTAAAATGGATATCGGATTATTTGATTTTGGTTTATTATTCTCTTTTTTACTAATTGTAATTATTGTAAATAATGTCACAATAACTAACAAAATAATTATGAAAATAATAATATTTCTTTTCTTTTTCATCTCTTCACCTCTTTATTTGCATTATATTCATTCAAATATAAACTTCAAATCTGCAAATAATAATTTCATTTTATTTTATGTCATATACATCACCACCTACCTTTCCATATTCTTTTGTCTTAAATGCTTAGAATAATAATCACAAGCTTTTAAAACAAAATCCTCAACCTTATCTCTTTCTATATTTCTTGGAATAACTTCAAATAATCTTTTTTCATTAATTTTAAATTTTTCAATTTGATTAGGCTTCAGTCGATTCATTTGTTTATCAAGTTCTTCTTTAGTTAAACTTCCTGCTTTACTCATTTCTTTAAATGTTATTGCTTGTGCATGAGAAGGTGTTGATTGATATTTATCCATAATTTCTAATAGCCATCTTTGTTCTTGTTCAGATAAGTAAGATATTTCAACTGCTGGACTCATTGCCATTTGTGGTTTTATATTCAATTCATTATTATCTACTAATTTTAATATTTCTGGTATCAAATTAGTAAGTCTTATATAGCGTTGTATTTGTCTTGCACTTTCTCCTAACTCATTTGAAAGTAATCCATCCGTTCTAGTAACTGTGCCAACTTGGCACACTTCTGTGTTAAGTTGGCTCATACTTCCTTTTCTCTGTGTTTTAAGTGCTTCATATTTCATTTTATATGCATAAGCTTTTTCAGATGGAAGCGTTTTTTCCCTATGAATATTACTGTCTACCATTCTAATAATTGCTTCTTCTCTTGTCATTTCTTCAACTATGCATGGAATTTCCTTATAATTAAGTAATTTACAAGCTAATAATCTTCTATGTCCTGAAATCATTTCATATCTACCATCATCTTTTAATCTGACAATAGTAGCATCAAAAACACCATTTTCCTTAATGCTTTCCTTTAACTTATTAAAATCCTCGTCTTGAATTACACGAAATGGATGATCTTTGAATTCATCAATTAATGAAATATCAATTTGTTCCACCTTTTTCTTTTTATCATCATCTAACTGTTCTTGACTCTTAAAAAAATCATCTAGCTTGAACTCTGGAATGCTTTGTTTGTTCTTCTCGTTCATGTTTTAATACCTCCTCTGCAAAATTCAAATAACTTAATGCAACTGCACTATTTTTATCATAAGATAAAATACTTTGACTTAATCTTGTTGTCTCAGCTGCTTTTACTGCTCTTGGGATATATGTGTTATATACCTTAAATGCTTTTCCATACGTCTTCCTTAATTCCATATTAATATCTTTTGCTAAATTAGTTCTCTTATCTACCATAGTCAGAAGAATTCCTCCTACTGATAAATCTTGATTAATTTGATGTTTGATATTATAAATATGACTCATTAAGTGACTCATTCCTTTAGCTGCTAAAAATTCTGATTGAACAGGTATAATGACTTCATCTGCAGCAACTAAAGAATTAACAGTAATCATTCCTAAACTAGGCATGCAGTCTATTAAAATAAAATCATATTTATCTTTTAATAAATCTATACACTTTGATAATGTTCTTTCTCTGTTATAAGCATTTACTAAATTAAATTCCATAGAGGCAAGCTCTAAATTAGAAGGAATTAAATCAACACCTTCTTCATGTTTTAAAATTGCATCCTGAGGATTTATTTCTTCAAATTTTATTACTCTATTCATTAAAGTTGATATAGTATTTTCTAAGTTATCGTTATGCCATCCCATATAGGTTGTTAAATCTCCTTGTGGATCTGCATCTACCAATAATACTTTTTTTCCTCTTTGACTTAAAGCAACTCCTAAATTAAAGGTTGTTGTTGTCTTACCAACTCCTCCTTTCTGATTTGCTATTGCTATCACTTTTCCTGACATTGTTTCACATCCTTTCATCCATATAATTTTTTATATCCTCATATATATCAGTCCAAATATCATCATCTTTTTCTGTATTTTCTAATTCATTGTTATTTTTATTTTGTATTTTATTTAATTTTTCGAAATTTGCTTCGATTGCATTTTTGAAATATCCTACTTTGTTTTTTATTATTTCCCCATCATCATCTTTAAACTCTCTATTCACAACTAGAGAAGCAATATAATTTATTGCAATAAATAATTTATTGGAATCATAACCTTCATTTAGATATTTTAAAAAAAGTCTGTCAAATGAAATAGCATCATATATGTCTGCTTCATCAATATATTTTAATTTAATCAATTCATTTGTGAAAACAGTATGATTTTCCTTTTTTTCTATTTCGTCTTTATCTTGTGTTTTATCATATTTATCATTACTTAATTCAGTATTTATATAAATATTACCCCTTACGACGTCTCCTTCCACCATCTGTCCTTCAGGGGCATATGGTAAATTATGCCTTTTTAGCTCCATATCGTATGGTTCTTCATAAACAAAGTAATTCCATTCATAATGTCCATTTTTGTCTTGAATACGCTCTCTTTTTAGGTATTTGAGGTCTTCTAACATTTTAATTATAGTTCTTATTGCTTTATCACCTATTCCGAGTGATTTTTTAAAATTTGTGAAATTAAACTTCCAGTCGTCTGGTTTGCTTAGCATAAATAATAAAAAGCCTTTTCCCTCTAACTTTAAACGAGTATCATCTATAAAAAAATTATTCACAGTAGTAAATTTATTATTTTTTTCTTTTCTTAAAATAGGCATTATGTATCTCCTTTCTTTTTTACGCACAAAAAAAGCAGATAATAATATCTGCCTTGAACTAATCATTATTTGATTAGTTCCTCTAATTTATTTTTTTCTTCTTCTAATTTTTGTTTATCCATTTCAACTATGTTTTTAGGAGCTTTATTGATGTAGTTTTCATTAGATAATAATTTCTCTCTTCTTTCAATGGATGCTTTTAATAATTTTATTTGAGCTTCTTTAGCAGCTTTATCTGCTTCTGTTTCTATTTTTTCGAAGAAAATTTGTGCCTTTACTCTTGTTGAAAATACTTTATATGCCTTAATACCTAGCGGCTTTTTTATAACATTATCTTTGATTTTTAACATGTTAACAATTAATTCATTATCATCTTCCGTATCAAACATTACTTTCATATCTTTTGTAATATTGTTCTCGGCTTTGATATTTCTGAAATTTTTAATGAATTCCACTTGATCATCCACTGCTTTTTCTTCTGCTTCATAAATATATTTCTTAGAATACTTTGGATAATCGGAAATCATTATATCAGTAGCATCTTTTACAGGTAATTTTGAATATATTTCGTCTGTTACATAAGGCATAAATGGCTGTAAAAGCTTAAGTATTCCGGTTAATACATAGCAGAGTGTTGATTTTGTTGATATTTTATCAACAGAATATTTTGCCATTTCTATGTAGTAATCACAGAAATAATTCCATGTAAATTCATAAATTGAAGCGCCTGCATTATTGAATTGATATTTATCCATGAATTTTTTTACTTCGTGTATAGTTTTCTCATATTTAGTTAATATCCACTTATCTTCTGGTTTTAAATCTGTTAACTTAATTTCTTTTAAATTTCCAATATTAGATAATACAAATCGAGAGGCATTCCATATTTTATTTATGTAATTCCATGTTGATTTAATTTTTTCCTCATCAAATCTCATATCAGTTCCAGGAGCTACATCTGTAGCTAAATAATATCTAAGTGCATCAGCCCCATATTCAGCCACCATGTCAAATGGATCAATTCCATTTCCTAAACTTTTACTAAATTTTCTTCCTTGCTTATCTCTTATTAAGCCGTGAATTAAACAATCCTCAAAAGGTCTTTTACCTAATATTTCTTCTCCTTGAAATGTCATTCTATTTACCCAGAATGGAATAATGTCATATCCTGTTACTAAACATTGGTTTGGATAATATTTTTCTAATAATTTAGTATTTTCCGGCCAACCTAAGGTTGCAAATGGCCATAATGCACTAGAAAACCATGTATCTAGAACATCTTCATCTTGTGTCCATCCTTCTCCTTTAGGAGCTTCCATTCCAACGTATATTTCATCATCTTTATACCAAGCAGGAATTCTATGTCCCCACCATAATTGACGAGAAATACACCAATCATATGTTATTTCCATCCAATGATTCATTGTTTTTTCATATCTTGAAGGAACAAAATTTACTTTTTTATTTTTATCTTTTTGATAATCTAAAACTCTATCAGCTAATGGTCTCATTTTGACAAACCATTGTTTTTTTATCATTGGTTCAACCATTACACCGGTTCTCTCAGAATGACCTACTTCATGTACCAAAGGTTCTATATCTAATAATAGTTCTTGCTCTTTCAAATCTTTTATAGTTTCTTCTCGACAGTCTTCTCTAGTCATTCCTTGATACTTTTCAGGAACATTTTCATTCATTGTTGCATCATCATTCATTATTGTTATTCTCTCTAAATTATGTCTCAAACCTACTTCGAAATCATTAGGGTCATGCGAAGGTGTAATTTTTACAATTCCTGTTGCCTTAGTAGGATCTGCATGTTCATCACCAATTATTGGAATTAATCTATTAACTAGTGGTAGTATTACATTTTTACCGATTAAATGCATATATCTTTCATCGCTAGGATTTACAGCAACAGCAGTATCACCAAATAATGTTTCTGGTCGTGTTGTTGCTACATCTAAATATTCTTCAGAATTTTCTAGTTTATATTTTATATGGTAAAACGCACTCTTTTCTTCACTATAAATAACTTCTTCGTTTGATAATGCTGTTTGTGCCGCTGGATCCCAATTAATTATTTTTTCTCCGCGATAAATTAGTCCTTTATTATAGTAATCTACAAAGACCTTTCTTACGGCTTTAGATAATCCTTCATCTAGAGTAAATCTTTCTTTTGAATAATCTAAAGCAATTCCCATTTTAGCCCATTGTTCTCTAATGATATCTCCATGTTCATGAGTCCAATCCCAACATGCATCTAAAAATTTTTCTCTTCCATATTCATATTTGTCGATACCTTTATCTTTTAATCTCTTAACAACTTTTGCCTCTGTTGCAATGGCAGCATGATCCATTCCAGGTAACCAAAATGTATCAAATCCTTCCATCTTTTTGTATCGAATTATTATATCTTGAAGAGTTACATCCCAAGCATGTCCAAGATGTAATACTCCTGTAACGTTTGGTGGAGGTAACACTATACAAAACGGTTTTTTTTCACTATTTTCATCACACTTAAAATAATCATTTTTTAACCATTTCTCATATTTATCTTTTTCTACTTCATCATGATTATATTTTTTCTCTAACTCTTCCATTTTTCTTTCCTCCTTCTTTAACAAAACGCTAAATTATTCCTTGTTACAATATTTTTTGATTGTGGCCACATGGGTTTGACATTAACTACTCCAGTTCCTTTTTCCATATCAGCATGTTCATCTGTAATTATTGGAATTAATTTATTCATTATTGGAAGTACTACATTTTTACCAATATATTTTTGATATCTTTCATCTTTTTCATTAACTGCTACTGCAGTATCACCAAATAATGTTTCTGGACGTGTTGTTGCAACATCTAAATATTCATTTGTTCCTTCTATCATATATTTTAGGTGATAGAATGCACTCTTTTCTTCTGAGTAAATTACTTCTTCATTAGATAGTGCGGTCTCAGCTGCTGGATCCCAGTTAATTATTTTTTCACCTCGATAAATTAGTCCTTTATTATAGTAATCTACAAACACTTTTTTTACTGCTTTTGCTATTTGTTCATCAAGAGTAAATCTTTCTTTAGAATAATCCAAACTAATCCCTAGTTTTGCCCATTGTTTTCTAATTATATCGGAATGTTCATTAGTCCATCTCCAACATTCTTCTAAAAATTTTTCTCTTCCTAATTCATGTTTGTTTAAGTTTTGTTCTTCTTTTACTCTTTTCACGACTTTAGCTTCTGTTGCAATCGCAGCATGATCCATTCCAGGTAGCCATAAACAGTCATATCCTTCCATTCTTTTATATCTAATTATGATATCTTGAAGTGCTACATCCCATGCATGTCCTAAATGTAATTTACCTGTTACATTTGGTGGAGGTAATACAATACAGTATGGTTTCTTATTAGAGTTTGGATCACATCTAAAATAACCTTTTTTATTCCACATTTCATATTTATCTTGTTCTACTTCTTCATGATTATATTTTGTATATAACATTTCCATCAACTTCTTTCATATATTTTCTATTTCTTTTACGAGCTTCTTTAATAACATTTAAATATCCAGTTATTTGATCTGGTTCTTCTGTTCCATTAAGTAAAAAAGCACCAATTAAATCGTAATTACGATAATCAACGCCATTATATTCTAACCACATTATTTGTCTTTCAGTTACAAGTTCTGGCATATAGAATATAGCTGTTTTTGAATCATCTAATGTTTTTAAAATCAAATGTCCTTCTTCACCAAGTAAAATTGGTGCAGTTTGATAATCACCATTTTGAAAGTCATATCCTAATTTATAAATATTTGAAAATTCTCTTAATGCTTCTAAATGTGACTTATTTATTTTCTTTTGATATTCATCTTGAATAATCTTTCTCTCATCTGGAATTATTATTACTCTACCTCTATCATTCATATTTTATCTCCTTTTTATTCGTAATAATTAAAAATAAAAACTATTCATCCAAAGGACGAATAGTTCGCGGTACCACCTTAATTATTACTCAAAATTCTTAACGTGAATTATTCGATTATTCTTACTAAGCTCAGAATAATTGCTTAACTGCTACCTTCTAAGTAGTTACTTGTTTATTTCCACCAAACATAAACTCTCTATAAAGTACTCGCTTATACTCCTCAGCTTCTTCGCATCTAGACATATTATAATTTATTTTTATAAATATTTCAACTATTATTTTATTAATGATTTTTTTTCTTCTTTTATATTCTTATTTATTTGTTTTTTCTTCTTTTATATTCTTATTTATTTGATAATCTATATAATTATAAATTACTTTTCTTATGATATTTAACTGTTTAATTAATTCTTTATTATTTGTTTTTTCTATATACATATCTATTTCTTTATTAATATAATCTTTTTCTTTTAGTATTTGATAACTTTCTCTGTAATTTAAATCAAATACAAATCCAAGTGAAATTGCTAATTTATCGGCACTTGTTTTTTTATCTTTTAATGATGCTGATTGATGATTTAATAATGTATTAAACATATTTTCACTAAATGTTTCTTCTCCTATATTTAAATTTATTTCTTTTATTACATATAAATTTAATATATCTAATTTATCTGCATCTCTTAATAAATTTGTTATTTTTGCTTCTTCTTCAGATAATTCTTCATCTATGCAATATTTATTATGATTATATATTGCCTTTAATATTATTAAATTTTGTTCTTCATTTTCATTAAACTTATTAATTAGATTATTTTCCATTAATACTTTTACTCCAAGATTTGCATGATCTTCATTTTTTGAATCATTAAATGATGAGTATCTTTGGAATTGTTCAAATCTTCCTATA
>CADCIN010000001.1 GCA_902801525.1 uncultured Erysipelotrichaceae bacterium | reverse complement strand
TTATAATTCATATTGGAGCCTCCTTGCCGGGATTTGGCTCCTTTTATTGTATCAAAAAGCCGCACCGGGTGGTGCGGTTGAAATTTCAATTTAGGAAACATGTATTAAACATGTTTTTTTATTTAAAATTGACATAAATGTCATTATATGATAATTTTTAATGAGCAAAAGAAGATGCGTATAATGCGCACTTGCGGTAGAATGAAGCTAATATTACAAATAGTTTTGCAAGTAACTTATATTAGTTCAATTCTGTATCGATAAATCAATTTCAAATCATTCTTCATTTGCTCTTTTTTAATAATATAATAATGGAGGTAACATGACATAATTAATTAATAAATTATCAGATCAAAATGTATGGTATGAATATTTAGAATTTAAAAGAAAACAGTCATCTATCTCTATAAAAGAAATAAATGATTTAGAAGAGTATATAGAAAAAGAGAAGTATAAAATAATAACAGATAAAATCACTAAAAATAATTATAAATTTTCTATTCCTGAAAAACATTTAATAAATAAAATTAATAAAAATAAAAAAAAGAAGTGTATATAGTTTTAATCATGATGAAAATATGATATTAAAAGTATTAACATATTTATTTTCTAAAAAATATGATTATAAATATTCAAGCAATTGCTATTCTTTTAGAAGAAAAATAACAGTTAAAAAAGCTTTTAAGGATTTAAGCAAAAATAAAAATATAAGTAAATTATATGGATATAAAATGGATATTTCAAATTATTTTAATAGTATAAATACAGAATTAATGCTCAATAAATTAAAAATATTTTTAGAAGAAGATGAAGAATTATTCAAATTAATTAAAGATATACTTGTGGATAAAAAAGTTAAATTTAATAATAAAATTATAGAAGAAGAAAAAGGTATAATGGCAGGAATACCAATATCTTCATTTTTAGCAAATATCTATTTAACGTCTGTGGATAAATATTTTGAAAAAGAAAATGTTTTATATGCAAGATATTCTGATGATATTATTTTATTTACTGAAAAAGAAAAATTGGATCAATATATGGAAAAGTTACAAAACATGATCAAAGAAAACAAATTAACATTAAATCCACATAAAATTCAATTAATCAAACCACATGATAAGTGGGATTTTCTCGGGTTTAGTTATGAAAATGGAATAATCGATTTATCAGAAATATCTATAAAGAAAATAAAAGGAAAAATTAAAAGATCATCAAGAAAATTAAGAAGATGGATGAATAAAAATAATGCAAATTATGAAAGAGCTATATCTGCAGTTATTAGAAAGTATAATAGGAAATTTTTTATGATAGAAAATACCAGAGAATTAACATGGCAATTATGGTATTTTCCAGTTATTAATACAAGCAAATCATTGAAAGAAATCGATTTATATATGCAAGAGTCTCTAAGATATATAAAAACAGGAAAGTATAATAAAAAAAATTATAACTTAACTTACAAAGAATTAAAACAATTAGGATATAAATCATTAGTAAATGAATATTACAAACATATTAAATTAAATAAAAAAATCATAAATTTTTGACAAAAACTAATAAAAGTGATATAATCATCACAATTTAAGGGAGTATGGTCTGTATGATTAGTGATTTTGAATATAAAAAATATAGAGAGATCAAAAGATTATCATTAGAAGAATTAAATAAATATTATAGACAATTAAGAAAATATGAGTTTGAAAATAATAAACCGTTAGAATCAAGTAAAATAAAGAAGAAAATTCATACTCTTTCTATGCTAATCTTAAAAATTGATAGATTACTTTCTAATAGAAAATTAATTATTTATGATGATAAAAGAGATAACTATAAAGAATTAGATAGAGGAAAAATATACGCATCAAGCCATGTAGGAAGATATGATATTGAATCTACAATGGAAGCAATAGATGATCAAGCATATTTTGTAATGGGAGATCCTGAAGAAACATATAGAAATTTTGAAGGATTTTATTTAAATAATATTCAAGGAAGAATATGTATGGATACTGGTTACCAAATATTTGACCTAATTCAAAAACAAAAAAATGGCGAGAATCTTTCGGATTCGGATAAAAAATTAATAGAAGAATATAAAATTGATAGAAATTTATGTCAAGAGACATGCATTAGGAGAGTAAAAAACAAAGATAATATCTTAATATATCCAGAAGGGGCATGGAATATAACACCAAAATTAACTCAACCACTTTTTAAAGGAACAGCAAGAATTGCAGTTAGAGGAGATGGTATTATAATACCAGTTGGAATAATTAGAGATAATAAGAAGTATATTGTAAATATAGGAAAGAATTTTGATGTATCAGGAGCAGGTGAAAAAGATATAGATGATATTACAACAGAATTAAAAGAAAAAATAAATTCTTTAAAAGGAGAAATTATTTTTAGTAATGATAAAATAATGAAAAGATCAAGTATGAAGTCTCCAAAAGAAAATGAAAGAGAATTTAAAGAAGATATAATGAGAGAAACTACTAATGGTTATACAGAAGAAGTAATTGAAAAGTCTCGTTATTATGATAAAGATGCTCCAGAAAATGTTTTTAAAGTAAGATAGTGTAAAGAGAATATAATTATATTCTTTTTTTATTGATAAAATAATAAATTATGTTAATATAATAGTAAGGTGATAAGATATGAGTGGTATTTGGTTCCCATGTTCAGCTTTGATTATTGCAGTCTTTATATTGGTATTATATTTTACAAAAGAAAACATTAAAACAGAAGAAACAAAAATTTATTCAATATTAATAAGATTAAATGTTATATTCTCATTTTTAGGTATTGCGATTTATGTTTATGCAATGAAAGTAGGCAATTTATATATAACAGGAGTAATACAATCTTTTTATCTGGTAATAATGTGTCTCATCTTATATTACACTTTGATATATACACTAATATTAAACAAGTTTTCAAGTTCAACAGAAAAACTATTAAAAAGATTATTTTCAATTATTACATTTATAGTAATTGTTTTTATATTTGCATTACCGATGGATACTATTATTGAAGGTGAATATGTAGATCTAAATGGTCCAGCTTACTACGCTGCAATGGTTGAAGTGGTTTTATATGTTGCAATTACAATTCTTATATCTATAAGATATGCACTTATAAATGATAACAAACTAACAAAAATGATTCCCCATATTTGCCTATTTTTTATGTTTATAATAGGAATGTTTTTAAGAAGGTATTATCCAGAGGTAATTACAGAAACTTTTATATTTTCATTTTATTTTTTAATAATGTATCATACAATTGAAAATCCTGATGTAAAAATGATTGCACAACTTGAATATGCCAAGGAACAAGCAGAACGAGCAAATAGAGCTAAATCAGATTTTTTATCAAGTATGTCACATGAAATAAGAACACCACTTAATGCAATTGTAGGATTCTCTGAAGATATACAAATAAATGTTGAAGATTCAAAACAACAAGTTGTAGAAGATGCAACTTATATAATGGAAGCATCAAATACTTTATTAGAAATTATTGGAAATATACTTGATATCTCAAAAATAGAAACAAATAAAATGGAAATAGTTGATACAACATATAATTTTAAAAAAGAAATAGAAAGTCTTGCTCATATTAATTCAACAAGAATTGGTGAAAAACCTATTAATTTCAAATTAGAAATTGCAGAAGATATTCCAGATGAATTAGTAGGAGATAAAGGAAAAGTTAAAGAAATTATTAATAATTTGATTACAAATGCAATAAAATACACTGAACAAGGAGAAATAAAATTATCATGTAAGTGTATAAATCAAAATAATATATGTAATTTGATAATATCAGTTCAAGATACTGGACGTGGAATAAAATCAGAAGATATAACAAAATTATTTACAAAATTTGAAAGATTAGATGTTGAAAAAAACACTACAGTAGAAGGCACAGGACTAGGTCTTGCAATTACAAAGAGTTTAGTTGAAATGATGGGTGGAAAAATCAATGTTGAATCCCAGTATGGACAAGGATCTATATTTATGGCAACAATTCCTCAAAGAATAGGAAAGGTAAGCTCTAAGTCAGAAATAGTTTTGATTCATCAAGGAAATAAAAATAATCAAGATCCAAAAAATGAAGAAAAGTTATTAGAAATATCAAATAAAAATGTAAAAGAAAATTTTAATGAAAATATAAATTCAAATAGAAAAATATTAATTGTTGATGATAATAAACTTAATATTAAAGTTGCACAAAGAGCTATTGAACCGCTTGGCTATCAAATTGATACATGCGAAAATGGACAAGATGCAGTTAATAAAGTTAAAACAGGACATATGTATGATGTAATTTTAATGGATATAATGATGCCTGTCATGTCAGGAGAAACCGCATTAAATAACTTAAAACAAATTCCAAATTTTAATATACCAGTAATAGCATTAACTGCAGATGCTGTGGCAGGTGCAAAAGAAAAGTATATCTCTGAAGGATTTAGAGATTATATTGCGAAACCATTTAGTAAGGATCAAATTAAAGAAAAATTAGATGTTCTTTTTAAGAATAGCTCAGAATCAAATCAAAATGATCAATATGATGAAGATGTAATTTAAAAATGTTAATTTTATTGCAAAAAAATGTAAATATTAGACACAAAATAATAATCTGTGTCTTTTTTATGTTATAATAAATACAAAAGTAGGATGATATAATGAGAAAAATTTATGAAAAAGTATCGATAAAAAGTAAATATTTAAATTATTTAATAAGAAAGTCAAATGCTAAAAAAAATTATTCAAACATTGAAAATACAAAAAAATTTTTAAAAAAATATGAAAAAATAAAAAATAATTGCAAAGTATACGAAAAATATTTAAACAAAGAAAATTATAAAGATGTTGAATTATTCTCATATAATGGAACAATGGAAAAAAATACAGGGAAGATTTTATTATATATACATGGTGGAAGTTTTGCAGAAGAAGCCATTGGGTTTCAAATAAAATTTGCAAAAAAAATTGCAAAAAAAACAAATAGTACTTTAATAGTTCCGAGATATAAGCTAATACCAGAAGGAAACTATAAATTAATGTATCAAAAAATAGAAAAACTTTATAAAAAGATAATTAAGAATTGTGAAACAATAAACTTTCTAGGAGATTCAAGTGGAGGAGGATTTATCCTGGGTCTTTCTATGAAGCTTAGAAATAAAAATGAAGTATTACCAAAGAATATATTAATGCTTTCACCATGGATAGACCTTGAAATGAATAATCAAGAATTATATGAAGCAGATAAAAAAGACCCTATGGGAGGGGTAGATGGTAATAGATATTGCGGAAAGTTATGGGCAAACGGAACAGATGTAAAAAATTATTTAATTAGTCCCATAAATGGAGACTTTGATAATTTACCAAAAATTACACTAGCAACAGGGGAATATGATGTATTAAAACCGGATATAGATAAGCTAGATAAAAAACTTACTGAAAAAAATATTGATCATAATTATATTTTATATATGAAACAAGGGCATGATTTTGGCTGCTTTCCATCAAAAGAAGGAATAGAGTTATGCAATGATTTTATAAATATAATTAATGAGTAGGAGAAATAATATGGAAAATAAAGAAGGTTTTAAACCATTACCATTTTGGAAAGAATTGTTTTTGAAAAAGGAAGAACTTCCTGACTATTATAGATTGAAAAGAAAATATTTACATGAACATGGAAAATCAATTTCAGGAATGAAGTGGAGAGAATTAATTCATCCAGTAATGCTTTCGATAATGACAATAGATACTAAAATATTTAGTAGACAGACAATGGAAATAATTAGAGATGACAGAATGAAAACAGAAAAGCCAAAAATTTATGCAATAACACATATGGGAATGGACGATTATCAAGTAATTAGTGAAGCAATAAAAGAACATCAAATTCCACTTTCGGCAGATCCAGAGCACATGTATAGAACGTTAGATGGAAAAGTTCTTGATTTAAATGGTATTATTTATTGTGATACAGATGATAAAGCAGATAGAGGAATTAGTCAATCAACCGCCATAGAATTATTAAAATCGGGAAAAAATTTATTAATTTATCCAGAAGGAGTATGGAATATCACACCTAACTTATTAATGTTACCAATATTCCCAGGTATAATTAGAATGGCAAAAGAAACAGGAGCAGAAATAATTCCATGTGCTATTGAACAATATGAAAAACATTTTATTGTAAGCATTGGAAAAAACTTTACTATTGAAGATAAAAAATATAATAATGAAGAAGAAGAAAAAAAATATATTGAAGAAAAAAAACAAGAATTAAGAGATATAATGGCAACATTAAAATGGGAAGTAATTTCAAAAAGACCTCAAGAAAAAAGAAAAGATATTGGTGATTATGAAACATATAATAGGAATTTTAAAGATGAAAGATTAAATGAATGGCATGATCCAAAAACTAGTATTCCATATTATAATGATGAAATAGTTGAAAAAAGGACTTTTAGAGTAAAGAATATTACTTTTTCAAAAGATGCATTTAATTATTTCGGAAAAATAAAACTCAATAGAAATAATGCATTTTTATTTAGAAAAGATCCATCTATGCCAAAAAATGCAGAAGAAGATAAAGAAAGAAAATTAAAATAAAAAAGGTTGGAAGGTGAGAAAATGTCAGCAATGTATTTTCCTTTAGCAGCATTAATGATAGATATACTTCTATTTATAATGTTTTTTAGTAAAAAATCAGTAAAAAATAAAGAAACAAAAATATATTCTTTAATGATAATTGTTAATTTTATAGAATGTTTACTTGATGTAGTTGGAATAACATATATAAGACATAGTGGTAATATAAATATTTTTGCTATGTTGCAAAAAGTAGATATTTTGATGATAATATTATATGCATCACTGTTATTTAAATATGTTTATAATGTTGCATTTGAATCTAGAAATAATAAATTTATTACTATTCCAGCATTTATTTTTACAATAATAGTAATAATTAGTACATTATTCCTTCCATGTATACCAGTAGTAAATAATGGTACAATCGATAGTGCTGGCTTATCACCAGAAGTTGCAGTTATATCAATAATTGTTTATATAGCCGGAATACTAATAAGTATAGTAGTATCAATAATTAGAAATATTAAAAATATAAGGAATAAAAAATATTATCCATTATATTCATTAATACTGCTAGGATGTTTTGGAGTTTTACTTAGACATTATTTTCCAGAATTAGTAATTGAACCATTTATAATGATGTATGTATTATTAATAATGTATCATACAATTGAAAATCCAGATTTAAAAATGATTAGAGAACTACAGGTAGCAAGAGAACAAGCTGATAAGGCGAATAAAGCAAAAACTGATTTCTTATCTAGCATGTCACATGAAATTAGAACTCCTCTAAACGCAATAGTTGGTTTTAGTGAATGTATAATTGACGACACTACCCTAGAGGATGCAAAAACAAATGCAAAAGACATAGTTAATGCTAGTCAAACATTATTAGAGATAGTAAATGGAATATTAGATATATCTAAAATAGAAGCAGGAAAAATAGAAATAGTAAATTCAAAATATAATGCAATTGAAACATTTGAAGAACTAGCTAAACTAATTACACCTAAAATGAATGAAAAAGGATTAGATTTTACTTATTCAATCGCACCGGATATACCAAATACTTTATTTGGTGATCATGCAAACTTAAAAAAAATAATAACAAATTTATTAAGTAATGCATCGAAATATACAGATAAAGGATTTGTAAGATACGAAGTTAATTGTGTAAACAGCGGAGATGTTTGTAGATTAATAATTTCAGTAGAAGACTCTGGTAGAGGTATCAAAAAAGAAAGTATTGATAAAATGTTTACTAAATTCCAAAGACTTGATGAAGATAAAAATTCAACAATTGAAGGAACTGGTCTAGGACTTGCAATTACAAAACAACTAATAGAATTAATGGGTGGAAAAATAATAGTACATACAATTTATGGGTCCGGCTCTAAATTTACAGTTGTATTAAATCAAAAAATAGAAAAAGCTGATGAAACAACTACGAAAAAAATAAAAACAACACTTGACCTAACAGATGTAAAAATTCTATTAGTTGATGATACAGCACTTAATCTTAAGGTTGCTTCAAAACTGTTACAAAAATATAATGCAAATTATATTGAGACAGGAAGTAGTGGATTTGAATGTATTGATAGAATTCAAAGGGGAGAAAAATATGATTTGATTTTACTTGACGATATGATGCCAAAAATGACTGGAGTAGAAACTCTTCAAAAACTAAAACAAATACCAGGATTTGATATTCCAACAATTGCATTAACAGCAAATGCCATTACAGGAATGAGAGAAAAATACTTAAAAGATGGATTTAATGACTATTTAGCAAAACCAATTGAAAGAGATCAACTAATACGAGTTGTTAATCAAGTCCTAGGTAGAAATATAACAGAAGATATTCCTATGATTGAGAGGTCTGAGAGTAATGAAGCAACAAAAACCATAAATGAACCAGAAAATAAGAAAAATCAAACTAATGAAGAAGTACCAGAAGTAATACCAGTTTCAGAAAATGTAGAAGAAGAACTTGGAACAAAAATTGATTTAACAGAAAGAGACAATAACAATAATATTGACTTTGAAAATGTAGCAAGTAAAACTCCATTTGTTGGAGAACCAGTTAGAGTAATAAATAGCTTTCAAACATTAGTGAAAAAACAAGATGATATTGAAGAACTAAATTTAGATGAAAATAATAATAATGAAGTTATTAACGCTAACAATCAGGTAGATGATAATTTATATGACAGAACATTTTTAGAAAAAAATGGAGTAGATATAAATCATGGACTTGAACTTCTAGGAGATATGGAAATGTATAATATGACAATGAATGATTTTATGGCTGAAGTTGATTCTAAATGGAATAATATCATAAACTATAAAAATAATTCTGATATGAAGAATTATTCAATTGAAGTTCATTCACTAAAAAGTGATTGTAAGTATCTAGGATTCATGACTTTAGCAGAAATTGCATATCAACATGAATTAAAAAGTAAAGATAATGATTTAGAATTTGTAAATAATAATTTTAATCAGTTAGAAAATGAATATAACAAAGTTCATGAAATTGCTAAAACATATGTTGAACATAATAAAACAGAGGAATAGTTTTCCTCTGTTTTTGTGAAAAAAATTTTTTTTTACAAAAAATAAAAAAATGTGCTACACTTATAAAGCACGAAAAAGGAGGATTTACATGGATAAAGAAAAGACAAATTTAGGAACAGAAAAAATAATAAAACTTTTACTAACTTTTTCTATTCCGAGTATCATTGGAATGCTTGTTAATTCGCTATATAATATAGTGGATCAAATATTTATTGGATGGGGTGTTGGATACTTAGGTAATGCTGCAACAACAATAATATTTCCAATAAATATGGTATGCTTAGCATTTGCATTAATGTTTGGAGATGGAGCAAGTGCTTATTTAAGTTTAAAACTTGGGGAAAAAAATAAAAAAGATGCAGAAATAGGTGTATCATCAACGATTCTATTTGCAAGTCTTTTTTCTATTTTATTGACTATAATTATAATGATATTTTTACCAAATTTAATAAACTTATTTGGATGTACTAAAGCTATTAGACCATATGCATTAAAGTATGGCATATTTATAGCAATGGGTTTACCATTTATGATGATAGGAATATCTTTAAATTCGTTAATTAGAGCAGATGGATCACCAAAATATGCAATGAGATCTATGATTATTGGAGCAATTTTAAATTGTATTTTAGATCCGATATTTATTTTTGTATTACACCAAGGAGTAGAAGGGGCAGCAATTGCAACTTTAATATCACAAATAATATCTTTTGTAATTAATATAAACTATTTAAGAAAATTTAAAACAATTAAATTATCTTATAATATTAAGAAAATTAGTATTGATCATATAAGAAAAGTTTGCAGTCTAGGAATATCTAGCTTTATAACTCAAATGGCAGTAGTAGCAGTAGTAACAACAGAAAATAATACTTTATCATTATTAGGAACAGCATCAAAATTTGGATCAGAAATACCAATTACAGTACTTGGTATTGTTATGAAAATAAGCCAAATATTAAATAGTATCATTATTGGATTAGCAGTCGGTTCACAACCAATTATAGGTTACAACTATGGAGCTGGAAACTATAGAAGAGTAAAGGACACATTTAAGTATGTAATTAAAATATCTTTAGTAATTAGTACATTTGCATTCTTATTATTTCAAATATTTCCAACTCAATTAATAAGTATCTTTGGAAAAGGAAATAAATTATATGAAGAATTTGCAATAAGAGCATTTAGAATATATTTAATGCTAACAATATTAAATGGAGTACAAATACCATCAAGTATATTCTTCCAGGCAATCGGTCGTAGTAAAAAATCGGCAATTATCTCTTTATCAAGACAAGTTTTAGTATTAATACCTTCTATGATATTACTTGGTAAATTCCTTGGCTTAGATGGAGTATTATATGCAGGACCACTTGCTGATCTAATAGCATTTATAATTGCCTTAATTCTGTTAATTACAGAAAATAAAAAATTAAGTGAAAATAAATTAGAGAAAAAAGAAATAACTAAAAAACCTACTAATTTAAAAAAACGTATTGTTATTACAATTGGAAGAGAATATGGATCAGGTGGAAGATATGTTGGTCAATTAGTAGCAAAAAAACTTGGAATAAACTGTTATGATAATGAATTCATTCAAAAATTAGCAAGTGAAACAGGATTATCCGAAAAATATATTGCAGAAAATGAGCAAAAAACTACTCAACTTCCGAATTATGGTAATATATCAGCATCAGATGACTTATTTATAAAAGAGGTAGAACTTGTAAATGAACTATATAAAAAAGAATCTTGCATAATAGTTGGAAGATGTGCAGATTACATATTAAAAGATAAAAAAGATGTATTAAAAGTATTTATCTGTGCATCAAATGAAGAAAAAATTTCAAGAGCAGTAAAATATTATGGAATAAATAATAAAAGTGCTGAAAAAGAAATAACTAAAACAAATAAAGCAAGAGAAAAGCATTATAAATATTATACAAATAGAGAATGGAAAAACTATGAAAATTATGATGTTGTAATAAAAATTGATAATTTTGGAGTTGAAAAAGCATCAGAATTAATAACAAACATGCTAAAAGATAGATAATGATTAGACATAATTAATAGAAAATTAATTATGTTTTTTTTATAAAAAATTCAAATATATAATGATTATTCTTTAATAATAAAAAAAAATATGTTAAAATTAAAATGAATATAATAGAGGTGAAGCATGAAAGAATATACAAGAATAATATCATTTTTATATAAAAATAAAATTTATAATTATTATTTAGACAATAAAAACAAAAAATTTTTCACAACATCAGACATAGATGGAAATGAAAAATATATTACAATTGAAGAATATATAAAATTACTAAGCTTATTTAAAAAGAAATACTCATTGAAAAACATTGAAAAAAATGATTACAAAAAAGAAATAATAAATGAAATAGAACTAAATAATTATCAAAAATCAAGAAAAAAAAGAATGATTCCAAAAGTAATTGTTAGCGGAGTATTGATGGTATTAACACCTCTAGTAGTATATGGAGCACTTTCAAATTATAAATCAAGTGTAGAATTTAATAAAGTACTTGAAAAAAATTTAAAAGAAGTTAAAAATCAAAGTAACGATTACAATGTAACATCAGAAACAAAGATATTTAATAATACTGCAGAAAATAAAATTGTAAAGACAACTCCTGAAAAGGAAAAAGAAACTACAAAAGAATCAACAGAAACAGAACTTGAAAATAATTCAGAATTAGAAACTGAAAAAGAACAGTACAGCAATAGTCAAAATGATCAATTGTTAAATAGCACTGCATTAAAAAAATATTTTTTATCAGATTACATAGATAAGAAAATAGAAGTTGATACTTATATAGATAATAGAGATTTATCTCAAAGATTAAGTATATATGATATGGATTACTTAGATATGGCGCTTAATACAAAAAAACCAACTTTAGATGACTTTATTACAGTAATTAATAACAATAAAAAAATACCAAAAAAATTTAAATCACTTGTAATTGATTATGTAACACAGGTATATAAAAAATATCCAAATATAGAATTAAGGCCATTCTATAAAAATCTAAAAAATCTAGAAGTAGAAGAATGCGATGAGATAAAAATGTTAGAAACAACTTTGAGTGCAGATTCAGTTGGATGTTATGTTAAGAAAGATGATAAGATATATGTATTAGAAGATAAGAAATATGATAAAGGAACATGGGATTATCAGGTTATATTTCATGAACTTTCACATTGCTTGAGAGATGTTGAATATAAAGATAAAGATGGTAACCTAATTGATGTTCAATTTGATGGAATAAATTATTATGATGTTCCAAATTCAGAGGCAATAAATTCACTATTTGCAGTTAGTTTATTTGATTATGAAGAAAAAGATATTGCATATCAATTTCAAAGCAATGCACATAAATTAATGATTGAAAGCATGGATAATTATAATTTATCTGACTATGTTATGCATAGTATGACATATTATATCTCAAAACTTGATGAATATAATCAAGATGATAATTATGCAGTTAAAATAATGGCATTAATGGCTGCACAATTTGAGGATTATCATGATGAAGATTTTAAAGCACCTCAATCTGAATATTATCCGATTTATGATTATATTTCAAAAATGTATTTAAGAAAAAATATAAATTCAAATATGAGTTATGATGAAGCAAGATCAGTGATGGATGGAATGCTAGATAAATTACTATTTGATGTACCAGAAGAATATGAAATAGATAAAAATCATTTTTATGATTATTTAAATGATTATTGCAATTCAATTGGTATTCAACAAAATAACATAAAGAAATAATTAGGAAGTGGATTAAATGATAATATATTTATTTAATGATGAAGAAATTAAAAGTATAAATATATCAACAAGACTTGTCGGAATGTATCCAATAAGTATAAATGGAAAAGTTTTTGCTAATGTTTCTTTTGAAAATGATAAGTGGTTTATTAAGTATTCAGACGATTTTAATCCTGGTATACAAGCTGAGGAATTAATTCCATATAGAATAAGCGTTCTTAAATCAAAATATGGGCAAAAAGGGTATGTAATTGTTGCACTACCAAAATTTGATAATAATGAGAAAAAATTACTTATTAAAGGGCCATTTACTATTGGAAATAATCCAAATTGTGATATTTGCTATAACATAAGCGGAAACTCTGATTACTTGCAAGTAATTCCACAACCAAACGGAAAATGGCAATTGAATACAAATTCACAAATGATGTTTGTTAATAATAAAAAAATTACTAATGGTATGTTTGCAACTAATGGAGATACATTGTTCTTCTTTGGACTAAAAGTTGTTCTATTAGGAAAAATGATAATTGTTAATAAATTAGATAATGGTGTTAAAACAAAACCTGGAATTTTCAATATTTGTGCTCAAGAATTTGATTATGTACCACAGGAAAATAATGATACAAAAAATGATGAACCATTAATTGGACCTAAAGATTATTTCTTTAAATCTCCAAGATTTAATTTTATCATTGAAGAAAAAGAAGTAAAAATAGATCCACCACCATCTGAAACAAAAGACTCTGATGTATCAGCTATTTTAGCTGTAGGGCCTCAAATAACCATGTTATTTGCATCAGGATTCTCATTAATTAGTGTTATTTCAGGATTTGCTGAAGGAACTGTTGATGTACAACAATTTTTAATATCAATTGGATCTGTTGGTATTATGATGCTTGGTTCACTTATGTGGCCATCATTAACAAGGATTATTAATAAAAAAAGATTAAAGAGACGTGAAAAAAAGCGTCAGCAAAAATATAGAGCATATTTAGAAACAAAGAAAAGTAAAATAAAAATAATTAAAGAAGACCAAAAAGCAATTCTTGAATCTAATCATCCAAATTCGAGTCAGTGCTTGGCAATAATTGAAAATAGGAAAAAAGAATTATGGCAAAGAAGTGTTGATCACAGTGATTTTCTAGATATAAGAGTTGGAATTGGAAATGATAAACCAAAGATAAAAATATCTGAACCTGATGAAAAGTTTACAATTGAAGATGATGATAATTTATTATCTGAAATGAAAACCGTAGTGAAAGATGCAAAATTAAATGAAAATATTCCAATAACATATAATTTTACAGAAAATATAATAAATTCTGTAATAGGAGAGAAAAATTTAATAAAAGAATTCATGGACTGCGTGTTTTTACAAATGATGACTTTTCATTCATATGTTGATTTGAAGTTTGTTATTTTTTCAAAAGATTCAGAACAATGGGATTATTTAAAAATGGCACCACATACATGGAACAATTCAAAAACAAGAAGATATTTTGCAACGGATTTAGATGAATTAATATTAATAGCATCAGATTTAGAAAAAGAATTTGATGCAAGAGTAGCAGAAGATGAATCTGTAAAAAAAGAAGATGATGGTTCAAAAAAATCAGATAGTTCAGATTTTAGAGATTATAGACCATATTACTTATTTTTTGTAGATGATATGTCATCAGTTAGAAATGTATCTTTAATAAGAAAAATATTAAAATACAAAAGAAATATGGGGTTTTCAATAATTATACCTGCAAAAAGTATATCAGAGTTACCAAGTGAGACATCTGATTTTATATGTATTACAGAAAATGAGTCAGCAATAATGAATAGTAATATTACTGATAGTCAGAAAAAATTCAAAGCAGACTTTAATAAAAATAATGCAATAGATATGTCAATATATGTTCAAAAATTAGCAAATATACCTATTATGGTAGAAAAAGAAAAATTTGAAATGCCACAGTCACTGACATTCCTAGAAATGTATAATGTAGGACGAGTTGAGCAATTAAACTGTCTTAGTAAATGGGAAGATAACAATCCAATATTAAGTTTATCTGTTCCAATTGGAATTGACCAAAGTGGAGAAATGTTTAAAATGGATATACATGAAAAAGCATATGGTCCACATGGCCTTGTTGCTGGAACTACAGGTTCAGGAAAATCAGAATGGATAATTACATATATTTTATCATTAGCTGTAAACTTTAATCCTGATGAAGTGCAATTCGTTTTAATAGACTACAAAGGTGGAGGATTAGCCAAAAGTTTTGAAAATTCGGAACTAAATATAAAATTACCTCATTTAGCAGGTACAATTACAAACCTAGATAAATCAGAAATATTTAGATCAATTGAAGCAATTGAATCAGAATTAAAAAGAAGACAAGCAGTATTTAATGATGCAAGAGAAAAATTAAAAGAAGGTTCAATGAATATTTATAAATATCAACAATTTTACAGAAAAGGATTGTTGGATGAACCAATGAGTCACTTATTGATAATTTGTGATGAATTTGCTGAATTAAAACAACAACAGCCTGAATTTATGGATCAATTAATTTCAACATCACGTATAGGTCGTTCACTTGGAATTCATTTAATTTTAGCAACGCAAAAACCAAGTGGAGTTGTAAATGAACAAATATGGTCTAACTCCAAATTTAAAGTCTGCTTAAAAGTGCAAGATAAGAGCGATTCCAATGAAGTATTAAAAAAGCCAGATGCTGCATATTTGAAACAAACAGGAGCTTTCTACTTACAAGTTGGAAATGATGATTATTATAATCTTGGTCAATCTGCATGGGCGGGTGCTAAATATTATCCATCAGATATAGTGAAAAAGGAAATTGATGATTCTATTCAATACATAGATAATATTGGTCAAACGAAAAATGTTTATAAAGATGAAGTTGTTCAAGAAGCAAAGGTAAGTCAGGGCGAGGAATTATTAAATGTTGTATCTTATATATCAGAAATAAGTACAAAAACGAAGTTAACATGTAGACAACTATGGCTTGAAAATATTCCCGCAAATATATATTTGAATGATATAAAGAAAAAATATAATAAAACTTTTAAAGGTAAATTTAATTATGAAATTGCAATAGGAGAATATGACGAACCAAGAAAACAAGAACAAGGACTACTAACTATAGATTTAGCAGGAGGAAATATTGGAATATTAGGTCAAAGTGATTCGGGAATTGATGAATTAGTTTCCACAATAATTTTTTCTGCAATAACAGAACATACTCCAGAAGATATAGCATTATATATTTTAGATTTTGGTGCGGAAGTAATGAAAAAATTTGCTAAATTCCCACAAGTTGGTGAAGTTGTATTCCAAGAAGATGTACAAAAAGTAGTTGCTGTACTTGACCTAGTAATGACCGAATTAGATAGAAGAAAAGAATTGCTATCAGATTATAATGGATCATTTGAATATTATAACAAAGTACAAGAAAATAAATTACCATTAATCGTAACAGTAATAAATAGCTATGATGTATTTGAAGAAACAATTCCAAAGTTATCAGATATAATGAATAATTTATTTAGAGATGCACCAAAATATGGAATAGTATTTATCGCAAGTGTTTCAACAGCTAACGGCTTAAGAACAAGACAGTTACAATTCTTTAATCATACAATCGTTATGCATTTTAATGATGATACACAATATAGAACAATCACAAATTGTAGAAGAGGGTTAATACCAAAGAATACATTAGGAAGAGGAATATGTAAAACTAATTCCATGGATGAAGATTCTTATTGTGAATTTCAAACTGCATTTATTGCTAAACAAGAAGAAGAATTAGACTATATTAGAAATTACTCTGAAGTTTGTCGAAAAGCATATAAAACAAGAGCAAAACAATTAGCTAAAATACCAGACACAGTAACATCGGATGATTTAACAAATTATGTAAGTGATATCAAAGGCGTTCCAATAGGAATTGATTTCTATGAAAAAGTACCAACAAAATATGACTTTACAAAAAATAAAATTAATTTAATTTGTACAAAAGATTTAAAACGAAATTTAAAATCTGTTTATGGGTTTGCTGGTATATTGGCAAAAACACCAGGAGTTAAACTAAGAATAATAGATATAAAAGGAATATTTAAAAAAATTATCTTCGATACAAAATTATTTAATGACAATTATGATTTAGTTTTTGGAGCATTGGAAAATGATGTATTAAATAGAAAAGAAACACAAGATTGGGCAGTAAATATTGTCGTTGGTATTGGAGGATATAAACGAGTTCTTTCTGAAGGAGGAATTGAAATATTAAAGAATATCTTTGATAAAATGGCAAATTCTAAAAAAGTAGTTTTCTTATTAGTTGATGATTATGAATCAATGAGAATATTAAAATTAGAAGAATGGTATAACAAAATTAATAATAAGAGTGGTATATGGATAGGACCTGATGTAAATGATCAAAGCATGATAGAAGCAGAAGATATTACAGCAGAAGAGGCAAAACTATCATTTGAAGGTATGGCATATGAAATTGATGAAAGTAAATGTAAACTAATAAAGACAATATTGGAAGGTGAAGATTAATGTTATATAAAGTACTTATAAAACTATACGTTCCGGAAATTGACGAAATATATGAAATGTTTATTCCAATTAATAAAACAATTGGTGATATTTCTTTTTCGTTATGCAAATTAATTAATTCATTATCAAAAGAATATCCAATAAAAAATAATGCAAGATTATTTAATAGAATAACAGGTGAAGTATATGATCGAAATATCACTATTAGAGAATCAAACATAAGAAACGGAAGTCAATTAATTATATTTTAAAAGTAAGGTGAAAATTATGAAATATGGTGTAGAAATAGCAATTAGAGAAAATGAATTAGCAGAATTGAGTTTTGAAATAGAAGATTATACAGAAAGATTATCAACTATTTTTGAGAAATACGAAGCAACAATAGGAAAATTACCTTCTTATTATAAGGGATTACCTTGTAGACAAATACTTTCATATTATAATGAAGTTAAAAAGTCATTTCCAATAGTTAAAAAAAATATAAGATGCTATTCATCGGATCTAATGAATTTGATAAGAATATTAAAAACAGAAGATAAAAAACTATCATTAATTTTAAGAGAAGATGCAAATGATTTGGTAAAAAAATCACAAAAAATAAGAATGGAAAAAAGTAATAAAGAGTTAATATAATGTAAATAAAATGTAAAAAAAAATAATATATATTGAAAAAAGAAAATTTTTATGATAATTTTAAATCAAGATAGCAAAAGACTATCAAAAATGGTAATATAGGAGGAAATGTATGGCACTAGGAATTACAAAAGCAACATTTGGTGTTGATGAAAATGGTATTCAAGCATTAATTAACGATTTGAATACAAAATGTATTACAGATACAAAAACAAAAATGAGTCAAGGAATGGATGGTTTGAGAGATGCAGTTAATGCTTCATGGCAAGGAAAATCAGCTGAAAATTTCAAACACAATCTTGATTCTGATAGAAAAACAATATCAGAAGGACTAGAAAAAAGTTTTGAAATACTAAAAAAAGAATTATTTGAAATTGCAAACAAAATGGGCGAAGTAGATGAATCGCTAATAAAGAAAAGATAGGAGGAAGATTATATGTCTTTAATGAGTTTCGTAAATGACGGAATAGATTTTATAGGAGAAACAGCAGATGAGCTTATAAATGCAGCAACAGGAGAAATTGAAAATATTATAGGATCAGCAAAAACTGCAATATCAAATCTATATGATGGTGGATTTGTAGGAATGAGCAAAGAAGGTTTTGAAAATCTTAACCAAAAAATAGAAACATATTGCAAATCAATAGAAGAAGAAATTAATAAATTTAATGAAGAAGCAAAGAGAAGTGAAGCATATGCAGGAGAAATTAGTACAGCAGTACATGAATATGTTAAAGCAATTCAAGGATTATTAACTGCATATGTATCAACAATGAGAATAAATCAAGAACAAGCAATATTAGCTTTCAACCAATTCCATTCTTCAGAACAAAAAATTGCACAAAATATTACACAAGATGCACAATCAGTTACAAAAAATGCAGAACAAATTAGAACTGGATCAGCTAAAATTGCTTTAGAATAATAAAGAGTAATCTATGATAGATGATCAAAAATTAATAGAATGTAATGACAATATGACAAAGTATAATCGTTTAGATGATAAGGTAGAAAATGTTTTAGAATATATTATTATGGCAGAAAATGCTACAATAGATTTACAAAACAAAATGGCTAACTTATATCAAGTAAACGATTTAGAACCTGCAATAAAATTAAGATTGAAGGCTTTAACTGATGATATTGACAATACAAGAAAAAATTTAAATGATATAATTATGCCATCATTAAATCAAAAAAATAGTGATTTAAATAATGAATGGATAGAATTAAATAATTCATAAGGAAGAAATATATGGGCATAACATACGTAAAAACTGAAGAAATTGATTCTATAGGAAATGAATTGAATAATTTATGCAACGAATATAATAATGAAATAAATAAATTGTTTAAAAGATTATCAGAAGTTCCAAATATAACACAGGAATGGACAGGTAAACAATCAAGAACTTATTTTTCAATAGTGGCAAAAGATAAACAATCATTTGTTGAAGTAGGAAATCAATTAAGTTATATTGCACAAAAAATAAAAAGTGATGCTGCGGAAATTGATAGAAGTATTAAACAATGTCAAATAAATGAAGAAAAGAGAGGTTATTAGCATGACAAAGTTGATATATCCTGATCAAGGATTAAATAGTTATGTAAGTAATAATTTATCTTCATGTCATAGATATTTAACCTATGCAATAGGACAATGTGACTTTTCAGTACCAACAGATTATGAACACGCAAATTATTTAAGATCACTACGTAGTAAGCTAGAAACATATTTAAAAGAAATTGATGATATTAGGCAAAAAATAATAGATACTGATAAAACTTTAGAAAATCTAAATTATAATTTGACTAAGAGTATACCAGTAGCATCAGTGCAAAGAATAAAAGAAATCGATAAAATGATTAAATAAAACTTTAAATAATATATTTAAAGTTTTTTTTATAGAAAAAAATATGATATAATAAAAATAAGGTAGGTAGGATATGAAAAAGAATAAAATAAAAAATTTAATTATAATTTGTTTAATAGTAACTTGCACAGCATGTAATGGTGATATTACAAGAGAAATACGACATGATGGATTTACATATAATGGAGATTTTATCTGTCAGGATTTTTATCCAAAAGACAAAAACGATGATTCATATAAGAAAATAAAATTTCTTGCCGATAATAATATTATTGATAACGAAGGAAGTGTATATGAAATAACACTTTCAAAATTATATTCTGATGATTCTAATTGTAAAAAAATAAATACAAATTTTTTAGTAAAAAGTATATTAGATGGAAATATTGCAAAAGGTACAGATAATAAGTTATATTATTTAAAAGCATTAAATAATTCTCCTTCATACACAGAAATTTTACCTAATGATGATAAATATACCACATATAGTCTATTACTATCTCCAGAAGATATCATAAAGGTGATTAGTGGAAAAGATGGAATATATTATGTACTTAAGAGTGATGGAAATGTATATAAATATGTAATTGGGAAAACAGCAGAAAATACTCCAGAAGTTATTTTAAGTATAGAACTATTTCTTGATAAAAATAATTACGGAGGAGAAATATTAAATTTTAATTATGTAGAAAATTCATCAAAAACATTTGTAAAAACAAAAGATAAATATTACAAATTATATAAAGTAAACAAGAAAAAATGTGAAAAATATGATGATGTTGAGTGCAAATATAAGATTAAAAAAGATAAATCATTAACAGAAAATTATGATAAAATATTTGCATATAATGGAGATAATTTAATAACAAGTTATAAGAAAAAATTTACTTCATCGGAATAAAAAGACATAAGTCTTTTTTTTATTGATAAAAATATAATAAGAGAAAATGTGAAAAGAGTAAGGTCAAGTAATCTAAAAGATAGAGAAAAATTTGAAAAGATATATCTTGAAAAAATAAATTTCTTTGAACATTTAAATTTTAAAAATCTTTTAATTTGAGAAGATGGATTAATTGGATATTATGGCTTTACTTATGACAATTATAGTATGACATCAGATAAAGTATATGGTAATATAGAGAAAAAGCTAAAGGATTAATAAAAAAATATAAGAAATATAAATAATAACAAAAGTATGATATAATTAAATCGGGTGAAAATATGACAATAGATGAATTAATAAGAAAAGATACAAGTTTTAATGAAAGTGAATTTATTTCAAAAGTGAATATTGTTTTAATAAAAACATTATCATCTATAATGTTAGATAATCTAAATTCAGTTAAACATTTTTTGTCCCCAGAAGTTGTGGATAAAGTAAATTTAGAAATTAAAAATTATAAAGATAAAAATGAATGTCATATGTATGATGAATTAAATGTAAGTAATACAAAGATAAATAAAATAACTGAAGACAATGAGTATTACTATATAGAAACATCATCGACTGTTAAATATTTAGATTATATTATTTCTCTAGATAATAATGAATTAGTATCAGGAGATAATAATAATAGAATAGAAAAAAATTATATACTAAGTTTTAAAAAATTAAAATCAGCAGTTAAAGCAAATAATGTAATGAAATGTCCATATTGTGGAAATTCTTTAGATATAAATAGTGATGGACAGTGTCATTATTGTAGAAAAACTTTTGATTTATCAAAATATGATTATATCTTAGATAGAATAAATAGATAATAGTACAAAATAGGGTGATATGGTGATTTATATAAAATATTTAGCATTATTTTTAATAGCAACAATTCCAATAATAATAATGACATCGATTATTTATTTTTTAGATAAAGAAAAAGAACCAAAAAAATTATTGATTCTTTTATTTGGAAGCGGAATTTTAGCTTGTATCTTATCATCTTTAACTATTACAAAACTTGGTAACTTGTTTCCTATATTATCAACAGAAACTTCATATTTAAATAACATAGAATTGATATTTTCCGTATTTGTTGGAACAGCACTTATAGAAGAATTATCAAAATGGATAATGACATACTTTATTTCTTATAACAATAAATATTTTGATGAACTTTATGATATGGTAGTATATTCCGCATTTGTAGCATTAGGATTCGCATATATAGAAAATTTATTTTATGTATTTAATACAGGAATAATAACGGGATTATATAGAGGTATTTTAGCAGTTCCATGTCATGCTTGTACTGGAATATTTATGGGGTATTACTTAGGTATATCAAAATTACACTCACTATTAAATGATAAAAAAAATATGTTAAAATATGTTTTGCTTAGTATCATTTATCCTATCTTAATACATGGTATATATGATTATTGTCTACTTACTAACAACGCATTATTTTTAGTAATATTCCAAGCTTTTGTAATAATTATGTATAATTATTCATTAAAAAAAGTTAGAAGATTGCTTAAGGTAAATAAAAAATTAAAAATTAATAAAAAAAGGCACAATTAAGTGCCCTTATCTATATACAGAGGATCTTCACACTTTATAGTGAACCTTCCTCACTAATATAATATGAAAAAGTAAAAAAATTATTCACAAAAATTGTGGAAAAAGGAGAAATATATGGATATTAATGAAATTAAAAGAAATTTAGAAAACTATAAAACAGAAATAGAAGACTTATGGAGGTCACTTTGACTGTGAAAAAAAACAGAAAGAAATAAAGAAATTAGAAGAACAAACTACAAAAGAAGATTTTTGGGATGATAAGAATAAAGCTGAAGAAATATATAAAAAAATTACTGAGTTAAAAAATATAGTAAATGGTATAGAAACTTTGAAAAAGAGAATAATAGATAATATAGATATCGTAAGTTTAATTACTGATGAATCAGATGACTTATTAATAGAATTAGGAAAAGAATGTAATTCTATAGAAAAAGATATCAATAATTTAAATAAATATTTACTATTAAATAAACCATATGATTCTAATAATTGTATCTTAGAAATTCATTCTGGAGCAGGTGGAACAGAAGCTTGTGATTGGGCATTGATGCTTTATAGAATGTATCTAAGATGGTGTGAAAAGAATAATTATAAAACTGAAATTTTAGATTATCAAGATGGTGAAGAAGCAGGAATAAAAAGCGCATCAATTAAAGTATCTGGTGATTATGCTTATGGATATCTAAAAAATGAAAAAGGTGTTCATAGACTTGTCAGATTATCTCCATTTGATTCAAATAATAGAAGACACACATCTTTCGCATCAGTAGAAGTAACACCTGAAATAGAAAAAGATACATCTATTGAAATTAATGAAAAAGATTTAAAGATAGATGTGTATAGATCAAGTGGAAATGGTGGACAAGGTGTTAATACAACAGACTCTGCAGTAAGAATAACTCATATACCTACTAAAATAGTAGTAACTTGTCAAAATGAAAGAAGTCAAATTCAAAATAAAGAACAGGCTATGAAAGTATTAAAAAGTAAATTATTACTTAAAAAATTAGAACAACATGAAAATAAATTAAATAGTATCAAAGGCAATCAAATGAATATTGAGTTTGGTTCACAAATAAGAAGTTATGTAATGCATCCATATTCAATGGTAAAAGATCATAGAACAAATACTGAAACAAGTAATGTGGATAAAGTATTAGATGGAGATATAGATTTATTTATTGATAGTAATTTGAAAAGAGGATAATATGCTAAATATTTTTAAATCAAAAAACCATAACGAAATATTTTTAAAAATATGTAATAAAAATAAAATAAAAAAATATATAGAATTTATAATAGGTTGTATCATTGCTTCTATGTCATACAACCTTTTTTTATTACCTAATAATATTGTATCAGGAGGAGTAGGAGGATTAGCTATTATTATTAATAAATATATAAATATTAATAATTCATTATTCATACTTATAAGTGATATATTCTTACTCATTGTAAGCTATTTTATGTTGGACAAATATAAAACTAAATCCTCATTTTTAGGATCATTACTTCTTCCGTTATTTATTTTTATAACTGCTAACTTGAGAAATTATATCATATTTGATTATAAAGAAAAATTATTATATTCATTATTTGGAGGGGTAATTTCAGGACTTGGATCTGGTATGATATATAAAGCTGGTTTCACAACAGGAGGAACTGATATTGTTAATCAAATAATTTCAAAATATTTAAAAGTTGGAATAGGTAAAAGCATTTTAATAATAGATGGATCAATAGTTTTATTATCAATTGTATCATTCGGATTTCAAAATATTTTATATTCAATTATTACTCTTTACTTAATAAGTTATATATCAGAAAAAGTTATCTTAGGTACATCAGATAGTAAAGCATTTTATATAGTAACAAAAAAAGATAAACTAATAAAAGAATACATAATAGATTACTTAAAAAAAGATGTAACTATTATTAATGCTAAAGGTGGATATAAAAAAGAAAATTCAAAAATATTATTATGTGTATTACCGACTAGAGATTACTATAAATTGAAAGAAGCAGTTTTATCATTAGATAGTAATGCTTTCTTTCTAACTACAGATGCATATGAGGTTGTAAGAAATGGATAAAATAAAAGAATATTTCGTAATTATTATTTGTTTATTAATAACTGCTGTTAGTTTAAATATATATTTTTCTCCATATAAAATAATAATTGGTGGAATAAATGGAATAGGACTAATAATAAATAAATTAACTAATTTAGATACTTCAATAATAATATTAATAATATCAATAATATTTTTAATAATTAGTGAAAAATATTTAGGTACAAAAAATACTGTACATTCAGTAATAATTACAATTATTTATCCATTATTTATATATATAACAAAGCCACTTAATAATATAATAAACTTAAAAAGTGTATTGATTTCTACATCTATAATAATCGGTCTATTAACAGGTATAGCAAGTGGTACTATGTATAAATTAAATTTTAATGGAATTGGAATTCCAACTATTATTCAGATATTAAATCAAAAAACAAATATATCATATGGAAAACTAAATATGATAATTAATTCAATAATTATTATAATAGGTGGATTCTTATTTGGAATAAAAAAAGTAGTATATGGACTTATTGTACTAATAATAAATAGTAATATATTAAATATAGTAGTAAACAATAAAAATATGTAAATTAAATGAAAAAAAGTGATTTAAAATTACATATTTAATAACAAAATAAATAATAATTAAACAGATAATATCACATAAAATAACACAATTCGACTCTTTAACTCTAAACGTTTTTATGTTATAATTTTAGTTAGACTAAGGAGTATGATGATATGGACTTAATCAGAATAAAAAATGCTGAAAAAAAATATAAAAATGGTGTAACAGCCATTCGTAATTTAAACTTAGATATAGAAAAAGGTTCATTTACTTTTGTAATTGGTGGATCAGGAAGTGGTAAGTCGACACTTATCAAAATGCTATATCGTGAGGAAAGACCAACTCAAGGAAAAATTATAGTTGGCGGACTTAATGTTGCTAAACTAAGAAATAATAAAGTATATAAACTTAGAAGAAAACTGGGAATAGTATTCCAAGATTATAGACTTCTTCCAAAACTTACAGTTTATGAAAATGTTGCTTTTGCCATGGAAGTAATAGGAGCTAAGAAAAATGAAACAAGATTAAAAGTTTTAAAAGCACTTGAAGAAGTAGGGTTAAAAAACAAAGTTCATAACTATCCTGATCAATTATCAGGTGGAGAACAACAACGTGTTGCAATAGCAAGAGCAATAGTTAATAATCCAAAACTATTATTATGTGATGAACCTACTGGAAATCTGGATCCAGAAAAAAGTATGGAAATAATGGCTGTTCTAGATAAAATTAATAAAGTTAGAGGAACAACTATTATAATGGCTACACATGATAAAGAAATAGTTAATAAAATGAAAAAACAAGTTATTACTTTAAAAGATGGAAGACTTGTAAGTTTTAAGAAGAAAGGAACATATTACGATGAAGATGTTGAGAATGCTAAATAGAAGTATCAGAGATTCTATAAAAAGCGTATTTAGAAATTTTAGTTTATCACTTGCATCAATATCATGTATAACAATTACATTAATAATAGTTGCTATTTCCATGTTAGCATCATTCAATGTTCAAAACTTTACAAAAGAAATAGAAAAAGATTTAACAATTGTTGTGTTTTTAGATAGTGATACATCAGAAGATAGAATAACTGATTTAAAGAAAGAAATAGGTAATTTTCCAAATGTTGAAAGTTATGAATTCGAGTCTAAAGAAGATGTAAAACAAAAAATGCAAAAAGAATCAGAAGTATTAAATACAGTTTTAGATGGGTGGTCAGAAGAAGATAATCCATTAAAACCAACTTTTAAATTAAAAGTAAAAAATGTTAATAAAATAGGTAAAACAGCAGATAAAATCAAACAGATAGAAAATGTTTCAGTTGTTAAATATGGAGAAGGAATGGTTGAAACAATGATTTCTTCATTTGCAACTATTCAAAAAGTAGCATATGGAGCAGTAATTGCTTTAGTTGTAGTTACAGTTTTCTTAATAGTTAATACAATTAAATTAACTATCTTCTCAAGAAAAAGAGAAATTAGTATTATGAGACTTGTTGGAGCTAGTAATTTTACAATTAAAACACCATTTATTATTGAGGGAATGATCTTAGGAATATTTGGATCGATTATTCCAATAGTTTTCACAACATATGGTTATTTAGCTTTTTATAATCATTTCAATGGTTATTTATATACACATTTAATTAAATTAATTAGGCCAGAACCATTTATATATCAAATGTCTTTAATAATTTTAGTAATAGGTATAATTGTAGGTATGATAGGAAGTTCAAAAGCAGTTAGAAAGTATTTAAAGGTGTAATATGTTTTGGAAATATCAGAGAAAAATATTTATTAATGTTTTATTAATATCTATCATAATTCTACCTATTTCAGCGCATGCTACAACTTTAAAAGAATATGAAGATCAAGTTGCGAAATATACTGCTGAATTAAAAGAAAAAGAAGCAAAACTTGCAAAAAATAAAGAAGATGTAGAAAAAGTAAAAAATAATATAAAAAATATAACAACAAAGATTAGTCAAACAGAAAATGAAATAGTAAATATTCAAAAAGAAATAGATAGAAGTAATAAAGAAATAGAAGAAAAGAATGCAGAAAGTAAAAGGGTAATTGAATATTACCAAATAGAAAACGGGAATAATGCATATCTAGAATATATATTTGGAGCAGAAACAATTACAGATATGATTTATCGTATGTCTGTTGTTGAACAATTAACAGATTATAACGATAAAATAATGAAAGAATTAAAAATACTTGTTGAGCAAAATAAAAAGAAAAAAATTGAACTAAATAGTAAAAAAGAAGATCTAAAGAAACTTCAAAGTAGTTTAGAAGAAGAAAAGAAAAAGATAGAAGCAGATTCTGCACAAGTAGAAGGAACAATTCCATCTACAAAAGGACAAATTGAATTTTATCAACAACGAGTGAATTATTATAGAAATAAAGGATGTTCTTCTAATGATGTTATAGGCGTTACTTGTGATGTACCTAAGAAAGTAGTAGTAACTAAATCATCAACTTCATCATCAAGATCAGGTTCAAGTTCAAAAGTTGATGCAGGACCAGTAATAGGTGATAATGGATTTAGATTCCCAGTAAATGGTGGACGAATATCACAATATTATGGAAATGGTGGACATAAGGGATTAGATATCACAAGAGGATGTGGAACACCAATTTATGCTGTTGCAAGTGGAAGAGTATACTATGTAGGTAACAATTTAGATATTTATGGGGCTAAAATGGTATTAATTGTGCATAATGTTAATGGCACACTTGTATTTTCACAATATGCACATTTGCAAGGATATAATGTTAGTGTAGGACAAGATGTAGATAATAACACAGTAATTGGTTATATGGGTACAACAGGATATTCAACAGGATGTCACTTACACCTAGAAATGTCTGAAGGATATGGTTGGGCTTATAATACAACATACTGGACGTATACAAAACATATTATTAATCCATTTAAGTATGTTCCAAGACCGTAATATGTAAATACTTTACATATAAAAGAGTAGTTTTAAGTAATTACTCTTTTTTTTTAATATGTAAAATAATATAATAAAAATAGATAGGAGATGATTTAATGAATACTACAATTGATGACATAGAAATATTAACATTAGATGATGAATCTCCTAAAAATTTATTAAACATTTCCCTTAATCCGTTGAAAAATATAATAAAAGATGAAGATATTGAAGTTTTATCATTAGGTGAAGAACCAAAGATAATAATACCTACACAACCTGAGATAAGAGACTCAAAAGTTATAAATACAATTGTCAATGACACTGTAAACATAATGAAAAAAGAGTGTCCAAGTCTAAACAAAGAAGAAACACAACCAGTCTTAATTCCATTAACGGAAGAAAAAGCAATAACTGGGGATAAAAAGAAAAAATTAACAATAACAAAAAAGATTTATACAAAAATTATACTAAGCTTTTTAATTTTAATAAATGCAGGTGTTTTAGTAGTTATGGGAAGTAAAGTATATACTTGGTATCAAAATAATAAACAAATAGATGCAGAAGTTGCGGAAATTAATAAATTAGCAATAGATAATAATTCAGTATCTCCAAGAGCTAATGGAAAAACAAATAATATTACTCCTAAGTATGACGAATATTTTGATATGAGAAAAACATCTATTGGTGATGTAGATTTCGCAGCCTTAAAAGAAAAAAATAAAGATACTAAAGGATGGATAAAAGTTGCAGGAACTGAAGTTAATTATCCATTTGTTCAATCAGCTGATAATGAATATTATTTATCACATTCTTTTAGTGGAAAGAAAAATTATGCAGGCTGGGTATTCTTAGATTTTAGAAATGATATTAATAATTTATCTAAAAATACTGTTATTTATGGTCATGGAAGATTAAATAATACTATGTTTGGTAGCCTAAAACAAACAGTTAAAGAAAAATGGTTATCTAATCCAGATAATTTTTACATTGAAACTGCAACTGAAAATGGAAAACAAGTATGGCAAATATTTTCGACATATACAATTGAACCAGAAAGTTATTACATAACTACAAGATTTAGTGATTCTCAATTTCAAACTTTTGTAGATACTATAAAAGGAAGAAGTGTTCATAACTTTAATACACAAGTTACAAAAGATGATCATATTTTAACTTTATCTTCTTGTTATGATAATACAAAAAGAGTAGTTGTTCATGCAAAATTAGTAAAGAGTAACTAAAATGAAATGTATTAGCATTTCATTTTCTTTATAAAAGGAGTGATAAAAATGAAAACAGTAGTAATTACAGGTAGTGCTAGAGGCTTTGGTTATGCAATGCTAGAAGAATTTAGAAAAAATGATTTTAATACAGTAATATGCGATATTAATGAAGAAGAATTAATAAAAGCCAAAGAAAAATTAAATCAAATAAATTCAAAAGGAAAAATAATATCTATCAAATGTAATATAACAAAAGAAGAAGATATAAATAATTTAATAGAAAAAAGCGTTCAGGAATTTAAAACAATTGATATATGGATTAATAATGCAGGAGTTAATCAAGATAATATAAATATATGGGATTGTGAAACAAATATGATTTCAAAGCTTATAGATATAAATTTAAAAGGTACAATTTATTGTTCAAAAAATATAATTCCTATTATGAAAAAACAAGGAAAAGGACAAATATTTAATGTTGAAGGATTTGGTTCAAACGGAGAACTGAGAACAGGTTTATCAATTTATGGAACATCTAAAAGAGCATGTGATTATTTTGAAGATTCACTTGCAAAGGAAATAGAAGATAATAAATTAAATATATTAATAGGTAAAATTACACCTGGTATTATGATTACAAACTTTATTCATAAAAGTTTAGGAGATGGTAAAAAAATAGAAATACCAGAAAAGACCAAGAAAATATATAATATTTTGGGGGATTACCCTGAAACAATAGCAAAATTTATTGTACCTAAAATCATTACTAATGAAAAAAACAATGTTAATTTTGTTTGGTTAACTAAAAAAGGGCATTCTTTAGATTCTTAACCGTATCATTTAACAAAAGAGATTTCTTTAAATAAAATATCCACAAATACTGTGGATATTTTATTTGTTAGGAAGTTTTAATTGTGCAAAAACATCTCCAATATTCTCATGAATAACTAAATTAACATAATTATCCATTGAAGTTTTATCCTTATTAATAATTACAATATTTTTTCCACCAAAATAGTGGATAAAACTACTCGCGGGATAAACAGTTAGAGAAGTACCAGCAATTATCAATAAGTCAGCACTTTTTAATGAATTAATTGCTTTAGTTATACTTTCATCATCTAATGCCTCTTCATATAAAACAACATCAGGTTTGATAATCCCACCACATTCACAAGTAGGAACACCCTTACAATTAAATACATACTTAGCACTATACTTTTTAAAACAGTTCATACAATAATTTCGGTATATGGTACCATGTAGTAAAGAAATGTTTTTACTTCCTGCTTTTTCATGTAAACCATCAATATTTTGAGTAATTATCATCGATAATTTACCAGTTTTTTCAAGATCAGCTAAATATTTATGACATATATTAGGTTCTTTATCTAAAGTATTTAACTTATCTCTATAAAATTTATAAAATTCTAAAGTATTATTAATAAAAAAGTGATGACTCAAAATTTCTTCAGGTGGAAAATTATATTTCTGGTTATATAAACCATTAACACTTCTGAAATCAGGAATACCACTTTCAGTAGATACACCCGCTCCTCCAAAAAATACAATTTGTTTGCTTTTATTAATCATACCTTGCAATTTATCAATATCATTCATACTAATCACCAATAATATTATATATCTAAGATAAAAATTATGCTATAATGATTTAAGTAAAGGAAGATAATATGTATACAAAAAAAGATCAAAAGATATATGATAAAACAAAAAAGTTCTTGGAAAATATTAATGACACTGAAATAGAAGAGAAAATGAAAAAAATTGACTCAGTACTAAAAATATCAGATACAAAGGAAAGATATAGTTACTTATTTGAACTAATTTGTGATTATTTGGATAATGAATTTAGAAAAAATAATTTATGTGATTTTGATAATTGTGGTTTATGTAAAAGAAGAAGAGCTTTAAAAGAAAAAAATCCAAATAAAGAAACATATTTATATGGCTGTTGTTATAGTTATATTAATAAGAGAGTGTGCCCATTCCTAAATAAAGATGGAAGCTGTACTAATAGAAATATAGGTTGTAAGTTATTCACATGTCATTATCTAAAAAAAGAAGGATATAGCTTTAATTTAAATGATATATACTTATCAAAATATTTTTTTACAAAAAAAGAAAAAAAATATCTAGATGAACATATCTATCTAACCAAAGAAGTAGTTATGGATCACCTAATGAAACACAAGAAATAAAAATGTAAATTTACAAAAAATAAATAATTAATAATTATTCTTTCTACTAAAATAAATGGTGCTATAATTAAAGTATAAAAAGTAGGAGAAAATAAAAATGAATGAAAATAATCAAGAAGTAGTAACAAAGAAAAAAAGTAATAAAGTGCTAATAGTAGTAATTATATTACAATTAATAATTATTGTTGGAATGGGATTGTATATTCTAAATGATACAGGATTAGTTAAAATATATAATACTAAGAAAGATACTGAGGAAAAGAGTAATACAAAAAAAACTGATAAGGTAAAAGATGAACAAAAATCTACAAGTAATACAGCCAGTACAGCAGTAAAACAATTAGATATTACAAAATGTTTAAATAGTACCAATTCATTTAGTAATCCAAGAGAAAATGCTGATGATTTAGGATTAACAGTTACACCAGCAGGAAACACAGCAAAACTTACTATTGATTGGTCAAAATTTGGAAAATATTCAGGAGCAAGTGCATATGTAGATGAAGCAAAAGATTATACAATTTCTAATTTCCAGGGAAATATTAAAAGTGCATTTGTTGGAGAAATGGGACAAGATGCAAAGGGAACAACATTATTCTTCTTAATGGATGATGGTAGAGTTGAATATATGCCTATGTTTGTTTTAAAGTATGATTCACAAGGAACTGGCTATTATGTGATGAATTATACAGATGATTATTCAGCAGATAATAGAATAATTGGTTCACATTTTGAAAGTAAAGGTAAAGTAAAAGGAGTAACAGGAGCAATTAAATTTTATCTTGCAGATGGAAATGGATATGTAACTACAATCGCTGCAACAGCAGAAGGAACATATTATGATCTTGGAACAGCAATAAGAGGATAAGTTAAACTTATCCTTTTTTTATATAAATTAAAAAATTGTTAAAAATAAAAAAAGATGGTAAAATATATATATTTGAAAAGGAGGAGTTCTATGTTTAACTTAGTATCAAAATTTAAACCTAGTGGAGATCAACCTGAAGCAATAAAAGAACTAGTTGAAGGAATTAATTCTGGCAAGAAAGAACAAGTACTTTTAGGTGCAACAGGAACAGGTAAAACATTTACAATTGCTAA
The DNA here is from genome assembly GCA_902801525.1 of uncultured Erysipelotrichaceae bacterium. Lineage (GTDB taxonomy): Bacteria > Bacillota_I > Bacilli_A > RF39 > UBA660 > RUG14670. The sequence goes on along the minus strand of CADCIN010000001.1, from coordinate 85,725 downwards.
TGTCATTAAAGAAGTAAATAAACCAACTCTTGTATTAGCTCATAATAAGACACTAGCTGGTCAGTTATACTCAGAGTTTAAAGAATTATTCCCTGAAAATAGAGTAGAATACTTTGTTTCATACTATGATTACTATCAGCCAGAAGCGTATGTACCATCTACTGATACATATATAGAAAAAGACTCCTCAATTAACGATGAAATAGACGAATTAAGACATGCTGCAACAAGTTCGCTATTATCTAGAAACGATGTAATAGTAGTTGCCAGTGTATCTTGTATATATGGTATAGGTGAAGTTGAAGAATATAAAAATAAAATGCTAACGCTAACAATAGGAGATGAAATAGAAAAAGAACAAGTACTTACAAAACTGGTAGAAATGCTTTATGAAAGAAATGATTATGATTTTAAAAGGGGTACATTTAGAGTAAGAGGAGATGTTATAGAAATCATTCCTGCTTATGAAAATACTAGAGGCTACCGAATAGAATTTTTTGGAGATGAAATAGATAGAATTAATCAAATTGATACCCTAACAGGTGCTATAATTGAACATAAGAAGAGTATTTCTATATTCCCTGCAAGTCATTTCGTTGTAGGAGATGAGAAGTTAAAAGCTGCAATTGTTCGTATTAAAACAGAACTAAAAGATAGATTAAAACAGTTACATGATCAAAATAAGTTAGTAGCTGCAGAACGCCTAGAACAAAGAACAAATTATGATTTAGAGATGTTACAAGAAACAGGTTTTTGCTCAGGAATAGAGAACTATTCAGCACCTATGGCAGGAAGAAAGCCTGGCGAGACACCAACAACTTTGATAGATTTCTTTCCGAAAGATTTCTTGTTAGTAGTAGATGAATCACACGTTACATTGCCCCAAGTTAGAGCAATGTATAATGGAGATAGAGCAAGAAAAATGAATCTTGTAGATTATGGTTTTAGACTTCCAAGTGCCTTAGATAATAGACCATTAAAATTTGAAGAATTTGAAAAGAAAATAAATCAGGCAATTTATGTTTCAGCAACACCTGGTGACATGGAACTAGAACACACAAATAATGAATATGTACAACAAATTATTAGACCTACAGGATTGCTTGATCCAATAATTGAAGTTAGAAAAAGTATGGGGCAAATAGACGATTTAGTTGGAGAAATAAAAGATAGAATTGCAAAAGATGAAAGAGTATTAGTAACAACACTAACAATTAGAATGTCAGAAGAGTTAACTAATTATTTAAAAGATTTAGATATAAAAGTTGCATATCTTCATTCCGAAATTAAAACATTAGAAAGATTACAAATAATACATGATTTAAGAATAGGAAAATATGATGTTGTAGTAGGAATAAACTTATTACGAGAAGGTATCGATATTCCAGAAGTATCTTTAATTGCTATTTTAGATGCAGATAAAGAAGGATTCCTAAGAAGTACAAGAAGTTTAATTCAAACAATTGGAAGATGCGCAAGAAATGCAAATGGTAAAGTCATCATGTATGGAGATAAAATTACAGATTCAATGCAAAAAGCAATTGATGAAACATCAAGAAGACGTAAAATACAAGAAGAATATAATAAAGAACATAATATAATTCCAAAAACAATTAATAAAGAAATAAGAGAAGTAGTAAGTAATATAGATAATTCAAAAACACAAAGTACAAAGAAACCAAGTAAAAAAGAAATTGAAAGAACAATTGAATCAGTTGAACAAGAGATGCGTGAAGCTGCTAAGAAACTTGATTTTGAAAGAGCAATGGAATTACGTGATATATTATTTGAGATGAAGTCACAATGAGAAAAACATATAAAAAAATATATATAGAAATTATAAATAATTGTAATTTAAATTGTAACTTCTGTAGCAAAGTAACAAGACCTCGTAAATTTATGAGTAAAGAAGAATTTGAAATTATATTAAAAAAAGTAAAAGATTATACTGATTATATTTATCTTCATGTAAAGGGTGAACCATTACTTCATCCACAACTAATAGAAATGTTAAAACTCACAGAAAAATACAATTTAAAAGTAAATATAACTACTAATGGAACAATATTTAAAATTTTATCCAAAAAACTTGGCAAATGCAATTCATTAAAAAAGATAAACTTTTAACTTCACAGTGAAAATAACTTGAACAGCTACCTTGAAAATATTTTTGAAAATGTCAATAATTTATCTAAAGATACAACAATTATTTATAGATTATGGACTATGAATAATAATAAGTTAGATGAAAAATCCACGGAAATTGTGAATAAAATAAAAAACTATTATCATTTAGATAAAGAAACTATTGATAAAATATATTTAAGTAACAATATAAAAATATCAGATAGAATTTATATAGATAAAGATAATGAATTTGAGTGGCCTGAAATATCAAATTACAAAAGTGAAGGATATTGCTATGCACTAAAGACACAAATAGCTATATTAGTAGATGGAACAGTAGTACCTTGTTGTTTAGATTCAAATGGATGTGTTGAACTTAGCAATATTTTTAAAGAAGATTTAGATCAAATAATAAATAGTAAAAAGTACCAAGAGTTAAAAAAATCATTTCAAGATAGAAAACCTATAGAAGAATTATGCAAGTCATGTAAATTCAAAGAAAAGTTAAATTAAATATCCACAAAAACTGTGGATATTTTTGTATTAAAAAAATAATATTTGTGGTAAACTAATTAGCAGGTGATGAAACATGGATAAAATAATAATTAAAGGTGCAAGAGAAAATAATCTAAAAAATGTTGATATTGAACTCCCAAAAAATAAAATGATTGTAATGACAGGTGTATCTGGAAGTGGAAAATCTTCATTAGCATTTGATACAATATACGCAGAAGGACAAAGACGATATGTTGAAAGTTTATCTGCATACGCAAGACAATTTCTAGGGGGAAGTGAAAAACCGGATGTTGATTCAATAGAAGGTTTATCGCCAGCTATTAGTATAGATCAAAAGACAACTAATAATAATCCAAGATCAACAGTTGGAACAGTTACAGAGATATATGATTATTTAAGATTAGTATTTGCACGTGTAGGAGTACCATATTGTCCAAATCATCATATACCAATATCTTCACAAAGTATTGAAGAAATGACTAACAAGATATTAACATATCCACTAGGAACTAAATTAATAATTATGTCTCCAGTAGTACATGGCGAAAAAGGTACTCATAAAGATCTATTAGAAGATCTACGTAAAGAAGGATTTATCAGAGTACGTATAAATGGTGAGATGTATGATTTAAGTGAAAATATTGAACTTGAAAAAAATAAAAAAGATAAGATAGATGTTATTATAGATAGAATTGTTCTCAAAGAAGAATCAAGAACAAGACTATCTGAAGCAATAGAACTTGCTACAAAATTATCAAAAGGAAAAGTAATTTTTCAAATACTAGGAGGCAATAAAAAAGAAATAGTAATGTCAGAAAACTTTGCATGTCCATACTGTGAATTTTCACTTCCTGAACTTGAACCACGTATGTTTAGTTTTAATGCACCATATGGAGCATGTCCAGATTGTAAAGGACTAGGTGTTAAATTAAAAATAGATGAAGATTTACTAATTCCAGAAAAAGACTTATCTATAAATGATGGATGTATAAAAACATTAACTGATGATCAAGAAGGATTAGATTACAAAAAATTAAGCTGTGTATGTAAACACTATAAAATAGATATGATAAAACCATGGAAAAAACTAACAAGACGTCAACAAGAAATAATTCTTTATGGTTCAGATGAAGTAATACATTTTTCATACTCATCAAAAAGTGGTAATAAGTATAATTCAAATGACTTCTATGAAGGAATTATTAATACATTAGAAAGAAGATATTTAGAGACAAGTTCTACATGGATAAGAGAATGGTTAGAAAGATACATGATTGAACATACTTGTGAAACATGTTATGGAGCCAGATTAAATGAAGATGTATTATCAGTAAAACTAGGAGACAAAAATATACATGAAGTAACTGAAATGAGTATTAAACAGTTAATACCTTTCTTTGAACAACTACAGTTATCAGAAGAAAAGAAGGAAATTGCTAAGTTAGTTATTAAAGAAATTAAAGATCGTTTGAATTTCTTAGCTAATGTTGGACTTGAATATTTAACATTAAATAGAAGTGCAGGAACTTTATCAGGAGGAGAAGCTCAAAGAATTAGACTTGCAACTCAAATAGGATCTCACTTAACAGGAGTACTTTATGTATTAGATGAACCAAGTATTGGACTTCATCAAAGAGATAATGAAAAATTAATTAACTCAATGCTTGAAATGAGAAATTTAGGAAACACACTAATAGTAGTAGAACATGATACTGATACAATGCTTGCATGTGACTATTTAGTAGATGTTGGTCCTGGAGCTGGAGATAATGGCGGAACAATAGTAGCTAAAGGAACGCCAAAAGAAGTAATGGAAAACGAAAATAGTTTAACTGGACAATACTTAAGTGGCAAAAAATGTATAGAAGTTCCTAAAAAAAGAAAAAAAGGTAATAAAAAATCAATAAAAATAATTGGAGCAGAAGAACATAATCTTAAAAATATAGATGTAAAAATACCACTTGGAGCATTTACTTGTATTACAGGCGTATCAGGAAGCGGAAAATCCACTTTAATAAATGAAATACTTTGTAAAGAAATATCTAACAAATTATATAGATCTAAAGAAAAACCTGGTAAACATAAAAAAATAACTGGATTAGAAAATATTGATAAGTTAGTAGATATTTCACAAAATCCAATTGGAAGAACACCAAGATCAAATCCTGCAACATATACAGGTGTCTTTGATGATATACGAACACTTTTCACAACAACAAAAGGAGCTAAAATGCATGGTTTTGAAAAGAACAGATTCTCATTTAATGTAAAAGGTGGAAGATGTGAAGCTTGTCGTGGAGATGGAGTTAAGAAAATCGAAATGCATTTCTTACCAGATGTTTATGTACCATGTGAAGTATGTCATGGAACTAGATATAATAGAGAAACACTAAATATTAAATATAAAGATAAAAATATTGCTGAAGTATTAGATATGAGAGTAAGTGAAGCATTAAAATTCTTTGAAAATGTTCCTAAAATAAAAAATAAATTACAAGTTCTAGAAGATGTAGGACTAGGATATATTAAATTAGGACAAAGTGCACCAACATTATCTGGAGGAGAAGCAGAAAGAGTTAAACTTGCTAAAGAACTTCAAAAAAGAGCAACAGGAAAAACATTATTTGTACTTGATGAACCAACAACAGGATTACACGTAGATGACATTAAACGCTTACTTGCAATTTTACAAAAAATAGTAGATAATGGAGATACAGTATTAGTCATTGAACACAACTTAGATGTTGTAAAAGTAGCAGACTATATCGTAGATCTTGGACCTGAAGGAGGAGATGGTGGAGGACAAGTAGTCGCAACCGGAACCCCTGAAGAAATTGCTAAAGAGAAAAATTCATATACAGGAATGTTTCTTAAAAAGATCCTATAGGAGGGATTAAAGTGCATCTTATTATTAAAGAAAAGAATAAATTTAGACTAAATAGAATATTAGAATGGTTTATATACATGATTTGTTACTTAATTATTTTTATGTTAGTAACAACATGCTTTAAAAGTGTTTATATAGATAAAAACAACTATTTATTATATTCCGTTCTAATTGTCCTAATTATTTATTTATTGAATATTACAGTAAAACCTATATTTGTTAAACTAACAATACCGATAACAGGGATGACTCTTGGATTATTTTATCCATTTATAAATTACTTTATATTAAAATTAACAGATTGGATAATGAGAAGTCATTTTGATATTAAAAGATTTTGGATAGGCGTATTAGTTGCACTTCTAATATCAGGAATAAACTTGGTAATTGATGAATTTATAATTAATCCAATAATAAGAAAGGTAAAAAAGAATGGATAGAGTAGCACTTGATTTAGGATTTTTACAAATATATTGGTATTCAGTATTTATTTTCTTAGGTATAATAACATCCTGTATAGTGATATATAAAGAGTCAAAAATAAATAATATAAATGAAGAATTTTTAATAAATTTAATATTTAATTCTTTGTTATTTGGTATTATTGGAGCACGTTTATATTATGTATTATTTAATATTCCATATTATTTATCAAATCCAATTGAAATATTTCAAATATGGAATGGTGGACTGGCTATCCATGGAGGAATACTAGCTGGTCTACTAACTACAATAATTTATACAAAATCAAATAAGGTATCTACAGTAAAAATGCTTGATATAATTGTAGTTGGTCTAATAATAGGTCAAGCAATTGGTAGATGGGGGAATTTCTTTAATGGAGAAGCATATGGTAATATAACAACACTTGCTGCACTTCAAAAACAAGGAATACCAAAGTTTATAATAGATGGAATGTATATTATGGGTTCATACAGGCAGCCAACTTTTCTATATGAATCAGTTTGGAATATATTTGGATTTATAATCTTAATAGTAATAAGAAGATTAAGGAAAATAAAAATAGGCCAATTATTAGGATTCTATTTAATATGGTATGGATTAGCTAGATTTATCATTGAAGGTCTTAGAACTGATAGTCTAATGCTTGGACCACTTAAAATAGCAAAACTTGTATCAATGATATTTATATTCGCAGGGCTATATTTTGTATTCTTATATAATAGAAAAAATAAAGTACCCTATAACAGATATAACAAAAAAGTAGGTGGTTATTATGAATAAAAAAGTTGTAGTTTTTGGTGGAGGAACAGGACTTTCATATCTACTTAAAGGTTTAAAAAAATTCCCACTAGATATAACAGCTGTGATTACAGTATCTGATAATGGTTCATCAACAGGAAAACTAAGAAAAGAATTTAAAACTCCTGCAGTGGGAGATATAAGAAAAGTAATAACATCACTATCTGAAATAGATAATCCAATAAAAAGACTTATGGAATATCGTTTTAATACAAATAGTGATTTAGATGGACACGCAGTAGGTAATTTAATATTAACAGCTATGCTTGATATAACTGGATCATTAAAAGATTCCATAGGTGCATTAAGCAAACTACTAGATGTTAAGCAAACAGTATTACCTATTTCTGAAGATAGTAACCTAACACTAATGGCAAAAGATAAAAATGGAAATATAATAGAGGGTGAGTGTGAGATTACAAAAGCCCATAGAAAAGTTGAAAAATTATTTTATAAAGAAGAACCAAAAGTAATAAAAGAAGTAATAGATGCAACTATGTCTGCAGACTTAATACTGTTTAGTATGGGAAGCTTATATACAAGTATACTTCCAAATATTATTTGTAAAGAAGTTAAAACCTCTCTTGAAAAAACAAATGCACCAATTATATATTTATGTAATGCAGTTACACAACCAGGAGAGACAGATAATTTTACAGTAGGAGATCATGTGGAACTCATAAACAAATATATTTATCCAAGAAAAGTAAATGCAGTAATAGCAAGCAATACAAAAATAGATGAAAAAATAATAAAAAAATATTCTACAGAAGAACAAAAAGATTTGGTAAATATTGATTATGCAAAAATTGCTGAACTAGAAGTAGAACTAATAGAAGATGATCTTATAACAATAGAAGATAATATAATAAGACATAATAGTATAAAACTAAGTTCTATAATATTTTCCTATCTTATGAGGAATTAATATGTCGTTTACAACAAATATAAAAGATGAAATATCCAAAATTGAAGGGACAAAATCAGAATCTATCGCAGAATTATCTGGATTTGTAAGAAATAATGGAGTAATTAATAATAATATATTAACACTTACTACAGAAAATAAAGTAACTGCAAAAAGAATAAGTGATTTTCTAAAAAACTTATATGAAGTAAATATGAAAACAGAAATTGTTAATAACTTAAATTTTAGTAAGAAAAAATTATATCAAATTTCATTAGAAGAAAAGACAAATTTTATCTTAAAAGATATTGGATATTTAGATGATAATGATAATTATTTGGAGACACCACCATCATATATAGTAGGTGCTAATGAAGAAATTAGATCTTATTTAAGAGGTGTATTTTTATGTATTGGAAGTGTTAATGATCCAAAAACATCACAATATCATATGGAATTATTGATATCTAAACCAAAAGAAGCTGTCTTTATCCAAAAATTATTAAATATATTTGAACTTAATGCTAAAATGCTAACTCGCGATAAAGGTTATATGGTGTATTTGAAAGAAGCAGAAAAGATAAGTGATTATCTAAAAATATTAAAAGCTAATCAAGCAGTTTTATATTTTGAAAATATTAGAATTTATCATGAAGAAAAAAACAAAGCAAACAGGCTAAATAACTGTGAACAAGCAAATATTGATAAGATATTTGCATCAGCAAATCAGCAGTTAAAACAAATAGAAATTATTAAAGAAAATCTTGGAGTATCACTATTAGACGATAAAACAAAAGAAGCCCTAGAGTACCGTGAAAGATATCCAGAAGCATCACTAAAAGAATTAAGTGAAATAATATCTTTAGAAACAGGGAAGAAAATAACTAAATCAGGTCTTAATCATAGATTTAGAAAAATAAAAGAGATGTCTGAAAGATTAAGTAATATAGAAAAAGAGGATTAGTAAAGACTAATCCTTTTAAATTATTTTATCAATTAAACCGTATGAAAGAGCTTCTTTAGCAGATAGATAATTATCTCTTTCAGTATCTTTTCTAATTTTATTTAGTGGTTTACCAGTATTTTTAGCTAATATTCTATTAAGTCTGTTTCTAATTTCTATAATCCTATCTGATGCTATCTTTATATCACTAGCTTGACCTTGAGCACCACCAAGTGGTTGATGAATCATAACATCTGAATTTGGAAGCGCATATCTCTTACCACTTGCTCCACTTGATAAAAGAAATGCAGACATACTTGCACATATACCTAAACAAATTGTACATACATCACTCTTAATATGATTCATAGTATCGTAAATTGCCATTCCCGCAGTCACACTCCCACCAGGAGAGTTGATATATAGAAAAATATCATCATTACTTAAACTATCTAAATAAAGAAGCTGTGCAATAACTATATTAGAAAGACTATCGGTAATCTCACCACTAATAAATATAATTCTTGTTTTTAATAGTCTTGAATAAATGTCATAACTTCTCTCACTATTATTATCTTTTTCAACTACAATAGGAATTAAATTCATATCATCACCTATATTTATTATAATTATCAAGTATCTAAATTATAAAAAAAAAGACATACAAAAAATGACAAGTAAAGTAAAATAACTTAAAAATTATTAATCTTTATTTATTTTGTGATACAATAAACATATACATAATAAAAAGGGTGATAAAATGATAGAAAAATTAACATTAAAAATAAACGGAAAAAATTACAAATATACAAGAGGACTAACACTAGAAGAAATATCAAAAGACTTTTTAAATGATTATAAGTATCCAATATTAATCGCACGTGTTGATAATAGAATTAAAGAATTGAATAGTGTTGTAGAAGAAAACTGCGAAATAGAATTTTTGGATTTAACATCTCGAGAAGGAAATAGAACTCATATTAGTGGACTAACTTATTTACTATTATATGTTATTAAAAAGATGTTTGGTCAAAATGCTAATATAAGAGTTAAACATTCTATTGATAAAGGAATATATATAGAAACTAATTTTAAAATAAGTGAAGATAAAATAAAAGAAATTGAAAAAGAAATGAAAAAAACATCTTCAGCAGATATTCCAATTACAAGAGTAACTATTGATAGATTAGAAGCAATGGAATATTTTAGAGATATTGATGATAAAGTTAAAGCCCGTGTACTAATGTATAATACCAATACATATATCACATTATATAGATTAGGTAACTTATATGATTACTTTTACAACTACATGCCAGTTACAACAAATCACTTAAAAGATTTTGCACTAACTTATATTAATAATAAAGGATTTGTATTAAGATTTCCAACTCCTTATATTAAAGATAAAATTATTCCATATACACATCATGAAGATATGTTTAAAACATATGAAGAATATAGTGATTGGGCAAAAAAAATTAAAGTAGAGAACTCTGCTGATTTAAATAGTCGTGTTTCAACAGGAAAAATAAATGATTTAATAAGAATAGATGAAACAGTTCAAGCTAATAAACTATTAAATGTAGCAAGTCAAATAGCATCTAAGAAAAATAAAATTAAAATAGTATTAATAGCAGGACCATCGTCGTCAGGTAAAACTACAACTTCTAAAAAATTATGTCTATATCTTCAAAGCTTTGGTTTAAACCCACAAGTAATTTCAATGGATGATTATTTTGTAGAGAAAAAAGATAATCCTATTGGAGAGGATGGAAAACCAGATTATGAATGCTTAGAAGCATTAGATTTAAAATTATTTGATAGTCAAATGGCAGATTTATTAGATAGTAAAAAAGTTAAAGCACCAACGTATAATTTTGTCCTTGGCAAGAAAGAATATAATAGGGACCTATATTTAGGAGAAAATGATATCTTAGTTATCGAAGGAATACATGCCTTAGATAATAAAATTCTAAATAATATTCCAAGAGAAAAGAAATATAAAATATATATTTCACCATTAACAGAATTAAATCTTGATGAACATAATAGAATATCAACAACGGATAATAGATTATTAAGAAGAATAATCAGAGACAATAGAACAAGAGGATATGATGTTGAAAAAACTTTAGGAGTTTGGCCAAGTGTAAGAGCTGGTGAAGAAAAATATATTTTCCCATATCAAGATGAAGCAGATTATACGTTTAACTCAGCACTTATTTATGAAATTGGAGTTCTTAAAACATATGTTGAACCATTACTATTCTCAGTACCGAGTGATTCACAGTATTATGAAGAAGCAAAGAGATTATTAAATTTCTTAAGATTATTCTTACCAATACCATCTGATGCTATTGAAAAACAATCTATAGTCAGAGAATTTATTGGTGGAAGTGTATTTGTAGACTAAAGGAGGAAATATGATAAAAGTTGCAATAAATGGATTCGGAAGAATCGGAAGATTAGTATTTAGATTAATGGAAGAAGATCCAGATTTTGAAGTAGTAGCAATTAATGATTTAACTGATGCTGAACAATTATCTTATTTATTAAAATATGATACTAATCATCGTAATTATAGAATAAATGAAATATCCTATGATAATGATGAGATAATAATAGGAAATAGAAGAGTTAAAGTATATGCTGAAAAAGATCCTATTAATCTTCCATGGAAAGAATTAGGTATAGATGTAGTTATGGAATGTACTGGGTTTTTTACAGATAAAGATAAAGCTATGGCACATATTACAGCAGGAGCTAAAAAAGTAATTATTTCTGCACCAGCTAAGGGTGATTTGAAAACAATTGTATATAATGTAAATCATAAGACATTAACTGGAGATGAACAAATAATATCCGCAGCTAGCTGTACAACTAATTGCTTAGCACCAGTAGTAGATTTAATTGATAAAGAGTTTGGTATTAAAAAAGGTTATATGACAACAGTTCATGCCTATACTAATGATCAAGTAACATTAGATGTTGCCCACAAAAAAGGAATCTATACAAGAAGGGGAAGAGCTTGCGCAGCAAATATTGTTCCAACATCAACAGGAGCTGCTAAAGCAATAGGAAAAGTTTGTCCAAATCTTGATGGAAAATTAGATGGTCTTGCGATGAGAGTACCAGTTCCAACTGGATCAGTAGTAGATTTAGTATTAGAGTTAAATAGAAATACAACCGTGGAAGAAATAAATAATTTATTTAGAAATAATCAAAATGAAACACTAGAATACACAGAAGACCCAATAGTATCAAGTGATATAATTGGTAGAAGGTGTGCATCACTAGTAGATGGATTATCTACAAATATTCTAGAAGTAGATGGAAAACAAATGATAAAAATTATTTCTTGGTATGATAATGAAATGTCATATACAGCACAAATGGTAAGAACAGCAAAGTATTTAACAGATGAAATATTATAAGATATCACATGATATCTTTTTTTTTACTATTCAAAGTGTTATAATTTTAAAAGGAGGATAATAACTATGAAGACATTACAAGATATAGATATAAAGAATAAGAAGGTTATTATTAGATGTGATTTTAATGTTCCATTAAAAAATGGAAGAATAGTAGACGATACTAGAATAAAAGCAAGTCTTGATACTATAAATTATTGCCTAAAAAATAATTGTAAGATAATTTTACTATCTCATTTAGGAAGAGTAAAAGAAGAAAGCGATCTTACAAAAAACAATATGAAACCAGTTGCGAGAAGACTTGAAAAATTATTAGATCGAAAAGTTAAATTTATAAATCAAACAAGAGGTAAAAGACTAGAAAAATCAGTATCTGAAATGAATGAAAAAGATATAATACTAATTCAAAATACAAGATATGAAGATTTAGATGGAAAAAAAGAGAGTTCAAATGATTTAGAACTAGGTAAATATTGGGCGTCCTTAGGAGATGTATTTATAAATGATGCATTTGGGACGCTACATAGAGCACATGCTTCAAATGTAGGTATTGCATCAAACATTCAATCATGTATTGGTTTACTAGTTGAAAAAGAATTAAAAGCTTTAAATGAATTAAATAGTCCTGAAAAACCATTTATTGTAATTTTAGGTGGATCAAAAGTAAAAGATAAGATAGGTGTAATTGAAAATTTAGTAACAAAAGCAAATAAAATATTAATTGGTGGAGGTATGGCATTTACATTTCTCCAAGCAGATGGTTTTGATATAGGTAATTCAATTGTTGATTATGATAGCATTGAATTATGTCAAACGATAATGAAAAAATATCCTGAAAAGATAATTTTACCTATAGATATTGCAACATCTAAAGAGTTTAATAATGAATCAGAAAAAACAGATAAAGATATAAATGAACTTGAATATAATGATATTGGGCTAGATATTGGACCAAAATCTGTTAAAATCTTTAAAAAATATTTAAAAGATGCTAAAATGGTATTATGGAATGGACCACTAGGAGTATATGAGTTTAAAAATTATCGTAAGGCAACAACAAGTATTTTAAAATACCTTGTTAAAGAAAATATAAAAACTATACTAGGTGGAGGAGATATTGTAGCAGCAGCATCAATATCAAAAACAAAAGATAAAATTTATCATGCATCAACTGGTGGAGGAGCAACACTAGAATATCTTGAAGGCAAAAAGTTACCAGGATTAGAAATTATTAAGTAGGTGATAAAATGCAAAAAACAGAAATCTTTATTGCAGATCCATATAACAAAAACCATATAGAGTTATATAAAGAATTTGAAAAAGAAAATGGTCTTGATGAATATGCATCAAAATATCTAACTGATATTTCAAGTAAATATAACGAAAATGATTTTCATAGATTGTTCAAAAATAAAAATGAAAATAAAACATTTCTGTTTTTAGTGTCTAATAATAAGATAAGTGATACTTGCTTAATTAATTATGAAAAAGATCGTAAAACATCTACTATAACTTTTCCAACTTTAGAAAAACAATATAGAAAAATAGTTGATGTATCAGTTGCTTATAGCTTTAAAGTCTTAAAGTCAGAAGAAATACTTTCAACTGTTAATGAAAATGATAAGGCAATTCAAAAAAGTTTACATAATAATGGATTTGAATCACTTGGAAAAGAAAAAGATAATATTGTATTTGTTAAAGAAAAACCAATTATTAAAGAAACTGAAGGTACAAAAATATGGAGATAATGAAAAATATAAAGAAGAATACAATAATACTTTTCATAATTACTCTTATCATTCTTTATATTGTATTAAAAGATGATTTACCAAAAGTAATAAAAGCTCTAAGTACAATGGATTATAAATACATCTTAGTAGCCATAATTGTATATTTATTATCTATTTGTTTTAAAGCGTATGCAACATATAAAACAGTAAATGACTCAAAAAAAATAACTTTAAAAGAAGCTATTAAACATAATATTATTACACAATTTTTTAATGGAATAACACCTTTTTCAACAGGTGGACAACCAATGGAAATATATATGTTAACAGAGCATAATATTTCAGGAGCTGAGTCAACTAATATAGTTATTCAAAATTTTATTTTTTATCAAACAGCATTAGTAATATTCGGTTTTATTGCCGTAGGATATAATTGGATATTTCATATATTTCCAAAAGTAACTTTTTTAAGAAAACTAGTATTACTAGGTTTTAGTATAAATATATTAGTAGCAGTTGCTCTTTTTATAATAACATTTTCAAAGAAACTAACTCATAAAATAATGTCATTTCTAATAAAACTATTAAGTAAAATAAAAATTATAAAAAACAAAGAAAAAATAATTGATAATTGGAATACAAAATTAGAAGAATTTCATACAAGTGCAAAAAAACTACGTAAAAGAAGAGGACTTTTCTATATAGGAGTATTATCAAATATAATAAGTTTAGTTCTATTATATAGTGTGCCTATATTTATTTTATTCTCATTACATGATTATACAAGTATGAATATTATGGAAACAATTACATCGTCTGCATATGTATTATTAATTGGTGCCTTCGTACCAATCCCAGGTGCAAGTGGTGGAATAGAATATGGATTCATGCAATTCTTTGGTAACTTTTTAAATAAGAAAATAATTACAACAATGCTTTTAATGTGGAGATTTATCACATACTACTTAGGAATGATTCTAGGTGCTATGGCCCTAAGTTTTGAAAAAAAGGAGAGATAAAATGAGAATAGGTTTATTTACAGATTCATATCCACCATATATTAATGGTGTATCAACTAGTGTAGAAACTCTAAAAAAGTCTCTAGAAGATTTAGGTCATATTGTATACGTTGTAACAGTAGGTCAAGATGCAACAAATTATGATTATGATGAAAAAAATAGAATCCTAAAAGTACCTGGAATTCCTTTAGGAATATATGATTATAGAGCAGCTAGTATTTATCCGTTAAGAGTAGTTAATAAAATAAAATCATGGAAACTAGATGTCATTCATTCACATACAGAACTTTGTATGGGTATTTTTGCAAGACTTTTTGCAAAACAATTTGGAATCCCCTTAGTACACACATATCATACAATGTATAAAGATTATACATATTATGTTTCAAGAAATCACAAATACTTTGATTTAGGATGCAAAAAGGCAGTTGAATATTTATCTAAATTTTATTGTGATAAAACAGCTAATGCATTTATTGTACCAACTATCAAAACTTATCATTTATTTAGAAATGAATATGACTATGATAAAGATATATATATAGTGCCAACAGGAATAGACTGTACAAGATTTTATGAAGAAAATTTAGATAAAGATAAATTGCTTGATGTTAAGAAAAAATTAAATTATAAAAAAAATGATTTTGTAGTCATATTTGTAGGTAGAATGGCTGAAGAAAAAAATATTGAATTCCTACTTAGAAGTATGTTACATGTTAAAAATAAAAATATAAAATTATTACTTGTTGGGGACGGACCTGATAAAGAAAAATATGAACAATTAGCACAAGATTTAAATGTTGAAAAATCAGTTAAATTTACTGGAGTTGTTCCATGGGACGAGATGCCATATTATTATCATAATGCAAATGTTGCTGTTACTGCATCAAAAACAGAAACGCAAGGACTAACTGTTATTGAAGCAATGGCATCTAATCTTCCAGCAGTTTGTATTGAAGATGAAGCATTTCACACAATGGTAGTTGATGGAATGAATGGTAAGTTCTTTGAAACAGAAGAAGAATGTGCCAAATTATTAGATAAATTAAAAGAGGACAAGAAGCAATTAAATAACTTATCAAATAAATCAAAAATGGTCGCAAAAAAATTCTCCCTAGAAGAATTTGCAACAAGTGTACTAGATGTATATAATGCTGCAATAGATAATTTTAATAATAAGAAAGATATTCCATCTATAATTAAAAGGGTTGTAAAAAAGGAAAAAGAAAAATTTTCAAAAAAGAATAAAGAGGTTGATGAAGATGTTAGTAGTACTAAACAATAAGTGTAACTTCAATCGTAATGAGTTTGAGATTTATCTAGATAAATTAAAAAAAATTAATACTAAGAATAATATAGTATTATGTCCATCTTATATTTATTTATCAAATAAAGGATTAAATGATTTAGTAATTGGAAGTCAGGACGTTAGTAAATACACAGAAGGAGCTCATACAGGAGAAGTATCTGCAAGACAACTAAAATATTTAAATGTTAAATATACAATAGTAGGTCATCATGAAAGAAGATCGGAAGAGTATGAATTATCTTCTGATATATCTCAAAAAATAAAAAACTTACTTAAAGAAAAAATAACACCTATTTTATGTATAGGAGAGACAGATGAAGAAAGAATAAATCTTGATTATAAAACTATTTTAATGGAAGAATTAAAAGAAGATTTAAGAACACTTTCTCAAAAGCAAAAAGATAAAATTATCATCGCTTATGAACCAATATGGTGTATTGGAAAAAAACAAATACCAAGTATAAGAGAAATAGATGAAGTTATCTCATTAATAAAAGAAAATTATCCCAATAATAAAGTATTATATGGTGGAGGAGTAAACAATAAAACAATTATTTCTTTAAATAAATTAAATAAAGTAGATGGATATCTTCTTGGAAAAATAAGTTTAGATGCAAAAAAATTAGAAAGATTACTTAATAATATATAAAAATAGACAATTCGACAAAAATAGTCTATTTTTTTTCTACACAAAATCAAAATAATATTATATAATTAAAATGCGTGGTAGTATATGAGAGGAGAGAAAATGGAAAAGACAAGAGTTTTGATTGTTGATGACAACAAAGAACTAGTTAAAATGATTAAAGAGTATTTTAGTGCACACGCAGAGATTAAAATAACATTAGAGGCAAATGATGGAGAAGAAGGAATCAGAATAATTGATAAAAAAAGAGATGAATATGATCTAATTATTTTAGACCTTATCATGCCTAACAAAGACGGAGTTAGTGTCTTAGAATATATGAAGAAAAAATCTATTGATAAGAAGGTAATAGTATTAACGTCATATAATACTCAAGACATAATACGTAAAGTATCTGAACTTGGAGTGAGTTACTTTATACTTAAACCATTCCAGTTAGATGAATTAGAAAAGAGAATTACAGAAGTAATCGAAGGAACAAAGTTTGGAGGTAAAACAGTAGATATTTACCATAACAACTTAGAAATCGCAATTACTAATATATTACATGAATTAGGAGTACCTTCACATATAAAAGGATATCAATATATTAAACAAGGAATAATAATTGTATATGAAAGACCTTTTATGGTAGGGGGTATAACCAAAGAATTATACCCGGAAATAGCAAAAATCTTTAACACAACTGTATCAAGAGTAGAAAGATCCATAAGACATGCGATTGAAGTAAGTTGGAATAGAGGTAACTGGGAACTGATGGAGGAAATCTTTGGACATAGTGTAGACATAGAAAAAGCAAAACCCACCAACTCAGAATTCATTGTAACTGTTGCAGATAAATTAAGACTTGAACACAAAAAGTCTTCTACAAAGAAATAATTTATGAAAAATCATAAATTATTTTTTTTATTCTTGACTAAAAACATAATAAAAAGTATACTTATTTTAGAAAATATGAATGGAGGATACATTTTATGGAACGAAAGATAAATACTTTTTTATTAAAATGGAAAAATGACATTCTTAGAAAACCACTTATTATTTATGGAGCAAGACAAATAGGTAAAACTTATTCAGTATTATCGTTTGGTAAAAAAGAATATAAAAATGTTGTATACTTTAATACTGATAACAATAAGGAAATAATAGAACTATTTAGTAAAGAAAAAAGTACAGAAAAAATAATCCTAAAACTTTCTCTAATTTCAGGTGAAACAATTCTTAAAGAAGATACATTAATAATATTTGATAATGTTTCAAGTATAGATATAGTTAAAGGTTTAAAATTATTTGGGAGTGAAAGAAGTAAATATCATATTATTGCCATAACACCGAGAAGAGAAAATTTATCCCTTTTTAAAGGAGAAGAACTACAATTTAAAATAATGTATGAAATGAATTTTGAAGAATATTTACATGCTAAGAACGAAGCAAGCTTAGCCGAACTTATAAAAGAATCTTATAAAAAGAGAAAAACATGTCCATTTCATAAAATAGCTCTTGACTTATTTCAAGAATATTTAGTAACAGGAGGATTTCCTGAAGTTATAAAAGAATATTTAAATGGATCATCAGATTATGAGATAGATGCCATAAAACAAAAAATATCAGATTGCTATAAAAAGGAAACACTTTATGCTAAAAGTTTAATAGACATCCAAAGAAGCGTTGAAGTACTAGATTCAGTCCCAGATCAACTAAGTAAAGAAAATAAAAAATTCCAATATGGATTAATTGGAGATGGAAGAAGAGCTAAAGAATATGAAAATGCCATATCTTATTTAGTTAATAATCAAATAGTTTATAGAAGTTATAAAGTTAATGATATTAAATCACCACTAAGTAGTTGTAGACAAACTGATTCCTTTAAATTATATGTTCCAGATGATGGAATGCTTTATACAATGATGCATTTAAATAGAAAGAAATTTTTAACAGATGAGAATATAAAAGAAACAATCTATGAGAATCATATAGCAAAGTCATTAATAGAATCAGGATATTCACTATATTATTATCAATCACAAGGAAAAGCAGAAGTAAATTTTGTTATTCAAAATAGAATGGGTAAAATCATACCAATAGAAATAACAACAAAACAACAATCAAAAGCAAAGTCTTTGTCAGTATTTATGAAAAAATATACAACACTACAAGCATATAGAATTACAGAAAACAACTTTTCTACCAAAAAAGATATTAGATATATTCCAGTATATGCAACATTCTGTTTAGAAAATAATGAAATATAAAAAAGATACTAATTTTATTTATTAGTATCTTTTTTTAATAATTCCATATCTAAATCAAAAAGCTTGCCAACTTCTATATCCAAAGCTAAAGAAATCTTCCAAATAGTATCTACAGAAAAAGATTTAATACCTTTCTTAGATTCAATTCTTCTAATGAATTCATGAGATAAGCCAGTCCTCTCAGCAAGCACAGCTTGTGTAATTTTTGCATCTTTTCTATATTTCTTTATATTTCTCGCAATTTGTTCATAAATATTAATTTGATATTTATTCATATCTATCACCAATATTATTATGTTCTAAAATAAAAATAATATATGTAAACAAATAGTATACATAACAAAGACAAATAAAAAAAATAAATTTTTTTGTAAAAAATTGTTGCATTTATCGATATTACTATGCTATAATTAGTTACGTGTGACTGCATAGATGTGTGAGGTTGCCGATACACCAGGCAGAGTTGCAAAACTGGAATCGGGTTTTTACACGGAGCAAGCCTATACTAGATATAGACGAAGGGAGGATTTTAAAATGTCAACAGAAAAAGTTCGTATTAGATTAAAAGCATATGATCACAGAATCCTTGATAATGCTGCAACTAAAATTGTTGAAACAATTAAAAGATCTGGAGGAAAGGTTTCAGGACCTATTCCATTACCAACTGAAATTGAAAAATTCACAATTTTAAGAGCTGTTCATAAATACAAAGATTCACGTGAACAATTCGAAATGCGTACACACAAAAGACTTATTGATATCAAAAATCCAAGCAAGGAAACTATTGATGCGTTAGCTCATTTAGATTTACCAAGCGGAGTAGATATTGAAATCAAAACAAAATAATTAGGAGGAAACAATAATGAAAGGAATCTTAGGTAAAAAGATTGGAATGACTCAAGTTTTTACTAAAAACGGTAAGTTAATTCCAGTAACTGTTATTGAAGTTGAGCCAAATGTTGTTACTCAAATCAAAACAGTAGAAAAAGATGGTTATGATGCTGTTCAATTAGGAACTGAAACAATCAGAGCTAAAGTAAGCAACAAACCACAAATAGGACATGCTAAGAAAGCAAATACTGAACCTAAGCGCTTCTTAAGAGAAATTAGGGGAGTAGACGTAAATGAGTATACTCTTGGCCAAATACTTAATGTAGAAGTTTTTAGTGAAGGTGAAATAGTAGACGTTACTGGTACAAGTAAAGGAAAAGGTTTCCAAGGTGTTATCAAACGTCATAATCAATCAACTGGTCCAATGGGACATGGTTCTCAATACCATAGAGGTGTAGGATCACTTGGTACTATGTTACCAATGCATGTATTAAAAGGTAAGAAAATGCCTGGTCAAATGGGAAATGTTACAAGAACTGTTCAAAATCTTGAAATTATCTCAGTTGACAAAGAAAATAATGTCATTTTAGTTAAAGGAAATGTTCCTGGTGCAAAGAAATCATTAGTAATGATTCGTACAGCTGTTAAAAAACCAAATTCAAAGAATGAACCTGCAGACTTAATTAGTTATGTAGAAGTAGTTGAAACTGCAAACGAAGAAAATACTACTGAAGTAAATACATCTGAAGAATAATCATCACAAAAAAACTAAAATAATTTATTAATTAAACAAATGTGATGAAAGGAGGAATAGAGATGAAAAAAGTAACACTTTTAAATCTTAAAGGCGAAAAAGTAAATGACATTAATTTAAATGAAGAAATATTTGGAATTACTCCAAATGATAAAGTTCTATACGATGCAATTATCTTAACAAGAGCATCATTAAGACAAGGAACTCATAAAACAAAAAACCGTTCAGAAGTTAGTGGTGGAGGAAGAAAGCCATGGAGACAAAAAGGAACTGGACGTGCTAGACAAGGATCTATCAGATCTGTTCAATGGGTTGGTGGAGGAAACTATGGAACTCCAGTACCAAGAGACTATAGCAAAAAACAAAATCGTAAAGAAAGAAGATTAGCAATTAAATCTGCACTTTCACACAAAGCTGCTGAAAATGCTATCGTTGCAGTAGAAGACATTAAGTTAGCTACTCCAAAAACAAAAGATTTTGTTGAAATTTTAAAATCATTAAATATAGAAAACAAAAAAGTATTATTGGTTGTTAAAGAATTAGATGAAAATTTAATCTTAGCTTCTAGAAATCTTGCAAATATCGTATTAATTACTACAAATGAAATTAATGTATTAGATATCGTTGCAACTGATGTTTTAGTAGCAACTAAAGATGCTTTAACAGAAATTGAGGAGGTGCTTAGATAATGAAAGATACTAAATATTTAGAAATTTTAAAAGCACCAGTTATTACTGAAAAATCTCAAAATGATTTAGCAAATGGAAAATATACTTTTAAAGTAGACCCAAGAGCTAACAAAATTGAGATTAAAAATGCAATTGAAAAAATATTTGGTGTAAAAGTTACATCAATTAGAACAATAAACGTAAAACCTAAAAAAAGAAGAGTTGGTCGTTATACAGGTTTAACAAATCGCTCAAAGAAAGCTATTGTTACACTTGCAGAAGGTCAAACAATTGAGCTTGGTTAGAAGGAGGAAATTAAATTATGGCAATCAGAAATTATAAACCTACTACACCAGGTCGTAGAAAAATGAGTACATTAATTAATACAGATATTACTAAATCAACACCAGAAAAGAGTTTAGTTAAAATCTTAAAGAAAAACTCTGGACGTAATAATTCAGGTAAAATTACTGTTCGTCACCAAGGTGGAGGAGTAAAAAGAAAATATCGTATTATTGATTTCAAAAGAAATAAATTAAACGTACCTGGATCAGTAGCAAGTATTGAATATGATCCAAATAGAACTGCAAATATTGCATTAATCAACTATGTTGATGGAGAAAAAAGATATATTATCGCTCCAAAAGGATTAGAAGTTGGTATGACAGTTACTGCAGGAGAAAATGCAGATATCAAAGTAGGTAATGCATTACCAATAATGAATATCCCAGTTGGTACTATGATTCATAATATTGAATTACGTCCTGGAAAAGGTGGAGAACTAGCAAGAAGTGCTGGATCATCTGCACAAATCTTAGGCCGTGAAGGAAAATATGTAATGATCCGTTTATCAAGTGGTGAACAAAGAAAAGTATTAGGAACATGTATGGCAACAATTGGTGCTGTTGGAAATGAAGATGCATCACTTGTTAAAATCGGTAAAGCAGGACGTAAACGTCACATGGGTATTAGACCTACAGTTCGTGGTTCTGTTATGAACCCTAATGACCATCCACATGGTGGTGGTGAAGGACGTGCTCCAGTAGGACGTAAAGCACCAATGACACCTTGGGGTAAACCTGCACTTGGTTTGAAGACACGTAAGAAAAAACAATCTGATAAGTTCATCGTACGTCGTCGTAATAGTAAATAGGAAAGGATGATTAATAAATGGCAAGAAGTTTAAAAAAAGGACCTTACGTTTTCGATAGATTACTTAAAAAGGTTCAAGAACTAAATAAGTCTGGAAAAAAAGAAGTCATTAAAACTTGGTCACGCCGTTCCACAATTTTTCCTGATTTTATAGGACACACTTTCGCAGTACATAATGGAAAAGAATTTATTCCTGTTTATGTTACTGAAGACATGGTTGGTCACAAATTAGGTGAATTTGCATTAACACGTAAATTTGGTGGACATGGTTCAGATGGTAAAAAATAATAGATAATGACTAGGAGGGAAACAAATGGAAGCAAAGGCAATTGCTAAAGGACTTAGAGTTTCACCTATTAGAGCACGTTTAGTTGCTGATCTAATTCGTGGAAAAAGTGCTGCAGAAGCATTAAATATACTAAGTAATGTTAACAGTAAGTCAGCAAGACTTACAAAAAAAGTATTAGATTCTGCTATTGCTAACGCTGTTAATAATGAAGGAGCAGATGCTGCTACACTTTATGTTAAAGAAGCAAGAGTAGATGCTGGTCCAGTTATGAAACGTCATTTTTTTGATTCACGTTCTCATATCGGACATAGAGATCACAGAACTAGTCACATAGTAATAGTAGTGGCTACAAAAAACTAATTAGGAGGTTACAGAATGGGACAAAAGGTTAGTCCTAATGGACTTAGAATTGGTATTAATAAAGACTGGGAAGCTAAATGGTATTCTAATAAAAAAGATTTCGCTAAGACATTAGATAAAGATGTAAAAATCCGTAAGTACTTAGAAGAAAACTTAAAAAATGCTGGTATAGCTAAAGTTGAAATAGAAAGAAATGCCAAGAGATGTGAAGTTGTAATTCATACTTCTAAACCAGGTGTTATGATTGGACACGGTGGAGAAGAAATTGAAAAACTTAAAAAACAATTATCAAAGATTGCAGATGAAAATGTACAAATTTCAATTGTTGATATTAAAAAAGCAGATTTAAATGCACAATTAGTAGCTGATTCAATCGCAAACCAAATTTCAAACAGAGCATCATTCCGTATGGCACAAAAACGTGCTATCAGAAATGCAATGAAATCTGGAGCTAAAGGAATCAAAACATCAGTATCTGGACGTTTAGGTGGAGCAGATATGGCTCGTGCTGAAGGATACACAGAAGGAACTATTCCTCTACATACATTAAGAGCAGATGTTGATTATGCAACAGCTGAAGCTGATACAACATTTGGAAAAATTGGTGTAAAGGTATGGATCTATAAAGGAGAAATCCTTAATAAGAAATCTAAGGGAGGTAATTAATATGTTGATACCATCAAGAACAAAATATCGTCGTGTACATAGATTACCTTACGAAGGAAAATCTCGTGGAAACACAGAATTACATTTTGGTGATTATGGACTTCAAGCTAAAGAAGGTGCTTGGATTACAGCAAACCAAATTGAAGCTGCTCGTGTAGCCATGACTCGTTATATGAAACGTGGTGGTAGAGTTTGGATTAATATATTCC
This sequence comes from uncultured Erysipelotrichaceae bacterium, assembly GCA_902801525.1. GTDB lineage: Bacteria > Bacillota_I > Bacilli_A > RF39 > UBA660 > RUG14670. Next base: position 61,760 of record CADCIN010000001.1, on the reverse strand, counting down.
CACACATGCCACTTACTAAAAAGCCAATTGGTACAAGACAAGGTAAAGGTAAAGGTAATGTTGAAGGATGGGTTGCAGTAGTTAAAGCTGGTAAAATCATGTTTGAAATTAACGGTGTTGATGAAGCAACAGCTCGTGAAGCATTAAGACTTGCTGCTCATAAATTACCAATTGCAACAAAATTTGTAATGAAAGAAAATGGTGGTGAAAAAAATGAAGGTTAAGGAAATAAGAGAATTATCAACTGAAGAAATCAATAACAAATTAGTTGAAACAAAACAAGAATTATTCAATTTACGTTTCCAACAAGCAACTGGAAACTTAGAAAAGCCTTCTAGAATTAGAGATTTAAGACACACCGTTGCAAGATTAAAAACAGTTCTTAAAGAACGTGAAGGTAATAATTAGGAGGGTATAAAGTGGAAAAGAAAATTAAAAGAGAATTAGTTGGTAAAGTAGTAAACGCAACTAACGATAAAACAATTAGTGTTTTAGTTGAAACTTATAAAAACCATCCGTTATATCACAAAAGAGTTAAAAGCTCAAAGAAATATAGTGTACATGATGAAAAGAATATCGCAAAAGTTGGAGACACAGTACGTATAGTTGAAACTAGACCTATGTCTAAAACAAAACACTTCTATTTAAAAGAAGTAGTAAAAGAAGCAGTTATTATTTAACGCTTAGATGAAATGAAGGAGGAAAATCTATGTTACAACAAGAAAGCCGTCTAAAGGTTGCTGACAATTCAGGTGCTCGTGAATTATTAGTTATACGTGTACTTGGTGGAAGTAAGGTAAAAACAGGTAACATTGGTGATGTTGTAGTAGGAACAGTTAAAAATGCTATTCCAAATTCAGCAGTACCAAGTGGTAAAGTTGTAAAAGCAGTTATCGTTCGTAGTCGTCAAGGCGTTCGTCGTGAAGATGGAAGTTATATTAAGTTCGATGACAATGCTTGTGTTATCATTCGTGATGACAAGAGTCCGGTAGGAACTCGTATTTTTGGACCAGTAGCAAGAGAACTTCGTGATAAAGATTACATGAAAATTGTTTCTTTAGCAAAAGAAGTACTATAAGGAGGATAATATGAACTTAAAAGTTGGAGATAAAGTTGTAGTTATCGCTGGTTCTGATAAAGGTAAAGAAGGAAAAATAACAAAAACATTTAGAACAGAAAATAAAGTTATTGTTGAAGGTGTACATATTGTTAAAAAACATCAAAAACCTAATGGACAAGAAACTGGTGGAATTTTAGAAATAGAAGCACCAATCAATGCATCAAATGTTATGATTATTGATCCTAAGACTAAGAAAAGAACTAGAATAGGACATACAACAGATAATAAAACAAATAAAAAAATAAGAATTACAAAAAAATCAAACGAGAAGATTGATTAATTGGAAGGAGGGTAACTTATGAACCGCCTAAAAGAGAAATACTTAAATGAAGTAGTTCCAAGTTTAATGAACAAATATAAATATAAATCAATTATGGAAGTTCCAAAATTAGATAAAATCGTAATTAATATGGGTGTTGGTGATGCAACAAGCAATGCTAAATTATTAGAAGCTGCTATGGCAGATTTAACAAAAATAGCTGGACAAAAACCAGTAGTTACAAAAGCAAAGAAATCAATTGCTAGTTTCAAGGTAAGAGAAGGACAATCAATTGGATGTAAAGTTACATTACGTGGAGAAAACATGTATAACTTTATGGATAAATTAGTTTCTATCTCACTACCACGTGTAAGAGATTTCCGTGGAGTTAGCCCAAAAGCATTTGACGGAAGAGGAAATTACACAATGGGAATTAAAGAACAATTAATTTTCAACGAAATTGACTTTGACGATATTGTTAAAGTACGTGGAATGGATATTGTTTTCGTAACAACAGCTAAGACAAACGAAGAATCTTACGATTTATTAAATGGACTTGGAATTCCTTTTAGAAAGTAATGGAGGAATATTATGGCTAAAAAAAGTATGAAAATAAAAGCTAGTAGACCACAAAAGTACAAAGTACGTGAATATACTAGATGCTCACGTTGTGGAAGACCACATGCAGTAATGAGTAAATTCGGTATATGCCGTATTTGTTTCCGTGAATTAGCTTATAAAGGACAAATACCAGGAATCAAAAAATCAAGCTGGTAATTGGAAAGGAGGATTATAGAATGGCAGTAGTAACAGATACAATTGCAGATATGTTAACACGTATTCGTAATGCTAATCAAATGCGTTATGAAGAAGTTAAAGTTCCTGCTTCAAATATGAAGAAGGAAATAGCAAGAATCCTTAAAGAAGAAGGATTTATTAAAAACTATAAAGTTGTTGAAGATAATACTCAAGGAACAATAGTTTTAACTTTAAAATATACTGATAAAAAAGAAAGAGTTATCACTGGACTAAAGAGAATTTCCAAACCAGGACTTCGTGTATATGCAAAGAATGATGAAATTCCTAAAGTATTAAATGGATTAGGAATCGCAATTATTTCAACATCAAAAGGAATAATGACAGATAAAGAAGCTCGTAAACAAAATATAGGTGGAGAAGTTCTAGCTTATATTTGGTAATTTAAGAAATATAAGGAGGTGTCAAGATGAGCCGTATTGGAAATCGTATTATAACTGTTCCAGCTGGAGTAACAATCGAAGAAAAAGATGGAATAGTAACAGTTAAAGGACCTAAAGGAACATTAACACAACCAATGTTAAAAGACATCACTATGAAACAAGAAGGAGAATCATTATCTTTCGAACGTAAAAATGAAAGTGCTAAAGCAATGCATGGAACAATGAATGCATTAGTAAGTAGCATGATCGTTGGAGTAACAAAAGGTTATGAAAAAGGACTTGAAATAGTAGGTGTTGGTTACCGTTTTAATGTTCAAGGTAAAAAATTAGTAATTAACGCTGGATATTCACATCCAGTAGAAATAATCGTACCAGAAGGATTAACAGTAGAACAAGTAAGTAATACTGAAATCAAAGTTTTAGGTATCGACAAAGTATTAGTTGGAGAATTTTCAGCAAATATTAGAAAAGTTAGAAAACCTGAACCTTACAAAGGAAAAGGAATTCGTTACAAAGACGAACATATTCGTCGTAAAGAAGGAAAGAAAGCTGCTTAGTAAGTAGGAAGGGAGAAAAAATATGATAAAAAAAGAATCTCGTAATAGTATGCGTGTTGTTCGTCATGAAAGAATTCGTTCTAAATTGGCTGGAACAAGTGAAATACCAAGATTATGTGTTTTCCGTTCAAACAAAGAAATTTATGCACAAATCATTGATGACGAAACTAAAACTACTCTTGTTTCTGCTTCCTCATTAGACAAGAATTTAAAACTTGAAAATGGAAGTAATGTTGAAGCAGCTAAGGCTGTTGGAGAAGCAATCGCTAAGAAAGCAACAAAAGCTAAAATAACAAAAGTAGTATTTGATAGAGGTGGATATCTTTATCACGGACGTGTACAAGCTTTAGCAGAAGCTGCACGTGAAAATGGATTAGAATTCTAATAGGAGGGTATTATGCAAAGAAAGACTCAAGAAGCTAAAGACAAAATGTTAGAAGAATTAGTAATTGAAGTTAAAAGCGTTGTTAAAGTTAACAAAGGTGGACGTCAAAGAAGATTCTCAGCAACAGTTGTCGTTGGTGACCGTAAAGGAAAAGTTGGATTAGGAACTGGTAAAGCAAATGAAGTACCTGATGCAATCAAAAAAGCAATTCAAGATGCTAATAAGCATATGATCACAATACCTCTAATTGATGGAAGAACAGTTGCTCATGAAGCAATCGGAACAGCTGGAGCTGCAAGAGTTATTATTAAACCTGCTGCTGCTGGTACTGGTGTAATCGCTGGTGGATCTGTTCGTGCTATTCTTGAATTAGCAGGAATTCGTGATGTTGTCTCTAAATCACTAGGAGCAAGAACTAAATTAAACATGGCTACTGCAGCATTAAATGCATTAAAGTCAATTAAGACTCCAGAGCAAGTTGCAGCACTTCGTGGAAAAACTGTAGAGGAGATATTAGGATAATGAAATTACATGAATTAGAAAAAAATATCGGAGCTACACAAGCAAAGAAACGTGTAGGACGTGGATCAGGTAGTGGTCTTGGTAAAACAAGTGGTCGCGGACAAAAAGGACAAAAAGCACGTAGTGGTGGAAGTATAAATCCAGTTTTCGAAGGTGGACAATTACCTTTATATAGAAGACTACCAAAAAGAGGATTTACAAATCATATGTTTAAAACTGTCTATGCAGTTATTAACGTAAGTGATTTAAATATTTTTGAAGATAATACAGTGGTAACACCTGCATTATTAAAAGAAAAAGGAATTATTAAAAAACAATTAGATGGAATTAAAGTTTTAGGAAATGGAAATCTTGAACGTAAATTAACTATTCAAGCAACTAAATTTTCTAAGAGTGCTTTAGAAAAGATTGAAGAATCAGGAAGTAAAGCAGAGGTGATCTAATATGTTTAAAACCATGAAGCAATTATTTACTCCTACTAATAAAGATCTTAGAAAAAGAATTTATTTCACATTAGGGGCACTTGTAATATTTATTCTAGGAATTTCAGTTAGAGTTCCTGGAACTAAGAATTTAACAAGTAATATAGGATTTTTAGAGCTAATCAACATGATGGGTGGAGGAGCTTTAAAAAACTTTTCAATATTTGCTTTAGGTGTTACACCTTATATTACTGCATCAATTATTGTTCAGCTATTAGAAATGGATGTAATTCCGTATTTTGCAGATTTAAGTAAGCAAGGTCCAACAGGACGACAAAAATTAAATCAAATTACAAGATATATGGGAATTGCTTTCTCATTCATTGAAGGTTATGCATTTGCATATGCTTTCTTAGGGAAAACAGCTGGACCAATGAAATATATTTATATAGCAACTATTTTAACTGCAGGAACTGCATTCTTATTATGGCTAGGAGATCAAATTACACAAAAAGGAATGGGAAATGGAATCAGTTTAATAATTATGGCAGGTATAATTGCTACACTTCCTCAAATGTTTATAGATGCATTTAATGGATTAGTATCATTTGATGGAACTGCACAACTTATAACATTAGGAATAATTAAATTTATAGTATTCGTAGTAGTATATTTTGCAATTGTTGTAAGTATGATATTTGTACAAGAATCCGAAAGAAGAATTCCAATACAATATTCAAATAAATCAACAAGTTCATATGGAAGTGCTGCACAAAGCTTTATGCCAATTAAATTAAATTCTGCAAATGTAATTCCAGTAATTTTTGCATCAAGCTTACTTTCAATTCCAAGTATTCTTGCACAAGTAATTAAGAATGAAAAATACACATTAGTAGTATCGAAATATTTAAATTATACAACTCCTGTAGGATTTGTATTATATGTAATATTAATATTTGCATTTGCATATTTCTATACATTTATTCAATTTAAACCAGAAGAGTTTTCAAAGAACTTACAAGAGAATGGTGGCTATATCCCAGGTGTAAGACCAGGTGAAGAAACTACAAAATATGTTAGTAAAGTATTATCTAGACTAACTATTCTAGGGGCTGCTTTCCTAGTAATTATTGCTGGTTTACCAATTATTTTCTCTAAATTCACAAGTTTATCAACTAATGTGTCTATTGGAGGAACAGGACTTTTAATTGTTGTTGGTGTAGCTTTAGAGACATATAAACAATTAGAAGGAAGCATTTTAGCAAGAAGTTATAAGAGAAGTTATAGTAGAAGGTAGTATAATGGAAAATATAATGTTTATAGCGCCACCTGCTGCAGGTAAGGGAACTCAAGCTGAGTTACTTACAGAAAAATATCATATTCCACACATTTCAACAGGGGATATCTTGAGAGATATTGCAAAAGAAGATAGTGAAGTTGGTCAATATGTATTTGAAACACTAGCAAGTGGAAATTTAGTAAAAGATGAAATTACTTATAAACTTATCCAAGAAAGATTAAATAAGAGTGATTGTAAAAATGGTTATATTATTGACGGTTTTCCAAGAACTCTTGAACAAGCTATTGAATATGATAAGATATTAAAAAACTTAAATTATAAAGTTGGAAAAGTAATTTTAATAGATATTGATGAAAAGATTTTAGAAAAAAGAATAACAGGAAGAAGAGTATGTGAAAATTGTAATTCAATTTTTAATATCAATGATCCTGAAAATTCACCAGAAATCGAATCAGTATGTGACAATTGCGGTGGAAAGTTATATCAAAGAAAAGATGATAATTTAGAAGCTTTTCAAAGAAGATATAGTACTTATTTAGAAAAAACTAAACCAATAATTGATCATTATAAAAATCAAAATGTTCTATATACAGTAGATGGAAATAATTCTGTTGAAAAAGTATTTGAACAAGTTGAAAAAATAATTAATAAATAATAAGTATCTGTTACCATTTAAAAGAAGGAGAAAACCTTCTTTTAGGAAGATACGAAGGATTTCCTTCAACACATAAAAATTATAAATTTTTAAAGTTTGTTGATTAGTAACCAATAATGGATACAAATATTAACAGGAGAGTGATTAGATGGCTAAAGAGGATACAATCGAGATAGAAGGGAAAGTTCTAGAAATTATTCCAGGAGGAAAATTTAAAGTTCAATTAGAAAATGGACACATTGTAGAAGCCCACGTTTCTGGTAAAATACGAATGCACTATATTCGTATCTTAGCAGGGGATACTGTAATGCTAGAATTATCGCCTTATGATTTAACACGTGGGCGTATTACCTATCGTAAATAATAGGAGGGATTTAGAATGAAAGTAAAACCATCAGTAAAACCAATGTGTGAAAAATGCAAAGTGGTTAAACGTAAAGGAAAAGTTAGAGTAATTTGTGAAAATCCAAAACATAAACAAGTACAAGGATAATAATATAGGAGGTGTATTAAATGGCACGTATTAAAGGAGTAGACATTCCAAACGACAAACATATCTGTATATCATTAACTTACATTTATGGTATAGGAAGAAATCTTGCAAAAGAAATTTGTGAAAACACAAAAATTGATCCAACTACAAAAGCTGGTGATTTATCACAAGAAGATTTAGCTAAAATTCGTGAAGAAATTAATAAACATTTAACTGAAGGTGACTTACGTCGTGAAGTTAATATGAATATTAAAACTAAAATGGAAATTAACTCATATCAAGGAACAAGACATAAAAAAGGTTTACCTGTAAGAGGACAAAGAACAAGCAGAAATGCACGTACTCGTAAAGGTAAAGGAAAAACAGTAGCAAATAAGAAAAAAGCTTAATAGCTAATAAATAATATAAAGGAGGTTAGACTTATGGCATATAAGACTAGAAAGAAAAAAGTAAAGAAGAATGTTCCAGAAGGAATTGCAAATATTCATTCAACATTCAATAATACAATTACTACAATTACTGACAAAGACGGAAATGCAATCAGTTGGGCATCATCTGGTGCTATCGGATTTAAAGGAAGTAAAAAATCTACTCCATTCGCTGCTGGAATGGCTGCAGAATCTGCAGGAAAAGCTGCATACGATATGGGTATGCGTAAAGTAGAAGTTAAAGTTAAAGGTTTAGGACCAGGACGTGAAACAGCTATTCGTTCATTACAAACAGCAGGTCTTGAAGTAACATCAATTTCTGACGTTACACCAATACCACATAATGGATGTCGTCCACCAAAACGTCCACGTGGATAATTAATTAATAATTAGTGGAAAAAAATAAAGGGAGGTTAGTTTCATGTTACAATTTGAAAAACCAATATATAAAATAACAGATTCTGTAGAAAGTAATTTTTATGGAAAATTTGAACTTGAACCATTAGAAAGAGGATTTGGTACAACTATTGGTAATGCATTAAGAAGAGTTATGTTATCATCACTTCCAGGTAGTGCAATTAGTAGTATTAAAATCGATGGGGTATTACATGAATTTCAAACAATTGATGGTGTTTATGAAGATGTTACAACAATAATATTAAACCTTAAAGGATTAGTATTTAAAAATCATACAAATGAACCAAAAACTGTTCGTATTAATGTAAATGAAGAAGGAGAAGTAACAGCCGCTGATATTGAACATGATGCAGATATCGAAGTAATTAACACAGATAAAGTTATTGCTCACGTATCTAAAGGTGGGTCTTTAAATATGGAAATGACTGTTACAAATGGACGTGGTTATGTAAGAAGTGAAGACAATAAAAGAATTCATGATATTAACAAACCAGGTGTTATTGCAATTGATTCATTATATTCTCCTATTGAAAGAGTATCATATGAAGTAGAAAGTGCTCGTGTTGGACAAGATGAAAGCTATGACAAATTAGTTTTAAATGTTTGGACAAATGGTTCAATGAAACCAGAAGAAGCAATCGCATTAGCTTCAAGAATCTTAATTGAACATTTCAATATCTTAACTGATTTATCTGCAATAGCAGATGTAAGTGGAATGATGATTGAAAAAACAGAAGACCCAAAAGTTAAAGCACTTGAAACATCAATTGAAGATTTAGATTTCTCAGTTAGAGCTTATAACTGTTTAAAAAGAGCAGGAATTCATACATTACAAGATCTTGTAAATATGAGTGAAAATGATATGATGAAGATTCGTAATTTAGGTAAAAAATCTCTTAAAGAAGTATTAGACAAAATAAGAGATATGGGTCTAGTATTACGTGACGATGATTAAAATTAAGGGAGGAAAAGAATAATGGCATATAGAAAATTAGGTAGAGACAATAAACATAGAAGAAGTATGCTTGCAACTCTTACTAAACAAGTAATTGAAAACGAAAGCATTACAACTACAGTTACTAGAGCTAAAGAAGCTCGTAAGTTTATTGATAAAATGATTACTTATGGTAAAAAAGGTGATTTAGTATCTTACCGTAAAGCATTAGCTTTCTTACACAACGATACAAAATTAGTTGATAAAGTTTTCCATGATTTAGCAAAACGTTATGAAAACCGTAATGGTGGATATACTCAAATTTTAAAATTAGATGAAAGACGTGGAGATGACGCTCAAATGGTAATTTTAAAATTAGTTGAAGAAAACAAACCAGCTAAAAAAGAAACTAAAAAAGTAGAAAAAGAAGAAAAGTAATTTCTTCTTTTTTTTGTGAAAAAACTAAAGAAATTAGCATAAAACCTAGAAAATACAAGGATAATTTGCTATAATAAAAGCAAAAAGTGAGGTGTAATTATGAAAGCATTAATAACAGGTGCATCTTCTGGAATTGGACTAGATATGGCTAAGTATTTAGCTGCAAAAAAATATGAATTAATATTAGTAGCAAGAGATAGAAAAAAATTAGAAGAATTACAAGAAAAATTACCCACTAAAGTTACAATAATTGTTGCTGATTTAAGCATTGAGCAAAAAATAAAGGAATTATATGTCGTAATAAAGCGAGAAAATATTGATGTATTAATAAACAACGCAGGATTTGGAAATTTCGGATATTTTACAGAAACTGATATAAATAATGATCTTGAAATGATTAATACAAATATTAAAGCAGTACATATATTAACTAAATCAATTTTAAAAGATATGGAAGAAAGAAATAGCGGTTACATATTAAATGTTGCTTCATCAGCAGCATTTCAGCCGGGACCATTAATGTCAACATATTATGCTACTAAATCATATGTATATCAACTTACTGAAGCAATAAATTATGAAGAAAAGAAGAAGAAGAAAAACATTTACGTCTCAGTGTTATGCCCTGGACCAGTTAACACAAACTTCAATAATGTAGCAGGAGTAAAATTTGGAATTAAACCATTAAAAAGTAGTTATGTTGCAAAGTACGCAATAGATGAAATGTTTAAAGGAAAAATGTTAATTATACCTGGATTTAAGATGAGGATGACAAAATTTTTCGAAAGATTCTTATCAGATAAAGCATTATTAAGAATGACATATAAAGTGCAGAAGAAAAAGACAAAATAAGGAGTAAATTATGAGCAGTATTATTGAAGTAGACAAACTAAATTATAAAAATATTTTTAAAAATTTTTCAATTAGCATACCTGAAAACGAATTTATAACTATCTCAGGTACAAATAAATGTGGTAAGACTACATTATTAAAAATATTAAGCCGAGACATAAAAATTAACAATTCAATAATATATAACAAGATTTATCTAGAATCTTATACAAATAATGAAATATATAATGAAATAGAAGCGGTAATACCATCTAATGAAATTAACTTTATCTTTAATACAGTAGAAGATGAATTAGTATTTGTTTTAGATAATTTAGGATTAAGTTCAGAAGATAAAGTAAAAAGATTAAGAAAAATTGTAAAAGTGTTCAAAATAAATAAATATATGTCGTGTAATCCAAATAATCTACATAGAAATTTAAGAATCAAAGTAGAGATGGCATTAGCAACCATTGCTAAACCTAAGATATTATTATTAGACGATGTTTGTTCAATGATGTCTAAAGATGAAACAAAAGAAATTTTAGATATAATTAAATATTTTAAAGAAGAAGAAAACATGACAATAGTAATGACAACTGATAACTTAAGTGAAACAATTGATAGTGATTATTTGTACATTTTAAGAAATGGTAAAATAGCACTTGAAGGAAAACCAAAACAAATATTAAAAGAAGATAATACTATAAATAAGATAGGCTTAAATTTACCATTTATGGTTGATTTATCAGTAAAATTAAAAGATTACGATTTAATAGACGATATAGGACTTGATATGGATGAGTTGGTGAATAAATTATGGAAATAGTATTTAAAGGTGGACAATTTAATGAGTTTACAGAGCTTAATTTTAAAATAGAAAGTGAGTACATCACAGGAATAACAGGGAGTGGAAAGACAGAAATACTAAAATTAATTGATTGTATTGATTATCCAAAAGGATCAATATATTATGACGATGTTAAATTGACAAAGAAAAATGTAAATAGTATTAGAAGACAAGTAAGCCTAGTAGAACAAGAATTTAAAACTCAAATATTTTTAAAAACAGTAAGAGAACATATGTTATTTATAATGAAATATTATAGATTAAAGATAAATTTTCCAGAAAAGAAAATGACTGATTCTCTTAAAATAGTAGGTTTAGAATCAGAATATTTAGACAAAGAAATAGATAGCTTATCTGCATCAGAAAAAAAACTTATCCAAATAGCGGTAAGTCTATTAACAAATCCAGATATAATTTTATTAGATGAACCGTTCATAAATTTAGATAAGAAAAATGAAAAACTAATTCTTATACTAATAAACAAATTAAAAGAAAATTATAAGAAAACAATAGTAATTGCAAGTCATGATAGTGATATGTTATATAAGTATACAAAAAAAATGATATTTATTAAAAATAATAAAGTATTCTTAACAGGAGATACAAAAGAAGTCTATAAAAGAGTAGATTACCTAACAAAAAATAAATTTGAAATACCAGATATTGTAAGATTTACATACAAAGTAATCAAAGAAAAAAATGTAAATATTGATTATCATAGAGATATAAGAGACTTAATAAAGGATATTTATAAACATGTATAAAAGAAATCCATATATAGAATTATTAAATATATTGATATTTACAATCTCTATGATATTATTAAAGAGCAGTATAATACAAATTATGATTATTTTATATTTTCTTATTAGCAAAAAAAATAAATATAACATATTGCTACTAATACTAGGAATAATTAATTTATTATTTGGAAAAATTACAATATTAATAAATATATTATTAATTTATGAATATATTTCTGATATTATAAATAAATATAGTGAAAGAAATTTAATAGATTTTTACATATATATAAGAAAGAAAAATCCACAAAAATTGTGGATAAAAGTAATTTTCTTCGAGAAGTACTTTGTGGAAAATTATAAAAAATTAATTTATGTTTCAAAAGAGTTAGGATATAGATCAAAAATTAAACTACTTGCATTCAAAGTTAAATATAGCTATTTACAATCTGAAAATAATATAGACAAACTTTACACATTATTAGATAAAAGACATTTTAATAATAATAATAAAAATGTAAACATATTAAAAGTTGATAAAAATGATATAGGAAATATTGTAAAATTAACTTTAGTATTAATAATAATTATTGTTTTTGGAGGAACAAGATATGCGATATTTAATTAAGTTTTCGTATGATGGATCCAACTATTCAGGCTTTCAAAAACAACCAAATATGAAAACAATAGAGGAAGAATTTGAAAAAGCACTAACAAAAATAAATAATGGAAAAAGAACCAAAATTGTAGCAACTGGGAGAACTGACAAGGGAGTACATGCAAAATGTCAATTTGCACATTCAGATATTGATATTGACATTACAGAATACAAATTGAAAAGAGCCCTTAACAGTAATTTGCCAGATGATATACATGTTATAGAAACAAAAAGTGTAGATGATAACTTTCATGCAAGATATAATGTTAAATCAAAAGAATATAAATATTATATAAATGTTGGAGAGTATAATCCAATGCAAAGAAAATATGTATTTCAATATAACTACAAGTTAGATATCGAAAATATGAAAAAAGCAATTGAATACTTTAAAGGAACACATGACTTTAGAGCATTTGTAACAGAAAATAAAGAAAAAGATAATTGTGTTAGAACAATCTATAATGTGGATATAGAAAAGAAAAATAATGGTATAATAATAATTACCTTTAGAGGAAGTGGATTTCTAAGATACCAGGTAAGAAATATGGTAGGAATATTAATAAGAGTTGGGGAAAATAAAATCCCACCAAAGAAAGTAAAAGAAATCTTAGAAAGCAAAGATAGAACAAAAAATGGAAAAACAGCACCAGCACATGGATTATATCTAGAAAATGTTGAATATTAATAAAAAAACTATTGCATTTTACATAATAATTTAGTATACTTTTAATTGGTACATTAATTAATCCCCACATAAATTGGGTTGTGGGAAGACCTGATTTAAGTAAAAGGAGAAAGAAATATGACAAGTTACATGCAAAAAAAAGAAACTGTAGTACGTAATTGGTATGTTATTGATGCTGAAGGTAAATCTTTAGGTAGAGTTGCTTCTTTAGCTGCTACATACTTACGTGGAAAAAACAAACCAACTTACACACCACATATTGATTGTGGAGATAACATTATTATTATTAATGCAGAAAAAGTTAATTTAACTGGAAACAAATTAGAAAACAAAATGTATTATAATCACTCAATGTATACAGGTGGATTAAGAGAAAGAACTGCAAAAGTAATGAGAGAAGAATATCCTATTGAAATGGTTGAAAGAGCTGTTAAAGGAATGCTTCCACACAACAGACTAGGTAGACAAATGGCTAAGAAATTATTTGTTTATGCTGGAAATGAACATAAACATGAGGCACAAAAACCAACTGTGCTAGAAATGAAGTAGGAGGGTTACAATGGCAAAAGAAAAGAAAAATGTATATACTGGAACTGGACATAGAAAAAGTAGTGTAGCACGTGTTACATTAACTCCAGGAAAAGGAAAAATTACAGTTAATGGTCACGATGTAAATGATTACCTTCCATATGAAGTATTAGTAATGGATTTATGTCAACCATTAGAGGCTACAAATACAAGAGAAATGTTTGATGTTGATGCAAAAGTTTCTGGAGGAGGTTTCTCTGGACAAACTGGAGCAATCCGTTTAGGAATTACAAGAGCATTATTAAGTTATGACTCAACAACACCAGCTGACTCTGAAAATAGTTTCAGAAAAGCATTAAAAGCTGCAGGATTTATTACAAGAGATCCTCGTAAGAAAGAACGTAAGAAACCAGGTTTGAAAAAAGCACGTCGTGCACCACAATTCTCAAAACGTTAGAAACAGTTTTTGTCTTTGGAATTTCCAAAGACTTTTTTTGTGCAAAAAAACATATAAATTATTAGGAGATGATATATATAGATATAGAATGTTTTAAAGGGATATTAGAATTATCATTAGTAATAAGTACACTTACATGCTCATTAGTACAAAAAACAAAAAAGTTTCTACCAAGTAAGAAACTAATTATAATTTATAATTTAATGATTAATCTACTTACAAGTTACCTCTTTTGTTTAACATTTACTAAATATAGAATTACGGAATCTATTTGGGCAGGATTTATTTCCTTTTTAGGATCCGATACTATATACAAGCTATTAGATAAAAAGCTATTATCATATTCACAGTTAAAACAAAATATCAAGTAGAGTCATAAATATGAATCCTAATATTGAAAATAGTGTTACTAAATTTTTATTCATACTTGCTTGACTTTCTGGGATAATTTCTAAGAATATAACATATAACATTGCACCTGCGGCAAAAGAAAGTAAAAAAGGAAGAAGTAAATTAAATGTAGTAGATAAAGCAGCACCAATAACAGCAGAAATTGGTTCAACAATACCACTTAATTGGCCTATGAAAAAGGCTTTTTTATTTGAATACCCATCTTTACGTAGTGGAATACTTATTGCACTTCCTTCTGGAAAGTTTTGAAGTCCGATACCAAGTGCTAGTATCATCGCAGAAATAAGTCCAGAATTAATATTAGAATTACATAAACTACCAAAAGCAACACCAATTACAAGACCTTCTGGAATATTATGAAGTGTAATTGAAAAAATAACAAGAAAAGATCTATTAATATTCTTTTTACTAATTTTTAAACACATACAGTTTCCTAAGAAAATTAGCAATGAACCACATAAAATACCAATACAAATAACGAATGAACTAAATAATTTTAATTTATTAGAAAGAATTAACGCCGGATTTAATAAAGACCAAAAAGTTGCTGCTAGCATAATTCCAGCAGAAAATCCAAGTAATAAATTTAATAATTTATTTTTTAGATCTTTAAAGAAAAAAACAACACTCGCACCTAACATAGTCATAAACCAAGTAAATATTGTAGAAATTAAGGACTGCATAATAGGTGATAAATAACTAAAAAAATCAAACATATAAATACCTCACTATTGTATTTTATGAATATTAAACTAAATTGTTATTTTAAATAAACAAAAATATAAATTATGTTGTAAATGTTGCAAAAAAAAGTTATAATTAAAAGAGAATAAAAGAATAAAATAGGATGGTGAGAAGAGTGATTGTAAGATTAATAAAAAGAACAAAAATATATAATTTTACTCTTCCAAATAAAGTTGAAGGTAATTATTGGATTACTGATAATGATAGCCTAGGAAATGTACGTAATTTAATTAACGTTGAAGAATCAGAAGGCAGATGGAAAATTAAAAGCGACTTTGAAACTAAGATTATGTCAGGAGATAAAGAAATTGATTATGCATATTTATCAGAGTATAGCATCTATTTTTTAAAAATAAGTACTGAAAATGAATACGTCATCCTTTATTGTTCACCAACTATAGATCCACAAATTAGTAGATTAAAATTAAAGCAATCAGGTGAAATATTAATAGGTAATGGACCTAGTAATCAAATAAATTATGGATATCCATTGGTTACAAAAACACAAGCAAGATTAACTTACAACAATAATAGATGGCATATAACAGACATGAATAGTCAATATGGTACATATGTAAATAATATAGCTGTATTAGAAAAAGATCTAGAATATGGAGATATAATATTTATATTAGGTTTAAAAATAATATTATTAAATGGTTCAATTATTGTAAATAATATTTCAAACTTAATTACTTTTGACAGCAATACATTCACAATTGAACAACCTAGTATTCAAACACAAGTAGAAAAAGATAATCCTGATGAAGAAGGAAAAGAATTTTTTAAAGAAGATGATTATTTCTTTAGATCTCCAAGATTTAAAACAAAAATTGAACCAGTAAATATAATAATTGATGACCCCCCTGCAAAACAAATTACTGAAAAACAACCATTAATTATGACAATAGGTCCAATGCTTACAATGTCAATGATGTCAGTAAGTATGGGATATTCATCTATATCTGGATTAATGGATGGTTCAAGAACTGTTAAAGAAAGTTTACCTGGTTTAATAATGTGTGGATCTATGTTATTATCAACATTATTATGGCCATTAATAGCAAAAGCTTATCAAAATAGACAACAAAAAAAATTAGAAAAATTAAGACAAGAAAAATATAGTGCATATATAGAAGAAAAAAGACAAAAAATAAATTATGAAATGAAAATTCAAAGACAAATACTAATTGATAATTATTTGCCACTTAATGAAACAAAAAACATAGTTTTAAACAAAAAAAGAAATTTATGGGAACGAGAAATTGACCAAGAAGATTTTTTGGATTTAAGATTAGGTATAGGAAGTACAGAACTACAAGGAAATGTAAAATTTCCAGAAAAAAAATTTTCACTATATACAGATAATTTATTAGAGGAAGTATATAAATTAGGTGCAGAATCAAGAACTTTAGTTGATGTACCAATATCTTTATCATTTATTAATAAAAGAATAGTAGGTATAATTGGTACAGGAATGAATAAGCAAAAATTTATAGATGGACTTATTCTTCAAATGATGACATTTCATAGTTATGATGACTTAAAAATTGTTTTATTAACAAATGAAATGAACGAATCAAATTGGAGTTATTTAAGAATACTGCCTCATTGCTTTAGCAATGATAAGTCAATTAGATATTATGCAACTAACTTAGATGAAGCTAAAGAGATATCTTTAAATTTAGAAAAAGTTTTATATGAAAGAGTTTCACCAAACAGTATCAATACAAATGATAAACCAGGAACTGGTGACTATAAAGAACATAAGCCATATTATATGATAATAACTGATGATTATAAGATGGTAAGAGACGTAGAAATTGTCAAGGATGTTGTAAGTCTAGAAAAAAATGTTGGCTTTAGTATGATTGCCATTAGTCCAAGACTTATTAACTTACCAAATGAATGTAAGACTTTCATAAGTATTGGTGATAAAAAATCAGGTGTCTTTGAAAATGAATTAGTATCAAATAAACAAAAAGAATTTATACCAGAGATAGATCCAAATCTTAATATTTATGAGTGCTGTAAAAAACTTGCTAATATTCCAATTGATATTGCGAAGGCAGAACAAAATCTTCCAACATCACTTTCATTTTTGGAAATGTATAATGTAGGTATGATTGAACAATTAAATATACTGAATAGATGGAAAAATAATGATCCAACTAAATCGTTATCCGCACCTGTTGGAGTAGATAAGTCAAGTGATCTATTTAAACTAGATTTACATGAAAAATTTCATGGACCACATGGTTTAATAGCAGGTATGACAGGTTCAGGTAAATCTGAATTTATTATTACTTATATCTTATCCATGGCAATAAATTATCATCCATACGAAGTATCATTTGTATTAATTGATTATAAAGGTGGAGGATTAACAGGTGCCTTTGAAAATAAAGAAACAGGAATGGTTTTACCACATCTAGCAGGGACAATTACAAACTTAGATACAGTTGAAATGAATAGATCACTAGCATCTATTCAAAGTGAGTTAAGACGTAGACAAAAAATGTTTAATATTGCTAGAGACTCTCTTAATGAAAGTACAATTGATATCTATAAATATCAATCATTATATAGAAAAGGTTTAGTAAAAGAACCAATATCACACTTATTTATTATAAGTGATGAATTTGCAGAATTAAAAAGTCAAAGACCAGAATTTATGGATCAATTAATATCAACTGCTAGAATTGGTCGTTCTTTAGGAGTTCACTTAATATTAGCTACTCAAAAACCAGCAGGTGTTGTTAATGATCAAATTTGGTCAAACTCAAAATTCAGAGTATGTTTGAAAGTTCAAGACAATAATGATAGTCAAGATATGATTAAAAGACCAGATGCAGCTGAATTAAAAAATCCAGGTAGATTTTTCTTACAAGTTGGTTATAATGAATTATTTGCACTAGGACAAGCTGCATGGGCAGGAGCTCAGTATTATCCAACACAAAAAATTAAGAAAAAGGTTGATACATCAGTAACATTTATCGATGATGTAGCGACACCGGTTAAGTCATTAGATTCAAAAGAAAATAAAGTAATATTGAAATCTGAGGGTGAAGAATTAACAAATATAGTTAAATATATAGTTAATGAAGCAAAAGAAAACTCAGTATCTATACCAAAACTATGGCTTGATAGAATTCCAAATATAATATATGTTGATAAGATAAAAGAAAAGTATGGCTACAAAAACCAAAGAAATATTATTAATCCATTAATAGGAGAATATGATGATCCAGATAATCAAAGACAAGCACCATTAACACTTCCATTATCTACAGAAGGAAATACTGCAATATATGGTTCAACTGGATCGGGTAAAGAATTAATGATTTCAAGTATTATTTATTCAACCATAATATCCCATAGAAGTGATGAAGTAAATTTCTATGTAATTGACTTTGGCGCAGAAACATTAAAAGTATTTGATGAAGCACCTCAAGTTGGAGATGTTCTATTATCCACAGACAAAGATAAAATAACAAACTTATTTAAGATGTTAAATTCTATGATTGAAGAAAGAAAAAAATTATTCTTAGATTATAATGGGTCATATGATTTTTATATAAATCATGGTGGAAAACAACTACCTTTTATTGTGGTAGTAGTAAATAATACTGAAGCATTCTTAGATACATATCCAGAATTTGAAGACACAGTAACAGTTCTTACAAGAGATTGCTTAAAATATGGAATTGCATTTATATTTACGGCATCTACACCAAATGGAATAAGGTACAGAATGAAACAAAACTTTAAACAAAATTTAGTATTACAATTTAATGATCCAAATGATTATATGTCTGTTATAAATGGAGCAAGAAGAAAAGAACCATCAAAAGCATTTGGTAGAGGATTAGTTGATTTAGATGGAGTATTTGAATTTCAAACTGCTTACCCATATAAAGAAGAAAAGATGTCTGAATTTATTAAAGTTATTTGTGAAAGATTAAAATCATTAATGAAAGAAAGAGCTAGAAAAATACCTGTATTACCAGAAATAGTAGATTATGAATATCTAAAAAATGAAAATATAACTATTGATAAATTACCATTAGGAATTGAAAAAAATAGTTTAAATATTTCAAGTTATGATTTTATTCGTAATAAAACAAATCTTATTACTGGAGAAGATATATCTGAATATGAAAAAACAATTAGAGGTATTACAGATATTATTTCGAAAACAAATAATCCAACTGTTATTTTAGATAGTTATAATATATTAGAAAGTATTAAGAATGATAAAATATTCTATGACAATAATACATGTGCAAATGGAGTTAAAAAGATTATTCAAATATATGAAGATTTAAAAACTAAAAAAGCTTCCAAAGTTATTTGTATAATAACAGGATTCAGTAATATTATGAATAAATTATCTCCAGAAGATAAAACAAAAATAATAAAAATATTAAATGATATGACTTCTGATATGTACTTTGTATTATTTGATACAATTAATAATATTAAGAATTTCTCTTATGATGATTGGTTTAAAAATACAGTTTCTATAAATAATGCTATTTGGTTAGGTAATGGATTAGCAAATCAATTTACATTAAAGATAAGTAATCCAAATAGAGAAATAAGTCAAGAAGTACCAATTAACTTTGGCTATGTAATCAATAAATCAAAAGCAGAACTTGTTAAATTTATTACTAAAGAATAAGGTGATATTATGAATAAAAATAAGATATTAATAGAATTATATATACCACTTATAGAAAAAAATTATGACATATATATACCTGTAAATAAAAAAGTTGGAACTATTAAAGAATTAATAGAAAAAGCATTAGTAGAAATAACTGATAATGCATATATTATTAAGGATTCATCTAATTTTTATAGTAAAGAAACAGGTCAAATATACGATGTAAATCAAACAGTAAGAGATACAGATATTGTTAATGGTTCTAGAATAATTCTAGTTTAGAGGTGATAAAATGACAGAATATGAAGTATATGTTAATTCTATAAATAAAGTATTTGAACTAACAGATAAAATGAAAAAAAACTGGGATAGTAAAGATAATCAAGCATATATTGAACAAATAATTGAGTATAAACAAAAAATAATAGATACTTCAAAAATAGTACAAGAAAAACATTCAAAAAAAGTAATGTCTAAAGAATTAGTAGGTGAAGAGTAAATGATAGGTAATTTGAAATATGAAGAAATAGAATCAATTTCATTAGAACTTGAAAAATGTGCATCAAATATTAAAGATATTATAAAAGATGATGACTTACAAAATTTAGTAGAATTTACTACAACAGTTGATGCTTATTCGAAGTATTTAAGAACTTCAATAGAATTATATAAAGATGCTGACAAAGTATTACAAGATTTAAAATAAAAAAAGGACTTTTATTAAAAAAGTTCTTTTTCTTTTATATATTTATTAAATGTAATAGTAGGAAAATAATATTTTAATATATTTAGATAATCACAACCATTCTTGGCAAGTTCATCTGCTCCAAATAAACTTAATCCATAGAAATCACCAAATCCCTTATAAATAATTTTAATATAATCTTTATAAGTAATAAGAATAATATGATTAGAGTTTAAATTTAATTTATCTTTAATTACATTCTGAGTATATAAATTACTCTTTCCTTTAAAAATTATTAATTTATCTTCTTCATAAATATCATTAGATGTAATATTATCATTAAATATCTGAGATAACTCCCTATAAGTATAAATCTTAATATTTATATAATATGGAGATAAATAATCCCAATAACTTTTAACCGACTTTATATATTTATATTTTTTATTACTTCTAGTAAATCCATCGTTAGTTAAATGAAAGAATGGAAGTATATAATTATTATTATAAGTTAAAAAAATACAGTCCGTATCATCAATAATTCTACTTAATAATTTTAAATTATCTTCATAGTTATCAATCCATCGTAACTTAAATTGTATTATATCTTTATATTCAAAAAAATTGTTATTATAATTAATAAAGTTATTATTATTCATTTCTTTAAAAATATATGTTCTAAACAATACAGATAAAGCCTTTAGAACTTCTAAATTAAAGTTAAATGATAAGTACTCAGCTAAACATCCAATTAATAAATATTTTAATGAAACTTCAACAACTTTTTTATTATCAAACATTACATTAACCATATAATTATCATTAGAAAAATACATCTTATCATCAAGTATTTCTATACTATTTCCCAAGTCAATACATTTAACATTTATACCATTAATAATTAAGTATACTTTCTTACCATTAAAGTCAATATTATTATTTCTAATAAAATTATTAGTTCTTCTAGCTAAGTCATTATTATTAATAAATTCAATAGAAGTTTCATATTTATAATTAAAAAAAAGATATAAAATATCTCCATTATCAGTATGTTTAATTTTATAGTTATAGAACATATTATCACCTAAAAGTAATATGCCCTAATAGATAAATTATATACTAAAATTCAAAATATTTTATATCTTCAAAAGTTGCATAATCTAAACCAGTATAGTAATCAGCCGTAGGAAATACTTTCTTTAATTCAATTCTTTTACCATTCATATAATTATCGACTTTAATAATTTTCTCTTTAGCAGTTTTAATTGCTTTTAAATATAAATCAATATATGAATCATTACTAGTAATCTTATAGTCAGCAGGATTATGCCATAAAACTTTTTGATTATTAAGAAAGTCATGTCTATCTTTTAGAGGATAGTAATAACTAAGTGCTTCAAATCTAAATCTTTTATTACTTGTAAATGTATCAATTAATTTATAGATATCTCTTTTAAAACCAAATCTATCACTTCTAAATAGTTTTAAGAATAGATTCATATGTTTAAGAGAATTATAGTATATATTCGCACCATTATACATTCTATAAGTATTAAAAAAAGTATAATTAATAGTAGAATTTAATGTATCAGAAAACTTATCTAAATCAAAACAATATTTACTAAATTTAAAAGTATATGGATTTATTTTAAGTCTTCTTCTAATCATATCATTATCTAAAAATACTTCCATAAAAGAATGTAAATTATTATATTTATAAGTCTCTTTATTATTTTTATTAAATAAACCAGTTCTATATATTACATATGGATGAACAGTAGAATCTAAAACAAAGTGACAAATAAAACCATATAAAAAACTTTTAACTTCACTATCAGAATATAAATTATTATCTTTAATATAATTAATTAAATTCAAAAAAAATTCTTGAGTTTTATATTTATGAGTCTCACTTTGAAATTTTCTAATTGGTTTACCATCTTTAAAATTTAAAATATTATAAAAAATTAATGAATCAAAAGACTGAGAAAACATTCTAAATCTTCCTAAATTAACATTTTCTTTTACCTCTATAGGTAAAATATCATAAACATCTTCCGAAAAAAATGCATGCGTAACTGTTGCTGGCATAAATCATTCCCCCATAATATGATTATAACATATATTTTTAAAAAAATTCATATAATTAAATAGATATATGTTATAATTATAATAGGTGATAGAGTATGATAGAAAAACAATTCAAAACATTAGATGAACAAATTGAAATATTAAAATTTAAAGGATTAATAATCAGTGATGAAGCTTTTGCAAAAAAAGTATTATTAAGAGAAAATTATTTCTTTATAAATGGATATAGACAATTACTTTATAAATCTCCTAAAGAAAAGAATTTTATTAAAGGAGCAAGATTTGAAGAATTATATAACATTTTCTTATTTGATAGATCATTTAGAAATGTAATATTTAAATATTTATTAGTAATTGAAAATAATATTAAGTCAATAACATCATACCAATTATCAAAAAAATATGGTTATCGTGAAAAAGATTATTTAAAAAGTAAAAATTTTACAAGAAATCCTGAAAAACAAAGACAATTAAATGATTTATTAAAGAAAATGAAAAGACAAATAAGAATTAATGGTAGAGACCATACTGCAACTGAGCATTATGCAATTAATTATGGTTATATTCCATTATGGATTTTAGTAAAAGTATTATCATTTGGAATAGTAAGTGAAATGTTTACAATATTAAAGGATGAAGATCAAAAGGCAATAAGTACTATTTATGGAATTAAAGTAGAAGAATTTGAAACATATTTACCAATATTATCAAATTATCGAAATTTATGTGCACATGAAGATATTTTATATGATAATAAAACTCAAAAAAGTATTGATGATACAGTATTCCACCAATTACTTGGTATTAAGAAAATAGATGGTGAATACGAAAAAGGTAAAAATGATTTATTCGCATTAATAATAATTATGAAACAGTTTCTTACAAAAACAGAGTTTTCAAATATGACATTAGAACTTGAAAGCGTAATTCAAACTCTAAATTATAATTTAACAACTATTAAAATAGAAAAAGTATTAAATAAAATGGGATTCCCATTAAATTGGAAAGAATTATCTAAAATAGAAAGGAAAGTAACAATTAATGAATAATAAAAATGAAAATCAAATAAAAACAAAAAATACTACAATATTTTTCTTAATGGTATTTTCATTTATAGTTGGTGGAGTATTTTCATTAACTATACTAAAATGGACTCCACTACTTGATGATATTAAAACATCTACTGTTCAAACAATTAAATCAGGTAGAGGAAAACAAGTATATGAAAAAACTTCTTTATCATCAGCAATTTCTAAAGTATATGATTCAGTAGTAATGATAAAAACTGATTCTTCAACAGGTACAGGTTTTATCTATAAAGCAGATGATAAATATGGTTACATTTTAACTAATCAACATGTAATATCAAAAGGAGTAAATATATCAGTAGTTACAACAGATGATGAACAAGTTGAAGCTAAAGTAATGGGTGGAGATGAGTATTTAGATTTAGCTGTTTTAAGAATAGATAAAAAGTATGTAAAACAAATTATAACAATAGGCAATAGTGAAAAAGTGAATTTAGGTGATACAATATTTACAGTAGGATCACCTCTAGGAGAAAATTATAGAGGAAGTGTTACATCTGGTATCTTATCTGGAAAAGATAGAATGGTATCAGTTAATGTAACAAGTACAAATACAAGTGACTGGATAATGAAAGTATTACAAATAGATGCATCAATAAATCCAGGAAATAGTGGGGGACCACTTTTAAATGTAAATGGTGAAGTTATTGGCGTTTGTTCAATGAAACTAGTAGATGATGAAATAGAAGGAATGGGATTTGCTATTCCAATTGAATATGCAATGTCACATATTGAATCTCTAGAAAAAGGTAAAAAAATAGAGTGGCCTTTACTAGGAATAGCAATGGCAAACTCTACTAGTAAGGAACAACTATATGCTAATAATATAAAAATACCAGAAAACTCTCCAGAAGGAGTAGTAGTTGTAAGTGTTGAAAAAGGAACAGGTGCAGCTAACTCTGATTTAAAAACAGGAGATATAATAACTAAATTAGATGGTAATGAAGTAAAAGATTATGCACATCTAAGATATGAACTTTATAAACATAAAGCTGGAGACACAGTGGAAATTACTTATTATAGAGATAATAAAGAAAAGAAAGCAACAGTTAAATTAGGAAAGTCCTCATAAAGGACTTTTTTTTACACCAATTAAATATTATTTCATAATATATTATGAGGTGTAATACATGGATAATATTAAAATAATAGTAGATGCGGGTCATGGAGGAGTATGTTAAATCCAAAAAATAAGAGAATGACTATGAATGCAAAGTAAATACAAGGATTAAAGGTACTTTAAAAAGTATCTTTTTTTGTTGTGTAAAGAAAGGAGAAACGATATTATGAATTTAAATTATGCAATTTTAAGAGTTGAACCTATTATGACTATACCTGATTTAGCACAAATAGGATCACATAATAAAAGAGAAAAGAAGGCTTATCAATCAAACACTAATATTAAATTAGAATTAACTAAAAACAATATAGAACTTGTTCCTTTAAATGTTAAATATGTTAAAGGTTTTGATGAATTAACAAAAGAATATAAAAAAGAACATGACGAAAGAATGAAAACTGAACGAGCTGATAGAAAGAAAAGATACCATGAAATGTTAAATAGTTCTAAAAATGTTGTAGCCGATGAATTAGTTATGACTGCTTCACATAATTTCTTTAAAGATATGTCTAGAGAACAAATAAAAGATTGGGCGGATACTTGTATGGAATTTGTTTATAATGATTTAGGTTATAAAAAAGAACAAATACTTCACGCAACTGTCCATTTAGATGAAGAAACACCACATATCCATTGTGTTGTAGTTCCACTAGTTAAAAAATTAGATAAAAGAACTAATACAGAAAGATACACAATTTCAAAAAAACAATATATTAAAGATAAAATCCAATTATCACATTTACAAGATTTATACCATAAAAGACTAACTGATAAAGGTTATGAACTAGAACGAGGTATTAAAGGAAGTGATAATAAACACATTAAAATAAAAGAATATAAACAACTTACTAAAAAACTAAATCATGAATTAAATGTTAAAAATGATAGATTTGAAAAAGCAATGAATGATTTTGAAGAAAAAATGAAAACAACCAAACAAACATTTATTGTAGATAAAGATTTTGTTAAGGTAAAAAAAGATACTTTTGAAAGTATGAATAATGTTATTAGTGAATCTAAAAAAGTAATGGATTTACAACCTAAATTACAAACAATATTTAATGAAGTTGATAGTTATGCTAATAGTTATAAATCACTAGAAAAAGAAAATCAAAAATATAAAAAGGAAGTTAGTAAACTTGAAAATGAAAATAAAGAACTAAAAGATAAAATAGAAGTTTAATTTATAGATTAAATGAACTATTTCAATTACTAAAGAAATTCTTAAGAAAACTATTGCAACGAGGCAATGATTATACTAAAGATGAAACTGCTTTAGTTGTTAAAGATTGTTATGATAATAGTGAATTTGATATGGGAGATGTTATTAAAATATCTAAAGGAACAACTAAACAAGATGAATTATTTGAATATGTTGAAGCACCTGACTACTATAAAGAACGAGTTAGAGATTATGATAAAGATGAATACGATAAAGATGATTTTGATTTAAGTAGATAAAATTAAAAAATACTCTTGATTTTTTTAATTGTTAGAGTGATAAATAGTAAAACAGAAATTTGAGATTATACCCCATTTAAATGCTTATAGTTAAGTTTTAAGTTAAGGTTTAATCTCTTATCTGTTCTTTAAATAAAATGCCCAAAATGGCTAATTTGAAAGGAGAATATTTATGTTATTAGATGACAATACTGAAAAAGTAATTGATTTACTTAATATGTATGATAATTTAAATAATATTGATAAGATTAGATTAGCAATACACATACTTGAAGATTTAGGATTTACACCTACTTATGATATTAATAACTTTATTAAACTTTTAAAAAATGTATTATTAATACTAGATCCTGAATCTAAAAATGTAATAACTAACTTTGCTAAATATAAAAACTTATTATTTGTTTCAGAAAAGTATATGGAATTATCACTTGAAGAAAAGAAAAAATTTTCATTAGAAATGCTATTTAATATCTTTCAATATGATTTTAAAAATCAAGAAATAAATACTAAAATTAATGAACAATTAAATGTATATGATTATTGTTATTCATTAAATGTATTATAAAAGTGAGAATATGTTTTAATTAGCATACTCTCGCTTTTTTTATTAATTAAAATACTTCTTAATTTTAAATTCATTATTTATATTATATAATATTCCCATTTTAATAGTATAAATGTTATCTGATATATTAAATTTTGAAATATCAGCATTTGATGAATTACTATTAATATATTCTTTAATTAAGAAACCATTTGCATATCCATTAGATATTAATGGATAAATAACATCGTAATCATCAACTAGTATAATATTTTCACTATTAATATTGTTTGATTTTAAGTATTCTTTACATATACTACTAAATTTACTTTTGTTTAAAAGAACAATGGGCTTGTTTTTATCCTTATTTGAATAATAAACTATATGAAATTCTCCTAATTGTTTGAATACTAATTCACTACTAAATTGATAATTAGTAGGTTCTGATATAAAGGCGAAATCTATTAAATTGTTAGATAATTGATCATTTAATAAATCAAAATTATTTGTATCAATCAAATTTATATTTGAATTATTATTAAAAATCCCATCTAATTTATTATTTGTTATTAAATAATTGATATATGTTTTATTACCAGCTATTTTTAAAGTCTTATTATTTATTATTTTTGAAAAACTAATTTCCGATTTCATTATGTTATCAATATTATCAGCAATAAGCCTATATAATTCTTTTCCCTCATTTGTTAAAATAACCCCTTTTGTTTTTCTTATAAATAGTTTAGTATTCATTTGATCTTCCATAGTTTTAAGCATTCTACTTATAGCTGGTTGACTGATATTTAATTCATTAGCGGCTTTTGTTATATTTTTGTTTTTAGCAATTATATAGAATATTTTGTAATATTCAAAGTTAATATTCATCTTCATCACCTGAATCTATTATATCATAACAAAATGTTATGTCAAATATAGAAAATTGGTATTTTACAAATGACAAATTGTTGATTATAATATATGGCAAGAAAAGGGGGAATATATATGAAAAACGAAAGATTAAATAATACTAATACATTAATGAACATTAAGAATCAAAAAGTTATTTTATATTTAACAAAGGTAGTTATGCAATTAAATTATTCTTGTAATAATATAATACCAGATGAAAAATTTCAAAGAGCAATAGCTATGTTTACAAATAGAAATGAAGATTTTGAAACAATAAAACAAATCATAGATTGGCATGTTCAAAACGAAAGAACAAGATACATTGAACATTTAAAAAGAAAAAGAAATTATGAACGAGCAAGAAAAAATAAATATAATCAAAACAAAACATTACAAAAGACGAAAGTTGCTTAAATAAAAGGGGGAAAAATAAAATGAATATTAGTAATAAATATAGTTTGATATCAATAATGAATGGTGAACAATTCTTAGAATATGGGTATGCAGTTTGTAGTCCCTTTGCAACAGAAATGTATGAATCATTTACTGGAATTTGTAATGATAATGGCTACATTCTTTTAAACTCAGCGTGTAGAAGTGATGAAGAAGTTGAATGGCTTTGTAGTAGAGTTATGTCATCAAATGAAATAATTCATGGCAAAAGTGATTATCAATCTAGACATTCTTGGCAACCTTTTGGGATTATACCTGTTATTCCATATAAGTATGTTTCTAATGTTGTAAAGAATACTGGAGATAAATGCTATACCTTGGGTTTTTATCCTAAAAGAAGAATAGTTTTCGAAAAAAAACCATGTGATATTTATGGTGGAGTTCCTGGTTGGATATATGCTGGTTCTACTTTTACTGAAGAATCATTAAAAAAAACAGAAGATAAAATTTCATTACCATCAGTTGAAGGAAAATTAAAAGATGGTAAATTGATAATTAAAGATTATAGCATTTATAAGACAGTTACATCAAATGGAGAAGAAATAAGAGCAATAAAATATCATAATAACTGGTTTAAAGTTGATCCAGTAAATTGGCTTAAGATTGGTGATTATTTGTTTTGTGAATGCGTACTTTTTCAGTCACCTATTCATTTGAAAAATGATTATATAATAAATGATAATATTTTGTCATTTGATAGTACTTTTCTAAAGTGGTATATTGATAATATTTTTACTAGAGATTTATTAAAAAATAGTGATATTGACTACAATTTAATAAAAAATGAAGTAATATTTAGGATAGATGAAGATATTGATGCCAAATTAAAAGAAATAGATAGATTGAAACAAATTAAAGCAAATTTAATTTTACAACAACAAAGTGAAGAACATATTATTGATACAGCACATAGAAATATAACAAAATTATTTGAGGAAGATAATAAAGAACAAGTAATTACTACTACATTACATAAATAGTATATACGAAGGAGATGTTGAAAATGGATCGTTATACAGATAAAAAAATCACTTCAATTGCTATTCAATTAGAAAAATTAGGAATTAATTTTATACATTTTTATAAATATGATTTTGCAAGCAATTATATTGGAAAAAAATCTGGAGTACAAATTGATTGGTTTTTTTCAAAATAGTATATTATTTACAAACACTATTCATAAATTTCCAGATGAATTAAATATAGAAGAATTTGTTTCTCTATATAAGGATAATTTATTATCAAAACAAGATGCTGAATATTTCTATAATTTTGGTTGTGAAATATATACTGATGGTAATTGTTCATATAACAGTGGTTATGAACACATTAGAGAATATTATTATGGTAGATTTTCAGATAAATATAAGGATTTTAAAAGTGATTTTGCAGTACCCATAGCAGTGAGAAAAGTTGATACTAATAGTAAATTTGCCAATTCTTTATTACCAATTTTATTTGGAAAAAGGATAGTATTAGAAGATTGTTCATTAGACTTGTGTTACTTTGAAAATATGAATTTAGTAATTCCTATCGAGAAATATTTTAAAAAAAGCATGAATATATATGGTTTAAAAAAATGTGATGAATATAAAGAAGGAACATGGTCACTTAATGATTTAATAGAATATATTAAATTAAAAAAACTTAGTGAACAAAATGAACAAAAGCATATCATTGATATTGCACACAATAATATAATGGATATTTTAGAAAATGAAGAATCTGATGCAAAGGTTAAAACATTACATAAATAGTGATATAATTGATATGGTAGGTGTTTATGAGAAGTAAAACTATTCTAATAAATAATAATAATGATTATATTAAATTTCTTAAAAAAATAAATATATATAAGAGTATTTTATATTGCAATACTCTTTTTGTAGTTAAAAATAATATAAACAATCAAATGATAGATTACATAATAGATACATTAAATATAAAAAATCGTAAGAAAAGAATTGACTATATATATGATAGTTCGTGTAAACTAATTGATGATAATACTAAAAATGCTAATATATGTGGATTTAAAAATGGTCAATGTTATGTACAACAAAAATTAAAAAATGGATATTGTAATGGTTGCTGTAGACTTTGCTTGTATCAATCAAATAATGGATGCCCTACTAGGAATCTTTCGTGTAAATTATTTAATTGTACTGAAGTTAAATCGAGATATAATATTTTAAAATATGGTGATTTAAAGATATTAAAAATACTTAGTTTAAAAAATAGAATAATAATTAAATCAGACTATTTTTCAAGAAGAGAAGATGTGCTAAAAGATTTATATGCATATACCTTAACATATTCAACACTAAGAATACTTTACAGATTAATTATAAATTATATTAAATTAAGTAAAAATAATAAAAAAGAAATAAAAAAATGATATAATTATGTATAGAATAATAAAGAGAAAACATTATTGAAAAGTGGTGATAATAGTGGATATGAATCAAAAAAATAAAATGATTGAAGATTATATAATTAGTATTTCAAATCAAGTTAATAGTCAATATAATGGATTGATAGATGAAGATAAAATTTCTAGAGCAATAGAAATGTTTTCTAATTCAAACGATGATTTTGAAACCGAAATTATTCCTAAAATAGATAAACTTGCTCAGGAAGTTATAGATAATTATTTAAAAAAGCAAGAAGAAAATCAAAGAAGAACAATGCTTGAAAATATAGATAAAAATATAAATTCAGATTTTTTTATAGAAATGTTAAGAAATAATTGGGATAAAAGTCATAGTATAGGTTCATTAGGAAATTTAATTGGTGAACTTTATATACATCATATAATTAATAAAGATGGCTTTGGTTTTAAGCACTATATGACAGAAGTAGAAAAATTGTATTATCAACTTGGCGAAAGAAAAATATCTCCAGAAAATTTTGAATTGCAAAGATCAAAACTTATTGCATCTGTGATTGCATATAAACTTGGAGTAGATACACAAAATATAACTCAAGATAGTATGTTAAAAGTTAAAAATTATTTTTTACAAGAATATGTATCTAATGGTTATGTTTCTCATTCTTTTCCAGAGGCTTACTTTGAATCAATAATGCAAAATGGTTTAATTGCAACAACTGATGAAAGACCTGAAAAACCACAAGAAATACAGGAAATACAAGATATATTTATGAACAAAGGTGTAGTTTCTCCAATGGGAGGATACCCATATTATGGAGGATCAGGAATTTATTATGAACATGATTTTACAAAGATGTTTAAACATGCTATTTATTCTCCAGAATGGTTTAATTGTTTTACTTCATCAGATCATACTACAGCATATCATGATAAAATAGAAAAATCACCATATATTTTAAGAAGTGAAGTAGATTGTAGAAGAAACATAGATGATTTATGTGCGAATGCAGGATTAAACATAGAAGAAACAGAAAAAGTTGTTCAATTTTATGAAAAACAATATAGCAATTTTAGTTCGCCAAAATTAAATGTTGCATTAATTTCTAAAAAAACAGTCGGTAAAAATAATATTTCAGATGTTGCTCCACAAGATTTAGATTTATTTGGTACTATAAGTCATGTTTTAAAAGATGGCTCAAGGCAATATACTGAGCATAATAGTAATGTTTATTATGGAACAATTAGCCCTACTGAATTAGGTGTATCTGTTATTCCAAATGCTTCAAACTATATTAAAGCTGTGGAATATCATAGAGAAACGAAAGAACATTTAATTAATCCTGATAGCAATCTTGCGATTTTGCAAACTGTCAATGACAATAATAATAGATTAGTTTCAACAATGATACCGAAAGTAGAAAAAGCTAAAGAAATAATTATGAACAAAAAAAACAAAATGCAAAATGAGAATACAAAAAATATTGAAATAAAGAAAGCTTCAATAGTAGAACAAGAACATAATAATTTTGCTAAGAGGAGTCAAAGTGAAATTCAAGTTCATCAACAAATAAAACAAAAAAATCAAATAATTAAACAACAAAAAGCACAGAAAAAACAAATGAATAAGCCTAAAGTTAAAACTTTAACCCAATCTTCCTCAAATAGCAGTTCAACTGGTAGTAAAGGATTTGCTAATGTTATTACATTATCATTAATTGTTAGTTTTGTTAGTGGTGCATTATGTATGATTGTTTATATGTTAATTAAGGGGTTATAATCAATATGAATGAAAATATAATAGATGAATATTTAGATAAAGAAAAATCTTATAAACGATTAAAAGAAGAATTTGAGGCACATAAAAAATTAATTATTGCCTATGATTTAGACAGCACAGTTTTTGATTATCACAATACAGGAGCTTCCTATGAAATGGTTAAAGATTTAATTAGAAAATATAAAGAATATGCTTATTTTATAGTTTTTACTTCTTCTGAACCAGATAGATATAATGAAATAGAATCAATTTTACAAAAAGAAAATTTGCCATACGATTCTATTAATGATGATGCACCATTTATTCCATTTAAAGGTAGAAAAGTTTATTACAATATTCTATTAGATGATCGTGCTGGTTTAAATCAAACATATAATGAATTATTAAGATTATATAATGAAGTAATTATAAATTTAAAATAATAATTAAGGATGATGATATCATGGATAATAATTTGAATGTAAAAATATTAGAATCATATGTAGAAATTGATAAAATTCATGATGATGTTAATAACAAAATATTTAATTTTATTACAAAAGCAAATGAACTTGTAGAATTATCAGATGACGATTATCAAATAGAGAAAACATTAAAGCTTAATAAAATATCATTAAAAGGTTATGTGTTGGATTCTGATTTATGTAATCAATTAAATGAAAATAATATGAATGATTATTCAATAGATGAACTTAAAAATTATATAATGCAATATGAAAAATCGTTTAATACTGATTATTCACAATACTTGTTAGCACTTTCTTTATATGAATTAATTGAAAATATAGAAAAATTAGTAGATTCTAAAATAGAATTAGAAATAAACGAATTAAGTAATATAATTCAGAACATAAGTGATATTAAAAATACAGATAAAACCAACTATGAAAACTTATATCTTAATTTTAAAAATCAATTGGATAATTGTTTTAAAGAAAATAAATTAGATGAAAAATCGTATGGAATATGTATTCAAATATTAAACGATATATTTAATTTTTATATAAGTGGTTATCCAAATATACCAGATGAATACCTGTATCATGAAGAAGATTAAATGACTATCTTTTAGACAAGATAGTAACAAGATAGTAACACACTACCAAGTTGGCATAGCCAACTAGGAATAGTGTGCAAAGGGATACCCTTTTGAAACCCAATAAGCAACATTTCACAAACTAATCGTAAGTGAATGTTGCCTTTTTTATTTTGTCTTATGACTTCATAAAAAAGAAAAAATACTATCGCCACTTTGGTACCATATAAGTGTAATTAGTAAATCCATTGATCAGGATTGAAAATTACACTCTTTTTGTTATTATGGAAGTGATTGGATAACGTTCGCCACTTTGAGGTTTTCCCTCGCAAATGAAAGTGTTATCCAGCCTTCCCATAATACATTCGATTAAGCAAGTTGAAATACAATTATGTACTTTCGTGTAACTAACCAAGATGAAGATATGTGAAAGAGTTGGTCCCAATCAAAAATTAATTAGGAGGTAGAATTATGTTTTATTCAGTTGGTATTGATGTTTCAATGGGTAAAAGTACAATTGCTATTATTTCTACTGATGGTGAAGTAATTAGTGAGCCTTTTGAAATAGAACATACTAAATCAGGCTTTAATTTGGTCTTAGAAAAAATCAAAGATATTCCAAAGGGCAATGTGAAATTTGTCATGGAATCCACAGGTAATTATTGTAAGTCTTTACTTAAAATAATTATAGATAATGGTTATTTTGTTACTGTGGAAAATCCATTAACAATCAAAAAATATTGTGATATTAACATTAGAAAAGTAAAAACTGATAAGAAAGATGCTCTAAAAATTGCTTGCTATGGTAGTGAAAGATGGCATAAGTTAATAAGATATACAACATCTGATGAAATCTATTCTGAATTAAGATTTTTATCAAGACAATATGATGAACAAATGTCGTTGAAAGTAATGAAGAAAATTCATTTAAGTGGTTTAATTGAAGTTACTTTTCCAGGTTTAAAAAAAATATTTAATGGCGATAGTGTTTATATGTTAATGTTAGATGTTTATAAAAAATATTATCATCCAAGTTTAGTTTTATCTAAATCAAAATCTTCTTTTATAAGGGATGTTGAAAAAATTTCAAAAAAAACAGGACATAGAATTGGAACGAGAGTTGCTGAAGAAATGTATTTTCTAGCAAATGAATGTATTCCATCTAGTCCTTGCAATGAATCGACGCAACTTGCCGTATCAAATTGCGTGTTACTTCTTCAAAATTTAGAAGAAATAACTAATAACATTATAGCAAAAATGGATGAACTTGCAAGGCAACTACCTGAATTTGAAACTGTAAGTAATATGAGTGGTGTTGGAAATAAAATTAGAGCTAGACTAATTGCTGAAATTGGTGATGTAAGAAGATTTAAAAATTCTAATTGTTTAATTGCTTATGCAGGAATAGATGTTCCACCTTTTCAGTCTGGACAATTTGTAGCTACTAATAGAAGAATAACTAAACGTGGAAATAAGCATTTAAGAAAAGTTGGCTATGAAGCTATGAAGTCTTTAAAAACTGTTAAACCGACAAAGGACAATGCAGTATATTTATTTATCATAAAAAAAGAAGCTGAAGGTAAAGGATCTATCACTGCAAAAATTGCTGGATTAAATAAATTTTTAAGAATATATTATGCACGAGTAATGGAAGTATATAAAAATCCAGAAAATACATAAAATTTTATTAATGATTCTGGGGGTAAGGGGGAATTATGCCCTTTTTTAAATATTTTAAATAAATTTAATTTTTTATAAAAAACACTTGATTTATGTTAGCAAGTTTCATTGCTTCGCAACAAAACGTGCCACGTATTTTTTATAAAATTAAAATCTCTAATCTTGCGAAAAGAGATTTTAATTTTGCTTTGGTAGCTTACTATAATCATATTTTTCTTCAGCTACCTTTAATTCATCAAAAGCATATTTTATATCTTCTATTGCTTTATCAATAGTATATAAACTATCTTTATTATCTTTCATAATTTGTAAGTGTTCTATTGTATTAAATAACTTTTGTCTAGCATCACTTACTTTTTTTCTTTTATTAGAATCAAAATCTAATAAGTCTAATTCAGATTTTTTATATTGTTCTATTATATCTTTTAAATCTTTACTGGATTTATTAGCATATTTATTTTTAGAAAAATAGAATAGCATTTCATCATAACCAGCAACTTTTAATAATTCTTGTAATGACATATCTAATACTTCAGCAATTTTTCGTAGATCATCTATATCTACTTTTTTAATTTTACCATTTATTAAGTCATTTAATGTACTTCTACTAATACCAGTTTGTTTAGCAAGTTCTCTTTGAGATATACCTTTTTCTACTCTAGCTTTTTCTATTAAATCCTTAAGTTCTTCTGAATTCATTTAATCACTTTCTTTCTTCTAATTCCTTCATCAGTAATTACATTCTATCACATAATTACTAACTTGTCTAGTTTTTCGGACAAAAAGTATTGACATTAAAATCGGACGATGGTATATTTAAAGTGTCAGGAATATCGGACAAACAAGAAAGGAGTGAAGAATATGTATGAAAAGAGCCAAACAACTTGATTTAACAGAACACATGATATGGAAAGATAAGAATATTAAACCTGAAGCCAAAGAAATATATGCATATCTTTATTCAGAGGGATTTGATAAGACTATCAACAATATCAGTATTGGAAGAGTACAAAGGGAAATTAAAAGTATAAAGAATGTTGCTTTTAAAAAGAACTTACAGATATTAGAAAAACATAATTATATTAAGTTTATAGAATATGCAACAGGATTATATGAATACACAATTTACTAGAATAGAATAATCGCTAGTAAATTCAGGTACAGTAAATGTTCGTAGATTTATGTTAGTACCTTTTCTATAAGATATAGAATAAAGCAAGATTGGAAAGTCCTTATTTATTATTTGAGGAGATATATAATCAAGTTAAATTGTGATTTTATCATGACTCCAAGAATATTATTTAGTGATAAGAACTTAACTAGAACAGATATTGATCTATTAAGTCTTATTATATCACTTGCCTTAAAAAATGATTATTGTTTTGCAAGTAATAAATATTTAGCAGACTATATTGAAACTTCAATAAGAACGATTAGTGATTCATTATCAAAGCTAAAACGACTAGGATATATCAAAGCAAAGAATGTTAATGGAAATCGTAAAATATATCTTAATTCAGTAAAGATACCAACAAAAGTTGCTAGTGAGGTAGAAGAAAATTGTAGTAATAC
Source organism: uncultured Erysipelotrichaceae bacterium (assembly GCA_902801525.1). Classification (GTDB taxonomy): domain Bacteria; phylum Bacillota_I; class Bacilli_A; order RF39; family UBA660; genus RUG14670. Next base: position 25,241 of record CADCIN010000001.1, on the reverse strand, counting down.
CATAGCAACAGATTGCGACCATAATATAAATAGTGATTATAAAAGAGAATATAATAAAACTAGGAAATTTAAGAAAGAGGGTATTGTTCCTATTTGGATGAAACACCCTGAATTATGTGTATCAGAAGAACCAACTGAAGAAGAAAAGAAAGAAATGGATAAAGATTTAGCTGATATTCAAGAAAAAATAAGCCAATTGTAGCAAGAAAGGAGAAGATGCTTATGAAAGGAAAATTTAATTCGTAATTGATATGACTGGGGGTGATAGAAAATGGAGGTAGTATATAATGTAAAATATAAATTTAAAGATAATGAAACTAAAACTAAAGAAGAATTGAAAGAATTATTTAATAGAAAGTTGCTAAATATTATTATGAAGCTAGAAAATCAAGAATTAGGATTAAATAATTCGTAATAATGATATATAATATACTTGTATTTATATTTATTTGTAGTCATTCTAAAGAATTGGAGGAATGGCTATGATAGAAAAGGTAGGTGTATATTGTAGATTATCTGATGAGGATAGAGATAAAATAAATAAAACTGATGATAGTGATAGTATAGTAAATCAAAGAAGTATGTGTATTAAATATGCCACACAAAATGGTTGGGATGTAGTAGATATATATTCAGATGATGACTTTTCAGGTGCTGGAACATATAGACCAGATTTTGAAAGACTTATAAAAGATTGTAAAAGTGGTAAGATTAATTTAGTCTTATGTAAATCACAATCAAGATTTTCAAGAGATATGGAAGTTATTGAAAGATATTTACATAATAAGTTTATTGAATGGGGAGTTAGATTTGTTAGTATTATTGATAATGCTGATACAAGTATTGAATCTAACAAGAAATCTAGACAAATAAATGGACTAATAAATGAATGGTATTTAGATGACTTATCACAAAATATTAGAAAGTCTTTAAAAAATAGAAGAGAAGATGGTCTATTTATGGGAAGCTTTGCTTCTTATGGATATGAAAGGGATTCAGAAGATTACCATAAATTAGTAGTTGATCCAGTAGCTGCTGAAGTGGTTAAAAAGATATTTAAGATGTATGCAGATGGATATGGTTATCACAGAATATGTGAATATCTAAATAATAATAATATTCCACCAAGATCTGTTTATAAAAGACAAAAAGGTAGTAAGTTTGTGTGCCATAGTTGTGATTATGATAAAGTAAGATGGAATCCTGATACAGTTGCTCAAATACTTAGAAATGAAGTATATATTGGTAATTTAGTTCAAGGAAAGACAACTTATGTTAGTTATAAAAATCATAAAGAAAAAGCAGTTCCTAAAAAAGATTGGTGTAGAGTTGAAAATACACACGAGGCAATTATTGATATAGATACTTGGAATAAAGTTCAATCAATATTAGGAACACATACTAGAAATACAAAACATGGACAAATAAATTACTTTACTAGAAAAGTATATTGTAGTTGTTGTGGAAAAGCATTTATGAGAAATGTTTATAGTGTTAAAACTGAAAAGACTGGTAAAAGAGCATATCTACAATGTAAGGGTAATAAAAAGTTTCATATATGTCCTAACAACAAAGCAATAAGAATGAGTAGTTTAGAAGAAATATTACTAAATGCTATAAATGATTTATTAGATAATTACTATGATAAGAATAATTTAAAAGAACTCTATAATCAAAGATGTGAACAAGATACAGACAATGCTAGAACAATAAAAGTACTAGAAAAAGAAAAAGAAGAATTAAATAAGAAGATAAGTAATAATAAAACTTATTATAGAAATCTTTTTGAAGAAAAAGTTAAAGGTGTAATTTCAGAAGATATGTTTCAGATGATGTCTAAAGATTATTTTAAAGAAATAGAAAATATGATGTCTAGAATTGAAGTTATAGATAATCAAATTAAAGAATTAAAAGTAGAAAAGAAAGAAAAGAATAATGCTGATAACATATTAAAGAAATATAAACACATTAAAGAACTTAATAAAACAATACTAGATGAGTTTATTGAGAAAGTATATATTGGAGAATATGATAAAGAAACAAAAACACGAGATATTGAAATAGAATGGAATTTTGAATTTTAGAAAGATAATAAATTTGGACTTATCCGACTCGCCGACATGGAGGCGAAGACCCCGGTGCATTAGGAAATAATTTAAAAGAAAAAGATTTAACACTACAAGCCGCTAAATACATGAATAAAAGGCTAAATGACTTAGGACTAAAAACATATATGACTAGAACTGAAGATGAATATCTACCCAAAAATAAAAGAATAGAAAAAATAAAAAATGAATTAAATCCAAACGAAAGAATAATACTAATTGCTAATCATATAAATGCAGGTGGTGCCGAAGATCAAAGTGTAACAAATATTAAGTATAACAATTAAAGCCTAAAAATAATAAGAAATGGAGAAATGTTATGAATATTAGTTACACTAAACAAGGTGATTATTTATTACCTAATTTAATATTAAAAGAGAAAGTTCAATATAATATAGGAAAATATGGATTATTAAGACTAGAATATATTAAAAAATATAAACTTGGATTATACTTTGATTTACTTGTTAATGACAATTTAAATGAATATCTTCATGATATAGATAATACTGTTATGGAGAAGATGCAGAGTTTAATTAAAAAACTTGCTGAAAAAGAAAATATAAATGAAAAGTTAAAACAAGATAATCAAATGCTTTGGGTAAGTAAAATGAATAATATAAAAAATATTGCTGAAGAAATAATTTTAAAGGAGTATATCTATGTGTGATATTACTGATGAAGAATTTGAAAAAATATATTTACCATTCTATAACAATGTTAATGATTACTTAAATAATTATGTTATACCTGATTTAGTAGTATTCTATTTAGCAAATGAATATAGTAGACATTGTTTATCAGAATGTAATTTAATAAATCATATTAACTCTGCAATAGATGTATTTAATTGTAGATGTGATATTATTAGACTTATACCTAAAGTGAAAGAAATATTAAAAATAAAATATAATTTAGTAGTAAAAAAAACTAATCCATTAAGATTAAAAAGATATTATTAAATAAATTAACACTATCAGAAATGGTAGTGTTTTTAATGTTATAATATATGTGAGGAGTTGATTGTTATGAGTCTTAGTGCATTGCTAGAAGAATACTATACTGAGCAAGGTTATGATACTAATGTTGTTAATAATTTTTATTATGATGAAACAAATAATTTTATTAAATTTCAGTTTAAAGATAACAAAAATTTAAATATTGATAATTTTTTACAAAAATATAGACTAGGTGGAATAACATTAGCAAAAAATAAAGATGATATGGTTGATTGGGATGAATTATTAAAAAAATTAAATATACAAGGTGAATTAAAATTTAAACAAATAAATACGGGAAAAACAGATACATTTATAAACTGCTTGAGAGGAAAAAATTTAAATAAAATATTAGAATTTATGTATGATAATGATATATATTTGCATTGTTCTACTTTTGATAATCTTTATGATGTAATAATAGAAATAGTTGATTCTTTGTTGTTGGATAAATATAAAGAAACATATTCTTTTTTAGCACCAATAATGAAAGATGAATTATATTTTTATGTAAAAACAGATATAAATAGGCTTATACATATTTTAGAAGAATCAAATTATCCAAATATTACTGGAGATTACATTGAGTTTTTTTGCGAAAAAATGTGTAATTGGATTAATGAAACTGATACTAATATGTTATTTGGTCTTGAAACTTGTAGACAATTATTTAAAGAATATTCAAAAAAGGAGCAATTAATTTTTTTAGAAAATAATTCAGAAAAAGTAATAATTGATGGTTATTCAGGTTTGAACTTAGATATGTGTGTGAAATTTTATAAATCGTTTCATTGCTTTGATGAGATTACAGAAATTCAAGATAAATTAAAAAATAGTGATATTACTAATTATAATTTTGAAGATTCTAAGAAAAATATTCGACTACAATTATCTGATGTTATGATTGGTTTTATGAATAAATTTTTTGATTTTTTGGATCAAAATTCTTATCAAAATATATATATTTTATTAAAAAACATGACTGATTTTCAAAGAAAAAACTTAATTTTATTTTTGAAATTATATAAAAAATCGGTGGATAAAAATGAAATGTTCATGTGTTTTTATGAACCAGTAAGTTTAGTTATGCATAGAAATCAAATTATAATCCAATTAATAAGTAACTATACTTTGTAATTAAATTAAAAAATAAAATACACAAAAAAATCAATGTAGGAGTATACTTATTGTCTAGCAAGCAATGAATTTGTACTCCCGTACGAAATTCGTATGTGGGAAATATCCCAACCCCTACCTAATTTGACGAAATATGTGTTATAATTAATACATATAGATTTACGAGGTGATACTTAATGATATTCAAAGGAAATATTGAATTAAAACAGAATGACTTTAAAAATGAAAAAGAACTACAAAAATATTTTGAAAATAATTTAGAAAAGATATTAGGATTTAAATTTATTTGTACTGAATTTGGGGTTGGAAATTTTAGGATAGATTCACTAGCCTTTGATAATGAGTCTAAGTCATTTAAAATTATAGAGTATAAAAATGTAAAAAATCATAGTTTAGTTGACCAAGGATATACATATTTAAAGTTATTGTTAGAAAGAAAAGCAGATTTTGTTTTGCAATATAATACAATTACAAAATCATCACTAACAATTAATGACATAGATTGGAGTCAATCAAGAATTATATTTGTATCACCAATTTTTACACCGTATCAATTAAATGCAACTGATTTTAAAAATATACCTGTTGATTTAATTAAAGTAACTAGATATGAAAATGATATTGTTGATATTTATTTTATAAGGAAAACCAGCAATGTAAAAATAGAAGAATTTGGTGTTGAAAGTGAGCAAAAAGAAGTAAATAAGGAAATAAAAGTGTATACTGAAGAAGACCATTTAAATAAGGTTTCGGAAAAGACAAAAAGATTATATGAATCACTCAAAAGTAAAATATTAGAATTGGATGATATTGATATAGATGTAAAAAAAGTTTATGTGGCTTTTAAAGGCAGAAGAAATATAGTAGATATAGAATTTAATCAAAACAAGTTGAAAGTAGACATTAATCTAAAAAAAGGTACTCTTGTCGACCCACTTAATATAGCCCAAGATATTACCAAAGTAGGGCATTGGGGAAATGGCGATTATAGAGTTGAAGTTTCTTCTGAAGAAGATATTGATAATCTTATACCATTGATTAAGCAATCTTTAAAGGTAAATAAAAAGTAAAAGGAGGAAAATATGAGTACAGAAAAATTAGAAAACGTACTATGGGACTCTGCAAATAAACTTCGTGGAGGACTTGCAGCAGCAGATTATATGCATGTTGTACTTGGATTGATATTTTTAAAATATCTTTCAGATAAATTTGATGTTAGATATAAAGAACTTGTTGATGAGGGAAAAGGCTATGAAAATGATATAGATGAATACTCAAAAAATATGGTCTTTTGGATACCAAAAGAAGCAAGATGGAGTTATATTTCTAAATATTCTAAATCTGAGGAATTAGGAAAAGTATTAGATGAGGCATTTATTGCTATTGAAAAACAAAATCCAGAATTGAAAAACATTTTACCAAAAACTTATTCAAAACTAGAAGTTGACCAAAGAAGGCTAGGAGAGTTGATTGATTTATTCACAAACAAGTTAGATACAACAAATGCTGGTGGTGATTTCTTTGGCAAGGTGTATGAATATTTTATGGGTAAATTTGCAAGAAATTTAGGACAAAAAGGAGGAGAGTTCTATACTCCAAGATGTGTTGTTGAATTACTTGTTGAAATGATAGAACCTTTTAATGGTAAGGTATATGACCCTTGCTGTGGTTCGGGAGGTATGTTTGTTCAATCAGCAAATTTTGTTGATGAACATAAAGGAAATATAAATAATATCTCTGTTTATGGACAAGAACTAAATGCTACAACTTGGCGTTTAGCAAAAATGAATTTAGCAATTAGAGGAATTGAAGCCGATTTAGGTGATTCAAATGGAGATACATTCCACGACGATAAACATAAAGCATTAAGAGCAGACTATATACTTGCCAATCCACCATTTAATATTAAAGATTATGGTCAAGAGTCATTACTAGAAGATCCTAGATGGAAATATGATGTTCCACCAAAAGGAAATGCTAACTATGCTTGGATTCAACATATGATTTCAAAATTATCACCAAAAGGTGTTGCCGGTTTTGTTTTAGCAAATGGTAGTTTATCTACAAGCCAGACACAAGAATATAATATTAGAAAAGCAATGATAGAGGATGATATTGTTGATTGTATAATTACATTACCAGATAAACTATTTTATACAACAGGTATTCCAGTATCATTATGGTTTTTAAGGAAACAAAAAACACAAGATGATAAAATTCTTTTTATTGATTTAAGAGAGAAAGGAACTTTGATTGATAGAAAGATTAGAGAATTAAGTAAAGAAGAAATTAAAGAAACAGCCAATATATATCATAATTGGTTGAAGAATGAAAACTATGAAGATATAAAAGGTTATTGTTATTCTGCTAGTTTAGAAGAAATTAGAGCAAATGATTATTCATTAGTGTCTGGAAGATATGTAGGAATTGATGATTCCAATGAAATGTCCAAAGAGGAAGTAGAAGAACAGATTAAAATTGTATCAAATGAACTAAAAGATTTATTAAAAGAAAATCAAGAGTTAGCAAAGAAAGTAGAAGAAATTTTAGATATGCAATAATATCAATTATATGAATATATGATAATGAATAAATATCAACGGTATGATGGAGTTTTTTGTAGAAATATGGTATAATTTAATACAAGATGTGGCTTAAAGTGAATAGGTTGTAGGAGTGAATTTGTATGAATGATAAGTATAATGAACACGAATTAGAAATGTCTATAATCCAGATGTTTGAAGAAAAAGGATATACATATATTCAAGAAAACGATGATTGGATAGTTAATAGAAAATTAGATGATTTTATTATTGAAGATGATTTATTAGAAGCACTAGAAATGGTAAATCCTAAAATAAAAAGAAAAATATTTAGTGAAGTAGTAACAAAATTAAAACATTTAGACGCACTTTCTTTTATAGATAAAAATAGATTATTCCACAAATATTTAGTAGATGGAATATTTATTGATGATTATTTTAGTGATTCAAATCCATTAGTAAAAATTATTGATTTTGAAAACACTGATAATAATATTTTTAAAGTTGTTAATCAGGTTAAGTTTAATGAGGGAAGATCAACTAGGATTCCAGATGTTTTAATTTATATAAATGGTATTCCTTTAATTATATTTGAATTAAAAAGTATAGAAGATAGAGAAGACGCTACAATAGAAAATGCATATAATCAATTAGGAGGCAATTCTGATAATAGTGGCTATAGGTATGATATTCCTACATTGTTTAATTACAATGCTTTTTGTGTAATAAGCGATGGTGCGAACAATAGATTAGGCACTATTACAAGTGATTTTGAAAGATATTCAGAGTGGAAAAGTGTTGACGGAAAAGAAGTATATAAAGATTATAGTGTCAATAAATTGGATGTAATGATAGATGGTGTTTTCACAAAAGACAGGTTACTTGATATTATAAAAAACAACTTATTTTTCATTGATAAAGATAAAGAAAAACCTATTAAAATTTTAAGTCAATATCATCAATACTTTGGTGTAAAAAAAGCCTTTGATTCAATACTAAAAAATAAACGACCAAATGGTGATGGAAAAGCAGGGCTAGTATGGCATACACAAGGTTCTGGTAAAAGTTTTAGTATGTTAATGTTAGCATATAGACTTATTCAAGAGAAGTCTTTAAATAACCCAACCATAGTTGTATTGACTGATAGAAATGACTTAGATGACCAATTATATACGACTTTTAGTAATGCAAAGAATTATTTAAGAGTAGAACCAGTTAAAGTGTCAAATAGAAAAGATTTATTAGATAAACTGTCAAATGTTAAAGAAAGTGGAATTATCTTTACAACACTGCAAAAAATTGATAAAGATAATATAATTCCAAATGATAGGGATAATATTATTGTTATAAGTGATGAAGCACATAGAAGTCATTATGGAATAGATGAAACGGTTACATACAAGAAGAATAGCACAGATTTCGAAATGAAAACGAAATATGGCTATGAAAAGTATATTAGAGATGCTTTACCAAATGCTACATTCATTGGATTTACAGGAACTCCTGTTCAAACTAAGGATAAAGATACAACTGCCATTTTTGGAGATATTATTGATGTATATGATATGACTCAATCTATTGAAGATGGTTCAACTGTAAAATTGTTCTATGAATCAAGACTTGCAAAAGTGTGGCTAGATGATAAGAAACTCGAAGAAATAGATGAATACTATAATGAAATGCGTGATAATGGAGTTACAGAAGATTTAATCGATATGTCAAAATCTCAAATGAGTCGTATGGAAGTTTTACTTGGAGATGAAGATAGATTAAAATTGTTAGCAAACGATATTGTTAATCATTATGAGGAAAGAAAAGGTATCTTAAATGATAAAGCAATGATTGTTTGTATGACCAGAAAAATTGCATTTGATTTATATAATTTGATTTTAGATATAAGACCTAATTACAAAGAAAAAATGCAACTAATTGTTACATCTAATAATAAAGATGATGAAAAAATGAGGGATGTAATAAAAGACAAAAAATTTAGAGATAATATTGCCAATGACTTTAAAAATAAAAAAGGAAAAACAAAGATTGTAATAGTAGTAGATATGTGGCTAACAGGATTCGATGTTGCAGATCTTGATGTTATGTATATAGACAAGCCAATGAAAGGTCATACACTAATGCAGGCAATAGCAAGAGTTAACAGAGTCTATGCTGGAAAAGATTCAGGACTAATTGTCGATTATATTGGAATCTCAAAAGCGTTGGATGAGGCATTAAATACATACACTAAAAGAGATAGAGATGTTAATCTTAAAGATATAAGAGAAACTGCAAAAACTTTGATAGATGAAAATTTATCAATTCTTGATGAATGGTTTTATAAAATTGATGAATCAGGTTTTAAAAGTTCAAAACAATTAGATAAGTTTAGAACAATTCAGGATGGGGCAAACTTTGTTCTTGAAAATGAAAAAAGAAAAAAACAATTTTTATCAATTACTAAAACTATTAAAAGTGCTTTTGTAATTGCTTTAGGTGTACTAGATGGAGAAACTAAAACAAAAGTAAACTATTATTTGGCAGTTAGATGTTTTATTCAAAAGATTGAATATTCTAGAAATCCTGTTTCGCTAACTAAAATAAATGAAAGGGTTAGTGAATTACTTGCAGAGGCAATAGTTGGTGATGAAGTAAAGGTTCTAACAAAAGTAAATGAAAATGATGGAAGTAGTGTTTGGGATTTATTAAGAGAAGACAAAGTAAAAGAATTAAGAGAAAGTAATCCACCTCATGTATTTGTAAAAATACTTGAAAAATTATTGACACAAGCAATTAAAGAATATAAAAAGTATAATCTTGTTAAGTCACAAGAGTATAGCGAAAGATTAAGAAACCTATTGAAAGAATATTACAATAGGCCAACTCTTGAATTCAAAGACGATGTTGATATAGAAATGACAATTGTTGGTTTAATGGCATTTTCGCAAGAAATGGTTGAGGATGAAAATAATGCGAATAAAAATAATTTAAAAGGAAGAGAAAGAGCATTCTATGATGCATTAACAACAGATGATAAAGCAGCAGAATTGATGACTGATGAAACTTTAAGACTTATTGCAATGAAATTAAAGGATATTGTTGAAAAATATGCGACTGTTGATTGGTCTAAGAAAAAATCTACGCAAGCTGAAATGCGTTCTCAAATAAAAAGATTATTGGACGCCTATGGTTATCCACCAGAATATAATGAAGAAGCAACATCAAGAGTAATATCTCAGGCTGAATATATGATGTAAATAAAAAATCATTGAATTATTAATTTTCTTTTCAACAATCATTCTTGATGGCATATAAATAATTTGTCGAATATTGTCGAACAATTACATATTGAAAATGAAATAATTAGTGTTATAATTATGATAGTCATACGGGAATGTGACTATTACACATAAACATATATAAATATAAAATAGTAAATATTAAAAAGAAATTAGAAAGCTTTATTATACATTAAAGAATAATGTATGATAATTAATCAGTGAAGAACTGAATACATATTAATCCAACAAAAAAAGATTAGAAATATTCCCTTATTTTTGTTGTAGACTAATGTGTTCAGTTCTTTTTATGTGTTCCTAAAAAGACTGGTAAAGAAAGGAGGACAATATGGAACTACTAAACTTGATAATCTTATATTGGAGAAATAATGGAAAAAGAGTCATTTATAAGTTTAGTATTACCAGAATCAGTATTAGGAGATAATAGATTAACTTACTTTGAGAGAATATTATTAATAGACATTGTGTCACTATGTAAGAAAAATGGCTATTGTTGGCCTACTAATAGGTATTTTATGAAGAAATTTGATTGTACAAAACCAACTGTATCAAAAAGTATAAGTAGTTTATCAAAAAATGGATATATTGATATAGAAATTAATAATAGTGAAACAAATAATTCAAAGAGGATAATTAAATTATCCGAGGTATTAAAGAAAAGAATAACAAGTATTCAAAGAAATGCTAATACTAGTATTCAAAATAATTTTAACCATTATAATAAATATAATAGAAATAAAAAAGATATATTAGATAAAATTTATTATGTTGATGAATTTGGTATTGAATACTGGCATGGTGAACCTATTGAATCAAAAGAAGCAACTAAGGAAGAACAAGAAGAGATGGAGAAAATGCTAGAAAGTTTTAAAGAAATGGAGGAAGATATAAATTGATAAAGACACTCATAAACTTAAATGAGGTGGCTTATGTTTAATATAATAGAAACTTTCAAAGATGATTCTCCTAATTTTAATGAACTGGTAATTAAATTTATTAAAAGTAAGGTAAATAGTGACTGACACAATGTGCCAAATTAAATTTATATGGTATAATTTAATTAGCTTTAGTTGTTATACAACAAGGAAAGGAGAGTAAGCTTGTATAACACTTTAAATGTGATGCCAGATTACTACAAAGCAGGAATTTATATAAGATTATCAGAAGCTGATGAAGGCAAATCTTACGAATCTGAAAGTGAGAGTGTCCTTAATCAAAGAAATATACTAATGAATTTTATCAAAGAAAAAGGATTTATTTTTGTAGATGAATACGTAGACGATGGATATTCTGGTACTACTTTTGATAGACCGGGATTTCAAAGATTACTCACAGATATTAAAGCTAAAAGAATTAATCTTGTAGTAGTAAAAGACTTATCAAGATTAGGTAGAGATCATATTTTAACAGGATATTATGTTGAAACTTTCTTTCCAGAAAATGGAATAAGATTTATTTCTATGTTGGAAGGATACGATAACGCAATAAATCAAGCAAGCAATGATTCAGCAACATGGTTATTTGCTTGTAATGATTATTATAGTAAACAAAATTCTATTAAAATTCGTAATGTTTTAAATGACAAAAGGAGAAATGGTAAATTTATTGGAAGTGCTCCAAGTTATGGATATTTAAGAGATCCAAATGATAAAGGGCACTTAATACCAGATCCAGAGTATGCATGGGTAGTAAAAAAAATATTTGATATGGCTTATAACGGAGTAGGACTTTCTGAAATAACTACTTATTTGAATGATAATAATATTAAAACACCAAGTAGTTTAAAAAGAAAAAATCCTAATTCAAAAGCTAAATATAATCCTATATGGACTATTTCTTCTGTTAAAAAGATATTAAAAAATCAAATGTATGTTGGTGATATGGTACAAAGTGTACAAACTAAAGTATCATATAAATCCAAAAAGAAAAAATTATTACCAAAAAGTAATTGGGATATTGTTAAAAATACCCATGAACCGTTAGTAGATAGATTTATATTTGAAAGTGTTCAAAATAATATTAAAAGAACTACTAAAACTACTATTACTAAGAGAGAAAAAAGGCTATTCGAAAATTTATTATATTGTAAGGAATGTGGCAATACTTTAACAATTTCTTATAGAAAAAATCATGATTATTGGACTATTAATTGCAATAGATATTCAAGAGATCCTAAAAGAAGAATGTGTGAACCTCATTTTAGTCCGTATGAAAAATTAGAGGAAGCATTGCTAGAAGCTATTAAAAATACTTGTAAAAAGTATTTAAACAAATTAGATGTATCAGAAATATCTAAAAGTATTAATAAAAAAGATAATAGTGAAGTTAACAACAATATAAATGATTTAAAAAAGCAAGAAAAAGCCTTAATTAGTAAATTAGATATGTTATATCAGGATAAATTTAATGGCATAGTATCTGAAGAAATGTATTTAAGAATTTATAGAGAAACAGAAAATTCTCTAGTTAGAATAAGAGAGAAAATCCAAAGTTTACAAGATGCAAAAAATGATAAAAAGGTTAATAATAATGATTTAAAAAACTACGAAGATAAAATAAGAGAATTGATTGATATTGATAATCCATCAAGAGAATTAATTGGAGCTTTAATAGATAAAATTATTATAGATAAAGATAGAAACATAGAAATTATCTATAAATTTAGTATGTTAAATACTTAGAACTTTGTCGCAACTTGCGACAAGGTGTACATAAAAAATTGATAAACTACTTATACAAGGCAAAAAAAAATTGTAATAAGAACAAATGTTTGATATGATATATAGCAAGGGAGGTTAGTTAAAATGAGTAATATAGAAGAATATACTGAAAAAACTTTTGAAAGTATAAAACATATTGATGAATATGGAAATGAATTTTGGGAAGCAAGAGAATTAATGCCTTTATTAGAATATAGTAAATGGGAAAATTTTCATAAAGTTATAAAACGTGCAATGATTGCTTGTGAAACTAGTAATAATAAAGTAAGTGACCATTTTCCCGAGTTCAGGAAAATGGTTGACATAGGATCAAAGACAAAAAGAGAAACTATTGATTATCGTTTATCTAGATATGCTTGTTATTTAATAGTTCAAAATGCAAATCCTAGAAAAAAATCAGTTGCTCTTGGGCAAACTTATTTTGCAGTACAAACTAGAAAACAGGAAATTACTGAATTAGAATATTCAAGATTAACTGAGGATGAAAAAAGATTATATACTAGAATTCTTGTTAATAATAAAAATAAATATTTATTTAAAACTGCTAGAGAAGCAGGTGTAGAAAATTTTGGCAAATTTAATAATTATGGATATAAAGGACTTTATAATGGAGAAACAGCTAAACAAATAGCAAAACGTAAAAACATAAAAGAAAACGAAGATATTCTTGATTATATGGGTAGTGAGGAATTAGGTGCAAATTTATTCCGTATTACACAAACAGAAGCTAAACTAAAAAAAGATAATATAGATAATGAAGATGATGCTTGTTTAACTCATTACAATGTAGGTAAAACAGTAAGAAAAGCAATTGAAGAACTTGGTGGTAATATGCCAGAAACTTTACCAACTCCAGAAAAATCTATAAAAGAATTAGAGAAAGATGAATTACAAAAAATTGGAAGTAATCAATAATTATTAAAACTATTGAAAATAGATGATATATCCCATTTTGGTGTAAACACCAAAATCGTAAAAAATAAAAAAAGTTACACTTTGACCATCACCAGGTGGAGAAGGTGCAGAGGTAGTATATGCACTTAGAAATAATGATACTTTATCAAAAAACATATTAAAAGGTATAGAGGAAGAAGGACAAATCCCAAGAAAAATCTATCAAAGAAGACTACCAGAAAATCCTAATCTAGATTATTATTATATTTTAAGAGAAACTGGACAAAATACAGAACCAGTACTTGTTGAATATGGATTTATTGATAATAAAAATGACTCGGAAAAACTAAGAAATAACTTACTAAATTATGTAGAAGGAGCAGTAAAAGGAATTGCTAATTATTTAAATATTCCATACTCCAAAGAACCAGTAATTGATAATGATACATTAGATGATACCTATATAGTAAAAAAAGGAGATACTTTGTATTCTATTTCTAAGTTAACTAATATTCCAATAGATAATTTAGTAGAAATAAATAATTTAACTTCAAATACACTAAGTATAGGTCAAATATTAAAATTAAAAGAAGATAGTAATAAGAAATATAATAAATATATAGTCCAGAAAGGAGATAGTCTTTGGTCTATTTCAAGGAAATATAATATGACAGTTCCAGAATTAATAGAAATAAATAATTTAAAAAGTTCTATTATAAAAGAAGGACAAGAATTACTAGTAACAAAAAAAGAAATAGAAGATAATAATATTTATGTTGTACAAAGTGGAGATACATTATGGTCAATATCAAAGAAATTAAATATTCCTGTAACAAAGATAAAAGATTTAAATAATTTATCAAATAACTTAATATTAGTTAATCAAAAATTAATTATTTCATAAAAAAAGCAATGCCTAAGCATTGTTCTTTTTATGATTGTTTTCTTAATTTAATAACTCCAAAGATAGCACCACATACAACTATTACGATAATAATTAATGCAACTACATCGCTACCTGAAGATTTTTTACTATTTGTTTTGTTATTCTTTACTTCTTTAATAACATCTGTTCTATCACTAACAGTTTTAGCATATTCACTTTTAATTTCAGCTTTAATTTCTTCATCATATTCAGATGTATAACCACTCCAAGTTTTAGAACCAATTATTATATATGGAACACCACTAACTTCTTGATCAAAATACTTAGCAACTTTTTCCATAAGTTTAGCATTATCTTCATTGTACCAAACTTCATAATCTACTAAATTGTAGTATTTACCATATTCATCTTTAATACTATCAAAGAATTCTTCAGCTTCTTGGCAATGAGGACATCCTTCACCTCTAAATAAATAAAGATTAACTTTTTTATCTTCTTTAGCAAAAACACCCATTGGTAAGAAAGCTAAAGCCATTAATAAAACAATAAATAATTTAAAATGTTTCATATTTACCTCCCATAATAATAATAACATAATTTGTCAAGAAAAGATATTATTTTAAAAAAAGAGTTTTATTTTAAATAAAACTCTTACTTAGTAACTAATATAAATTTTGTATTCCCTTTACAACTATTATCTTTAGATCCAAATGAAGTATAGTTATCACTTAATTTCTTTAATTCTTTTACATCACCAAGCTTATTTTTAATTTTATTATTAACTAAATCGTCAATCTTATTAATTCCAGAATTATTAAATTTAGTAATTCCTTGATATAAATCATTAGCACCATTATTTAATTTAGTAGTACCATTATTTAAATCGTTTGTTCCATTTACTAATTCATTAGCGCCATTTTTAATAGTTCCAAGACCATCTCTTAATTTACCAACATTTTGAGATAGTAAGTTAAGTGATGCAACTGTAGAATCTTTAGCAGTTAATTTAACTTGATTAGCTACTTGACTTGCAACACTAGTTGATACTTTTTTAGTTGTTTCAACTGCAACAGACTCGGCTGTTTCAACTGCAGTTTGAGAAGCAGTACCTTCCATAATATTTAACATTTGTTTTGCAAATATTAAATCTTTTAAAGAAGTATTACTACATACAGCTTGATAATTTACATCAACAGGTTGATTAGCACAAATATTAATTGTAGCATCAGTAATACCTAGTGGAGCAACTTGTTCAAGTCCTGCTTGATAATTATTATTAATATAAATATAAGTTGGATTTTTCTTAACTTCTGAAATAGCATTAGCACTTATATAATTCTTTTGTTCATCAGTTAAAGCAGCTTGGTTAACAGCTTGACTTTGAATATAATTTAATTTTTCTTGATCTAAAGCATCACTATTATCATTATTTAATTGATTAATTGAACTATCTAGTGCAGTTTTAATTTGATTAGCTCCATCATAAGCACTATTAATACCAGAATTTAATGAACTTGCACCATTATTTAATTTTTCAGTACCATTTTTAAGTTCATTAGTACCATCTAATAAAGATTTAGAACCATTTAGTATTTGTTTAGAACCATTTACTAATTGATTTACTTGATTAAATACATTAGACGCATCATTTAATTTAGAAAAATCTTCATCATCTACTATTTTAGATGTTACAACAGAATATATTGGACTACTTTTATATTTATCAGTATCATATTCAATAGTTATTTTATCTAAGTTTTGTAAAGAACTGATATTTAATGAATCATATAATCCTGGACTAGTTAAACCAGTAACCGCATAATTAACACCAGTACTAATAACTTTACCATTTGTAACTGTAACATTAGTATTTCCTTTAGTAGGAATAATTGTCTCAGTTGCAACTACAAATGGAGTATATAATGTTTTACCGTTTACTTTATTAGATAAATTATTAATATATTTTACTTCAATTTTAACATGTCCTTTTTTACCCTTTAAGTCTTTTTTACTAATTTCTTTCCCATCTAAATAATATTTAATCTTAGTACTTACAGGCAATTCTTTATCAGTACTTCCTTGATAATAAATATCGTTACCATTAGATTCCCAAGTTAATTTATTATTATCAGAAATAAAAGTCTCATCACCATTAATGTTTTTGATATTAGTTAATTTACTATAATCATTTATTTTGGAAAGTTTTTCGTCATTTATTAAATGCTCTGAAACTGTAATATTTTTTATTTTACCACTAGCTGATAAATTAGCATATACTGTTTCTTCTTTACTTAAAGCAAAACTAGAAATAGGATTTAGTATAAGTAATGTACCTAGTGTTAAAGTAACATTTTTATATAATTTATTCATAATTATTTTCCTCCTTTTTTGAAACCAAGTGTAGTTTTAATAATTAATTTATCAAAAATTAATAATATACTTGGAACTATTAACATAACAACAAACATACTAATAATAGCTCCTCTTGCAATTAATGTACATAAAGATCCAATCATATCAATCTTAGATACAATACCAACTCCAATAGTAGCACCGAAGAAACACATTGCACTAACAAAGATTGAACTAACTGAATTATCTAAAGCACTTTCAACAGCTGCTTGTTTATTATTGTTATTTTTTCTTTCTTCTAAGTATTTAGTAGTCATAAGAATTGCATAATCAATCGTAGCTCCAAGTTGAATAGTACCAATAACAACTGATGCAATAAATGGAATTTCAGTATTAGTATAGAAAGGTACTCCCATATTAATGAAAATTGCAAATTCAATTGCTGTAACAAGTAATACTGGAAGTGAAACAGATTTTAAAACACACATCATTAGTATAAAGATAACCCCAATAGAAGAGTAGTTAACATTTTTAAAATCTATATCTGTTGTAGTAACCAAATCCTTCATAAGAGGACCTTCACCAGCAACTATTGCTTTTTTATCATATTTTTTAACAACTTTGTTTACTTTATCAATTTGTTTATTAAGTTTATTAGTAGCAATATCGTAATTTGAAGATATTATAATCATTTTATATTTATCAGTTTCATAAATCTCTCTTAGTTTTTTAGGAATACTTTCATCACTAATTCCAACTTCACTAAGTTTAGATGGACTAATAACAGTTTTAATTCCATCTATTTTTTCAATTTTACTAGTCATTTCATTTAATTTATAATTATCAATATTTTTATCAATTAAAATCATTTCTTGACTAACAATTCCATTTTTTTCTCTAAGTTCTTTTATTGCAACAGAGTATCCATAATTATCTGGAATTGATTTATCAAGTTTATAGTAAACTTTAGTTTTTGATTGAGATATATATGCAGGTATTAATAATATTAAAAATACTGCAAAAATAGCTTTATAATATTTTAAAACAAATTTCTTAACAAAATTAAATTTAGGAATAATAACTTTATGTTTTGTGTTTTCTATTTGTTTATCAAAAACAAGTAGTAATGATGGAAATACAGTTAATACACATAATACTCCAAAAACAACACCCTTTGCCATAACAATTCCAATATCTTTACCAAGTGTAAGTTGCATTGTACAAAGAGCTAAGAATCCAGCAATTGTAGTAAGTGAAGATCCAACAACTGAAACCATAGTTTCATGAATTACATCACTCATTGCAACATTAACATCATTTTCATTTTTCTTTGCTTTTTCATACTTATGATATAAGAAAATTGAAAAGTCTGTTGTAACTCCAAGCTGTAATACCGCAGCTATTGCTTTAGTAATATATGAAATTTCTCCTAAGAATATATTACTTCCCATATTAAATATTATTGCAAGTACAATGTTTAACATTAATAAAATTGGAACAAAGAATGAATCAAGTGCTAACTCTAGAACAATAACACATAGTACAATAGCAACTAATACATATAATGCCATTTCACTATTAAATAATTGTTTAGTATCAAGTACCATTGCACTCATACCACCAATTTTTGTATCTTTATTAGCAATATTACGCATTTTTTGAACAGCCTCTAACGTTTCATCATCACTAGTAGATTTTCTAAATGTTACAAGAATAAGTCTACTATCATCTTTAGCAACTATATCAGTAACTTCATCTGGTAACATTTCAAGTGGAATAGTAGTACCAGTTACATCATTTATACTAGCAACATGTTCAACACCTTTAATTTTACTAAATTTATCTTCAAGATTTAAAACATCTTTATCATCCATGTTATCAGTAACAACTACTGAAAAAGCTCCCATATTGAAATCATCAGTTAATATTTTTTCGCCTTTAAGTGTTTCAATATCACTTGGCAGATAAACAAGTATATCATAATTAACTTTTGTTTTAACATAACCTACTAAAGATGGTACAAGCATAATTAATGCAATAATCAAAATTAATATTTTATGTTTACAAACAAAATCACCAAATTTATTCATAATCCCTCCTCTAAAATAAATGACTAAAAGTCATTCATGTATAAATAATAGCACAAAAATGACCAATAGTCAATATAATTATATGCTTATCATAACAAAAAATTCAAAATTGACTAAATAAAAAAAATATTATAGAATTCAAATTACAGAGGTGAAAAAATTGGAAGGTTATATAGTTTCAAAAATAAAAGAAAAAAAGATTGAAAAAGAAATAAAATTATTGAATTCTGCATATAAGTTATTTACCAAAAAAGGTATTAAAGAAACGTCTATTCAGGATATTGTAAATGAAGCAGGAGTTGCAAAGGGTACATTTTATCTATATTTTAAGGATAAATATGATTTACAAAATAAATTAATTATAAGAAAGTCAAAAGACTTATTTACAGAAGCAATTAAGAGTTTAAATAAAAATTATATTGAAGATTTTGATGATCAAATAATTTATGTAATAAACTATGTAATAGACTTATTAAAAAATGATGAAACACTAATTGGTTTTATATCCAAAGATTTATCATTAGGAGTTTATACAGAAGGTGTTTCAAATGTTTTTGAAGATAATAATATAGGGATTCAAAAATTATTTTTCAAAGGTATAGAGAAACATAATAAAAAAATAAAAAACCCTGAAGTAAAATTATTTATGATTATTGAATTGGTTTCTTCAACAGTTTTTACTTCCATAATAAAAAAACAGCCACTCCCAATTGAGGAATATAAGCCGCATCTTTATAAAATGATAAGAAATATTTTAAATGAAAATTAAACAATATCTGGATTAAAATTTGGAATAAAACTTTCGCTTTGTGTTTCACCATCTTGAATAAAAGCATTACTAACACCTAGATTAATAGCATAGTCAATAATTTCATCATATTCGGAATTTGATAATTTATGATTTAAATTTGGGTATTTTCTAAACTTAAATATGGGAGTATACTGATTCATAATACTTATAAAAACATTATCACCATATTTATTATAAATGTAACTAATAATTTTTTTTGCATCATCTACATGACCAGGTAGTACAAGGACTCGAATAATAAGTCCTTTTTTTATTAGGTTATTAACAATGACAGGTTTTCCAACTTGATTATACATTTGATCAATTGCCTTCGAAGCATACTTAAAATAATCTATACATTTAGAGTACTTTTCAGATAGAGTATTGTCATAATATTTTAAATCAGCTAAATAAACATCTATGTAGCCATTAAGCATTTTAATAGTTTCTATATTTTCATAACTGCTAGTATTATAAACAATTGGAATTTTTAATCCATTATTTTTTGCAATCTTAATAGAATCAATTATCTGAGGTACATAATGAGTAGGTGTTACTAAATCAATATTATGTGCATTTTTATTTTGAAGTGTAAGAAAGATATCTGCTAATCTTTCTTTACTAGTTTCTTTTCCTAAACCCTCACTACTAATAATATGATTTTGACAAAAAATACATTTGAGATTACAGTTCGAGAAAAAAACTGTACCACTACCATTCTCACCAGAGACAATTGGCTCTTCCCACATATGTAGAGAGTAGTGTGCAACTTTTAATTTATAATCTGCGCCACAAGCACCTTTAATTAAATATCTATTAATATTACAGTTTCGTGGACATAAATTACATTTTTTTAAAATATCCATAAGATCACTTCCTTCAAGTATTATATCAAAAAAAATGAAAAAATTAAAAAAACTATTGACAAAATTTAAAATAAATTATAAACTAATAATAGCTTAGATATGATAGAAAGAAATAAATATTCTATATAATGATTAATTTTATTGTGTAGACTTATTGATTTACTTTGTATCTTCTATAGTTACCTAATGGTATTTATAGAAAGAAAAAATTGATATAATTTATATTTATATCATAATCTTATTACTATCTAAGTGTACGTGCGTAGTGAGAAAGAAAACTCACATGATAATAAGATACTACGTCTAAATGCTGACATTCATTTAGATTTTGGGGGTTATACATATTTCAATAATATTTGATTAAATTATTATTGAAATGGTTTAGTATAGTCTAAGTAGTTTTTCATAAAACTAGGAAATGTAATTTGTCAGAATTACATTTTTTTTGTATAAATATATATTGAAAAATTATCAAGATTGTGATAATATAAATTTATCCTAGATATGATAATAAACAGACATGTAATTTTATATTACTACGTTGGGTTGATTATCTCCAACATTCCTAACAGAAGTTGGAAGAAAAAATTGGTACAAATTAGTATTTGTGTCATAATCTTATTACTATTTAGGATTACACGTGTAATGAGAAAGAAAACTCATTGTTAATAAGATACTACCCCTAAATGGCTGACACTCATTTAGCATATTATATTTATTTAAATTAACATTTAAATGGTCTTTATATAATCGGTAGTTTTTCATTAAACTAGAAAACATAATTTGTCAGAATTATGTTTTTTTTTACAAAAAAGATCTTATTTATTTTAATAAGATCCTTTATAAGTACTAACTTTTTCATTATCAATTATAAATGTTTTTTCTTCTCCATTAGGTTTCATAACTTTAATTTCTTGTCCATCTGGTAAAAAGGATAGTACTTTTTTATAATATTTGTTGTCTCCTGAAGTATAATATTGAATTTGATCTTGCCAAGAATCACCCATAGATTTAATCGCACCTATACCTATATTATATCCAGCAATGGTTTTTGGAAGGTCATAATCTAACTGCTCAAGGTAACTTGCAAAAATCATTGTACCAGTTTTAATATTTAAATCAAGGTCATCTAATGAATACCAATCTATATGTTCTGTCTCATATGAGTGTGTATTAAAATTATAAGCTGTAACAGATTCACCATTCCAAACATTTTGAATTTGCATAGCACCTACCGCAGGTTCATCAATAAATCCTTCATGAATTCCAGATGACTCCTGAGATACAATTGCCATTAATAGTTTCGGATCTATTCCATATTGTTTACCGTACTTAATATAATAGTTAATATAATTATTAGATCTAATAACATTTTCACTAGCTTCTTGGTTATCATAATTAAAAGAAAAAATTTCAACGTTTTGATTATTTGATTTAAATTCCATATTTTTATCCATAATTTCTGTGGAAATTTCATTTTCCTTATTTTCTTCTTTTTTCTTTTTTTCTTCTAATTTTATCATTTCATCTCTTTTCTTCTGAATTTCTTCGTTATTAGGTAGAGATATTTTTATATCAGAAAAAACGGTTTTTTTTATCATTTCATCATCAGCATTTGTGATATCTAAGAAATTATTTTTAATATAATTTTTATCTTTAATTTCAGTTTCTATGGATGAATTAGTCTTATTTGTATTAGTATTTTCATGTTTACCTTTTGTTTTATTAGAAGTACATATTCCAAAACCAATTGCACCAACTATAGCAAATACTGCACCACCCATGGCAATTTTTTGCAAACAAAATTTATCTTTTTTACTTTTTTTATTTTTTTTGTGATGAGTACGATATAAAATATCATAATTTCTAATTATTTTATCAGCGTCATCAAAAGTATAAATATTTTTATAATTATCAATGCTATTTTTTTTAACTCTACGTCTTAATTTAATATTTCTTTGTTCACAAAAATCAACTGAAAATTCAAGTAAATCTTTTACATCATAGTTCTTATTTAAAACTTTACTATCTTTATTAACTTTTGCAAAAATAATATGACAGTTTATACTAATTTCATTATTTTTATGCGTAATAATAAATTTTAATTTATTCTTCTCATCAATACTATTATTCATAAGGCCCCCCCTTTAAAATACTTGTTCATTATATCATAAAATTAAAAATAAATCAAATGCTTTTTAATTTAGAATATATATGATAAGATGATATTGGTGATAAACATGAAGATAACATATGAAAAACTAATAGATAAAATGAATAATTTATCAGACTATGAAAAAAAATTATTATTAATATATAATTCTGGATTGTCGTATCATATAAATGAAATTACCTCGATTGATGAATTTATGAACAAAAATCCTGACGAAATAATAGAAGAAATACATAACAAAGAAGAATTTTATAGAAAATTCAGATTATTTGCAAAAAAAATAAATATGACTGCTAATAAGGAGATAAAGAATCAATTTTTTGATGATATAGATTTTGAAAATATAAGCATATTTATAGAAAATATGAAAGAAAAATATATGAAGATTAATGAAGTTAAAAATAAAATAGTATTAGATGAAGATATAACTGTATATAGAGGGTGTTCATATAGCAAAGATAAATTCAAAATTTCTAAAGGAAATTTAATATCTACAACCCTGGATCCAGAAATAACAGAAAAATATTTATTTATTAAAAAAAATAATAAAAATATATTATATGAAATTAAAGTAAAGAAAGGTACACCTTTACTAGTTTTACCATATTCAATAAAAGAAATTTATGATAGTGAAGTGGATTATTTACTTGGAAAAATGCCAAAAAGATTAGAAGTGAAAAATGAAGTAAATAGTCTTCAACAAGAAGTTATATTATTTAAGGATACATTAGATTTCGAATTAACAAAGACAAAAAAAATAGATGAATATAACTTAACAGTAGAAAAATATAATACAAAGTTAAAAGAAAAGAATAAAACAAATGTTAATACAAAATAAAATAGCAATTGCTTGCTATTTTTTATTTACATTTATATCCATTCTTTTGGAAATCTTTTTTTACATCTTCCATTTTTACTTTATTATTTGACAAGCTAGATAATTGAAGATCTTTTAATTCATCAGATGTTACATTATCTAGATTAATAAAAATAGATAAATTATAAGTGTACTTATTTGTTTTATTATTGGTACTTAATTTTAAATTAGGATTATCATTTTGATATTGATTGTATTTATTATCTAGTTCATTTGCAATCATATCCCAGTTATTTTTAATATTTTTACTTTGTCCAATTGTATCAACATTGTAATAAATTTTTTTAATTTTATTATTATAAAAATTAAATGTAATTTTTTGATTAACAGAAATTCCGTTATTTTTATTACTACTTGTACAAGCAAGACTTTTTTTACTGCATCCTGTTGATAAAATAATTAAAGTTATAAGTAATATAAAGATTTTTTTGTTTTTCATATTTTAAATCCTCCACTATAATTATACAAAAAAAATACAGTTTTTTAAATACATTTTAAAAAAACTATATTTTTAATAATTATTTTACAAGGATTTTACCTTTTGCAATCTTCTTTTCTTCAATTGGTTCTTGATTTTCACAATTTGTTACAATAAATTTATCGACTACATCTATTCCATCTTCATTTTTAATAACTTCCTGATATCCGGATTTTATAAAATTATATGTATTTTCATCGATCAATAATTTTTTTTCAACATCAAATACTTTATCACATTTACTTGGATACACATTTCTACAATCTATACAGCAATGATTTGTATCTAAGTTACTTAAAATGGCTTTGTTTATACAATAGTTTAAACCAATATTGTCTAAATTTTTAAAAATTTTGATATCTAATTTATTATAAATTGAATCGAAAGGATTATCAAATGTATTAATTGAACAAAT
Organism: uncultured Erysipelotrichaceae bacterium; assembly: GCA_902801525.1. Lineage (GTDB taxonomy): Bacteria > Bacillota_I > Bacilli_A > RF39 > UBA660 > RUG14670. The sequence continues at coordinate 624 of CADCIN010000001.1, read as the reverse complement.
TGAAATTTTATTTTCTTCCATCTTTCTTTTAAAATAATCTTTAAAAAATCTTTCAGCTAAACAGTATAGAGAAAAATCTGGAAATTTTCTCAAGTAATTAATGGCATTAGAATCTGATTCATTACGTAATGGTTTCTTATTTTCAATATTAATATAATCTAAATTCATTTGAATAAATCTTAAGAAATCTGAAAAATTAAAGTCATCATCCATTTCTTTAATTTTATTGACAAGTGAATCAATAATTTTATTACTATTTTTATTTGTTGAAATTTTTTTGTAAATTTTAGCAGTTTTATCTTTAATACGTCTTTGATCTTTTATAGACATATAACTAAATTGTTCTTTGTTGAATTTTGATTTATAATTTAATAATTCAGTTTTAACATCCTTTAAATCATTTAATTGATTATTAGTTCTACTAATACCATTTTCTCTTATTACATAGTACATAATACAACCTCCCCTATAAGTGTCAAATATTATAACACAATAACTAAAAAAAGTCAATCAATATAAAAAAACGATAGTGTAAAATGATTTGGGGCACATAAAAAGAAAGACCAAAATGCGTTATAATAAACTTGACACAAAAAACAAAATAACGGAGGTCTTTCTTATGAA